>JAQGMR010000004.1 GCA_028292265.1 Herminiimonas sp.
GGTCAGCTCGCGGCGGGACTTTCACCCACAGGAGTGCGCCCATGCTGGGCGCACACGTAAAAAAGCTCGCCGGAGCGAGCTTTTTGCCAAGGTGCCGAAGCACCCTGTCACCGTGCCTGTAATAAACTACGCAGGACGAATGTTGCTGGCTTTCTCGCCTTTTGGGCCAGTGCCGCGTTCGAAGGTTACGCGCTGGTTTTCGGACAGGCTTTTGAAGCCTTCGGATTGAATGTCCTGGAAATGCGCGAACAGGTCAGGGCCGCCGCCGTCTGGCGTGATAAAGCCAAAACCTTTGGAATCGTTGAACCACTTTACTGTACCGGTTTGCATCGTCATGTTGCTTCCTTTAATTTGAATTGGGCAAAAGCGCCCGACAGGGCACTCAGAATCAAGAAAATCATCGATGAGGATCAAACAGGAATGGCCCGGCGAAACCGGAGCAAGACAGGAAAGAGGCCGACAACAACCACGACTTGATGTAAGTGCTGCGCACGTTATACAGCTATTGGCGCGAATTTCCAACTTCTCTTTTTTCTAACGGATTGCGAAGCGCGCGCGCATCGCGCAATGTCGCACCGTTTCATTGCCATTCCGGCACAGGAACCAACATGGCAAACGACCCCGACACACAAGGCCGCGCAATACTGTGGTCGCCCTCGCCAAACCGGCGTCGACGCTCCGGCAAGGTCAGCAAGATTGGCAAGAACAGTCCGCGACGCGAGGGAAAGCCGCTGATCCAGCCGCGGCAATTTTCCGTCTCAGTCATGATCGTTGCTGAGCGCATCGACATCAAGGCGCTGGCGCATTTGCCCATGGTGGCCCAGTCACCGCTTATGGTGCGCCTTCCAAGCGCTGGCGCAGCCGCGATTTTCCGTTACGGCGCCGTGGCATTCTTCGCGGAAGAAGCGGGAGACCGCGAGTGGCTCATGAACACCATTGAACGCGCCAGTGCCGGCGGGGGCGATCCGTACTCCGAGGAAAAGGCAACCGTCGTGGTTGGAGCCCACGCCCACGAAGGCCCCGTCGGTAACGAGATTCACTTGCACGTGGCCGATCGTGACCGGCTGCAATTGCTGGCCGAGGTCATGTCGAAGGCAGCCATGCTGTCATTTCAGGAAAGGCGCTCCGCCGGAGAGTTCGACCGGATCGAACCGCTCGCACGGGACCTGGCAGACGACGGAAAACTCTCGGTGCGCTCGCAAGACCTTTTGCGCACGGTTGGCGACATGCTGCTCTCGGAACATCGACTTACCAGCAGGGCTGAAGTGCTCGACAAGCCCGAACTACTCTGGAGCAATCCGCATCTCGAAGCACTGCACGCGAGGCTGGAAGGCGATTACGAAATCATAGAACGCGCCAAGGCGCTGGAACGCAAGCTCGCCACCTTATCGCGCACCGCCGAAACCTTGCTTGAAACGGTGCGCTACAAGAGCTCACATCGCGTCGAGTGGTACATCGTGGGTTTGATCGTGAGTGAGCTGCTGTTATCCCTCTACAGCCACTTGCCGCGTTGAGTGCGGCGACGCTTGTACTGGACCAGTTTGGTTGACGAAAGCAGCGCAATGCTTCACATTCACCGGCTTTCCATTTCCCCCGGGTTCTGATGGACAATTTGCAAACTCTTAACACGCTCGGGCTGAGTCTTCCTTCGCCGGCCTACCTGATCGGCGCAATCCTTTTCGGCATCCTTGGCTATGCGGCGTATCGATACGGCAAGAAGTCTTCTCTCAGTATTCCCAAATGGCTGGGCGTCGCACTGATGCTGTATCCGTACGCGGTCTCGGATACGACGCTGCTTTATATCATCGGGGCGCTGCTCTGTGCGGGCGTGTATTTCTATCGTCACTAAGTCGTTGCCGCAATCTTCGATTCACCTGCCAATGAACAAATTGAGTCGCGACTTCTATTCCCGTCCCACCGCGGTAGTCGCCGAAGCCTTGCTTGGCTGCCTTCTGGTGCATCGGCGGGGAGACGATGAGCGTGTCGGGAAAATCGTGGAAGTCGAAGCCTATCTCGGCGCGCACGACCTCGCTTCCCATTCGTCGAAGGGCGTTACGCCGCGCACGCGGGTCATGTACGGACCGCCCGGGCATGCCTACATTTACCTGATCTATGGCATGCACAATTGCATGAACGTTGTGACGGAAAGTGAGGGCAATGGTTGCGCTGTGTTGATACGGGCGCTGCAACCGATTCACGGCGTCCATGGCAACACGCGCGGCCCGGGTCTTTTGTGCAAGGCGATGGGGTTGGATCGGAAGCTCGACGGCCAGGATCTGTTAAGTGACACGCTGCACTTAGCGCCACGTGAAGAACCGGTGCTGCACGTCACGCACCGCCCCAGAATCGGCGTGGGTTACGCGGGCGATTGGGCCGGGGCTCTGCTGCGCTTCTACATTGCCGGCAATCCCTTCATATCCCGGAAGTAGCCGTTACACGCATGGGTTCCGGGGAGGCCAAATAATCACTAAACGGCGCAGCTTGAATTCGATCAACCATACGGGCTCGAAAACCCGGTCTAATGGTCTGCTTGCAACTATCCGTTGATGCGTGCAGTGATCCTTTGACCATACTGGTGAACGCAGCGAAATCTTTATGTTTTTATGGCACAAAATTACCTTTGTCGGTGACAGCGTGGTCCTGCTTCCGGCGGGCCTCGTCATTCTGGCCTGGCTCGCGGCAGGACACGCCTGGCGACTGGCGCTGCTGTGGAGTGCGCTTTTTGCCAGCGGACTTGTCGTGGTATTGGCGACAAAGATCGCCTTCATTGGCTGGGGGATTGGCATCGAGTCGCTTGATTTCACTGGCGTCAGTGGCCATGCGATGCGTGCAAGCGCCATATTCCCCGTCATCGCGTGGCTCTTTCTGCAGCGCTCGAGTGGGTCCGCTCGAAACCTCGGCATTCTGGTTGGCGTTGGCCTCGGCCTGCTGGTCACAGTGTCGCGAGTCGTGCTGCATTACCATTCGGTGTCCGAAGCGGTTTCGGGCTGGATGTTGGGAAGCGTCGTAGCGCTGCTGTTCATTCGTGTTGGGCAGGGGCTGGCAAAACCGCAACTCAATCGTTGGCTAATTGCACTGGCAATGCTGGGGCTGCTCCCCACATCGTATGCGGAGCCCGCGCCAACCAGTCAGTGGATGAATACGGTCGCGCTCTATCTGTCGGGACATGACCGCCCCTATGTAAGGAGCCCGGCTGGTTTCGTGCAGGCGCAGTTACCGCCGGAGCGCGGACCACGCCACAGGGTAGCCGGAATGAGACCGCAAACGCACCCGATATGGGTGGAGCGCCTTCTGCGACAATAAGCAGCCCTACTGTGTTGTAAAGGACCAGTCGCGGCTTGCGGCCACGCCGTCAACAGTGCCGGCGAAGTGGACGTCGTAGGTGGTCTTCGGGCTGAGGACCGAAAGCGGGATGATGGCAGCGGCGGAGCGCGGCGTGTTGGTGTCCGTCGCATTCGTCAGCTTCTGGACGCTAAGCGGCGCGCCGCCACGAGCTTGCACGGTAAAGCTTTGTGTCAGGACTATTGCCGTAATGTCCGCGTGAACGCTGATGGGATAGCCGACTTCGTTCTGTGACGCAACCGGGTCCGGGGTTTCGCGGTCGGTAAAGAAATTGGTGGGAACGCTGGTCTGGTTTGCTGGGGGATAGACGGCGAAGTTGCCCCGGCCAAGTCCTGGTCCAAGACCGTTTGCCACGAAGTCCGTGGTGAAATAGGTGTAGCCGTCCGTCACTGAAGCAGTGCCGGCGCCGGCTTGCGTAAACATCGGCTCCAGAATGACGAAGCGATGGTAGATCGCGCCCACGAGGTCTTCGGCAGCGACAAATCCGGACGGGTCCCCGGTAGCCGAGATAACTTCGCCATAAGCAAAGCGCGATGTGGTGAAGGAAAATCCGGCTGCGGTGAGGCGATCCTGAAGTGTCGTGCCGGTGAAGCCAGCGTTGGTCGACACCTCTTCGTGGGAAATGGTGTTGTTCAACTTTTGATAGGTTGAATGCGCCTGAGCCGCCGCGTCCACCTTGGCATTTCGGCTCACTGTGGCAAGCCCGCTCTGCTGGCGGCGGTAATTGAACCAGTCGAGACCGTCCGTTGCTGTGTTGGAGACGAACTGCGGCGCATTCGGCGCCTGCGAAAGTATCGTACTGGAACTTGTCTGGGGCGTTGGGGTTGATGTCGTCCCACCGGTTGAGCCGTTGCTATCGCTGCTGCCACCGCCGCCACAAGAGGCAAGTGCCATGCAGGCAACCAATGCAGCGATGGAAATCGCGGATGGCGCATTGAGCCGCCTTGCGGTGATCACGGGGTGCAGTTCGTTCAACAGTTTCCGATGCATCCCTATTTCCCAGTGCTTTTGTGACATTCAGAATCCTTGCTTAAGTCGATTCGATATTCCGGCAAACTTTGTGAGCCACAGTGCTCAACTTGGTATAGCCCTATTGCTGGCTTTTGCGCTAGTTCTGTTGCGGGTACTGATGCCAAGAGGACACGCGCCGCGATGTTCCCCTTTTGGCTAATCCAGCCACGCCCGACGCGCACTCTTGCCCGCCGCCCCCCGGGCAACGTGACGTTGGAGTGGGCAACGCCGTTTTTCGTTTCATCGACGCTTTGCGGGCGGACACGGCGCCAGTCAGGGAAGTCTGTCAGGGACTTGACAAGCCGTGATGACATCGCTCATCAGCCGTTTGGAAACATTCTCCGCTGCCGGAAACAGCGCGTGCCGCAGAGCCCCGTATGGCGGCATGATTACGCTGATCCCCGATCCCCCGCAGGAAAATGTACGCGCGCCAGCAAGCCGCCTCCCACACTATTACCGAACTCTATGCGCGCCCCATGTGAAGCGACGATATCGCGAACGATAGTTAAACCCAAGCCGGAACCGCCGGCATTCATTTGCTGGGCGGCAGGTCCGCGGTAAAAAGGCGCGAACACGCGCTCACGCTCTGCTTCGGCAATACCGACGCCCGTGTCCTCAACCTCAAGGACTGGTGGCCCGCCTCGGACCCGAAGCGTTACGGTGCCTCCCGGCGGCGTGTAGCGGATTGCGTTGTCGACCAGGTTCGCCAGCATCTCATGCAACAGCAGCGCATCGCCATCGATTGTCGCCTCGTTATCAGCTTCCAGCGAGAGATCGATACCCCTGTCCACTGCTAGCGGGCCAAGCTCTATGCCTACTTGGCGGACCGCCTCGGTCAGCGACACCGGCACTGGGTCGTTCTCCAGCGACCCATGCCCGGCACGCGCGGTGGTAAGCAAGCGGTTGGCAAGGTGAACCGTTGAATCGGTAGTGCGGGCGATGCCTTGAACGATCTCACGCATCGCATCCAGATCCGGCGCGCGCATCGCAAGTTCAGCCTGCATCTTCAACACCGTAAGGGGCGTGCGTAGCTGGTGCGACGCATCACCAATGAACCGCCGCTGGCCTGCAATCAGGGTTTGGAGGCGTGCCATGTAACCGTTCATGGCAGTCACCAGCGGCCGGACTTCCTTGTGAACCAGCGCCGGGTTGAAATCGGAAAGGTCGGTTGGCGCACGCCCCTCGGCGTCAGACTTTAGCAGCATCAGCGGACGCAACACGAAGCGCACGGCGAACCATGCGAGAAGTGCCGCCGCGACGACGAGCGCGGCCTGCCGCCATAGCGTATCAATCAAAATTTTGCGCGACAATTCCTGCCGCGCATCGAGTGACTCGCCGACCTGGATCAGCGCAATGCCACGCATGCTGTCATCGTAGACCGGTTGGTGGAGCGCTGCGATGCGTACCGGCTCGCCGCGATAGGTCGCATGATAGAAGCGTACCAACGCGGGATAAATGTCGGAACGCGGCACGTCAGGCGGCAGGGCAGGCAAGTCTTCATAGCCGGAAATGAACTCGCCGTGGATGCCGGTGACCTTGTAGTAAAGGCGGCCGAGCGTATCGGTCTCGAAGCTGTCAAGGGCAACGTACGGCACGTCCGCCACCACCTTGCCGTTAACAATAGAGACCCGCTCCGCCAGCGCGCGAGTCGATGCCAGCAGAGAGCGGTCGTAGGCCAGGTCCGCAGCGTCGAGCGCGTTGCGGTAGACCGAGACAGCATTGATCGCGACAAGTATGCCAAGCGGAATCAGGAGCCAGCGCAGCAGCTGCCCGCGCAAACTTCCGAGCGGTTTCAAGCCTGCCGCCACGCTCATTTCTGTTCCTGCAAGACGTATCCCAGTCCGCGCAATGTTGTAATAACCGCCTGGCCTTCGCCAGAATATTCCAGCTTCTTGCGCAGGCGATGAATATAGATCTCGATAGCATCAAGATTGGCTTCGTCGGTCAGTGCGAAAACTTCAGCGAACAGCTTCTCCTTGGGAACGACCCGACCGGTTCGACTAATGAGCGCCTCCAGCACGGCATACTCGCGCGGTGTCAGGCTGAGCGGTTTGCCCGCCAGGGTGAACATCCGGGACACGGTGTCGAAAGCGAGCACGCCGCACTGGAGGACCACCGCGTCGTTGCCCTGGCTGCGGCGCAGCAATGCCTTCACGCGTGCTTCCAGCTCGACTAGTTCAAACGGCTTTGCCAGGTAGTCGTCCGCGCCGAGGTTGAGGCCCTGGACGCGGTCGTTCAAGCCGCCGCGAGCGGTCAGGATGAGGACCGGAGTCTTACTGCCGCGGGCCCGCAGTCTGCGCAAAACTTCAAGTCCGTCCATCCTTGGGAGAGTCAGATCGAGGATCACCAACGCATATTCCTGCGTACACAGCAAGGAATCGGCATCCGCCCCGTCGGCTGCGACTTCGACTGTCAGCCGCGCGTCCTGCAACGCCTTGCACAGCGAGCGGGATAGTTCGACGTGGTCTTCGACCAGCAGGATGCGCATGTTTTTTGTGGCAGGCGACTGAAAGGAAGCTGAAAGCCAGGTTGAGTTAAGGTGCGCACTGACGATGCGCTGGCACGCAAGATGCCACGACAAATAAAACAATTATGGAGACAGCCAAGGTGCTTTCGGCGCGATTCATCATACCTGCGAAATTGCTTCTTGCACTAGCCGCCTGGCTGACGGGCGGGGAGTGCATTGCGATCGCCGCAACGCCGCATTCACAGGAATGCATCGTGCCATCCAAGCCGGGTGGCGGCTTCGACCTGACCTGCAAACTGGCGCAGCGCGCTCTAGCCCCCACGTCGCCCGGCACGGATGTTTCGTCCATACGCTTGAGCTACCTCCCCGGCGGCATTGGCGCCGTTGCCTGGCATTCAGTCGTGACGCAGCGTCGTGCCGAAACCGAGACACTGGTCGCGTTCTCCGGGGGCTCGCTTCTCAATCTCGCGCTCGGCAAATTCGGAAACGGGTCCACTGATGACGTGCGATGGGTGGCCGCTGTTGGTACCGACTACGGCATGATCGCCGTGCGCGCCGACTCGCCGTATCGCAACCTCGGCGACCTCGTTGCCGCCCTGAAGCAAGATCCCCGCAAGGTTGTCATCGGCGCCGGCGGCACCGTCGGCAGCCAGGACTGGCTTAAGGTTGCACAGGTCGCGAAGCAGGGCGGCGTCGATCCCAAGGCGTTGCGCTTCGTCGCCTTCGAGGGCGGTGGCGAATCGTTTACCGCCTTGCTGGCGGGTCATGTGCAGGCCGTGTCGGGCGACGCCTCGGAGGCGGTGCTGCATTCCAGCACGGACCGCATCCGCGTACTTGCAGTGCTGTCGGACGCCCGTCTGGCCGGACCACTTTCCAATGTGCCGACCGCGCGCGAGCAAGGCTTCGACGTGACGTGGCCAATATTGCGTGGCTACTATATGGGCCCGGACGTTCCAGACGCGGATTACCGACGCTGGGTTGCCGCGTTCGACCGCGCAATGGCCGACAAGTCATTCGCCGCACTGCGTGCGTCCGCTGGCTTGTATCCTTTTGCCATGACTGGCGCGACGCTCACCGCATACGTCAAGAAAACCGAAGAAACGTACCGCCACCAGGCGAAAGAATTCGGCCTGTTGCGTTAGCGTTTGCGGCAGCGTGCTGCAACGCGAAGCGCCAGGCCGGCGCATCAGACAAACCCGATTCACACCAAGGAGAACACCATGCAGTCAAGACACCCAATCGCCGCCGCCTGCGGCGCCCTTGCCCTGCTCGTGGCATGCGCCGCGCAAGCTCAGACACCCGCCGGTTACCCCGCCGACTACGCCAAAATCATCGAAGGCGCAAAGAAGGAAGGCAAGCTGGTGATTTACAGCGCCACCGATTCGAAAGCTGCCGAACCACTCATCAAGGATTTCAGCGCGCTGTATCCCGGCATCAAGGTCGAGTACAACGACATGAATTCGACCGAGGTCTACAACCGGTTTATCTCCGAAGCGGCGGCTGGCGGCGCCACCGCGGACGTGATGTGGTCTTCCGCGATGGACCTGCAAGTCAAGCTGGTGTCGGACGGCTATGCGCTGGCCTACAAAACCCCGGAGGGCGGCGCTCTCCCATCGTGGGCGAACTGGAAAGACTCGGCCTACGGCACGACCTTCGAGCCCGCTGTGTTCGTCTACAACAAGCGCCTTGTGCCAGCGGAAGACGTACCCGCCACCCATGCCGACTTGGAAAAATTGCTGACGACGAAGAAGGACAAATACCAGGGCAAGATAACCACCTACGATATTGAGAAGGCAGGCGTTGGCTTCACCTTCATCACCAACGACCTGGCCGCCAACCCGAAGTTCTGGGACTTCGCCAAGGCGCTCGGCAGTGCCGGCGTGCGCGTGCAATCGTCGACTGGCACCATGCTGGAGCGGATCTCGTCGGGTGAAAACCTGATCGGCTACAACATGCTGGGTTCCTACGCGCTGTCCCGCGCCAAAAAAGACCCGTCCATCGCCATCTCCTTCCCGAAGGATTACACGCTGGTCCTGTCGCGCGTCATGTTCATCAACAAGGCTGCCAAGGACATGAATGCGGCCAAGCTCTGGCTTGATTACATTCTCTCCAAACGCGGCCAGACCGTGATTGCCAACGACTCGCAGCTGTTCTCGATTCGTGCCGACGTCAAGGGCGAGACCACCTCGGCAGAACTGACCAAACAGCTGGGCGCCGCCCTCAAGCCGATGCCGGTCGGCCCGCAATTGCTGCAGTACCTGGACCAGACCAAACGCCTGGCCTTCCTGAAGCAATGGAAGGAAGCGACCAGCAAGAAGTAAGCCGGTCTGCATCAGCCGCCTTCCACAAACGGGGGCGGCGCACGGACAGGCCGGAGCGCATTGCGCCCGACCTGTCCCCAGCCTGCGCATCGTGCGTGGGCTCCGCTGGAGCATAACAACAATGTCCACACTTCCTGTACCCAGAGCGACAGGCCTTAACTGGCCGCGCGGCGCGGTGGTCACGCTGACCACGATCGCTATTTTCCTGCCGCTCCTGCTCATCTTCTACCAGAGCTTTCTTTCCGCGCCGTTTTTCTCACCGGCCAAGGAATGGAGTCTGGAACCGTACCGCTTTATCTTCGACGACCCGGACTTCCGCCAGTCGTTCATCAACGGCTTTTTGCTCGCCGCGGGACTCGCACTGATCGCCGTGCCGCTCGGCGCCATGCTGGCGTTTCTGATGGTCCGCACCGATCTGCCGGGCCGCAACTGGATTGCGCCTTTCCTGCTGGTGCCAATTTTCGTGTCGCCGATGGTGATCGGCTTCGGCTATGTGGTCGCGATGGGGCCGGTCGGTTTCTACACAGTTTGGGCCCAGCACGCGCTCGCTGCGATCGGTATCACGGTGCAGCCCTGGAACGTCTATGCCTTCCCCAGCATCGTCGTCATCGCCGGCTTGACCCACGTGCCACATGTCTATCTCTATGCGTCCGCCGCGTTGAAGAGCCTCGGCTCCGACGTTGAAGAAGCAGCGCGCGTAGCCGGTGCTTCGCCGTTGCAGGTTGCGCTCAATGTATCGCTGCCCATGGTCATGCCGGCGCTGGCCTACTCCGGCGTGCTGGTGTTCTTTCTGGGCTTTGAGGTATTCGGTCTGGTGCTGGTGCTGGGCGACCCCGAAGGCCACCTTGTGCTGGCAACGTATCTCTTCAAGCTGACCAACAAGCTGGGCACGCCCTCCTACCACCTGATGGCAGCGGTCGCGGTTTGCCTGGTTGCCGTCACATTGCCGCTGGTGATGATGCAGCGCTGGCTGCTGAAGTCGGCCAACAAGTATGTGTCGATCAAGGGCAAGGGTTCACGGCAGAAGCCGCTGCCACTCGGGAAATGGAAGTGGATTTCCTTCGGGCTGATCGCGGCGTGGCTGCTTGTTACGGTCTTCATGCCAATCTCTGGCATCGTGCTGCGCGCGTTTGTTTCCAATTGGGGTGAGGGCGTGCGCCTTCTCGACGTGCTGACTCTCGATCACTTCCGCGATATCGCCGCCCAGCCTTCGCTGATGCGCGGCATCTTCAACACGGTCCTGATTGGCGTGGTCGGCGGCGCCATTGCCGTACTTTGCTATAGCGGCATCGCACTGGCCATGCACCGCAAGGCCGACGGCATTACCCGCTTCCTGGACTACAGCGTGCTGATTCCCCGCGCGATCCCGGGCCTGCTTGCCGGCTTGTCCTTTCTCTGGGTTTTCCTGTTCGTGCCGAGCGTGCTGGACAGCCTTCTGAAAGGCATGGACAACAGTGTTGGCACCTGGCTCTCGGAGAATTTCATTCCGCAGCTGCGCGCGCTGCGCTCCACGATGTTCTCGGTGTGGCTGGCGTATTCGGTGGTCTGGATGGCTTATGGTTTGCGCCTGATTACAACGGCGCTGCTGCAAGTCGGCCCCGAGCTGGAAGAAGCAGCGCGTGCCGTCGGCGCCAATCGCGGCCAGGTGACGCGCGACGTTACTTTGCCGCTGGTGCGCTACGGCCTGATCGGCGCATGGCTGATGGTGTTCCTGATTTTCGAGCGCGAATATTCCACCGGCGTGTACCTGCTTTCCCCCGGCACCGAAGTTATTGGCGCCATGATCGTCTCGATGTGGGGCGCTGGCGCGGTTGACCTTGTGGCGGCACTTTCATTCATCAACATCACCCTGGTTGCCATAGGCCTGGGCATTGCGCTGCGCTTCGGCGTAAAGCTGCACGACTAACCGGAAGGAATCAACATGGCTGAATTGACTGTCACCGATCTTTACCTCGATTACGGCACTGGCGCGAGCGCCAATGCGATTCTTAAGGGCGTGTCTATGGAGTTGCAGCGCGGTGAAGTGGTTGCGCTGCTCGGGCCTTCGGGCAGCGGCAAGACCACGCTGCTGCGCGCCGTTGCTGGGCTCGAAAGCCCGAAGGCGGGCAAGATTCAGATCGGTGAGCGCCAGGTATTTGATGGGGAACGCAAGCTGGAGATGGCGGCGGAGCACCGCAACCTCGGACTGGTGTTCCAGTCCTATGCGCTGTGGCCGCACAAGACGGTCGCCGACAACGTGGGCTACGGTCTCAAGCTGCGCAAGATGGGCAGCAGCGAGATTGCCGAGCGCGTCAAGAAGGTACTGTCGCAACTCGGGCTTGGTCACCTTGGGGAACGCTTTCCGCATCAACTCTCTGGCGGACAGCAGCAACGTGTCGCCATTGCGCGCGCCCTGGTGTACAACCCGCCCGTCATCCTCCTCGACGAGCCGCTATCAAACCTCGACGCCAAATTGCGCGAGGAAGCACGCGCCTTCCTGCGCGACCTGATCGTGCGGCTCGGACTGTCTGCGTTGATGGTTACCCACGACCAGGGCGAGGCAATGGCAATCTCCGACAAGATCCTGCTGCTTAACAACGGCAAGATTGAACAGCAGGGCACCCCGCAAAGCATGTATCAAACGCCTGACTCCCTGTTCACAGCGGAATTCATGGGCAGCAATAACCGCGTTGCCGGCAAGGTCCTGCAACGCAATGGCGAACGTGTCACCTTTGACCTCGATGGCATCACGGTGGCCGGCACGGCGCGCGGCAGCAACGTTGGCGCCGACATCACCGCGATGATCCGACTGGAGCAGGTACGCATCTCGCAGGTTGAAACCAGCAATGCGATCCGTCTGCCGCTCTCGACTTGCATGTATCTCGGCGACCGTTGGGAATGCCTGTTTCACCGTGGTGGAGTGGCCGAATCCGGCATGCGCGCCTATTCGCCGCAGCGACTTGTGCCCGGCGACTACTGGCTGCAACTGCCGGAGGAAAGTCTTTGGGTGTTCTAGTAAAACGGATTACTGCAGGCGGTTTAATGCGCACCGGGTTGGCCGGAGAGCCGGGCGTCGGCTTCGAATGACAGTGGTCAAGTCCGTCAAGTCAGCCGCGCGGTTTACCAAACAACGCCACACTGACCGCGCACTTGGCGGCTGCACCGCTACCCTGGCGCTGTCTACAGCGTCCTGCTTTTCCGATGCTCCGCGGTGCGGCGACAGGTAGAATGCCGCTCATGCCTCTGCTGTCCCGCGACGACCTGCGCTCCTTCCTGCTTACCCTTGCCATCGGCCTGCTCGCTGCCAACGCCTGCGTGTGGCTCAACACGCCACTACCGTGGATGATCGGGCCCCTGCTTGCCACGGCCGTGGCTCGCATGTGCAACGTTGACCTGTTCTGTCCGGTACAAGTACGGCAAGCCGGCCAGTGGGCTATTGGCACCGCGCTTGGGCTGTACTTCACGCCGGCCGTCGTGCATGTTTTGTCGAGGCATGTCGGGTCGATCGCCCTAGGGGTGGTTTTTGCCATAGCGCTGGGGTTGGCATGCGGATGGCTGCTGCACCGGCTTTCCGGCGTGGACAAGACCACCGCGTTCTTTGCGATGGCGGTGGGCGGTGCATCCGAAATGGCAGCGCAGGGCGAGCGCCACGGCGCTTCCGTAGATCGGATCGCCGCTGCACACAGTTTGCGCATCATGATGGTAGTGGTGATCATTCCCTTCGCGTTCCGATTTTTCGGCGCCCACGGACTCGACCCGTTCGTGCCTGGCGCGAAGGACGTCAGTCCGCTCGGTCTCATTGCGCTCACCGGCCTGACCGCCGGCGGTGCGCTATTGCTCGGCCGCCTGGAATGGCCCAATGTCTGGGTGATTGGCCCTCTCATCGTATCCATCGCGCTGACTGCCATGGGCATCAACCTGTCTGCACTGCCGGAGTGGTCGGTGCATTTCGGTCAGTTGTTTATCGGGGTCTCGCTAGGCACCCGGTTCACGCCGCAGTTCCTGCACACTGCCCCGCGCTACATGGGCAGCGTCATCCTGTGCGGGCTTGCCGCGCTTGCACTGGCGGCAGGCTTTGGCCTTTTATTGTCCTGGGCAAGCGGCATCAATCCCGCTACGGCGATCCTCGCCACCTCGCCAGGCGGCATTGCGGAAATGAGCCTGACCGCCAAGACCCTCCAGCTCGGCGTTCCAATCGTCACTGCATTCCATGTCACGCGCATGGCTGTGCTCGTCATGGCGATTGGGCCGCTTTTCAAGTCGATGCGCTACTTCCAGTTGCGCGCCAACGCATAGCGCGCGACGTCGAAAGCCCGTGAGGCAGCAGGCATGCAAGCCGACTTCGGCGCGCCGCGCGGAATACGGCTTCCTCGGCGTGATCGCGTTGCCGAAAGAATCGAAGACAGTCTGGAAGCGGCAAGTTTTCCGAAGGCGTAATGGATCTTTGGAGTGAGCGCGGCTGTAGCTGCTGGCGGCCCGTCGGGCGGCCAGTATTTTTTTCGCCAATGGAAACCATGCCTGCTTTCAATGGGTCCAACTTGCTAATTAAATTATGCTGCGGAAATCTTATTGTGCAGGTCGCGACGCGTGGCAAATAGCCAGTACCGCGAACGCCTCCACAGCCGATTAGCCGCTACACTACGATGTCGAAGAAACCAGCAGCCAGCCAATCAACGCCACGTTTGCCAACGATGAAACCCGTTGCCCCAGGCACCGTCATATTTCACCGCCACCGCGGCTACGGTGTTATCACCTCCGTCAACTTGCTGACCGGCTGGGTCGCCGCTCGTTTCGGCGACGAGGCGCGCTCGCTCGATTTGAATCTCTCGTCCGACCAGTTGCAGCATTCTGACGGCGAACCGATCCTGTTTCGATTCTCGCCGCCCGACCGCATGCCGCATGCGCGTCTGATGGGAATGATTCGCGAGCTTCACGCGGCCGGCTACCAGAGGCTTTATCTGTACAGTTGGCCAAAGGCTTCCGGCCTGCATTGGCGATGGCACCTTTTCACCGGGCCACGGACCTGGATGCAGCGCAGTTGGCGCGAGGGCTGGTACGGATCTGGCGCGGAGTACAACCTTAATCCCGTCATGGGCTGGGGCGACAATCCCGGCGCCGATGCGAGCGAACTGGCGAGCGCGTTGGCGAAAGTCGATCCACAAGGCCTTGCGCAGGCGCTTGGCAGGGACGAAGATCACACTCGCTGGTTCGACATGGTATGCGCCGCACTGCTGCCCGATTACGCTTTCACACTGGGATGGGACCATCGCGACGGCCCCTGCCCGCGAACGCTGCCCATCATCCCGGTCAGGCGCGGCGTGCCCGAATACGTTGGTGCGCCGTTACCGTGGCCACCGGGCTGGGAGGGCCTGTGGAGGTCAACCGGCACTGATATCGTGGTTCGGCGCCATCACCGCGTCATGCCTCAGGGACTGGATCGCCAGAACACCGATCAATAGAATTAGCTTCACGGCGCTGCACCGGAGCGTGGCCTCGAGCGGCGAACAGTGCTTCTTTCTCAGGCAACTGCTGCACGCGACGCCTGAGCCGCCGTCGCGAGACGCCAGGCCAAGTGTGAAAGCGACATCGCGCACAGCAGTAATCCGGCGCCGACATGCGCCAACATCGACAGCCCCATTGCGCCAATAATGGCCGCCCCCGACAGCGCGCCGAAGGCCTGTCCCAAGTAAAGCGCGGACGAGTTGAGCGCAACCGAGGCCGACGCCAGCGGTGGCGCCAGCCCCACCAGGCGCGCCTGCTGCGCGCCGTTCACCGCAAAGCAGCCCAGTCCCCACAAAAAGGTAAGCGCCGCGGCGAACCCGATGCCTTGCGATGCCAGCGGCCAGCCCAGCAGCCCCAGTGCCATGGCAGTCATTGCAGCCATGGCAACGCGAGCGGGCCCTAACCGGTCCATCATGCGATTGGCAAGCACATTGCCAATCAGCCCTGCGACGCCGAAGCATGCATAAAGCAGGCTGATGGTCTCCGGGGTTGCATGGTTGAATTCCTTGTAGAGCAAGGCGAGGTAGGTAAAGACGGTGAACTGTCCCCCGGCCTGCACCGCGGTAACCAGCACGGCCAGCAAGAGCGCGCGGTTCGCCCTGAGCGATTTCCAGGCTGCTCGGTCCATCGGGACAATAAACAGGCCGGATGGAATCTGTTTCCATACCCACGCCGCAATCAGCGCGGAAAGCACGCCAACCAGTCCCAGGGTCCAGCGCCACCCAATGAGCGAGCCGAGCCACGATCCAAGCGGCACACCGAGTACCGCGGCAATGGACCAGCCGAGAAACACAAGCCCGATGGCGCCTCCGCGTTGCGCCGCCGGCACCAGCATCCCTGCGGTAGCGGCCGCTTGCGAAGTGAAAATCGCGGCGCCAATGGCGGTCACGATTCGCAGCGCAAGTAGCCAGTCGTAATTCGGCGACAACGCGGCGCAAATGTGCAAGACGGCGTACAGAACGAGCGCCGCTGTCAGCAATTTCCTGCGTTCGATAGCGCTGGTCCAGCTAGCCAGCAACGGGCCGCCCACACACACCATCAATGCAAAGCCAGACACGACGACGCCGATCGCAGCAGGGGTGGTGTTGAGATCGCGCGTCAATTCATTGAGCATGCCCGGCAGCACCATGGCGCCGGTGCCAATGGCGAAGTTGCCGAGCGTAAGAGACCAAAGTTTGGTTTTCATTGAGGCCGCAAGAGTTTGCAGCAGTGTAGCGAAGGAATGCTTACGCTGCTGCGGCGCGCTCAGCGCGGCGGGCCGTGAGGTTGTCCCTTTCACGGCCCACGTCAGCGATCATTCCGTTTTGAGTGAACATCGCGAGATCATTGCCACGCGTGGCGCCGCCCTGCGGCCACTGCCGACAGGTTTGGCCTAACCGGGGGCGCGCAGCGCGTCCGGATTCAAAACGTTTTTTGGCGTGCCGTTTGCGAAGTCGACTACATTCTGGAACGCGGCCCGGAAGTAGAGCTCGTATCCGTCCTTTTCGACATAGCCCAGATGCGGTGCCGCCACAACATTGTCCATGCGCAGCAGCGCAGAACCGGCCGGCAGCGGTTCAGTTTCATAGACGTCGAGAGCCGCATAACCGGGCCGGCCCGCCTTGAGCGCTGGCTCCAGCGCACCGTCTTCCACCAGTTCTGCGCGACTAGTGTTGACGAACAAAGCGGTTGGCTTCATTCGGGCCAGGTCAGCAGCGCTGACGACGCCATGTGTGGCGTCGTTCAGTCGCAGGTGCAGCGTAACGATGTCGCACTCGGAAAAGAAGGCTTCTTTGGACGCCGCCACATCGTAACCATCGGCCTGGGCCTGCTTGCGGCTCGGCTCTCGTCCCCACACCGTGACGTGCATGCCGAAGGCCTTGCCGTACCCGGCAACCATGCGACCAATCTTGCCGTATCCCCAGATACCAAGGCGGCGGCCCTTGAGCGCGACGCCGATGGTGTTCATCGCTGCATTGGTTGACACCGATTGCCATGCGCCGGCCTTCAGGCTGGCGACGTACTGGGGTACCCGACGGCTGGCCGCCATGATAAGCGCCCAGGTTAATTCAGCTGGAGCGGTCGGATCACCCACACCTTCGACAATGGCTATGCCCTGCGCCGTTGCCGCCTCAACGTCAATATGGCCGCTGACCTTGCCGGTCTGTGAAATCAGCTTCAGATTCGGCAGTTTCTCCAGGACTGCTTTCGAAAAGCTGGTGCGTTCGCGAATGAGAACCAGGGCATCAAACTCCGCCAGACGAATCGCCAACTGGCCAGCGCCGCGTGCTGTATTGGTGAAGATTTTGACCTCGTGATCGGCCAGAAGCATGAAGGCGTCAAGGTGCCGAACGCTGTCCTGGTAATCGTCGAGAATGGCAATTTTCATGGTTCGCCTCATGCGGTAATTTATTATTGCAAAGAGGGAAAGATAAACGAAAAGGCAGCCATGCGCCGCAAGAATGACCGAGCGCTTGATAAATCGAAAAGCAGGCTGGTCAAACTCCGTCACGCTGGAGGACTGCACACCTGTTGTAGCCGGTGCGCACTGCAACATCACAGGACACAATCCGGTACCGTCGCGCGGGCGGTTCTGGTTTATTGACGGCCTGAGCGACCGGCGGGTGTAGGCCACTACGGAGATCGGCTACTATTTCCTCCACATTTGACCTGCGGCATTGAGGGGCCAAATTGCGCGGGTGTACAATCCACCCCTGTTTTTCGCCCGGTTTCGGGGCAGGAAGCAGGAAGAACAACCCATTTCGCCTGGAGAATCCGGACTTCAGGCTGGCGCGGTCGCGATCAGACCGCTTGCGACAAGACCGCCGTACCGACGCCCTGAATTAGAGGCGCGAGCCACAAGCTGACGACGATCCTGCCGTGCCGGGAAAGATTAATTCACCTATTGGCATTGGAGGTAGTTTTTTATGAATCAGCCCGTCATGGGAGGCGTTGTTGCCGTGAACGCTCCGTCATTCGTCAAGAACCAGAAACTGATCAGCTGGGTAGCCGAATTGGCTGCGCTCACCAAACCGGAGCGTATCTACTGGTGCGATGGCTCCAAAGAAGAATATGACCGGCTCTGCAGCGAGCTCGTTGCCGCGGGCACGATGAAAAAACTGAACCCGGCGAAGCGCCCAAACAGTTTTATCGCCTGGTCCGACCCAACCGACGTTGCGCGGGTAGAAGACCGAACCTTCATTTGCTGCGAGAAAGAAGAGAACGCGGGTCCGACCAATAACTGGGTCGATCCGAAAGAAATGCGCGCGACCATGCACCAGCTTTTCGACGGTGCGATGCGTGGCAGGACGATGTATGTGGTGCCGTTTTCGATGGGGCCTCTTGGCTCCCCGATCGCGCATATCGGCGTTGAAGTTTCTGACTCGCCCTATGTGGCGGTGAGCATGCGGGTGATGACCCGCATGGGCAAGGCGGTGTATGACGTGCTTGGGACTGACGGCGAGTTTGTCCCGTGCGCCCACACTGTTGGCGCACCCCTGCAGCCCGGCCAGAAAGACGTTGCATGGCCGTGCAATCCCACCAAGTACATCGTGCATTACCCGGAGACCCGTGAAATCTGGTCCTTCGGCTCCGGCTACGGCGGCAATGCGCTGCTGGGGAAGAAATGCTTTGCGTTGCGCATCGCCTCCAACATGGGCCGTGACCAGGGCTGGCTGGCCGAGCACATGCTGATCCTTGGCGTTGAAGCCCCTGCCGAAAACGGCAAGCCAGGCGCAAAACATTATGTAGCCGCGGCATTTCCTTCGGCTTGCGGCAAGACCAATTTCGCCATGCTCATTCCGCCGCCAAGCTTCAACGGCTGGAAGGTCACCACCATCGGCGACGACATTGCCTGGATCAAGCCTGGCAAGGACGGTCGCCTGTACGCCATCAACCCGGAAGCAGGTTACTTCGGTGTTGCGCCTGGTACCAACGAACAAACCAATCCGAACTGCATGGCGTCGATGGAGGCCGACACCATCTTTACAAATGTCGCCTTGACCGATGACGGCGATGTCTGGTGGGAAGGCCTGACCAAGGAGCCTCCGGCACACTTGATCGACTGGCAACGCAAGGACTGGACCGCAGAGGAAGCAAAGAAAAGCGGCCGCAAGGCAGCACACCCCAATTCTCGCTTCACGGTTGCCGCGACCCAGAACCCGGTGCTGGATTCGGCATGGGACGATCCGGCCGGCGTGCCAATCTCCGCCTTCATTTTTGGCGGACGCCGCTCCACCACCGTTCCGCTGGTAACCGAAGCGCGGAACTGGGTTGAAGGCGTTTACATGGCGGCGACCATGGGCTCGGAAACCACGGCTGCGGCAACCGGCGAACAGGGCGTGGTACGGCGCGATCCGTTTGCCATGCTGCCCTTCACCGGCTACCACATGAGCGACTATTTCCAGCACTGGCTCACCCTGGGCAAGAAGCTGGAAGCGACTGGCGCAAAGCTGCCCAAGTTCTATTGCGTTAACTGGTTCCGCACCGACGAGGAGGGCAAGTTTGTTTGGCCGGGCTTCGGTGACAACATGCGCGTGTTGAAATGGATCCTGGAACGGATCGACGGCAAGGCCGCTGGTGTTGAAAACATCTTTGGCACCACGCCGGCGTTTAGCGATCTGCATTGGGAAGGCATTAAGTTTTCAGCAGAGCAGTACGACCGCATTACTGCAATCAACAAAGCGGAGTGGACCGAAGAACTCAAGCTGCACACCGAGCTTTTCGAGAAGCTGAAGCACCATTTGCCTGAAGAGCTGGAAGCGACCCGCCAGCAACTGGAGAAGCGGCTGGCAGCGTAATTCCGCTTTGCTCCGCACCCAGTGCGGCGCATGACGAAAGGCGCGTCACGGAGGTGATGCGCCTTTTTTTGTTTTGTTCCTCTCCAGGTGCCACTTTAAATCTACTGGAATCCGTCCGGCATCCGGATGCCCGGCGAGACAATCCCGAAGGCGTAGCCAGCTCTGATACCGGACGATGGGGGCAATTCAACGTCGAACTGGGCGCCCGATTTAAAGTCAGGCGACCCAATGGCGGTGGAGATCACCCCAGGCAGCCCAGCCCGACCGGTAGACGTGGCGGTCCACGCTCCGAAGTTGGTGGAATCCGGTCCGGCCGGTATCGTGGCATAGATTCCGGGCAGCCAGCCAGCCAGGGCCGTTCCGCCAGAATTCGAAACCGGGAGCAGTGTCACCAGGTCGAGACCGGGTACTGAAGTCGACGGGAGAATGCTGGCAGTGGTCGTGGCCGTGCTTTGCTGCAGGGCGTAATTTGCCGCGTCGGCGCCGAAAAGGGTGATACCGGAAACGGTAACGAGCTTGTCGTTCCCGACTGCAGGGTCTTTCAGGCTGGCTTGCGTGTACGCCGCTGTCAGCACGTCGTTGGCGACGACATTGATCGGTGTGACGATGACCGTCGCAGCGGCGCTTCCGTCGAAGCGCTTGTCGTCTCCCGTAACGACGACCGTCACGGGACGGGGCGTGATATTCGCCGTAGTATTTGCGGTTGGCTGGACAAGGCGATAGTTCGCCGCGTCTGTACCGGAGACAGTTATCCCGGATACCGTAACTGGCTTGCCATCCCTGACATTCTTGTCGGCGAAATTCGCGGCGCCGTAACCGAAGCTCAGCACATCGCCCACAAGTTGGTTTCCGGTCAGTGTTGCGGTATCGGCCGTCGTTCCGTCATAGACCTTGTTCGGTGCGGTAGCCGACACCGTCAGGTCGCGCCGACTAATGGTTGCAGTCAGGCCGAGGGGATTGGTCGCGACGTAATTTGCGGCCTTGCCGCCGTTGAGTCCATCCTGCAGTGTGGCGCTTACGTTGACCTGCTTGTTTTCGCCCGCGTTCTTGTCGCCGAATGTGGCGACCATGCTCAATCCTAATGCCTGCCCGCCAACCATACCCTGCAGTGTGCCGCCATTGACCGTGGCATTCAACGTGCCGTCGTAAATGCGGTCCACCGCCACGCCCGTTACGCCGATGATCTTCGGATCGATAATGAGGGTTGTCGTTTGCGGGCCGGCTTGAGGGACGGTAATGTCATAGCCATTGCGCTGATTCGAGAAAGCCGCAAGGGTGTAGTTCACGGCGTAGGTTCCGGCGTCGGTCGGCAGTGCAGAGGCAACGGGTTGGCCAATGTGGAAACTCGGCGATGTCGCTGCCGCCGGATCGGAATAGGACAGGTTGAGCTGACCAGACCATGGCGTGCCGTCGTAAGTTTTGCGGGATGCGCCGACGGACAGGGTTAGAGGTGTGAGAAAGGCCCGCAGGAGTGGCTGGGTGGAGCCTTCGTATTGGCGCCAGATAGTAGTGAAATCCCATACCCGGTAGGAGCTTTGCTGCAGGGCGGAGGCGGCCGGATCGAGTCGCCCGTCAAGAGCCGAAGGAATCGTCCCTGTATTGACGCCGGCCATGAGGCCGATGTCGAATATCCCGCTTGTCGGGCCGCTACTATAGGAGCCGCTAACTACGCCCGTGTTGTTTCCCACGAGGCCGCCAGCGACCGATAGCGCCGACGTTGGTCCGCTGCTGTACGTCAAGAAGATCAAGCCCTCATTGGTGCCGGCGATGCCGCCGGCCACGCTGCTCGCGTTCACTGCCGAAGCGCTGTAGGAATTGGAGATTCGCCCTCCCACAGTGTTGAACCCGACGATGCCGCCTGCATTGCTGCCTCTGGCTGTAGCTGAACCGCTGCCGTAGGACTCGGTAATGTTGCCATGATTATTGATGCCGACCAGGCCGCCGATACTGCTGGCATCGCCCGATACGGCCGCCGAACTCCAGGACTTGTCGAGCACGCCTGCGTTATTGCCGACCAGGCCACCAGCGAATCCATTGGCCGGATCGGAAACAGGAATGCTGACGGCGCCCGTACTGTAGCTGCGGGAGATCGTGCCGCGATTGGTTCCGGCCACTGCGCCGACGTTGGTAAGTCCGGCGATCGAAACCGCTTCCAGGCCGACGTTGGCCACGCGCCCGGTCATGACGCCGAACAAGCCGACATCCTGGGCGCCCCTCCGGTTGATGGTGAGCCCGCTGATGACCTTGCCCAGACCGTCGAACTGGCCGGAATAGGGTATGCCGCTATCGCCGACCGGGCTGAAGCCCTTGCCCCCGTCCATGGCCTCACTGGCGGAAGCGTCGATGTTTTTGCCGAGCGCATAATTGCCTGCCAAATTCGTCGACATAGCTTGCAAGTGTGCGAGGTCGTTGACGAGCATCCAGGCGGATGAAGTTCCCGCAATCAATGGTGCGAAGTTGAAGGGAGCCGCATAGTTCGTCGGGTTATAGTAGATCGTAACTTCTCCGCCGGCCATGATTGGCCCAGGACTGAGGCCAACGTTGCCGGCCCCCGTTCCTCTTGAATCTGCGCGCAACAGGAGTTTTCCGCCGCCCGTGCTCTTTGCCGCGTTATTGAGAATGACGTTGCGGTCCGCAATCAGGTTGAGCGCGGTGTTAGCCGACCAGTTGATTGAAGAATCCACCTCGATGTTGCCGTGGTCACTGCTCGAGCTTGTGCTAGTCGCAATGGTGACACTTCCATTGTTGTTGAGTGCATTTTGCAGGACCGTGTCAGTGATGTTGGCGCCCCGGCCACTGACGTCTACGGTGAAGTCACCCGCGGTCACAGTGAAGCTGCCGGCGCTGCCCGGCCCCGCGGGCGACGCAGTGGTGATTTGCGCGGCATCCCCAATTTTTACGTTCTGGGCCGAGACCTCAATGCTGCCGCCTTTGCCGCTATTCGGCGCCGAGGCATCAAGCTTGCCGTTCTGGATGAGCCGGCCTACTGCCGCATCGCCAAGGAGTTGGATCACACCCTCGCTCTGGCTGATGGTCCGTGCTTCAATGATGCCGTCGTTATTCACCACTGCCGCGGCGGCCTGGTTCGCAGCTTGCGCAGCCAGAATCACCTTGCCGCCATTGGCCCGGATCGACCCGGATAGCTGATTGTCCGCCAGCGCGTCAAGCGTGCCACGGTCTATCGAATAGCCAAGAAGACTGCTGCCGTTTAGCTGCAGCGTGACCTGATCGCCCGCAGCAAGCAGGGCGGTGCCGCTATTGGCGGTAATGCTGCCGCCGTTCTGCACCTTCGGCCCAATTAACGCAACATAGCCGCCACCCGTCGCATTGAGGGTGCCCAAGTTGGTGACGTTGCCGCTGGCGCCAGAGCCACTGAAGCGATAGACACCTGCCAGGAAATCAGCGTCTGATATGGCGTGAGAGGACGCCACAAGTCCCCCGACATTAACTTGAGAGCCGACGCCAAACAGGATGCCGCTCGGATTGACGACGAAGACCTGGCCATTGGCGGTAAGGGTGCCGTTGAAGCTCGTTTGGCCCGGCCCTACCCGGTTGAGCACGATGGACGATCTGCCTGGTTGCGAAAACGCGACCGTCTCGCCGGCGACGGTGTTGAAGCTCGTCCAGTTGATGACAAGCTTTGGGCTGGTTTGCGTCACGGTCATGGCACCGCCGGCCGACGCTACGGCGACCGTGCCGGTCCCTGCCACGAGCTGCCCGCCTTGCGGCAAGGCATAGGCGAGTTGCACTCCAAACAGCGAAAGGATTGACGCGGCTATGCGGGATGCCGCGCAACCAATTACACGAGCGCCTCTTGCCGGGGAACCTTTACGCTGGAGCCTCGATTTCATGTTGCGCCGGTCCGTTGTGTGCATAAGATTTTCGTCGCTCGTTCTCATACTCGAATTCCTTCGTCGCACCAGGGCTGTATCGCTACTCCACGCCCTCCGGAAGGCGGATGCCGCTGCCTTCCACGTTGAATGAGTGCCGCCCCGTCCGCCCCGACTGCGCAGACCAGCGGGCCTGCACCGAATCGGCGGCGTACAGTGCCTCATCGTTGAACTGCGCGAGGACGTTGGTCGGATTTGTCGCGCCGACGCCCACCAGCGCATTGGTCCGGGCCGCCGCCAGACGTGAGCCCGGGTCGGTCAGCAGAGCCGCTTCCACTGCAACTGCGCTGGCGTTCTGCAGCCCCGCCTGCAAGCCTTCAAGGACTGTTTTGCCGCCGACGATTTGGCCGGCTGCCGCGCCTGCGCCAATCACATAATTGGCGCCGCCGTTGCCGTCGTTCACAAGCGTGGTGGCGGTTAGTACCCGGGTGCCGGTGGCAGCTGCGTCGAAAGTTTCGACATTCCGCGAGAGCGAGTCTCCCGGCATCAAACCGGTGACAAGCGGTGACTTGCTCGAAGTCGTTGTGCCATCGAAGGCCTTGGTATCGGATACCGCAGTAACGGCTAACGGCGCTCGCAGGATTGTCCCGTCGGCACCCACATACTGAACGGCGTAGTTGTTGCCGCCGTTGCCATCGGATATGGATGCAAGACTGGCCGTAAGCGTCCTGGCGCCGGCGTTGCGCGAGTCGTAACTCTCGATGGCATTGGCAGTGTCGCCGGGCTGGAGACCGGTCACCGTGGGCTTCGCGGCGGACGAGGTCGTGCCCTCATAGGTCTTCGTCGCGCCCGTCGCAGCTATGATGAGGGGTGCCTTTTGCACCTCAACCGTTGCGGATGTCTTCCCGCCTGCGTAACTGATGTCAAATCCGTTCACCTGCTTCGACCAGGCATTTGGGCTATTGGCGAAAAGGCCGGCGTTACGGATGCCTTGGGGAAGTGGCTGGAAAACGAGGCCCGTTCCGTTTGCTGTCGCGGCTGGATCGGAAAATGTGATTTGCACCGGAGCGCCCGCCAGGCCGTCGTAGGTCCTTGTGGTGTCGGAAAGCGTGATCGTTAACGGTTTCAAGAATGATTTCAGGAGCGGCGCGCCGAAGCCATCGTACTGCCGCCAGGTGGTATTGAAATCGAAGCCGGCGAAGCTGTTTGGGGTATTCAGTTGTGCAACCGTGTCGAGCTTCGTCACGCCGGCGCGATTGGAGCCTGCGACCGGCGTGACGCTGTACCAGTAGTTGCTCTGCGTAGTTGTAGCAGCGGGATCAAACCGGCCGACCAGCCCGGAGCTGATCGGACCAGACACCGCTCCAGAACTGTAGCTGCCCGAAATGGCGCCGCCATCGATTGAAGCGACCAGGCCACCCGCAGGACCAAAGGCAGAAGCCACGGTGCCGCTGGCATAGGCGTCCCGTACAGTGGTCTGGCTCGCGATGCCGACCAGTCCACCGGCCCCAGAATTGCCCTCCACTGTGCCGGTATTAAAGGCATTGCTGATGCTGCTGCGCGTGCTCAATCCTGCCAGTCCTCCGGCCCACGACCGGCTCGCCGTGGTGCTTCCGCCCGCCAGGCCGACATTCGAAATAGTGGCTTGGTCAATGAACCCGAATAGCCCCACCGAAAAGTCACTGGACGAGACCTTGAGTGACGAGATGACGTGATTCAATCCGTCGAATTTGCCTGTGAACGCGCCGCCGTTGGTGGACCCTACAGGCAAAAACACGGTGTTGTTGCTGTCCGATGCATCAATGTCCCGTCCCAGCGCGTAATTGCCAGCCAAGTTGCCATTCATCGCCTGCAAATGCGCAAGATCATTAATGAGCCAATAGGAAGTGACGCTTCCGGTAAAAAAGTTAGCGATATTTTTCGTTGCGTCGGAAGGGTTGTAGTAGAGATCGGCACGGCCGTTCGGCATGAAATTGGCGAGAGCCGGTGTTATGAAGATGTCGCCAACGCCAGTGCCGGTCGAATCGGCACGCAACATCAGGTTGCCAGCCCCCTGGATGCCAGCATCAATGACGATGTTTCGTTCCGAGCTTAAGTTGAGGGTCGAACCTGTTGACCATCCGATGGGCCACGCGACCGTGATATCGCCGGTCCTGGTGTCGCCCGGGGTGCTTGTCGCAATCGTGACGCTGCTACTGTGTTCCAGTTCGTCTTGAAGCTGTGTAGAGGACATGTCGCCGCGACGGATGTTGGCGCTATCACGGTCGTAACGGTCTATGCGGAAGTTGTTGGCGGTGACAAGAACCTTGCCCGAAGTGCCTTGAAGGGGAAGTGCTTCTGTGGTGACCACGGCCGTGTTGGCTACCGTCACAGTCTTCGCCGAAACCTCAATGATGCCGCCGTTACCGCCGTTCAAGGCCGAAGCATCCAGTTTGCCATTTTGGTTGACCTGGCCGGCCGCCATGTCACCCAACAGCTGGATTACGCCGCCGCTCTGCCCGCCGCCCGCTTCAACGATTGTGGTGGCCTCAATGATGCCGTAGTTGTTGACCACTGCCGGTGCCAGCGCGTTGACCGCCTTGGATGTAAGGATTACCTTGCCGCCGTCCGCTGTAATGGTGCCGAACTGCGCGTTTTCAGTGACGGCATTGACCGCTCCGCGATCTATCGTGTAACCCAGCAGGCTGCTGCCATTCAGTTGCAACGTGACCTGATCCGCTCCCGCCAGAAGCGCTGTGCCATGGGGCGTGACAATGGTGCCGCGATTCTGCGCCGTGCCGCCCTCGGCAGTGGGGATGCCATTTTGTACGATGGGCCCGATCAGGGCCACGTAGCCGCCGTCCTTCGCGCTGATGTGACCGTAATTGACGACCGGGTTGCTGACGTCCGTGCCACCGAAGCGATAGAGTCCTGCCAGGAAGTCGGTGTCCGATATGGAGCGCGAGGACGCCACCAGACCTCCAACAGTCACTTGCGAGCCGACGCCAAACAGGATACCGCTCGGGTTGACGACAAACACCTGGCCATTGGCGTTAAGGCTGCCCAAGAACCTGGTCTGGCTTTGGTCCAGTACACGGTTAAGCACGATGGACGATCTGCTTGGTTGCGCAAAGGTGACCGTCTCGCCGGTGACGGTGTTGAAGCTCGTCCAGTTGATGACCAGCTTGGGAGTGGACTGCGTCACCGTCATAACGGGACCGGTTGGCCCTTGCGTCAGCGCGACCGTACCGGCTCCGGCTACAGCCTGGCCGGCTTGCGGAAGTGCATGAGCAGTGCCGAGCACCGCGAAAAGAACCGCCGCGCTGGCACTGCCGGCTCGATGCATGACCCGCGTCGGATGCTTGCGCGGCTCGCATGGAGAACGACCTCGCGAGCGATGCCCTGTCGGTGTGTCGAGACTCATGCTGCCGCTCCTTCGCCGTGATCGATCAAGATGCAAAATCTGAGTGCCTGCAGATTAGTAACCGCCAGATCAAAAACTGTTGAAATATTTGACGCCCTGTATCCAGCCCCGCACCGAGGCATCGCGATCTGAAGTCGCCGCCGCATTGCCCACTTTCCAGCCAAGACTGAAGCGAACCTGGAAATCGCCTGGGGCTTGCCACGTCATGCCAACACCCGCGGCGGACAGGCGGCGGCGGTTGTCCGCGGGCGCAAAGGGATTCTTGTTGAGCGAGACCGACGCATGGTCCACGAAGCCAAGTACCTGCAAGGTGCCGCGCGGGATGCCGGACAGCGCGTAGCGCAACTCGGTTGTGAGCAAATAGCCTTCGTCCGCTGGCGCTTCCCCTTGCGGATAGGCGCGCACACCGTCCGCGCCGCCCACCGAAAACTTCTCGGACGAGTCCAGATTTTTCGACGCGATTTGCCCACTTGCAGAGGCCGCGATCGACCATGGGCCCACTACCGGCTGCAGGGTGGAGAGCGCATAGCTCAATTTGTTGAACCTGCCGGCCGCCTTGACAGTAAGGTCATCGGCGGCTTTCGCGTCCGGGGTCTTGATGTTCAAGTTGCCTGCACTGTATGCGGCACTGGCGGCATAGATACCCGGCCCTGCCTGGCCATTGGCGCTCAGACTTGCCGCCAGGTTGCGCACCGACTTGCTGCTTGAAACTGCGACGGCGTCGATGTTGTCGCGCAGGGACCGCTGCTCTGCCGAGAGGGCGCCGACAAGGTTGAAGGTTTCGGAACGGACGAAGGGATAAGTGGCGAACAGGCTGGTGCTCATTGCCGTGCCGTTAGCGTCCAGTGCCGCAAAATCCTTGCCGAGTTGATAGTGGCTGCTGGACCAGGCGGCGCCAACGATGAGCCCGTCCGCTTTTACCGGAACCCGGTAGGTGAGACTGCCGGCATAAAGTTTCTCGTTGGTGGCCTGCACCCGCGCTATCAACTGGTCTCCCAGGCCAAGCGGACTGTTCAGCTTGAGCGTGCCGCCGCCGCGATAGGCGCCAGTGAAACGATTGCCGGCGTTGTCTGCGTCGAGCGCATAGGAAACCAGCGGCGCTGGCTCGACATTAACCACCAGGTCGGTCTGCCCGACTTTTTCGCCCGGTTGCAGCGTCGCGTTGACGCTAGCCACCCCTGGCAAATCCTTCAATAGCAGCAGGCCCCGCTCAACTGCCGGCACATAAACCTTCTCGCCCGGCTTAATCCCCGACGCCATCGCCAGAATCCGCTCGTCAGAAATGCGCGTCGCGTTCTTTAGCCTGATGCTGCCCATCTCGCCTTCCAGAACCGCAATCTGGATGACGCCGCTTCGAATTGATTGTTGCGGAAGGTAGGCGCGGGCAACGCGATAGCCGTGCTCCCGATAGAATTCCGTGATGCGCGCGGCGGCCTGCTGCAATTCCGCCAGTGTGAGTTCGCGATCTTTGTATTCATTGAGAAGTGATTGCATTTGCTCGCGGTCGAGACTGCTGGCCCCTGTAATCTCAAAGGCTCGGACGGTGATCTTCCGTTCATCGGCCGGCGAGCTTTGCGGCAGCGTGGGGGTGATCGAGAGCCCTGGCGAAGACGAGCCGGGCGTTTCCGGCTTGCCCATGGGGGGCGCCAAGCGCTCAATGTCGCGCAAGGTTTGGCCCGCATCCGGACGCGTTTGCGCCCAGGTTTGCGGTAGAGCGCCGAATGCTATGAAGGACGCGCCCAGCACAAGGCGAAGGCCGGAGGCAAGTGGCGGTGTGATGAATGACCCGCTGCCCTTTTCAGTCGCCGCTATATTGGCGGATGATCGGATCGGGCTACGACGTTGAGGACCGTCGTTCTTTAACGCCTTTGGAGGACGAGCCATAATGCATTTTCCTTGCGGCCTTGAAGGCTGCACAGCTGTTCGAGATAGGTCCGCTACCTGCTCACCAGAATCGCCGCATTGCAATGCATACAGATTTGGTTTCTTCGTTGGAATATAGAGTCCTGTTAACTTGCTGCAACGATTGTTAATGCGATTAATAAGATGAACGCGTGAGCGAATATCGACACGGCACGGCAATATGGGCCGTGATGCGTACGTCAGGGGTAGAAGGGGACGTTGGGCCCAGAAAGTGGATAATTTGATGAACCGGCCCGGGCGACCGCTTGCTGCCTGGCCGCGTTTCCGAAAACTGTTGCTTTCAAATTGCCAGGCAAGCCGGCATCCCAAGAACCTTGGCTTGACCGGCGCCGTCGAATAAACGGCTTACAAGAAAAGGGGAAGAGATGAAAACGCGTGCCGCTGTCGCATGGAAATCTGGAGCGCCACTCACAATCGAAGAAGTGGACTTGCAAGGCCCGAAAGCGGGCGAAGTCCTGGTGGAAATCAAGGCGACCGGTATATGCCACACGGACTATTACACGCTGTCCGGCGCCGATCCCGAAGGCATCTTCCCGTCCATCCTCGGCCACGAAGGCGCCGGCGTGGTGCTGGAAGTCGGCCCCAACGTGAAATCGGTGCGCGCCGGCGATCACGTGATTCCTCTCTACACGCCAGAATGCAGGGAGTGCAAGTTCTGCCTCTCACGCAAGACCAACTTGTGCCAGGCGATTCGCAGCACGCAGGGACGTGGATTGATGCCAGACGCGACGAGCCGTTTTTCGATTGACGGCAAGCCGCTGTTCCACTACATGGGGACGTCCACATTTTCCAACCACATCGTCGTGCCGGAAATTGCGCTGGCCAAGATCCGTTCTGACGCGCCGTTCGACAAGGTTTGCTACATCGGCTGCGGCGTTACCACCGGTGTCGGCGCGGTCCTGTTTACCGCCAAGGTGGAGGCCGGCGCCAATGTCGTCGTGTTTGGCCTTGGAGGAATTGGGCTCAACGTTATACAGGCTGCGCGCATGGTGGGCGCGGACAAAATTATCGGCGTGGATCTGAACCCGCAACGCGAGGCGATGGCGCGCAAATTCGGCATGACCCACTTCATCAACCCGGCCGCGACCGAAAATGTTGTGGATGCAATCGTCCAGCTTACCGATGGCGGCGCAGACTACAGCTTCGAATGCATCGGCAATACCACCACGATGCGACAGGCGCTCGAGTGCTGCCACAAAGGTTGGGGCCAGTCGATCATTATTGGGGTCGCCGCTGCAGGCCAGGAGATCAGCACGCGGCCATTCCAGCTGGTGACGGGCAGGGTCTGGAAAGGCTCGGCATTTGGCGGAGCGAGGGGCCGGACCGACGTCCCCAAGATCGTTGACTGGTACATGGAGGGCAAGTTGAATATCGACGACCTGATCACGCATACGCTGCCACTCGAAAAGATCAACGAAGGCTTTGAGTTGATGAAGCGCGGCGAATCGATTCGGTCCGTCGTGCTGTACTAGGAAACTGTGCGGGCCAAGCGCGGCTCCTTCGATTTTGCTTTTCGAATTCGTCGATTGGTCCCACGTGACCGTGGCGAATGCTTTTCCTGAGAGGCGACATGCTTGAAGTCATCAGTGAACAGACTTGCTTCGGCGGCGTGCAAGCGTCCTATCGCCATGATTCGACCGAGATCGGCTTGCAGATGCGGTTCTCGGTGTTCCATCCGCCGCAGGAAAAGTCACGTATGGTGCCAGTCCTGTTTTACCTCGCTGGACTGACCTGCACCGACGAGACATTCATGATCAAGGCCGGGGCGCAACGCTGGGCCGCCCAGCACGGCATCATGCTCGTGGCGCCGGATACCAGCCCTCGTGGCACCGGCATTCCAGGCGCGACCGATGACTGGGACTTCGGAGAAGGTGCTGGCTTCTACATTGACTCGACGGCCGCGCCGTGGGATCGACACTTCCGCATGGAATCCTATGTGGCCCGTGAATTGCGCGACCTGATTCCAAACCAGTTAAACGCCGACGACGAGCGGGTCGGCATTTTTGGGCACTCCATGGGCGGGCATGGCGCACTGGTGCTGGCGCTGCGGCACCCAGACCGGTTCCGCTCAGTTTCGGCATTCGCGCCGATCGCGGCACCGACGCAGTGCCCATGGGGACAAAAGGCTTTCTCGCGCTTCCTGGGTGACGATCCGAATACATGGGCCGACTACGACGCAAGCAATCTGATCAGGGAGCGCAAGCCCTCTTTCCCCGACGGCATTCTGGTTGACCAAGGAATGGACGATCAATTCTTGTCGAGCCAACTGCGACCTGAAATATTTGAGGACGCCTGCCGCGATGCCGGCCAGCCTCTTACATTGCGGCGGCACGCCGGCTATGACCATAGCTACTACTTCATTGCCAGCTTCATCGAAGACCATCTCGCTTTCCACAACGCCAATCTGAATCGCTGATGACAATTGCTGATGGTGGTGTGATCGCGGTCAAACGGGTCGGATAATCGGTTTCAGAACCGGCCTTGGCGGCGCAGGGTCTACTGCAGTTCCATTGGACGGCGCTTCTTCTTCGGAACGCTTTGGGGCATCTTTTACGCCACATGCCCCGCGCCGTCACACCATGCAACCCTTCGACGAGGAGGATCCATTGGCTTCCGAGAACGAAACTTCCCCACACGGCGTCGCCAGGCCGCCTTTCCCCGCCAAGCCCCAGCAGTTGCCGGGGTCCGACGCCGCGATGGCGCCGCGAGCGGACCACGGTGAACAGTCCTACCGCGGCAGTGGCCGCCTGCAGGGCAAGCGCGCCATCATTACAGGCGGCGACAGTGGCATCGGTCGTGCCGTGGCGCTGGCCTTTGCGCGCGAGGGCGCCGACGTACTGATTGCCTATTTGAATGAGGATGAGGACGCCAGGGAAACTGCGCGTCTGGTCGAGGCGGCCGGGCGCAAGGCGGTGCTGGTTCCGGGCGACATTGGGCAGGAGTCGCATTGTCGCGACATCGTCGGGGAAGCCATGAACGCTCTGGGCGGCATCGACGTGCTGGTCAACAATGCGGCCTTCCAGACCGTCCACCAGAGCATCGCGGAACTGCCCTCGGAAGAATTCGACCGTACCTTCCGCACCAACGTCTATGGCATGTTCTATCTTTCCAAGGCAGCGCTACCACACATGAAGCCCGGCTCTGCAATCATCAATACCACTTCAGTGCAAGCCTACGAGCCGACTGCGAGCTTGCTGGCTTATGCGAGCACCAAAGGCGCCATCGTCACCTTTACTAAAGCACTGGCGCAGGAAGCGATAGCGCGCGGTGTGCGGGTTAATGCGGTTGCACCAGGTCCGGTATGGACGCCCCTGATTCCCGCATCGATGCCGAGCGAGCAGGTCTCGCAATTCGGCAGCAACACGCCGTTGGGCCGCCCGGCGCAGCCGGCTGAACTCGCGCCGGCCTATGTCTTCCTTGCTTCCGCCGAAACCAGCAGCTATGTGGTTGGCGAAGTTTTGGGCGTGACGGGAGGCAGCAAGATACTGCCCTGACGAATGTCTCCACCGGTCAGTCCTGCGTGCTCGCCGCTCGTCCGCTCTAGCATGGCTGCTATCATCGGCGGCATGGATTATCGACCCAGCCGCCGACCTGAACCGCCACTTCCCGTCAGGGACGGCGTGGCGCCCAGCTACCTTTGGCTGAATTCCGGCCCGTGGGTCAGGCTGCTGGATTTCCTTGTCGAGCAATTTCCCGCGGTATCGCGCGAAGCCTGGATTGGACGCATGGAACGCGGCGACGTACGCGACGAGCTCGGCCAGGTGCTTTCGCCGACGTGCCGCTATCGCCGCAATGCCTGCATCTTTTATTATCGAGAGCTGGACGACGAAACGCCTATCCCCTTCCTGGAAACGGTGGTCGAGCAGGACGAGAACCTGCTGGTAGTCGACAAGCCGCATTTTCTTCCGGTCATCCCATCGGGGCGCTTTCTGCACGAGACACTTCTGACTCGGCTGCGAAAGAGCACCGGACTGGCGGAGCTGTCGCCAATTCATCGGCTGGATCGGGAGACGGCGGGTATTGTCATGTTCTCGGTCAAGGCGGCGACGCGTGGCGCCTACCAGTCGCTGTTCCAGCAACGCATGGTAGAGAAGGAATATGAAGCGCTCGCCCCGATCCGCGCCGACTTGCAGCTTCCCCTGGTGCACCGAAGCCGGATGGTGGAGGGCTCACCGTTCTTCCGCATGGAGGAAGCGCCGGGTATCCCGAATTCAGAAACCCGCGTCGACCTGGCAGGGCGTGACGGTGACATTGGGCTTTATCGCTTGCGCCCGCTTACAGGCCGGAAGCACCAACTACGCGTGCACATGGCCGCACTCGGAATCCCCATCATCAACGACAGCTTTTATCCGCATACCTTGCCTTGCAAGGGAGATGACATGTCCCGGCCGCTCAAGTTGCTGGCACGGTCGATTGCCTTTGTGGACCCGCTGAGTGGCAAGCGTCGCGCGTTTTCGAGCGAGCGCGAACTGTAAAACCCGGCAGTACCCATGAATGCGGACGAGCGACCCGCAACCGGATTGCTTTTAATCAAAAATTTGCGCCGCTTCCAAGCGATGATAGTGCTGCCACCATCAACGGAGACCGCCATGTCCTTGTCGCGATGCATAGGCTTCTGGGCGATCGCACTGCCTGCGTCCCTGCTCTCGTTGCTGGTTGCGGCCCCGCCCGTTTTGGCTGCCGGCGACGTCGATTTCAGTGGTAACTGGACGGCGTGGATATGCCCGAAAGGGGAAGCCTCGAGCCAGCCAGATCCGGCGCGCTGCTCAAGCTTCGTACTGTCTCTCTACCAAAAGGAAAACAAGCTGTGCGGCTCCCATCTGTTTGCGACCGCGGGGGCAACTCAACTTGACGAAGGCGACGCACCCTCGATTTCGGCCTCCATCGAAAAGGACGGCGCGCGCGGCACCGTCGAAAGCCGCCGTGGTGCGACGCCAGTGCAGCTGCACGTCGACTTCAAGGTGAGCGACAACGTGCTGACCTGGCAGCGCACCGACAACCCCGGGGGCGACTACATGCTGCCCCGCGCTGCGCGGTTACGGCGCGCTGCGAAGGGCAATCTTTTTGGCGCCGAATTCGCGCAGCGGCTCTCGGCGGTATGCGCTTCCGCGCTGGCTGTGGCGACCACTGCTGCGCCTCCCGCCGCACCCTCCGGGCAGGACGCTGCGGTGCGTGCCGGGACCGGCCCGCAGCCTTTGGCTCCGAAACCGACTGTCGAGGTGAAGTAGGATAGTCGCTGGCGCGCCATTAATGGGACGGGAATGAGCTGCAGTTACTGGGATAGCGATGCACTGCTTAGCGCGGATTTCGTTGTGGTCGGCGCCGGCCTCATTGGCTTGCAAATCGCGCTCGAACTGCGGGCGCTGCGACCACGCGACCGCATAATTGTCCTGGAACGTGGGGTGGTGCCGTCCGGCGCCTCAAGCCGCAACGCCGGCTTTGCCTGTTTTGGCAGTCTGACCGAAATTCTGGCCGACCTGGACCTGATCGGCGAAGACCGGGTACTTGAGACCATTGAGCGTCGCTGGAGCGGACTGCAACGCTTGCGGCGGCGTGTGCCGGACGCTGCAATGCGATATGAGCCCGCTGGCGGGAATGAGCTTTTCTCGCAGTCCGATTTGCCTGCGATCGAACGACTTGATGAAGTCAACCGGCTACTGAAGCCGTTGTTTGGGCGGGCTGTCTTTTCGCGTGACGATGATGCGATCGGCCGGGCGGGATTCGGCCGTACTTTCGCCTTGCTTCGAAATCCCCTTGAAGGGCAACTGCATTCCGGAATGCTGATGGGGGAACTGGCCCGCCTTGCGCGCCTGGAGAATATTGAAATCCGGACCGGCGCCACTGTCCTCGCCATTCATGAGGAGGGGAAGAAGGTGGATTTAAGGATCGCTGTATCTGAGCAGAATCAGATTTCCATGTCGGCGGGGCGGGTGGTGGTTTGTACCAACGGCTTCACCGCCAACCTGTTCCCCGAGGCGGGGATTGTGCCGGCGCGGGGCCAGATCCTGGTTACGGCGCCCGTGCCCGACTTGCGTTGGCGTGGCACCTATCACATGGAGCAGGGGTTTTACTACTTCCGGAATCTGGGCAACAGGATTCTGCTCGGCGGCGGACGGCATCTTGCCATGCAGGAGGAAGCGACTGACGAGATGGTCGTTACACCAGACATCCAGGACGCGCTCGTGCGCCTGTTGCGGCAGGTGGTACTGCCGGACCACGAGGTGGCCATTGATTACCGCTGGGCCGGCATCATGGGCTTCAGCGCCGACAGGATGCCCCAGGTGCGCATGTTGTCGCCACGCGTAGCACTCGGCTTCGGGTGCAACGGCATGGGAGTAGCGCTAGGGGCGCAGGTAGCGGCCGAGTTGGCGGCATTGATTTCATCCGGCCCATGAGCCTGAACTTACGAGCCTGAACTTACTGGGGAGGCGACTCGACCGCATGGTCCACTACGAGACTACCGTCCTGCTGGACGGCCTTGCCTTCCCCGAGTCGCCGCGGTGGCATGGCGGTCGGCTCTGGTTTTCCGACATGTTCGGCGATGAAGTGCGTACCGTAACCATGGTCGGTGCGGTGGAAACCGTCCTTCACGTGCCGGGCCAGCCGTCCGGCCTGGGGTGGCTACCGGATGGACGCATGTTGGTGGTGTCCATGCACGACCGCCGGCTTTTAAGGCTTGATCGGACCGGGCTGACAACCGCCGCCGAACTCGGCGACCTGGCGCCGTGGCACTGCAATGACATGGTGGTGGACGCGGTCGGTCGCGCCTATATCGGGAACTTCGGCTTCGACGACACGCAGAAGGACGCGGTCAGGCCCACCGTGCTCATCATGGTGACGCCGGACGGCATACGTCGCGTCGTGGCCGACGATTTGTTGTTCCCGAACGGCATGGCAATAACCCCCGATGGCGGCACGCTGATCGTGGGTGAAAGCTACGGCCGTCGGCTTTCGGCGTTTTCCATTGCAGCCGATGGAACCTTGTCTGATCGCCGCACATGGGCGGTGTTGAAGGGTGCCACTGCCGACGGAATCTGTCTTGATGCGGAGGGGGCGGTCTGGATCGCCTCGCCCATCAGTGCCGAGTGTTTGCGCGTCGTGGAAGGCGGTGAAATAACGTCGCGGATTGCGGTCAAGACGCAAGCCATTGCCTGCATGCTGGGCGGTCCGGACCGGCGTACGCTTTTCGTGCTGACGGCGCCGCTTGCGCGTCGCGACAAAGCGCGGCGGCTGATGCAGGGGCGGATAGAAATTGCACGGGTTGACATACCAGGCGCCGGACTACCGTAATCGAGCACGAGCTTAGGTTTAGGGACGGGCCAGGCAAGGGCTTGGGCCGCCTGCGGGCGAAAAAAACCCCACAAGTTGTTGCCTGTGGGGTTTAACCTACCCGAGAGGGAGGAGGAGACATCCGTGAAAAAACATCTGACGCAAGTTGGAGATTACCCGCTAAAAATTTTCCGAAAATTATTATTAGCGAGTCGCAACTTATTCTAACGTTCGTCGTCGTTTATCCGCGCGATGCCAAGGACCTCATCTCAGCTGCAAGACTTGGTTGCACGTCGTCGTACTGACGCGCTAGCCGGTTAAGGAACAAGACACCATTGCGCCTCTGGACGGCTTGACGTTTGGCCAGTGAGTGACGTGGCGAAAAGACAAGCAACGCGGCGCGCAAGAATCCGCCGATCAGCGGCTTGAAAATTACCAAAAAGGCGGCAACGGCGCCGAAACCAAGTGCTGGGCGAGCGGAGCCGACCGCCGCGCGAGCAACAGCCTGAGCCAACGGGAATGCGGTCTCGACCGGAAATGCTAGAGCAAAAACAGACATGATGTACCTCCGAGTGAAACGAGAAAAAACTCTCTCTGTTGCACTGCAGTATAGGGGCGGGTAAGATATAACTCCAATTCAGTGTTTCCATGTCTGCCATATAAACCGTGAATGGCGGCAAGCGGCGCGTGAACTGCCTTTAGCCTGGCTGAATTCCCTCCTCACTTCATTCGGAAAAGGCGTGCCCTGATGAGCTTTTTGACACTCGACCTCAATCTGCTGCGCGTGTTTGACGCGATCATGTCGGAGCAAAACTTGACCCGCGCGGCAAGTCGGCTGGCAATGACGCAGCCCGCCGTCTCCAATGCCTTGCGCCGTCTGCGCGATGCGTTGGGTGACGAGCTGCTGATACGGACAGCGCACGGCGTCAAGCCGACCGCTCGGGCCGAGACCCTGTGGCCTTCAGTCAGGCGCGCCCTGTCGGAGCTGGAAGAAGCGGTGGCGCCCGCAGGATTCGATGTCTCGACACTCAACACAACCTTCCGTATGGCCATGGCGGATGCGACTGCCGCGTTGTGGTTGCCGGCGCTGGTTCGGGCCATCGAGGACGAGGCGCCCGGCCTCAATGTGCGGATGGTTCCCTTGACCACCCGCGACCCGCGACCCATGCTGCTGCGCGGCGACATTGATTTGTCGATGGGATTTTTCCCTGGCGTCGTGGCGCAGTTGTCCGGTGGACCCGATACGCCAATTCGCCATGAACGGCTTTATTCGGGCAAATACGTCTGCGTGATGCGCAAGGACCATCCGCTTGCACACGAGGAATTAACGGTGGATTCCTATTGCTCTGCGAACCATCTGCTGGTCAGTTTCTCCGGCCGGGCTCGCGGCCTCGTCGATGAGGCGCTCACCCAGATAAGCCGTGAGCGCAGGATCCTCCTGACAGTAAATCAGTACTTCACGGCCGGAAGGGTCGTCGCCAATTCGAACCTCCTCACGGTGCTGCCGCAGCATCTCATTGCCTCTACCGGCATGGTTGGGCATCTGATTGCAAAAGAGTTGCCGTTTACGCTTCCCGCGGTGCACATTGACATGCTGTGGCATGAGCGCGATGCCAGAAGCCCGGCCCACCGCTGGCTTCGCGAGCATCTCGCCGTCATGACCGGAGACGCTACCTTTAACGGCATGCTCGAAGCATTAGGGCTGGCCGCGCCAGGAAGCGAGCCTGGTCAAGTCGCGACTTCCGGTCGCTGAGAAGGCTTTGGGCGCTGTCCCTTTGTTCCCGAAGCGGCTTGCGTGACTTCCATCAAACTTGGGCTGGTACTGACGTCGGCGCCGCTCTGCGTACCGCAATCTGATAGCTGATCGTGGCAAGTACGGCAATCAAAGTCAGTCCGACTATGGCGTGCTTCGGTCCCAATCCCATGGTCAGGACGAAAGGCAAGGCAAACGGGGCCATGGCGCGCGCGGCAAATGCCGGTCGCGACAACCGCCCGAGCAGCAAGCCATATCCTTCGCGGCCATACAGCTCGGCCGGAACGACGCCGCGCACGATCGTCATGAGGCCGTTGCCAAATCCGTAAAGCGCCGCAACGACAATGGCCAGTGTCGAAAATCCGTTCACCATCAACAGCCCCAGCAACGACGCCACCATCATCACGTGCGCCAGCATGCCAACAGCGACGACGCTCAGCTTGCGGGCAAACCCCATCTCCAGCAAGCGACCGAGTACCTGCATCGGCCCGAATAGCGACGCGACCAGTACGGCATCGGCGGTTGACAGGCCGGCAAGCTTGTACAAGTTAATGATGTGAACCGACAGGACGGAAAGCACGAAAGAACCGGCCGCAAAAGCGAACGCAAGCAAAGCGTACGGTTTGGCCGGGACCGTCGGCGCGGTCTGCGTGCTGACCACGATTTTTGCTTGCGGCGCGGGTCGAAAGCGCGGTACGAAACGCCAGTGCAGTGGCAGGCAAACCAGCAATTGGAGAGCCGCATACACGAGTAACGTCTGGCGCCATCCAATCTCGGTCAAAAGCCACTGGGAGACCGGCCACGAAATCGTGCTGGCGAAACCGCCAAACAGGGTGAGTGCCGTAACCGCTTTCCGATAGCGCTCGCCGGTAATCTGGCTGAGTGCAACAAAGGCTGCGTCGTACAGGCAGATGGACAGCGCGAAGCCTGTGAAGAACGATGCCAGTGCAACGGTGAGGGGGCCGGAAGCCGTGGCGTACAGCGCCAGCGCCACGGCGCTGGTCACTGAACCGCCCATCAGAATCGGGCGGCCGCCGTGCCGATCAATCAGTTTGCCAACGACCGGTGCCGCCAGGCCAGACAGAAACAGGCTTAGAGTAAACGCGCCGAACAGGCCGGTCGACGAGACGCCAAGGTCACGGGACATGCTTTCACCGAGCACCGCGATTGCATAGTAAAGGCTACCCCAGGAAATAATCTGCGCAATCCCGAGCGCGGATATCACGGGAAGTAGGGCGCGCGGGTTGATGTCTGTCTGCATGATCCCGATGATAGCGGTAACCGGGCCAAGTCTTCACTTCCCCATCGTCGCGCAGACATGCAACTCGCAGCACCCTGTTGTCCCGCATGGCTTAGCGCACCGGTCAGGGCCGATGGTTTGCGGATTCGTGCAATCGCAAACTATATCGGGCCATTCCCGGTCAAATCCGGGTAAGGCAAGCGATGGTCTGAGAATCGGAATATTAATTAGCCGAAAAAATCCATGGAGCGCCTCCCAATCGAATCGCCATCATTGCGCAACAGAGTTGGGGAAGAGCGCAGCCTCGAGCACCTCCGTGCGCGCATCGTCGCTGCATGCCGACTTCCCGAGCCCGTCGCAGTACAGCACTTGCTGGCAGAAGCCTGTCCCGCCAGCGCTTCCGACAACCAGGCGCTTTCAATGGCGACTGCCTTAATCGTGAACGCGCGCGGGCAAGCAGTCGCACCGTTGTCGGTCAGTGCCCTGATGCGGCGCTACCCGCTTTCGTCTGAAGAAGGGATTGCGCTGATGTGTCTTGCGGAGGCACTTCTCCGTGTGCCGGACGCGGCCACAGCGGACGCACTTATCGCGGACAAGCTCGCAAAGCGCAACTGGCGTCGGCCAGAGGAGTGTTCAGACAGGCAGATGTCTGACCTCCCGGGCCGGGCGCTGGCGCTTGCTGAATCGCTTGTGGGATCGCGTGCGTTCCCCATGCCGGGGCTTGCGGCACGCGCAGCCAAAGCTATTGCGCGACGGCCGGTTCGTACCGCAATGCATATCGCCATGCGAATGTTGGGAAATCAATTCATCTGTGGCCAGACCATCGGCGAAGCGCTGACCAAGAGCGCTACTCGAGCCAGGCGAGGATATCGGCATTCCTATGACATGCTGGGCGAAGCCGCGATGACGGAACAGGATGCCGGGACCTATCTGGCGGCCTATGAGTCCGCCTTGCACGCAATCGGCAAGAAGGCAAAAAAGACCGGCGCGAGCACGACCAGCGCGATTGATTTTCCCGGCATTTCGGTCAAGCTGTCTGCGCTGCATCCCCGCTACGTTTTTGCGCAGCGAGACCGGGTCATGGAGGAATTGCTTCCGCGGCTTCTGCGCCTGGTGCGTCTCGCAAGCGACTATGGCGTCGGCCTCACGATCGATGCGGAAGAAGCTGACCGCCTTGAGCTGTCGCTCGATGTGGTGCAACGACTTGCGGAGAGCGGCGCGCTCGCTGGCACTAGCGGTTTCGGCATGGCGCTGCAGGCATACCAGAAGCGGTGCCCGCATGTGATCGATTTCCTTGCCGCCCTGGCGCGCCACCACGGTTTCAAACTGGCTCTGCGTCTGGTGAAAGGCGCGTACTGGGACACCGAAATCAAGCGCGCCCAGATCGAGGGCCTGGTCGACTATCCGGTCTACACACGCAAGGCCCACACCGACCTGTCCTACCTCGTGTGCGCACAGAAGCTGCTGAATGCCGCGGACGTCATATTTCCACAATTCGCGACCCACAACGCGCACTCGATAGCAACGATCAAGGGCTGGGCGCAGGAGCGCAATGTCACCGGGTATGAATTCCAGTGCCTGCACGGCATGGGCGAAACCTTGTACGACCAGCTGGTTGGTGGACCATCGCCGAATGTCGCCTGCCGGGTCTACGCGCCGGTGGGTTCCCATCGCACCTTGCTGCCCTACCTGGTGCGACGGTTGCTGGAAAACGGCGCCAACTCTTCCTTCGTCAACCGCCTCGGCGACACGGACGTGGCCGTCGAGTCGCTCCTTGTGGATCCGTTCCAGATTGCCATTGCAAGCGGCGGGTCGCCCAATCCCGCTATTCCCTTGCCTCCCATGCTGTACGGATCTGCACGCCAGAATGCCGCGGGAACTGACTTGAATGACCTTAACTGCGCAAACGCGATTGAGGCTGCAATCGCAGACCGCGCCCGGCAATCACGGCACGCAGCCCCACTGTGTTTTCATGCTTCCGGCAAGGGCGACAGGCCGCCTGCACGGGTGCTCCACAACCCTGCAAATGCGGCCGATGTGGTGGGTACCTGTGTTGATGCGAGCCAGGCCGATTGCGATGCGGCGCTGCGTGGTGCGCAAGCCTTCGCTGGCGAGTGGGCCTCGCTTGATGCCGGGCTTCGTGGCGATCTCCTGCTGCGTGCTGCCGATACACTGGAAGCACATCGCATGGAGTTGATAGCGCTCGCGGTGCGCGAGGCTGGAAAGACAATCCCGGCCGCGCTGGCCGAAGTGCGTGAAGCGGTCGACTTCCTGCGCTATTACGCTGCGCAGGCACTGAAGCTTTCGGACGGACGTGCTCTCGGAATCGTTGCCTGCATCAGTCCGTGGAATTTCCCGCTCGCCATCTTCATCGGGCAGATCAGCGCTGCGCTCGCCGCAGGTAATGTTGTCGTTGCCAAGCCGGCCGAACAAACACCGTTGATGGCGCATCGCGCTGTCACGCTCTTGCATGAGGCCGGCATTGCGCCGCAGGCATTGCAGCTTTTGCCTGGTACCGGTGAATCGGTGGGCGCGCTGCTGGTATCGGACCCCCGGGTAGCCGGCGTCGTTTTTACCGGTTCGACGGCAGTTGCGCACCAGATCAACCGGGCCTTACTCCAGGCTGCGACGATTACGAAGCAAGACCCGGTTCTGATTGCCGAAACGGGCGGCCAGAACGCCATGATTGTTGATTCGACCGCACTGCCCGAACAGGTCGTTCAGGACGTACTGGCCTCTGCCTTTGACAGCGCCGGTCAGCGTTGCTCGGCATTGCGCGTGTTATGCCTGCAGTCTGAGATCGCAGAAGAGGTGCTGGCAAAGCTGCGCGGCGCCGTGCTGCAACTTCGCATTGGCGATCCATCCTTTTTCAGAACTGACATTGGCCCCGTCATCGACGCCGATGCGAAGCAGTCGCTTCAAGATTACGTTGAGTCGTTTCGCAAGCGTTCACACGTATTAATGGAGTGCCCGCTTTCAGAGCAAACGAGGCGAGGTACGTTCGTTGCACCTGCGGTGTTGGAGATCGAATCGTTGGGAGAGCTTCGGGGCGAGGTCTTTGGCCCGGTTCTTCACGTGCTGCGGTACGCATCCCAACACCTGACGCAATTGATCAGTGACATCAACGGACTTGGATATGGGCTCACCATGGGTTTGCACTCGCGCATTGACTCCCACACCGAACTGCTGATGGATCGCGCGAACGTTGGCAACCTGTACGTGAATCGCAACATGATTGGCGCAGTTGTCGGTGTTCAGCCTTTTGGCGGGGAAGGGAAGTCCGGCACCGGGCCCAAGGCAGGCGGCCCGCTCTACCTGCTGAGGTTGCAACGCCAGAATGCGATCCCGGTTCGGCGCTTCATATTTGAACACGGCGTAGGCGCTGCCATTGCCAACGAGTCGACCGACGAAGCGCTGCCGGAAGGCCGCAATGCGGCATTGGATGCGCTAACCTCGTTCGGTGCATGGTGCCGTGAGCATGACATGCATACGGTCGCAGCACTGTGTGACCGCTATGCGAGGGACAGTCTTCTTGGATTGAGCCTTGCACTGCCAGGCCCGACCGGCGAGTGCAATACTTTACAGTTCAAGCCGCGCGGCGCGGTGCGCTGTAGCGCGGATCAATTGCCCGTCCTGCTCCATCAGATCGCCGCCATCCTGGCGACGGGTAACTGCGCCGTCGTCGAAGCGGCAGTTGAAGTCCTGTTGCCAGACGACCTGCCGCCTTCGGTGCGTTCCAGAATCCAGCTAACGGATACCCGTCGGCTGGATCCAGCCGATTCGCAGACCTGCCAGTTGACCCTTGCGGAAGCAGGGAAGCACAAGTCATGCGACGACAGGCCTGTCGAGAGTAGTCCGGCCGACGGAGACGCGGTCATGCAAACCATTTCCGTCAGCCTGGAGCCGATTGCACTTTGGCGCCTGGTGGTCGAGCGCGCAGTCTGCATCAACACGTCAGCGGCAGGCGGCAATGCCACCCTGATGGCTTCCTCTGCCTGACCTAACGCCCGAGCGAGGCAGCGATCCCTTCGTTGCCTGGCCTGTCGTCTATCCCAACGCTAAGGTTTACATGAACGTCCATCCCGGACTTTTTATGTGGTCGGCCTGTGGACAAAGCTTTGGATAACTAGGACCAAGCTTGGGGAGAAGGCGGGTTGCGAGCGAAACCTGATTTGTTGTGCAGGGTTTACCTGTGCCAGATACAGAGCTTTCATCCGTTTTATGCGCACTCCAACCCCATGATTCGACTAGCAGAATAAGGGTTATGCACAGAAGTGAGCCTCCCTTACTACTACTACTATTCGCATATCTCACCTATTAAAACAAAGAAGACCTTCAAAGCGGGATCGCGCGATTCGGCTGCCTGAGTCGCAGGCTAACTTGCTTATGAATTTGCCATCCTTATGGTCGCAGCGTTTCGAGCGGGGGCGGGAATGCACTTGCAAGGAACTGCTGACAGCTTTCCTCTGTAGTGTTGGACCGGAAAGGATGCGTGGAGCTCGTTACCACGAGCCGAACTTCTGCAAAGCGCGGGACGCCCCGACACGCGTAGTCGAAGAAGCCGCTGCAAGGCGCCTGCGAAACGTGGACAGGTGCTCCAGCCTGGAGCCTGATCTGGTTGGTTGTGGATTTAGCCTCTCCGGTGTCCTTCGAAACGAGACAACAGGAAGTGCGTCGTTTTGTGTTTACGGTTGATATATACATCTAGTAGTAGTTGTTAACGGAGGGTCCTTTCTGTGGACAAGCCAGTAAACGCCTGTCGATTCAAGCGCTTGCGCGCCGCATAAGCAGTCGCACAAGCGTTGTATCTGGACACGGCGTTTTCTGTACAACAAAAAAGCTTCCCCGATTCAATGGCTTGTGCACATCTCGCGAAGAGCTTATCCCCGGCTTTATCCACATCTATCAGCGCACTGCTTGGCCAAGTAAGTCGCCCCTTCAGGTCAACTCGTCCACAAGGCCTTCAGGATCGAAAATACGGCATGAATGGCAGGTTCCTGCCGGCGCTTGGCCAGGCAAATGAACGATAACTCGGTCGCAAGATGGACGCGGTCGGCAATGACAAGTCCGTGGGTATGCGCTTCATGCAACGCGATGGATTCCCGAACCAGTGACAGGCCGACGCCCGACTTCACCAGGTCCAGCATTGAAGGTTCCTGGTCCACCAGCGCAACCTTCTTGGGAACGACCCGGTACTCAGCAAAAACACGCGTTAGCAATCGGTTGTGGGCCGACTCCGGCGGTGACCATACCCAGGGAAGCTGTGAGAGTGCCGGCCAGTCCTTCCCGGCCACGCGCGTTTTCCAGCCGCGAGGCGCCACCACATTGTAGGTAAAGGAGGTAAGCGTCTCTGCGTGGAAGTCCTTGCCAGGGCTACCCAGGTAGTAGCCGACATCGAGAGCGCCGGACCGGACCTGGTTCAAGACCCAGCCCGACATGCCGTGCTGTAGCTCGGTCGATAGTTGGGGATACTTTTCGACCAGCTGCTTGAGAAATGCGCCTAGCCGGATAAACTCCGGGTCGAGGATTGTCCCGATCGACAAGCGGCCTGACAGAGTTGAGTGAAGGGAATCGGCTCCCTGCCGAAACTCGGCAATGCTCGAAAGTACGCGCTCGGCAAAGGGAAGAAGCTTGGCGCCGTCGTCCGTAAGCTGCATTCCGCTTGCGGTACGGGTAAACAGTTGCAGCTTCAGGTTTGCCTGAAGCGCCTTGATTTGAAGACTGACCGCTGGCTGCGTAAGGTGAAGGCGCTTGGCTGCGCGCGTGAGGTTTCCCTCAAGGGCCACCGTTACGAAGGCGCGAAGCTGTACGGGATCCATGGAAGAGCTGGCTAATGACGGCAAACCGTTATAAGTAAATCTTATGAACATCTTGATAATAACTCATTGGAATGGGCGACAATCGTGGCATATGCTCGCGTCATTCTGCGAATGCGCTTATTTACCAAAGGAACCCTTATGAGTAGCAACTCCGCTGGCCGGCTAGAACACTTCATCAACGGCAAACTCGTGCCGTCCACCAGTGGTCGCGAGCAGGACGTCTTTAATCCTGCCACCGGCGAAGTCTCTGCGAGGGTTGCCTTGGGCAGTGTCGAAGAAGTGAATGCTGCTGTTGCCGCCGCGAGCGCGGCAGCGCCCGCCTGGGGCGAGACAGCGCCGCTAAAGCGCGCACGCATACTGTCCCGTTTCAAGGAACTGATCGAAAAACACCATGACGACCTCGCGGCGGCAATCACGCGGGAGCACGGCAAGGTTTTTTCAGACGCCAAAGGGGAAGTGACGCGCGGACTGGAGATCGTGGAATTCGCGTGCGGTGCTCCCACTCTGTTGAAGACGGAATTCACCGACAACATTGGGGGAGGAATCGATAACTGGCAAATGCGCCAACCCCTGGGTGTTACCGCCGGTATTACCCCATTCAATTTCCCCGTCATGGTGCCGCTCTGGATGGCGCCCATGGCGCTCGCGACCGGCAATACCTTCATATTGAAACCTTCCGAGCGCGATCCTTCGCCGTCGTTGATGATGGCCGACTTGTTTCGCAAGGCAGGCTTGCCAGATGGCGTCTTCAACGTTGTCCAGGGTGACAAGGTTGCGGTCGACGCACTGCTGCACCACCCCGACGTAAAAGCGATTTCATTCGTGGGCTCGACCCCTATCGCCGAATACATCTATACCGAAGGCGCGCGCCGAAAGGGGGCCTATCCCCTGCGTGTGCAGGCGCTCGGCGGCGCAAAGAACCACCTTGTGGTCATGCCCGACGCGGACCTGGACCAGGCGGTCGACGCCCTGATCGGCGCGGCTTACGGGTCCGCAGGTGAGCGCTGCATGGCGATCTCTGTGGCGGTCGCGGTGGGCAATGTTGCGGACCGACTGGTTGAAGCGCTGGTTCCGCGCGCCAAAGCACTGAAGGTCAAGAACGGCATGGAATCCGACGCCGAAATGGGACCGGTGGTCACCGGCGCGCATCGCGAGAAAATCTTCGGTTACATCGAGGACGGAGTTCGCTCGGGCGCCAAATTGCTGGTGGATGGTCGAGGCCTCAAGGTGCCTGGCCATGAAAACGGATTCTTCATGGGCGGCACGCTGTTCGACAACGTGACTCCAGACATGAATATCTACAAGGAAGAGATCTTCGGTCCCGTATTGTGCGTGGTTCGCGTGCCAGACCTCGGGGCGGCGATCAACTTGATCAATGCTCACGAGTTTGCCAATGGCGTTGCGCTGTTCACCTCCGATGGCAATACCGCTCGTGAGTTCTCGCGGCGTATCGAAGTTGGAATGGTCGGTGTCAACGTACCTATCCCGGTGCCGATGGCATGGCATTCCTTCGGCGGCTGGAAGCGCTCGCTGTTTGGAGACACTGCCATTTATGGTGCGGAGGGCGTTCGCTTCTATACGCGTTACAAGTCGATCATGCAACGCTGGCCGGCGTCGATCGACAAAGGCGCAGAGTTTGCGATGCCCGTTTCGAAGTAGCGCCCCTAGGAAGTTCAACGCGGCAGGCGGTTAGCGGCAAGTGTCCAAGCCTGGGAGGGCTGTTTGGAATCTGCGGGAAAGTACGACTACATCATCATTGGTGCCGGTTCGGCGGGCTGCGTTCTGGCAAACCGCCTGACCCAGGATTCGGGCGCGTCGGTCCTGCTGATCGAGGCCGGCCGCAAGGACGATTACGTGTGGATCCATATTCCGGTCGGCTACCTGTATTGCATTGACAATCCGCGTACCGACTGGTTGTACCGCACCGAAGCCGATGCCGGTCTCAACGGAAGGACACTTATTTACCCGCGCGGCAAGGTACTTGGCGGCTCGTCGTCCATCAACGGCATGATCTACATGCGCGGACAAGCCGCCGATTACGATCAGTGGGCAGCGTTGTCGGGCGATCCCTCCTGGCGCTGGGACGCTGTGCTTCCACTGTTTCGAAAGACCGAGGACTACCATGGTGGCGCTGACGACTTTCATGGGGCAGGCGGCGAATGGCGCGTGGAGCGGCAGCGCCTTAAATGGGAAATCCTGGATGCGTTCCGCGAGGCGGCGGCCGAGAGCGGCATTCCAAAGACGGACGACTTCAATCGCGGGACCAACGAAGGTTGCGGCTTCTTCGATGTCAACCAGAAAAAGGGCATCCGCTGGAATACTGCGAAAGCTTTCCTGAGTCCGGCGAGCCGTCGAGGCAACCTCGACATCATGACCGGCTGCCATGTCCGGCGCTTGCGCGTGGAGAGCACTGAGCAGGGCAAGGCTTGCACCGGCGTCGAGTTTGAGGGGGGCGGTAGGGAATGGTTTGCAGAGTCCGCGCGCGAGACCCTGCTGTGCGCCGGCTCCATTGGCTCGCCGCAGATATTGCAATTGTCGGGAATCGGCCCTGCCGACCTGCTGACCCGCCTGTCGATTCCCGTTGTCCATGAGCTTGCCGGCGTTGGCGAAAATCTTCAGGACCACCTGCAGATCCGCATGGCGTTCAAGATCAAGGGCGCCAAGACCTTGAACACCATGGCCGGAAACTGGTTTGGCAAGATGCGAATCGGTATGGAGTACATGGTTAACCGAAGCGGCCCAATGTCGATGGCGCCATCCCAACTCGGTGCCTTCACACGCTCAGACCCTGGCCAGGACCGGCCTAACCTTCAGTACCATGTCCAGCCACTTTCGCTTGAGCGCTTCGGTGAACCGCTGCACCCGTTCCCGGCCTTTACTGCAAGCGTGTGCAACCTGCGTCCGACCGCGCGCGGCCACGTCCGCATTGCTTCACAGGACCCACTTGCCGCGCCCAAAATTACGGCGAATTACCTCAGCACGCCGGCCGACCGAAAGATTGCCGCGGAATCGCTGACATTGACCCGCAAGATTGTTTCTGCGCCGGCCTTGCGAAAATATGCGCCAGAAGAATTCAAGCCTGGCATACAGTTTCAGACCGAGGAGGAACTGGCATGCGCCGCTGGAGACATCAGCACGACCATATTCCATCCTGTTGGCACCTGCAAGATGGGTCGCAGAGACGATCCGTTGGCGGTCGTGGACAGCGAGTTGCGGGTGATCGGCATCAAAGGACTGAGGGTGGTGGACGCTTCCATCATGCCGTTGATAACGTCTGGAAATCCTAACTCACCGACGATCATGATCGCGGAAAAAGCAGCGCAGTTGCTGCGAAGCGCTGCATGCTGACAAGGCAGCAGGCATGCTGAAGAGTGGCGAATTCGGCAATGTGTTGGAAGCTTGGCAATCGGCATGTATGATGCGCTTTGGCTGGTTTATGCTGGATGCCTACGGTAGTAATACCGTATTGCCTGAGGTCGTCGCGCTGTGTACGATGCGCCACCGATTATTGATGCGAAAACAATAAGCAACAGGAGGCGAGATGGCGGATGTCATTCTTGAGACCAGGCACCTGACCAAGGAATTTAAGGGGTTTACGGCGGTCAATGACGTCAACCTCAGCGTGGAACGCGGCCATATTCACGCCCTGATCGGCCCCAATGGCGCCGGCAAAACCACCTGCTTCAATCTCCTCACCAAATTTCTCGAGCCGACCACCGGCACAATCCTTTTCAACAATCGCGACATCACGTCCGCGGCCCCCGCGCAGATCGCGCGACAGGGCATCATCCGCTCCTTCCAGATTTCTGCTGTATTCCCGCACCTGACGGTATTGGAAAACGTACGCGTCGGTCTTCAGCGAACGCTCGGCACGTCGTTCCATTTCTGGAAGAGCGAACGCAGCCTGAACCGTCTGAACGACCGTGCCCGGGCTCTGCTTGACGAAGTCGACCTCGGTGAGTTTGCCGATACCGTCACCGTCGACCTGCCCTATGGTCGCAAGCGTGCGCTCGAAATTGCCACCACGCTGGCCATGGAGCCCGAACTGATGCTGCTTGATGAGCCGACTCAGGGCATGGGCCATGAAGACGTACATCGCGTGACCGAGTTGATCAAGAAGGTGTCAGCGGGACGCACCATTCTGATGGTTGAGCACAACATGAACGTGGTGTCCGGCATTTGCGACCGCATCTCGGTACTCCAGCGCGGCGGCATGCTGGCCGAAGGAACTTACCAGGAGGTGTCCAGCAATCCGCAGGTCATGGAAGCCTATATGGGCACGACGACCGGCGCGCTGGAAGGCGCGTCGCATTAGTCTTGATTGTTGTGAGTTGACAAGTCGGGCCGCTTCAACGGAGCGTGCTCGAGCGAGAAAGAGAGCTGATGGATAAAGCGCTGGAAATCACCAATCTGCAAGCATGGTATGGCGAGTCGCACATTCTCCATGACGTTAACCTGAGCGTTAATCGCGGCGAGGTCGTGACGCTGCTCGGTCGAAATGGGGCTGGCCGGACCACGACGCTGCGCGCAATCATGGGCCTGACCGGCACGCGCAAGGGATCCATCAAAATCAACGGCGTTGAAGCGATCGGCATGGCAACGCATCGCGTGGCGCATCTCGGGGTCGGTTACTGCCCTGAGGAACGCGGCATCTTTTCGTCGCTGTCGGCGGAAGAAAATCTGTTGCTGCCCCCGGTTGTGTCCAGCACCGACAAGGGCATGACGGTCGACGAGATCTACGAGATGTTCCCGAACCTTGCCGAGCGGCGGTCAAGCCAGGGAACACGGCTTTCCGGCGGCGAGCAACAGATGCTGGCGGTAGCGCGCATCTTGCGCACTGGCGCGCGTCTGCTGTTGCTGGACGAGATATCCGAAGGTCTTGCGCCGGTAATCGTGCAGGCTTTGGCACGAATGATTCGCACCCTGCGAGAGAAGGGCTACACCATCGTGATGGTAGAGCAGAACTTTCGCTTCGCCGCGCCGTTGGCCGACAGATTTTACGTGATGGAGCATGGACAGATTGTCGAAAGCTTTGCTTCTTCCGAGCTCGACGCCAAGATGCCAGTCTTGGGCGAGCTGCTCGGGGTATAGATTGAAGTGGTGGATGGAGAGCGACAGACTTGGAATAGTCTTTAAATCATAAAAGGAGAAGACAGTGAACATGCAATTGAAAGCGATTACCGCAGCCGTTTCAGCAGCACTTGCATTGGGGGTGCCAGGGGTGGCCTCGGCGCAGATTTCAGGCGACGTCGTCAAGATCGGCTTCATCACCGACTTGTCTGGCCTGTATGCAGATATCGACGGCCCAGGCGGCGTCGAGGCAATCAAGATGGCGATTCAGGACTTCGGGGGCACGGTCAATGGCAAGAAGATTGAACTGGTGACCGCAGACCATCAAAACAAGGCGGATATCGCCGCCAGCCGTGCGCGTGAATGGTTTGACCGTGATGGCGTCGATGTACTCATCGGCGGCACCAACTCTGCCACGGGTCTGTCGATGGCGAAGGTAGCAAGCGAGAAGAAAAAGCCCTTCATTTCTATCGGCGCTGGCACTGCCCGCCTGACCAACGAAGACTGCTCTCCTTATACCGTGCACTATGCCTATGACACTGTGGCGCTGGGCAAGGGAACGGGCGGCGCGGTCGTCGCGCAGGGCGGCAAAACATGGTACTTCCTGACGGCTGACTATGCGTTCGGCGCATCGCTGGAAGGCGATACGTCCGCGGTAGTGAAAGCGAAAGGTGGCCAGGTTCTGGGCGCGGTCAAGCATCCGCTGTCGGCATCTGACTTCTCGTCCTTCCTGCTGCAGGCCCAGTCGTCCAAGGCGCAGATTCTCGGTTTGGCCAATGCTGGTGGTGACACGATCAACGCGATCAAGGCGGCAAACGAGTTCGGCGTCACCAAGACCATGAAGCTGGCCGGCTTGCTCATGTTCATCAACGACGTGCACTCGCTCGGCTTGAACCTCACCAAGGGCATGTACCTGACCGACAGCTGGTACTGGGACCAGAACGAGGAAACCCGCAAGTGGTCACGCCGCTACTTCGACAAGATGAAGAAGATGCCGTCCAGCCTGCAAGCCGCCGACTATTCCGCAACGCTGACCTATCTGAATGCCGTCAAGGCCGCCGGTACGGATGACGCGGACAAGGCTTTCTCCAAAATGAAGGCGACCAAGGTGAACGACATGTATGCCAAGAACGGGACCTTCCGTGCTGACGGCAGCATGATCCATGACATGTACTTAATGCAGGTGAAAGAGCCGTCCACCTCCAAATACCCATGGGACTACTACAAGGTGGTCCAGGCAATTCCTGGTGACCAGGCCTTCACGACGAAGGCAGAAAGCAAGTGCGCGGCCTGGAAATAGGCTAAGAAGGAAGCGGCGCGCCTGCATGGCGAGACGCGTCGCTTTCCGGTTTGTCCGTCCACCACGGTGGACGCCCCCGTTGAACCTCACCGTGACGACACGCCATGGAAATATTCGGCATCCCCCTGCAAGCGATGTTAAGCCAGCTGCTGCTGGGTCTCGTCAATGGTTCGTTTTATGCCATGCTGTCTCTCGGGTTGGCCGTTATCTTTGGTCTCCTGAACGTCATCAATTTTGCCCATGGCGCGCTGTACATGATGGGCGCCTTCGTTGCATGGATGGGACTGAACTACTTCGGCATCAACTATTGGGTGATGCTGGTCGGCGCGCCACTTATTGTTGGCGCGTTTGGCATCCTCGTCGAAAAGTCCATGCTGCGGTGGTTATACAAGCTTGACCATCTTTACGGTCTTCTACTGACCTTTGGCATTACGCTAATGGTGGAAGGTGTGTTCCGCTCGATTTACGGCGTGTCGGGTCAACCGTATTCGGTGCCCGAGAGCCTCAGCGGCGCGACCAACCTCGGGTTCATGATATTGCCCAATTACCGGGCCTGGATTGTCCTGGCCTCCCTGGTCGTCTGTTTCCTTACCTGGTTCGTCATAGAGAAAACGCGGCTCGGCGCCTACCTTCGCGCAGGTACCGAGAACCCGAAGCTGGTTGAGGCTTTCGGTATTAATGTCCCCCTGATGGTGACGCTGACCTACGGCTTTGGTGTCGCGCTGGCGGCGTTTGCGGGGGTTCTTGCGGCCCCGGTCATTCAGGTCTCGCCGCTGATGGGATCGCACCTGATCATCACGGTTTTCGCGGTGGTCGTGATCGGCGGCATGGGATCGATACTCGGGTCCATTGTTACCGGCCTTGCGCTTGGCGTGATAGAGGGCATGACGCGCGTGTTCTATCCGGAAGCATCCGCAACGGTCGTCTTCATCATCATGGCAATCGTGCTGATGATCCGGCCGGCTGGCTTGTTTGGCAAAGAGAAGTAAAGGGCAAACCATGAACAAGAATGTCGGCTATGCAATTGCCCTGGCGCTCGCGCTGGTCGCTCCCTTTGTGCTTTATCCCGTATTGCTGATGAAGGTGCTGTGCTTCGCACTTTTCGCCTGCGCTTTCAATTTGCTTATTGGATACACAGGGCTGCTGTCGTTTGGCCATGCTGCGTTTTTTGGCGGCGCGGGCTATGTAATGGGATTCCTGCTGAAGGACATGGGCGTGTCGCCAATGTTGGGGCTTTTCCTTGGCACCCTGTTCGCGGCAGGTATCGGCCTGGTAATGGGAATGCTGGCGATTCGAAGGCAGGGCATTTACTTCACGATGATCACGCTTGCCCTCGCACAGATGCTGTTCTTCATTTTCCTCCAGGCGCCGTTTACGCATGGCGAAGATGGATTGCAGGGAGTCCCGCGTGGCACGCTCTTTGGTTTGCTGGACCTCGGAAACGACATGAATTTGTATTTCCTGGTGCTGGCGCTGACGACAGGGGCATTTGCCCTGATCGTTCGCATCGTACATTCCCCCTTTGGGCAAATTCTGAAGGCGGTGAAGGAAAACGAGCCGCGCGCCGTGTCGTTAGGCTACGACGTCGACCGCTACAAGCTGCTGGCGTTTATTCTGTCAGCCGCGCTATCGGGTTTCGCCGGCTCGCTGAAGACGCTTGTAATCGGGTTTGAGACGTTGACGGACGTGCACTGGAGTATGTCTGGCCTGGTCGTGTTGATGACCTTGGTGGGAGGTCTGGGTACCTTGGCGGGCCCAATCGTTGGCGCGATAGTGATCATCGCTCTTGAGAACAAACTCGGCGACATAGGAAGCTTTCTCTCGCGCATCACGGGAGTGGAGTGGTTTAACTCTCTCGGTGAATCGGTCACCATCGTTACTGGGCTTATCTTCATCATCTGCGTCCTGGCGTTCCGACGTGGCATCGTCGGGGAGATCAGCGCCTGGGTGAAACGCTCCCCCGCCAGATAAGTGCGGGGCTAGCGGAGCGAAGGGCGCCCACAACCGTCGGCGCCCTTTTTACATGGCGGGATGGGAACCCGAATGTCACGGTTATGAGGACGTGGCCCATTCCGATCGATTGCTTCGCCCCGCTCATTCCAGTTGCAGCCATCCGCTTTCAGAGTGCGGCGGCATAGATGGCGCGGGCGTCCGAGCGCGACACCTCCCTTGGGTTATTTCCGAGCAAACGCGTCTGCAACATGGCATCGTCTGCAAGGCGGTCCAGGTCCGCCTCGACAATCCCTACCTGGCTCAGGCGCGTTTCTATTCCGACCCGTTTTGCCAGCAATTCCATGGCTTCGACGAGTGCGTTGCTGCGCGCTTCCACGCTTCCCGAATCATGGGGGGCGACAACCGCGGCCAATTCGGCGTAGTGATTGCTGGCGTCACGCGCGTTAAACCGCAAGACATGAGGCAGTACGAGAGAGTTTGAAAGGCCATGCGGGACGTGGAAGATTCCGCCGATGGGGTAGGCGAGGGCATGAACCGCTGCCACCGGTGCGTTGGCGAAGGCCTGCCCGGCAAGTGTTGCGCCCAGCAGGATCGCCTGGCGCGCCCCGACGTCGCGCCCATTGACACATACTTTCGGCAGGTTTTCCCACAACAAGGCGAGGGCGCGCAGTGCCAGCATGTCGGACACCGGGTTTTTCTTGTGGAGGGTTGTGAAAGCTTCGATCGCATGCACCATGGCGTCAATGCCGGTCGCCGCAGTCACCATCGCTGGCAGGCCAAGCGTCAGTTCCGCGTCGAGGATCGCGAGGTCCGCATAAAGCTGCGGTGAGACGACGCCCATCTTTGTCGTTTCCCCCGTTGTGACGATGGCGATCGGGGTAACCTCTGAGCCGGTGCCAGCGGTAGTAGGCACTTGCACTAAAGGAATGCGCGTGCCCTTGACGTTCCCTATTCCATACATCGACGAAAGCGGCTGATCCGCCTGCACGAGTACCGCGATTAGCTTGGCTACGTCCATGGAGCTTCCACCTCCAATACCCACGACGATGTCCGTGCCGTTTTTCCGGGCTTCTTCGGCTGCTTTCAGGACGACCGCCTCTGGCGGATCGGCGACCACGTCGGAACAGATCGTGACGCTGAGGCCCGAGCGGGTAAGGCTGTCGATTGGCCCCTGAAGAAGCCCGGTTCTTAAGAACCCTGCGTCCGTTACGATAAGTGCCCGGCGCGCGGTGGGGAAGTGCTGGGAGACCAGCGGCCCGAGGCGTTTCGCTGCACCGAGTTCGCAGACGATATTGGGTACAGTACTAAATCCAAATGAATTGGCCTTGTCCATTGGAAGTTCTCCGAGTTTTACCATCTGATGAGAGTTAGCTTTTAGGCCGCTACGAGGACACCGATGTGTATTGTAGCGTTGCCAGGCAGGCGGCGTCGGTGGCAAGAATTGAAGTCTTAGCATTGGTTTAAAATGCTGCCTCTTGCCTTTCTAGTGGAAGTTAAATGCCCGACGAGATTGCTGTGCTTGCCCTTGCCGCTTTTTTCGCCGGGATGATTGATGCAGTGGTCGGGGGAGGCGGGCTAATACAGATCCCCGCGCTGTTTGCTGCGCTTCCCGGCGCGCCTCCCGCCATGCTGCTCGGGACGAGCAAACTAGCAGGCATTTGGGGGACGGCGGCCGCCGCCGTGGGATTCTCTCGAAAAGTAAAGGTGGAATGGTCCACCGCTGCTCCTGCCGCCGCGGCCGCTTTCCTCTTCGCGTTTGCTGGTGCCTATACGGTTACTCGAATTCCTCCGGACTTTATCCGAAAGTTACTTCCATTCGTGTTGGTTGCTGTTGCGCTGTACACACTCAGCCGGAAAGATTTTGGGCGAATACACGCGCCGCTCCATGCTGGGTCCCGCGAAAAGCTTGCCGCCATACTGGTAGGGTCTGCCATCGGGTTCTACGATGGCTTCTTCGGGCCCGGCACTGGAAGCTTCTTGGTGTTCCTGTTTGTCCGCTTCTTCGGGTTCGATTTTCTCGGCGCTTCTGCGGTTGCTAAAGTCGTCAACGTTGCCTGCAATCTTGCGGCCTTGTTGTGGTTTGGCTATAGCGGCAATCTGCTATGGCAGGTTGGCGCGGTTATGGCTGTGTTCAATGTCCTCGGCTCGCTGACGGGAACACGCCTGGCTATCAAGCATGGAAGCGGTTTTGTTCGACGCATCTTTCTTGTCGTCGTCTCGGGCTTGATCTTGAAGACTAGTTACGACGCCTTCATTAGGTAATGTTTCACGTGGAACCACGATCTATATTGGCGGCGCATATAGTGTTCCACGTGAAACACACATCGCTCATGAGGCAATGACCTCAAGCGCGGCGCAAAAGACTTTATAATCTCGCCTCTGCAACCGTCCTCGCCGAGGCGAACCATGCAACACCCTGAAGAATTCGACGTCATTGTTGTGGGCGGCGGCCATGCCGGCACAGAAGCAGCGCTGGCTTCGGCCCGGATGGGCCAGAAGACTTTGTTGCTGACCCACAATATAGAGACCCTTGGGCAAATGTCCTGTAATCCGTCCATAGGCGGAATAGGGAAGGGGCATCTGGTTCGCGAGGTGGATGCGATGGGCGGCGCGATGGCAATTGCCACCGATGAAGCAGGGATTCAGTTCCGCATCCTTAATTCGTCTAAAGGCCCCGCCGTTCGCGCGACCAGAGCGCAAGCGGATCGCATTCTCTATAAACAGGCAATCCGACACAGGCTGGAAAACCAGCCCAATCTTTGGCTGTTTCAACAGGCTGTCGACGACCTCATTGTTGAAGCCGACGCTGTAGTTGGCGCCGTCACCCAAGTAGGCGTCCGGTTCCGCGGTCGCGCCGTCATCCTCACTGCGGGCACATTCCTCGACGGCAAGATTCACGTCGGGCTAAATAACTACTCGGCAGGCCGGGCAGGCGATCCGCCTGCCATCTCGTTATCCGCGCGGCTGAAAGAATTGATGCTTCCGCAAGGCAGGCTGAAGACAGGCACGCCGCCCAGAATCGACGGACGCTCCATCGATTTTTCAGTGCTGGAAGAACAGCCCGGAGATCTCGACCCGGTACCCGTATTTTCAGTTATGGGCTCCACCAGCATGCATCCGCGCCAAGTCCCCTGTTGGGTCACCCATACCAACGAACAAACGCACGACATCATACGGACCGGCCTCGACCGCAGTCCGATGTATACGGGCGTAATCGAGGGCGTCGGCCCGCGCTACTGTCCGTCCATCGAAGACAAGATTCATCGCTTTGCAGGGAAGGCTTCGCATCAGATTTTTCTTGAGCCAGAGGGCCTCACCACCAACGAGTTTTACCCGAACGGGATCTCGACCAGCTTGCCATTCGACGTTCAGTTGGCACTGGTTCGGTCCATGCGCGGACTGGAGCAAGCCCACATTCTGCGGCCGGGCTACGCCATCGAGTACGACTATTTCGACCCGCGCGGGCTGAAAGCATCACTTGAAACCAAGGCGATTCGCGGCCTGTATTTCGCTGGCCAAATCAATGGCACGACCGGTTACGAAGAAGCTGCCGCGCAAGGCATGTTGGCCGGATTGAATGCCGCCTTGATGACACAGGGCAAAGAAGCATGGACTCCGGGGCGAGACCAGGCCTACCTCGGTGTGCTTGTGGACGACCTGGTAACCCAAGGTGTTGCAGAGCCGTACCGCATGTTTACCAGCCGCGCCGAGTATCGACTGAGCCTCCGGGAAGACAACGCCGACATGCGCCTCACCGAGATCGGCCGCAAGCTTGGCTGTGTGAGCGATGCACAATGGGAGCGCTTTGAACGCAAACGGGAAGCCGTTGCGAAAGAAATGGAACGACTGAGAACGACCTGGGTGAGTCCTCGGATTGTGGGGGTAGAGGAATCGGAGCGCGTTGCGGGGAAAGCCCTGGAGCGTGAGTATGCACTGACAGACCTGCTGCGCCGACCCGGCGTGACCTACGAGAGCCTTATGACATTGCAGGGGCTCGACGGGCAAGCTATTTCCGCAGAAGGTGCGCTGGATCCAGCCGTCAAGGAGCAGGTGGAGATCCAGGTGAAGTACGCTGGCTACATCGATCGTCAGGCGAGAGAGGTCGGACGCCATGAGCATAATGAGAACTTGGCGTTGCCCGCGGACTTCGATTACTTGAGCGTCAAGGCCCTGTCGATGGAAGTGCGGCAAAAGCTTGATCGCCAACGTCCCGAAACGTTGGGCCAGGCTTCCCGAATTTCGGGGGTGACACCGGCAGCCATTTCACTGCTTCTGGTTCACCTCAAGAAGCGCGGCTTGCGGGACTGCGCGATGCCTGATGCTGCCGATTCAAGTTCAGCTCCGGACGCAGCTGTTCAACGATGAAGGGGTTCGACCGACCAGCCTTGTCCGACGCATTGCGTCGCGGCCTGGACGAATCGCCGAAGCAGGGCAGCGCAATGCCACGCCTGAGCGAAATGCAGCTCGGGCTGTTGATCGATTTCCTCGCCTTGCTCCACAAGTGGAATGCCGTCTATAACCTGACTGCCATTCGTGATCCGGCACAGATGGTGGTACAGCATCTGCTCGACTCCCTGGCCGTTGCGCCAGCCTTTGAAGCCGGTCGTAATGTCCTGGACGTCGGATCGGGTGGCGGGCTTCCCGGGCTCGTCCTGGCAATCTGGGCAATTGAGGCCAATCCGGACATGCAGATCAGTCTGATCGATACGGTCCACAAAAAAACCGCCTTTCTGACTCAGGCGAAGGCAGAACTCGGGCTGCGCAAGGTGCATGTCTTCACGGGGCGCGTAGAGGAGTTGGCCGTGCCCGATGCGTACGACATCATCACCTCGCGCGCCTTTGCAGACCTTTCCGATTTCGTTAGCTGGTCGGGCCATCTGCTTGCTCCCAATGGGCGCTTCCTTGCCATGAAAGGCGTGGCGCCGACAGCGGAGGCGCAGCGGCTGCCCGCGCCATGGAGGGTGAGCGGGGTACTGCCGGTACATGTGCCAGGACTGCATGCAGAGCGACACCTTGTCGTGATTGAACGGGCCGCGCCGGAGCACCTCACGTGACAGCAGTCTTTCACCTCCTTGGCGTGGCAGACCCGTGGCAACTGGTCGGTGCGACCATGCTGTTCCTGATGTTGCCCGGACCAGGCACCTTCTGTCTCCTGACCTGCAGCGGCAAACATGGCAGTCGAGGCGGATTTGCAGCATTGGCCGGGTTGATGCTGGCCGACCTCATACTCATGCTGCTCGCGGCCATGGGAGTTGCGGCACTTTTGCGCGCCAATCCGCTGCTTTTCAAGGCGCTGCAATATGCGGGGGCCGGGTATCTTTGCTGGCTCGGACTTCGACTGGTCATCGCGAGGGCGGACGTTGCCGGTGTCGTGCCATTTACTCGGGCGGCGGACTTTCGTCGCGGATTCCTCGTCACACTGGTGAACCCGAAAGCCATTGTCTTTTACATGGCGTTCTTCCCGCTTTTCATCGACCCGCATTTGCAACGAGGCGCGATTACTTTCATCGCCATGGTCGGATTGATTAGCTGCTGTACGCTGTTTTATGGCAGCCTGCTTGTACTGGGGGGCAATGCTGCCGCGCAGAGGTTGAAGCAGAACCGGCGGATCGCGCAAATTGGTACCAAAGTCGCCGGTGTGGTCCTGATCGGCTTTGGCATAAAAATGACCACCAACTAGAACAACATACATGGCCAAAATATTTTGTGTCGCGAATCAAAAAGGCGGCGTCGGCAAGACTACAACCGCAGTTAATCTTGCCGCCGGCCTGGCAAAGCTGAACCAGCGTGTACTGCTCGTCGACCTTGACCCGCAAGGCAATGCGACCATGGGCGCCGGTATCAACAAGGGCGAGTTGAAAGCAACCATCTACGAAGTCCTGCTCGGCATGGCGAGCGTCAGCGATGTCCGTAAACAGTCTGAGACAGGCAAGTTTGACGTCCTGCCGGCGAACCGCGAACTGGCTGGCGCCGAAGTAGAAATGGTGGAGCTGGAAAATCGTGAGGGCCGGTTAAAGGATGCGCTTGCGGCGGTAGAGAGCGAATACGATTTCATGCTGATCGACTGCCCTCCAGCCTTGTCCATGCTCACACTAAACGGCTTGTGCGCGGCGCATGGCGTGATCATTCCGATGCAATGCGAATACTATGCGCTCGAGGGTTTGTCCGACCTCGTCAACACCATCAAGAAAGTGCACGCAAAGCTCAATCGCGGTCTCAAGATCATCGGATTGCTGCGGGTGATGTTCGACCCGCGCATGACGCTGTCCCAGCAGGTATCCGCGCAGCTTGAACAGCATTTCGGCGACAAGGTTTTCCGAACCATTATTCCTCGCAATGTTCGCCTCGCCGAAGCACCGTCGTATGGCATGCCCGGCGTTTGTTTCGACCCGGCGTCCAAGGGCGCGCAAGCTTACATCGCGTTTGGCGCTGAAATGGTGGAACGGATCGAGACACTTTAGTTATCGCGCTCGTCACTATGCCGACCTGTGAATCAGTCACTGCGGCGAGAACAACAGCGACGCCTGCAATCACCGACTTACTAAAACCTATCATGAACATGGCAACGAAAAAACCTAAAGGCCTGGGCCGCGGACTGGATGCACTGCTTGGCGGGTCTTCGAGTTTCAGCGAATCGGCGCCGACCATTCCTGGCGCGCCGTCGAGCTTGCCGGTATCGCAGCTTCAGGCCGGGAAGTACCAGCCCCGTACTCGCATGGACGAAGGCGCCTTGGGCGAACTTGCTTCGTCAATCAAGGCGCAGGGCGTACTGCAGGCGATACTGGTTCGCCCCATTGCCGCATTGGATGGTGGCGCTTCCTATGAAATCATCGCCGGCGAGCGACGCTTCCGTGCAGCGCAGATGGCTGGTCTTTCGGAGGTGCCGGTTCTCGTTAAAGAGGTCGATGACCAGACTGCGGCGGCCATGGCCCTCATCGAAAACATCCAGCGCGAAGATCTTAATCCGCTCGAAGAGGCGCAGGGCATACATCGATTGATTGCCGATTTCAGCTTCACCCATGAACAGGCCGCCGGCGCGGTGGGACGTTCGCGCAGTGCCGTATCGAACCTCCTGCGCTTGCTCAATCTCGCCAAGCCGGTCCAGACCATGCTCATGGCAAGCGACATCGACATGGGGCACGCACGGGCATTGCTGGCGGTAGATGCGGCCATGCAGATCACGCTGGCTAACCAGATCGTTGCCCGCCGCTTGTCGGTTCGCGAAGCCGAAAAGCTGGTCGGTCGTGCGAGTATCAGCGACACGGAAAAGCTGCGGCCGGCCGCAAAGGAAAAGACCCGGGACATCGCGCGTCTGGAGGAAGAACTGTCTGACTCCCTGGCGACACAGGTCAGCATCAAGATGGGCGCAAAGAACCGCGGACAGCTTGTCATAGACTTCAGCGGGCTCGATGCGCTCGATGGCGTGATCGCCAGGTTGCGCAGCACGACCAGCGCCTGACGGGCCGTTCGCTCTACTGTCCAGCTTCATCCATCCGCGGCAGTCGGCGCCTGGTTGCCGCATGCAGTGTTGCCCCGAGTGCTGCGCTTCCAACCAACGAAGGCGCAGGGCAGGAAGTGCTTGTCACTCGTTCAAACCCCTGATTTCACGCGGAAAACCACACGGTTTTCGACCGAGCAAACGTTTGACGGATGCTGCCTTAAACCCTTATAATCCCGTGGCTTTGGAAAACGTGTCGACCCCTGGTCCAACTCGAATTACCGACGTGATTTCTGGTTGGCTTTGAGCTTGCCAGCGTGGTGAAACGATAGTGGAAAAGCATGCTGCGACTGGTCCTTTTGCAATTCGCGACGACGATCGTCGCCAGCGTGCTCGCCGGTTTGATTGCAGGCATGCCCGCGTTGTGGTCAGCGTTGCTTGGTGGTTTGTGTTGCGTTATTCCAAACGGCTTGTTTGCGCTGCGATTGTTCGCTAATGCGCAAAAGCTTGAGGGTGCCAACCCGATGTCGTTTTTCATCGGGGAGTTTGTAAAGATTGCGTTGACGGTTGCGCTCCTTGCCGCGACCGCGTGGCTGTACCGCGAATTGAACTGGCTGGCGCTGATCGCCGGGTTCATCGTGGCACTAAAAAGTTACATCATCTTATTGTTTAGGCACTGACATGGCAACTGAACTTGCTGCAGAGGGCGTTGCAGGCGCGGCGGAGCACGCTCCAACCGCGTCCGAGTATATCGTCCACCACCTGACACACTTCTCGTCCCGTCATCAGGACAAGATCATTGATTTTTCCATCGTCAATTACGACACCATCTTCTGGTCGCTCGCGGTTGGGATAATCGGGTGTCTGTTCATGTGGATGGCGGCGCGCCGCGCCACGTCTGGCGTACCGGGCCGGTTCCAGGCCATGGTTGAACTCGTCGTCGAAATGGTGGAAGACCAGTCCAAGGCAATCATCCACGGCAACCGCGCATTCATTGCGCCGCTAGCCCTGACCGTGTTCGTCTGGGTTCTGCTAATGAACTCGATGGACTTCCTTCCAGTCGACATGTTCGATCGACTGTTCAAGGCAGTCGGACTCGGTCACGTGATTCACTTTCACCGTGCTGTGCCCACCGCCGATCTCAACGGCACGCTCGGCATGGCGCTGGCCGTGTTCGCGCTGATGCTGTTCTATAACATCAAGATCAAGGGCATCGGCGGCTTCGTCCACGAACTGTTTTGTGCGCCCTTTGGTTCACACCCAGCGCTTTGGATTCCGAACCTCGGTCTCAACATTATTGAATTCGTCGCGAAGACCGTGTCGCTTGGTATGCGGCTGTTTGGCAACATGTATGCGGGTGAGTTGATCTTCCTGCTTATCGCATTGCTCGGATCGACCGCCACCTGGTGGGGCTTCGGAATGCACGTTGTCGCTGGCTCCGTCTGGGCCGTGTTCCATATTCTGATCGTGTTATTGCAAGCCTTCATTTTCATGATGCTTACCCTGGTGTATGTCGGGCAGGCTCACGAGGGGCATTAACGGCAGGATCCGTCGCAAACACGGTTGTACTGATTTCGTTTTGAATCGCAGTATCTTGTTTTGTCTTTTTTTCCAATTTAAGGAGCTTTCATGACTAACGTCGCTTTCGTTGCACTGGCTTGTGGTTTGATCATCGGTCTTGGCGCTATTGGCGCTTGTATCGGTATCGGCATCATGGGCGGCAAATTCATCGAGGCTTCGGCTCGCCAGCCTGAACTGATGAACACCCTGCAGACCAAGATGTTCCTGCTCGCCGGCCTGATCGATGCAGCGTTCCTGATCGGTGTTGGTATCGCGATGATGTTCGCGTTCGCCAATCCGTTCCTGCGCGGCTAATCGGCTGATCTCAACTCGCGGGCCCTGGACAGTGTTCAAGGTCCGACACACGTTATTCTGAGAAGGAAATCACCGTGAACTTAAATGCAACCCTGTTTGCACAGTTCGTGGTCTTCTTCATCCTCGCGGCCTTCACGATGAAATTCGTGTGGCCGCCACTGATGAAAGCGCTCGACGAGCGCGCGCAGAAGATTACGGACGGCCTCGCTGCCGCCGATCGCGGCAAGGCCGAGATGGCTGCGGCCGAAAGGCGCGCCCAGGCTGAACTCGCCACCGCGCGTGACGAAGGCCAGAAGCGCATCAACGACGCGGAACGTCGCGGCCAGGGCATCATTGAAGATGCCAAGAAGACCGCCGCCGAAGAGGCTGCGCGGATTCTGGCATCAGCCCGCGCCGACGCTGAGCAGCAGGTCACCCAGGCGCGTGAAACGTTGCGCGGCCAGGTCGCCACGCTGGCTGTCAAGGGCGCCGAACAGATCCTCAAGCGGGAAATCAATGCCGCAGCGCATGCGGACTTGCTGAATCAACTGAAGACTGAGCTGTAGCCATGGCCGAGATAGCAACCGTTGCCCGTCCTTACGCTGAAGCCCTGTTTCGTGTTGCGAGCCAGGGCGATCTGCCTGCATGGGCCGATCTTGTTTCCGAGATGGCCCAAGTCGCAGCGAACCCTGAAATTCGGGGCATTGCACAGAACCCGAAGGTCTCGCATCAGCAGATGCGCGAGCTCTTCATGTCTGCCCTCAAATCACCGGCCGGTCCTGAAGCAGTGAACTTCATTGGCATGCTGGTCAACAACGGTCGACTCACATTGTTGCCCGAGATTGCGGTGCAATTTCATGCGTTGAAAAATGCTGGTGAAGGTGCAGCAGACGCTGAAATTCTCAGTGCGTTTGAAATGTCAGAAACACAGGTGCAGGAATTGGCAGGGGCGCTGGAGCGGAGATTTGGTCGCAAGCTTCGTCCGCATGTGTCCGTTGATCCTTCACTGATTGGCGGCGTGCGTGTAGTGGTGGGCGACGAAGTGCTCGACACCTCGGTACGCGCAAAGCTGCAGCAAATGCAGGTGGCGCTGGCGGCGTAAGCCGCGCGATATGGCTGTCTGCGGCGCGCTGCGCCGCAGGTTCATGCGAGATGGTTCGTGCGGCGTGGTCCATGCGACACGTTCCTGCGACATCAAAGAGATTAATTTTAGGAGTTAACATGCAACTCAACCCATCCGAAATCAGCGAACTGATCAAGAGCCGGATCCAAGGCCTCGGCGACACTGCTGAGATCCGCAATCAGGGAACGGTCATATCCGTCACCGACGGCATCTGCCGCATCCACGGTCTGTCTGACGCGATGCAGGGCGAGATGCTGGAATTTCCTGGCAATACCTTTGGTCTCGCGCTGAACCTTGAGCGCGATTCAGTCGGCGCCGTCATTCTTGGCGACTACGAACACATTTCCGAAGGCGACACGGTCAAGTGCACCGGCCGCATTCTCGAAGTGCCAATCGGCCCCGAACTGAAAGGCCGCGTGGTCAACGCGCTGGGCCAGCCAATCGACGGCAAAGGGCCAGTCAATGCCAAGCTTTCGGCGCCGATCGAGAAAATTGCCCCCGGCGTGATCGCGCGGCAATCCGTATCGCAGCCGATGCAAACGGGGCTCAAGGCAATTGATTCGATGGTGCCGATCGGACGTGGTCAGCGCGAGCTGATCATTGGCGATCGCCAGACCGGCAAGTCCGCGGTTGCGGTTGACACCATCATCAATCAGAAAGGCCAGAACATGACATGTATCTATGTCGCGATCGGCCAGAAAGCATCAACCATTAAAAACATCGTGCGCTCGCTTGAGCAGCACGGCGCGATGGATTACACCATCGTCGTTGCGGCATCGGCTTCCGAGTCGGCCGCCATGCAATTCGTGTCCGCTTACTCCGGTTGCGCAATGGGCGAATACTTCCGCGACCGCGGCCAGGACGCGCTGATCGTGTATGACGACCTTTCCAAGCAAGCCGTTGCTTACCGTCAGGTGTCATTGCTGTTGCGCCGCCCGCCAGGCCGTGAAGCTTATCCCGGCGACGTGTTCTATCTCCACTCGCGTTTGCTGGAGCGTGCCGCGCGCGTCAACATCGACTACGTCGAAAAATTCACCAACGGTGAAGTAAAGGGCCAGACCGGTTCCCTGACGGCGCTTCCAATTATCGAAACGCAAGCCGGCGACGTGTCTGCCTTCGTTCCGACCAATGTGATCTCGATTACAGACGGCCAGATCTTCCTGGAGACGTCGCTGTTCAACGCAGGTATCCGCCCCGCGATTAACGCCGGTATCTCGGTGTCGCGCGTCGGTGGCGCTGCGCAGACGAAAGTCATCAAGGGCTTGTCCGGCGGTATTCGTACCGACCTCGCGCAGTACCGCGAGTTGGCCGCGTTTGCTCAGTTTGCATCCGACCTCGATGAAGCGACACGGAAGCAGCTTGACCGTGGTGCTCGCGTGACAGAATTGCTCAAGCAGCCGCAGTACTCGCCACTGCCAATTTCGCTGATGGCCGTATCGCTGTTCGCAGTGAACAAGGGTTACTTCGACAGCATTGACGTCAAGCGCGTGCTCGCATTCGAATCAGGCCTGCACAGCTACGTCAAGACCAGTCACGGTCCTCTGCTTCAGAAGATCGAAGACACCAAGCAGCTCGACAAGGATGGCGAAACCGAGTTGGCGACGGCCGTTACAAACTTCAAGAAAACGTTCTGAGCGTCTTAGCGGACCCGTCCCGGTGCGCCTCGTTGCGCCCGGAACGACAAGGAGTGAAAGCACATGGCTGCAGGTAAAGAAATACGCGGCAAGATCAAGAGCGTAGAGAATACGAAGAAGATCACCAAGGCGATGGAAATGGTCGCCGCATCCAAAATGCGTAAGGCGCAGGAGCGGATGCGGTCTGCCCGTCCCTACAGTGATCGGATTCGTAATATCGCCTCTAATCTTGCCCAGGCCAATCCGGAATATACCCATCCGTTTTTGGTCCAGCAGCACACCTCAAAAAAGGTCGGGTTCATCGTTGTCACGACGGACAAGGGCCTGTGCGGCGGCATGAACACCAATGCCTTGCGCCTGGTGACCACGCGGCTGCGCGAACTCGAAGCGGAGGGCAAGACCGCGGAAGCTGTCGCTATCGGCAACAAGGGTTTCGGTTTCCTGAACAGGATTGGCGCAAAGGTCGTGGCGCATGCAGTGCAGCTTGGCGACACGCCGCACCTCGACAAGCTGATCGGACCGGTCAAGGTTCTGCTCGATGCATATCAGGATGGGCAGCTCGACGCGATCTACCTCGTCTATACGAAGTTCGTGAACACGATGAAGCAGGAGCCGATGCTGGAACAGCTTCTGCCATTGGGCGCGGAGAAGATGACCGGCGACAAGGGCCATCATTCGTGGGATTACCTGTATGAGCCGGATCCGCAAACCGTCATTGATGAGCTGCTGGTTCGCTACGTCGAAGCACTGATCTACCAGGCGGTTGCAGAGAATCTCGCGTCGGAGCAGTCAGCGCGGATGGTCGCCATGAAGTCTGCATCCGACAACGCCGGTAGCGTGATCGGCGAACTCAAGCTTATCTACAACAAGACCCGTCAGGCAGCGATCACCAAGGAACTGTCCGAGATCGTTGCGGGCGCCGCGGCGGTCTGACGAAATATTTGAAATTTAATTTTAATTGAAGGAACGAACATGGCTGAAGGCAAAATCGTTCAGTGTATCGGCGCCGTTGTGGACGTGGAATTTCCACGTAACGCAATGCCACGGATATACGATGCGTTGAAGATGGAAGGCTCCGAGCTGACGCTGGAAGTCCAGCAGCAGCTGGGTGACGGCATCGTCCGTACCATCGCTCTGGGAACCTCGGACGGTCTGCGTCGCGGCATGATGATCCAGAACACCGGGCATCCAATTATGGTGCCAATCGGTACGGCCACATTGGGTCGCATCATGGACGTTCTGGGTAACCCGATCGACGAATGCGGTCCGGTCAGCCGTGAGCGCACAGCGTCGATCCATCGCAAGGCGCCCGCGTACGACGAGTTGTCGCCATCGCAGGAATTGCTGGAAACCGGCATCAAGGTGATTGACCTGGTTTGCCCGTTCGCCAAGGGCGGTAAGGTCGGCCTGTTTGGTGGCGCTGGTGTGGGCAAGACCGTCAACATGATGGAACTGATCAACAACATCGCCAGGGCACACAGTGGCCTGTCCGTATTCGCCGGTGTTGGCGAGCGCACTCGCGAAGGCAACGACTTCTATCACGAGATGGCAGATGCCAAGGTGGTGGATCTCGAAACGCCGACGAACTCCAAGGTCGCCATGGTCTACGGTCAGATGAACGAGCCGCCGGGTAACCGTCTGCGCGTGGCTCTCACCGGCTTGACGATCGCCGAAGGCTTCCGCGACGAAGGTCGTGACGTCCTGTTCTTTGTCGATAACATCTACCGCTATACGCTGGCCGGTACTGAAGTGTCTGCGTTGCTCGGTCGTATGCCATCCGCCGTGGGATATCAGCCAACCCTGGCCGAAGAAATGGGCCGCCTGCAGGAGCGCATTACCTCGACCAAGACCGGTTCAATCACGTCGATCCAGGCCGTGTACGTCCCTGCCGATGACTTGACCGACCCGTCACCTGCAACCACCTTTGCCCACCTTGACTCGACCGTCGTTTTGTCGCGTGACATCGCCGCGCTGGGTATCTACCCTGCCGTGGATCCGCTCGACTCAACTTCGCGTCAGCTCGATCCAAACGTCGTGGGTCAGGAGCACTATGAGACAGCGCGCGCTGTCCAGAACACGCTTCAGCGTTACAAGGAATTGCGCGACATTATCGCGATTCTTGGCATGGATGAACTGGCGCCGGAAGACAAGCTGGTCGTGGCCCGCGCTCGGAAGATGCAGCGTTTCCTTTCCCAGCCGTTCCACGTTGCAGAAGTATTTACCGGCTCCCCCGGCAAATACGTTTCGCTGAAGGACACGATCAAGGGCTTCAAGATGATCGATTCCGGCGAACTGGATCACCTGCCGGAGCAAGCGTTCTACATGGTCGGCACGATCGAAGAAGCAATCGAGAAAGCCAAGAAGCTGCAGTAACCCCGCCAGGTCTCTCCGCTAACGGGAGAGACCTGCACGACACAAGGTCTTGATATGGCACACACTATTCACGTCGACGTGGTTTCCGCCGAAGAGCAGATATTCTCCGGTGAAGCCGAGTTCGTCGCGTTGCCGGGCGAGGCGGGCGAACTGGGGATATATCCCAGGCACACGCCACTAATTACCCGCATCCGGCCAGGCGCCGTGCGGATCAAGCTGGTGGATCGCGCCGAGGAAGAGTTTGTCTTCGTTGCCGGTGGCATTCTCGAAGTTCAACCGAGTGGCGTGACCGTGCTCGCCGATACCGCCATCCGCGGCGCTGATCTTGACGAAGCCAAAGCTAGCGAAGCCAAGAAGCTGGCCGAGGAAGCGCTGGTTAATCGCGAATCAAAGATCGATTACGCCGCGGCGCAAGTCGAACTCGCGGTTGCGGTTGCCCAGTTGGCCGCAATTCAAAGGCTCCGGCAAAAACGCTGAGCCCCACGATTGCGATCGCTTCAATGGCTTAGGAACAGACAGCGCTAAAATAAAAAAGACAGCTTATGCTGTCTTTTTTATTTGTTGGAGCAATCATGCCAGATCAGGCCGTTGATATCCCAGACATCCTCAAGCGGGCGCGCACAATTGCCGTAGTCGGACTATCCGCCAACCCCGAGAGGCCCAGCAATGAGGTCGCTAGCTACCTTCAGCAACACGGCTTTCGGATCGTGCCGGTGAATCCCTCCCAAGCGGGCCAACGCATCCTGAATGAGGTTTGTCACGCATCCTTAACGGACGCTGCCGCCGCGCTCAAGAGCACCGGAGTACAAATCGACGTCGTGGATTGCTTTCGCCGGTCCGAGGCAATCGGGCCAATTGCGGACGAAGCAATCTCCATCGGTGCGTGGTGCCTCTGGATGCAACTGGGCGTCATTAACGAAGCGGCGGCACAGAAAGCACGGGATGCGGAGCTGATTGTCGTTATGGATCGTTGCATGAAGATCGAGCACATGCGCGTCGCATGAACCATCTGGAGGAATCTGCATGAGTGAAAGTGCAACCGAGCGATTTCGCGTGAAGAACAAGGCGCCAAAGCTCACGGACGACGAAGCGGCGGCTAAGCCCCTGTCAACCGGCGACAAGGGTAAAGACGAGAATAAGCTGAATGAGCTTGGCGAAGAAATCGCCACTTTGCAGGACATGCTCTATGCCGAGCACGAGCGCAAGCTTCTTGTGGTCCTGCAGGGCATGGACACCTCGGGCAAGGACGGTACCGTTAAAGGGGTATTTGGCCACATAGATCCGCAAGGCATACGGACAGTGCCTTTCCGCGCGCCGTCGCTCGAAGAGAAGGAGCATGATTTCCTCTGGCGCGTCCATGCGCAAACCCCGCGGAAGGGGGAAGTCGCAATTTTCAACCGCAGTCACTACGAGGATGTGCTGGTTCCGTACGTGCACGGCGACATCAACTCCAAAGAATGGAACCGGCGACTGCAGCACATCCGCGACTTCGAACGCCTGCTGGCAGAAACGGGAACCGTCGTCCTTAAGTTCTTCCTCCATATTTCGGAAGAGGAGCAACGTCAACGTCTTCAGGAGCGACTCGACGACCCCCTCAAGCACTGGAAGTTTGATCCGCAGGACCTTGCTGAACGCAAGCTCTGGAAAGACTATCTGAAGGCTTATGCGGAAGTCATCCACGAGACAGATGCGGACCTCGCGCCCTGGTATGTCATACCGGCTGACTCGAAGCCCCATCGAAACCTTGCTATTGCGTCGGTGGTTGCCGAGGCAATGCGGGATATGAAACTGGCTTATCCACCCGGCAATCCAGATTATGCCAACCTCACGGTGCGCTAACGACGGCGACATTTAAGGCCAGAGTGGGCACTAACAACAAGGCAGAGGGCCAGTTCCCAACGGCTTTGCAACATCTGGCCCAAACCGAATAATGCGCCGTTCCACCTACGGCATGCGCACTCCAGCGCGACAGGCACTATCCCGTCCCCACGACACGCGCACCTGAGCATGGCAAGTTTGGCCTGTCTCCAAGGCGCTTTCGGCGATAATACCGGCTTCGCGCAAACGGTCTAACCGCACGCCCAACTTAAGTTGCCTTCGATGTCCGCTGCCTTTTCGCCACTCAAGAACGACACCTTTTTACGTGCGCTGCTGCGCCAGCCAACCGATTACACCCCGGTTTGGCTAATGCGCCAGGCGGGACGCTACCTGCCGGAATACCGTGCCACCCGTCAGCGTGCGGGTTCCTTTCTCGGCCTGGCCAAAAATCCCGACTATGCGACTGAAGTGACGCTGCAACCATTGGATCGGTATCCACTCGACGCAGCCATTCTTTTTTCCGACATCCTGACTGTGCCCGATGCAATGGGGCTCGGCCTGCATTTCGCCGACGGGGAAGGTCCGAAATTTCTGCATCCCCTCCGCGATGAAACAGCGATAAGAAAGTTGGCGCCGCCGCCGCCCGGATCGCTGCAATATGTGTTTGACGCTGTGACGCAGATTCGCCACGAACTCAATGGCCGAGTTCCGCTGATCGGGTTTTCCGGAAGTCCGTGGACGCTTGCTTGTTACATGGTCGAAGGAGGTGGGTCGGACGATTTCCGACTCGTCAAGGGCATGCTGTACGACCGGCCGGACTTGATGCACCACCTTCTCGACGTCAATGCAACTGCGGTCACTGATTACCTTAATGCCCAGATCGACGCGGGCGCACAAGCGGTTATGCTGTTCGATACGTGGGGCGGCGCGCTCGCGGACGGTGCTTACCAGACGTTTTCCCTTGATTACATGCGGCGGATCTTTGCAGGGTTGAAGAAAACCAAAGATGGCGTCCGGATTCCTTCTATCGTTTTTACGAAGGGCGGCGGGCTCTGGCTCGACCAAATCGCCGACGTGGGTGCCGACGCGGTCGGGCTTGACTGGACCGTTAACCTCCGAAAAGCGCGCGCGCTGGTGGGTGACCGCGTGGCGCTGCAAGGCAATCTGGACCCGACGGTTCTGTTTTCAAACCCTGGAAGCATCAAGGCGGAAACCGCTTCCGTCTTGAAAAGCTTCGGCGAATCCGCAAACGGAGGCCACGTTTTCAACCTGGGGCACGGAATTTCCCAATTTACGCCTACCGAGTCCGTAGCTGTGCTGGTCGATGCAGTGCATTCCTTGAGCCGCCGGGGCTTGCCCGCCTCGGCGTGATCGGCTCTAGTTATTCACAAAGTTGAATCCGAGTCGCGGTGGATGGCGATTCCTGCCGTTTAATCTGCGACAAAGACCGGAATCGCCCTAAGCCATTGATTGCATGCATGTTTAAAAATCGTATCTTCGTAGCTGGTGCAGTCGCTGCCGGCGTCGAAGCCCGAACCGGATCCTGCAACACGCAACTATTCACATAGTTATCCACACCGGGCGTCGCGCGAAAAGAGCTTAAAAAACCGACCCTTAGGTAGGGATGAGAGGATTCAGATGAGGTTTTCCGAGGAGCCGGCGGCGGGCGTTACATGTTGTTAAAAAGAACTATATATCGCACTCCAACCCGCCTTAAGGGCGATTCCACAACGAACTTATTCACAAAAATGCTTTGTGCACGGCAGCAACGGAGCCGACCGCAAAATTTTTTTCCGAGCCTAAACTGTTTAGCCAACTCATTGATTAATAGGGACTTTAATTTCTGCTTTCCTTTTGGGCAATCTGTTGAAACCTAAGCTGCGCAAGGCTTCCCCGGTCTACTCACACACTTGTCCACAAAGTTATCCACACAGTTTGTGGATAGCCCAAAAACCACTTACTAATCCGCGAGTTAGCCGGAATCCTAAGGAAACACCTTAAGTCGTGGAACAAAAAATCCTGCAGGTCGTGATCGACGCGCCGCTTGACACCGTCTTCGATTACAGGTGGCTGCAGACGATTGCTGGAATGCCGGTTCCGCAGGGCGGGCAAATCGTCATTGTCCCGTTCGGCCGTCGAGAAGTGGCAGCGCTTATTGTGGCGGTCGTTGGACATAGCGCTCTCGACCCTGCCCAGATCAAGGACGTTATAGCGGTTCGGTCGGACCTCGCGCCATTGACGGCCGACTGGTTCGGCCTTTGCCGGTTCGCCGCCGCGTACTATCAGCGACCCCTTGGTGAAGTCGCGCTACCGGCACTCCCAAAAAATCTGCGAGCCGGGAATGCAGTCAGCCTGACGCGCGCACTAAAGAAAGTGGCGGCATCGGCGCCGATCGCCAGTGTCGAGTCTGCAGCGCAGATCGCGCCCCCGGGCCTGAACGCGGAGCAGGAACTCGCCGTAGGGACGATCGCGGCAGCGCAAGGATTTTCTCCAATACTCCTTCACGGGATCACCGGCAGTGGCAAGACAGAGGTGTACCTGAATGCGGCCCAGCGCATTCTCAGCGCATCGGATGAGCCGGGCCAGGTGTTGATGATGATCCCGGAGATCAACCTGACGCCGCAGCTTGAACAGAGTGTTCGTAACCGGTTTCCGGGACTGCCGGTGGTCACGCTGCACAGCGGCCTGGCGGAAGGCGCACGACTCGCGAGCTGGCTTGACGCCCACCTTGGGCGCGCCCGTATTGTGCTCGGTACCCGTCTCGCGGTTCTTGCTTCGATGCCTCAGCTTAGACTCATCATCGTCGACGAGGAGCACGATCCCTCCTACAAGCAGCAGGAAGGCTTGCGCTACTCTGCGCGCGACCTTGCCGTGTGGCGTGCGCATCAAAAAGGAATACCTATCGTTCTCGGCTCGGCTACACCCTCCGCCGAGAGTTGGCAACATGCCGCCTCCGGTCGCTACGTCCGTCTAAGCCTGCGCCAGCGCGCAACCCCCGAGGCGGTGCTTCCCAAAGTGCGCTTGATCGACATGGAGCGCGACAAGCCGGCCGACGGCATTACGTCCACCTTGATCACGGCAATTCGCCGCCGTCTGGAAAAGCGCGAGCAATCGCTTCTGTTTCTGAATCGGCGCGGCTATGCGCCTGTCCTCAGTTGCGATGCCTGCGGCTGGGTCAGCAACTGCTCCCGGTGCACTGCCTTCATGGTGCTGCACCGGCCCGAACACAGGCTGCGTTGCCACCATTGCAGCCTTGAATTGCGGATACCGAAGTCCTGTCCCACATGCGGAAATGTTGATCTGCAGCCGCTGGGCAGAGGCACTCAACGCATTGAGGAGACGCTGCAGACTGTCTTCCCGGAGGCGCGGCTCCTGCGGATTGACGCCGATTCAACCCGCAGGAAGGGGAGCGCGCAGGAGGCGTTCGATAGCGTGCACCGGGGGGAGGTCGATATCCTTGTCGGCACCCAAATGGTGGCCAAGGGACACGACTTCCGCAACCTGACCCTGGTCGGCGTGCTCAATCCCGACACGGCGCTCTTTTCGCATGACTACCGCGCCAGCGAAAGGCTGTTTGCGCAGTTGATGCAGGTTGCCGGCCGGGCCGGACGCACGGCCACCAGGGAGGGCGGCAATGCGAGCGAGGTGCTGATCCAGACCCGCTACCCGCAGCATCCCCTGTACGCAGCGGTGATGGCGCATGACTACCAGCGTTTTGCCGACGGGTTGCTTGAGGAGCGACGCCAGGCGGGCCTGCCGCCCTTCGTGTACCAGGCGCTGCTACGGGCTGAGGCGCCCGCGTTGCAGACCGCGCTCGACTTCCTGCAGATCGCCGTCGAACTGGTCGACGACGAGGCTATCGTGGTCAACGACCCGATACCCATGACCATGACCCGTGTCGCCAATGTGGAGCGGGCGCAGTTGCTAATCGAGTGTCCCTCCCGTCCCGCGCTGCAGAATTTCCTTGGAGACTGGCTGGCAAGCCTTCGCGCGGTCAAAACGCGCGCGCGCTGGTCGCTGGAGGTGGATCCGGTCGACATCTAGGCGCCTGCTCGGGGCTCATTGACAGGACCATGATGGTCCTGAAGCTCTTCGTCGTAACGGACTTACCGTGTGCCGGTCAAGCCTCCATCGCATCGACTGGGGCTGCGGCTGCAGCGAATGACGGCACATGGAAGCGCAGCAGAACCACGGTGCCCGTCGACTCAGGCCGAATCGAAAATTCCGCCCCGATCCGGTCGGCACGCGAGCGCATGTTGCCGATACCGCGGCCGGTGGCTTGGGATGTCGGGTCGTAGCCATCACCGTCATCGGCGACGCGCAATTCGAGGACGCCGTCCTCAAAGCCGACGTTGACCCATACGCGCTTCGCATTGGCGTGCTTGAATACGTTGGTAAGCGCCTCCTGAATGATGCGAAGGATTTGCAGTGAATCGTGCGGTGCAAGTTCCAGCGTGTCAGGCAGATCACGATAGGTCCAGGTTGAAACCAGCCCCATTTTCGCCATGCGCGGCTCCATGCGGAAGCGCAGGTTGCCGAGCACCGGCAGCAGGTCCGGCTCGTCGGGCGAAAGCGAATCGATGACGAGGCGCATGTCGTCCAGGCATTCCTGTAGCAGCGAGACGATGTCCGATTTGCTTACCTCGGAGCGCTCAATCATCAGAAGGCTGGACAGCAGCTGCGAACCCACACCGTCGTGCATGTCCTGCATGATGCGCTGCCGCTCTTCCGCCGTTGCATGGGCGCGCTCCAGTTTGCTCAGGCGTTCGTAGCTCTTCGCCAGCTCGGCTTCGCGCTCGGCAACACGGGCTGCCAGCTGTTCGGCCGTAATATCGGACTGACGCAAGGTCCGCACGAACCGGTCCAGCAGCACGCTGGCCATCACTAGCAAAAATGCTGGAATACCAAGATGGAGAAGATAGAATTCGTCGAGGCCAAACAGGTTGTGCTGCACGCCGAAGTCATGCAGTGCCAAGGCCAGGGCAAAAAGGATAGCGAAGACCATGGCTATCGACGATGCGGTTCGGCGGCGACAAGCAAAGTCGACCAGCCGCACAGTGCCATACGCGGTAAAGGGCAGGAATCCGACGGTCCACCACGCGTCCATCGGCAGACGAGCGGCACTGCCCAGCAGCAGAAAAACCGCGCACCCAAGCAGCCAGTAAGCCAGCAGAAAATTGGTGACTCTCGGCGTGGCGGATTGGCTGAATCGAAGGATGAAGAGCGTGATACAGACGATGAATCCGCCCGTTGTGAAGTAATAGCAGAACCGCCACAAGACCCAGTAATCCATCGGCACGACCGGCATCCGAAATACGAACGTGCGGACTCCCCAGAAGAGCGCGCATGCCGCCAGGATGCCGTATAACCGCTCCTGGCGCCGTCGAAGCCAGAACGTCAGGGTGAGGGCGCCGAAGATCAGGCAGATGAGGTTGGAAACGGTGGTGCTGGTGTCCTACCAGAAGAGCAGGTTGTCGAAGCGGTCCCTCAGTTCCGGCTCGGCGCCGACCATGAATTCGCCGAAGCTTGTGAGCGGCTCGCGGATCGAAAACTGGACTGCCACCACGTTCTGCCCCTTGTGCAGGGCCGCCGCCGGAACGAACACCAGATTCGGCCGGAACCAGCGCACCTGAGTCAGGGCGTCAGCGCTTCGAATATCGCCAACCTCCGTGCCATTGACGAAGATCGTGCCGCCGCTGCGCAGTTTCGGAAAGAAGAGCCAGACTGGCTGAGACGGATCGTCGGAGTCAAAGCTGGCGCGATACCAGTAGGGGACCAGCGCGTCGCCGCCAGGCTTTGCGGTTCGGTGTGGAAAGGTGACTGCTTGCCACGGCGCGGCATCTCCTGGCGCGTCGACGGCGCCAGAGATTACGAACGCGCCCCGACTGACGCGAACAACATCTCGCGCATGCACGTTGGCAGGCGCGAAGGTCGCCAGGACAGCGAGCCAAAGGACAATCAGGGTTGTCGCGCGAAAGAGGGCGCTGGCCCAATGGTCAAAAATTGATGAGCCCGATTTTCGTCGCTTCAAAAACCGCTTCCCCTCTCGAACGCACCACCAGCTTGCTATAGATATTGCGATTGTGCTGCGCGACGGTGTGAACCGAAATGCCGAGCGTTTCACCGATCTCTCGAAATCCGACGCCGGTTGAAAGCAACCGCAGTATCTGTATTTCGCGTTCCGTCAGGCTGGTGTACGCGGGCTCAGCGGATTTTTCGCGGGAGCGCTTTTCCGATTGCTTCGCGCGGAAAAGTCTGAGTAGCTTATTGGCGACAACAGGACTAAGCGGTGAACCGCCGTCACGTATTTCGTGAATGCCTTCGACAAGCTCGCGCTGTGAACTGTCTTTCAGAATGTAGCCTGTTGCGCCAGCCTCGATACTTGATATAACGTGCGCGTCATCACCGAATACAGTGATTACCATCACGTTGGCACCGGGATGCGTTTCGAGCGCATGCCTGATCAGCGCCGTACCGTCCATGTCAGGCAGGCCCAGATCGATCAGGTAGACATCGGACCGGACTCGGTCTATCAGAGCCATTCCTTCAGCGCCGTCAGTAGCGGTGCCGACCAGCACAAAGCCAGGCTCCGACCGGATGGTGGAAGCGAAGCGCTGCAGAAACGTCGGGTTGTCTTCAATGATTGATACGCTGATTGCCATGGAGTTTGTGCTTGAAATACGAATGGTGCAGTGCGCAACGGCAAACGGAAATAATAGAAGAGATTTGACAGAGATGACTATAGGCAATTTAAAGTATCGAGGTACGATTGTCGAACTCGATTCTCTGTATTCCGGATGTATCGTGCTTCGAAACAACAGGCTGATGTCGTGTTGATAAAATGCCCGTTCCGATTTTCCCGGAAAGGCCGAGTCCTCAAGCACCGCCGCCACCGAGTACCGCATGCGTAGAACATTTGCTCCGTGGTTAGCCTCGTTAGACAGCAAGACGCGAATCCGTCTACGGGTAACGCTTCTCGCCGTGCTGGACTACGGCATCAACGTCCTGGTGTTGTTCGCCCTGGCTTACGCCGGTATGCTGGCCTGGACGGTGCCGCTCACCGTGCTGATCTTTGGCGTAATCGTCAACGCGTTATTTATCGCCGCCATTGCTTCCGGCGCTTCCCGACGGTTTCGCGATCCTGCACTGACAGGGGCTCAGGTGTTCGCCGCGTGCGCCATCAACCTGACCGGCATGACGTTGGCGCCGCACCTGATTTTTCTTTTCGTCCTCAACTTGTTCGTTCCGCTGTCGTACAGCACGCTCCACTTCGGCCGTCGCGCATTCCTGGTGACGTGGCTTCTGATCAGTGCGGCAATCGGCGCAATCATGTTGAGCACCGGGGCACACCAGGGAGTCGCGGTCGCTGTCGCAAACACGACAAGTTCGAGCGCATTCTTCTGGATCGTTGCCGTCCTGACCTTCGGCCGCTTCCTCGCGATCAACGCCGGGGTATCGGAACTGCGCGTTCGTCTAAAAAGCCGGAATGAAGAACTCGCTGAAACTAGTGCCAGACTAGGCGATCTGGCAAGTCGTGATCCATTAACAGGGTTGTGGAACCAACGCGAATTCATGCGTCTTGTGCAAGACGAAAGCCGACGGGCGGTCCGCAACAAGACCGGGTTTTGCGTAGCCGTAATCGCCGTGGACGGCTATGACGAAGTAAAACACCAATCCGGACCAGAGTCCGCCGCGAGGCTTTTGCAAGATGTCGCACAAGAGCTTGAAATCGGCCGTCGCGCGACGGATAGTCTGGCGCGACATGGAGAACGCGAGTTATCCATCTTGATGCCCAGTGCCCGGTTGAGCACCGCGACCGTTGCGCTCGAACGCACTCGGGCGCGGTTACTATCGCTTGCTAAAGGCGACACCCATACGGGCAGTCCGGGCGATAGCAACCTTCATTACAGCATTTCAGCGGGGGTCGCTGCGTGGGAGCCGGGTGAATTGCTGGCTCAGGTAATGGGACGCGCGGAGGCGGCATTAGCTCGTGCAGGGCGAGACGGTGAACTCGGCATTTGCGCCGCGCGTCCGGCGGCTTCATTGGAGTAGCCAAGCAATCCGGCCGAACGCTCAAGCCTAGTTTTGCGAGGTCGACCTTGGCGGCACAAGAAGCCGCACTGGCGAGATGGCATCGAAGTCCTGCCAGTCGCCATTGGCAATAGTCCCTTCAGCGCATTCGATATCGTCAGCGCCAAGTGACTTCAAAATCTCTACCGCCTTCCCTTGCCAATCCACTTGCGGCAGCGTTACTGCCACCATCACTCCGGAGCGGCGGTGCGGCAGTACGTTCGGGTCCTCGCTTCCCTCGTGGTTGGTTGACGATAGCGAGCCTGGCAGCGATCCAACATGCGCGCCTACCAGTGCGCCGGTTACAGCACCCAGCGGACCGGTCAATGGAGTCGCAACCGCGCCAACAACGGCGCCAACTAGGGCACCCGGTGCCATGCCGGAGGACATGCCCTTCCCTGTGTCCTCAGACCCCTTCGAATCGTTCACGTCGCCACCGATGGGATACGTTCCGTGACGGCCCGCAGGATTAACGTAGAACGTGCTTACCTGGTCGCTATGAAACCCCGCATTAACCAATTCGCTCACGGCGTCATGGGCCGGGGTTTGCTGCTCGAATCTTCCCGCAATGATGGTCGACATGCTTGAACTCCTGCGTGGTGGAGGATGGTCTTTGTAGACTCGGCCGCGTAGCAGCCGCGGTTCTTCTGCGGCAAAAGCTCCTGCTGTGCCTTTGCGCAATTCATCATCGATAGAGCACGGAGGTCTTGAATAGTTCTTTGGTATGGAATGGTTCGAAGCGTTGGTCCGCCACGCCTCCGTGATCAGACCTTGATCACACCCTGTGATCGTCCTGTCGTTCGCGCGCGAACCCCTTTTGATAAACGTTGTCTTACCGTCATGCCGTGTTCGCACCCACCGGCCCTGCGTTCGGCTCGTCAATGCACCAAACTTGAAGGGGTCCACCATGTCCCATACCGTCATCGCCGTATTTGACAATTTCGACGACGCCGACACGGCGAGGGATGCGCTGATTGGCAGCGGCATCCCCATTGCCGACGTTCAACTGACGCCCTCCGAAGACACGCTTACGTCCCGCCAATCAACGCTAGTCCGAAGCGGCCATCACGTCTACGACGTCGACAGCGGCTGGAGTTTTTCCGGCCTCTTGTCGCAGCTCTTCGGCGCAGACGAAAGCAGCGTTCATCCCGACCTTTTTTCCGAAGCGATCCGCCGCGGCAGCTACCTTCTCGCAGTCGAAGCCGAAACTGACCTTGAGCGCGACCGGGCCGTCGACATCGTGAATCGCTTCAACCCTGTCGATCTTGATGAACGTGCCACGCAGTGGCGGCAAGGCGGGTGGACCGGATACGACCATGCCGCGCCCGTACTGGGCCCCGAAGACGCTGCCAACGACCGTGACGGCTATAAGGGAGTTTCCGCCGACAGGGCGGAGCGGCGCGGCGCGCACAGTTTTCGCCGACAACAGGCCGAAGTCAGCGGGCAAGGCGGGAAAAACTTCCCGCCAGCAGGCGCGAACGAAGCGCACTATCGCCGGCATTGGGCAAGCAGCCGTGGCGAGTCGGACGACCGGTATGAAGACCACGAGGCCGCGTACGCGCATGGAGAAAAACTGGGGGCGAACAATGCCTACAAAGGCTACGCCTGGAATCAGATAGAGCCTGAAGCGCAACTCCAATGGGAATCGAATAATTCCGGGACGCCCTGGGATCGTGCCCGGGACGCCGTGCGTTTTGCCTGGGAGCGCAGTACCAAATAAGCCGCATGGATTTCAGGTTCGAAGCGCCACCACAAGCTGGTCAGCACATGGGTGCATCCAGCACGCCGTTCGCTGCAAGCTCACGGATCACACGCACCGTATCGATGTCAGACTCCTGATAGGCCGACCTCCGAAACTCGTTGTAGAACGCGTCGTCGGTACTTCGGGCCGGACTGTTGTCCTCGTATTCGAAGCGAATGAACAGCAGCCCTGGTTGGGGCTCCTCGATAGTCATGTTGAGGTCCGAAGCCGGAATGTCGTTTTGCTTCGGAACATGCACATGCACCTGCAGTTGCGGCAAGAAGCTGACCTGGTCTCGAATCACCAGATCGCCGTAGCGCAACTCCCGCTCGATGGAGGCGTCCGAGCGCAACACGATTTCGCAGTGGTCGAGCCATGGCACAAACATTTTGGGACGTTCGACACGCAACACCAATCCGCGCCACAACTGCTCGCGCGAAAGGGTATCGATGAGGGGATTCAGTGGATCGTTGATTTCTACAAGGTGGGCAAAATTCATTTCGGACGGCGGAGAAAAGCTGCATCAGTCGGTTGGAGCAAACCTTAACATGATAAATTCCCGTTCTGCTGCGGGCCGTCGCCGGCGGCCGTCGCGCATCACGCCGGCGTGATCCGCCGAGCCAAGAGTGTCCCGTCTGACTACACCCATCCCCATTCCGCTTCTGCTGAAGCAAATCGCCAGCTGCGACACCTGTGCCGGCAAGTTGCCCCACTCGCCGCGCCCGGTCCTTGCTGCGAGTGCAACCGCGCGGCTGCTCATCCTGAGCCAGGCACCCGGCACAAAGGTCCACCAGAGTGGCATCCCATGGGACGACGCGTCGGGCCGGCTGTTGCGGTCGTGGCTGCAGATGACGGAACAGGATTTTTATGACAGTCGCAACGTTGCCATCATGCCTCTCGGCTTTTGTTATCCGGGCAAGGGCAAAAGCGGCGACTTGCCGCCACGTCCTGAGTGCGCGCCGCAATGGCACCCGCAGCTGATTGCAGCGATGCCGCAGGTGCGGCTCACGCTGTTGATTGGGAGCCATGCGCAGGCATGGTATCTCCGAGATGCGGCCGGCAAGACCCTTACCGAGACGGTAGCGCAATTCCGCAGCACCTTGCCACAGTACCTGCCGCTGCCGCATCCCTCGCCGCGCAACAGGTTCTGGTTTACGCGCAATCCCTGGTTTGAGACCGAGCTCTTGCCGGTCCTGCGGCAGGAAGTCGGCCGCGCATTGCACAATTAACCATCCTGTCGGGAGCACCGCCCACATTAGGGAAAGTGGTGCCCAATGGCAGGTTGGCACATCGCAAGGCGGCCGATACAATGGCGCGCTACCCCTCCCGCATTGCCGATCCCCTGCATGTCAAACACCCCGTCTTTTGGTCTTAACGCGCCACAGCGCGAAGCAGTCAAGTACATGGACGGCCCTTGCCTGGTGTTGGCCGGCGCTGGATCCGGAAAGACGCGCGTGATCACCCAAAAAATTGCCCACTTGATCGAAGATTGTGGATACGAACCTAAGCACATTGCTGCGCTGACATTTACCAACAAGGCCGCGCTCGAAATGCAGGAGCGCATCGCAAAGCTGCTCAAGCAGCCGAAACTTGCGAAGCACCTGACCGTAAGCACATTCCACTCCCTCGGCGTGCAGATCTTGCGACGCGAGGCTCGCGAAGTGGGACTCAAGGACCGCTTCTCGATCATGGATAGCGACGACTGCTTCTCGATCGTGCAAGACCTCGCGGTGACGACAGACAAGCAGAAAGTGCGGCGAATCCAGAACACAATGTCGCTCTGGAAAAACGGCATGGTGGACCCGGACGTTGCCGTACACCAGGCGAAGGACGAGGAAGAAGCGCAGGCAGCGCGCATCTATCGCAGCTACGTAGCCACGCTCTCGTCCTATCAGGCGGTCGACTTTGACGACCTCATCCGCTTGCCGGTACAGCTCTTTCGCGACAAGGAAGACGTGCGCGACAAATGGCAGCGCAAATTGCGCTACCTGCTGGTCGATGAGTATCAGGACACCAACACCTGCCAATATGAACTGGTCAAGCTTCTCGTCACCGGGCTGGGCAAAAAACCGCTTTTCACGGCGGTCGGCGACGACGACCAGGCAATCTACGCATGGCGCGGCGCCACCATCGAAAATCTCAAGACCCTGCAGGTCGACTTTCCAGACCTGCGCGTCATCAAGCTCGAACAAAACTACCGTTCAACCACCCGCATCCTGCAGGCGGCCAACGCCGTGATCGCCAACAATCCGAAGCTGTTCGAAAAGTCCTTGTGGTCGGAGCACGGGCAGGGCGATCCGATCAAGGTGCTCGCCATGGCGGACGAGGAACAGGAAGCGGACCAGGTCGCGATGATGTTGTCGGCGCATCGCTTTGACCGGAGGGCCAAGTTTTCCGATTTTGCCATCCTCTATCGCGGCAACCACCAGGCCCGCGTGCTGGAAAAAGCGCTGCGCCGGGAGCGCATTCCGTACGTCATGTCGGGCGGCCAAAGCTTCTTCGACCGCGCCGAAATAAAGGACATCATCAGTTACCTGCGCTTGGTCGCCAACTCTGACGACGATCCAGCCTTTATTCGGGCCGTCACCACGCCGCGGCGCGGCGTTGGACAAAGCACACTGGAAGTGTTGGGCGCTTTTGCGGGGCAGTGGCAATGCTCCCTGTTCGAGGCGGTCTTCAAGGGCGGCATTGAGGCAAAGCTTGCGGAGCGCCAGTTGACGCCGCTGCGCGGCTTCTGCGATTTCATCAACCAGCTTGGGGCCCGCGCAAGCAAGCCCGGCGAAGCTGCGGGTGAGGTGCTCGAAGACATGATGAAGGAGATCAATTACGAGTCTTATCTCTATGACGCTTTCGACGAGCGTCAGGCGAAGGGGAAGTGGCAGAACGTGCTCGACTTCACCGGTTGGTTGAAAGAAAAAGGCACCGGGGGGCGCGAGGGTGCCGATGCGGAAAAAAGCCTGCTCGACCTCACTCAAATGGTCGCGTTGATGAGCATGCTCGAAGGGCGCGACGAAGAGCCGGACGCAGTGCGCATGTCTACTTTGCATGCGTCGAAGGGGCTCGAATTTCCTCATGTATTTCTGATTGGCGTGGAGGAGGGCATCCTGCCCCACAAGGGCGACCCCGACGCCCCCGTGGAAACCCTCGCGGCGCGCATCGAAGAAGAGCGCCGCCTCATGTACGTCGGTATCACGCGCGCCCAGCGCAGCTTGCATATCACCTGGTGCAAGAATCGCAAGCGCTCGCGCGAGAGCATGCACTGTGACATGTCACGCTTTATCAAGGAAATGAAGCTTGATGAAGGGGACGCGGCGCCGACCGACGCCGAAACAATTACGCCCCGAAACCGCCTGGACAACATCAAGGCCCTGTTGCAAAAGCCCAAGGCCGCGTGAGAGCATAGGCCGATGTCCAACCGCACAGCCACGCTGCGTTCCGTACTGATCACCGTCGCCGTCGGGCTGCTGGTCGGTTTCCTGCTCTGGAAGGCCTACCATGTGTGGCGCCCGGTAACGGACAATGCGATTGCCGCGGTGGTCAGCACCCGTAACGCACTTTTTCTGGCCAGTATTCTGGGCGGGTTTGGACGCGCAACGCTTCTGCTGGTTGGCATCATCATGATCCTGCGGTCATTGACGGGCGGGCTGATACTTGGTCTGGCGGTCGGGCTGGCCTTGCCCCGCATGCGCCACCGCCGCTTGCTGTGTTATTCGGTGCTGGCATGGCCGGCTGGAGTCTGGTGCTGGGCCGCGATCAACGCCAGATGGGCCGGTACCGGGCCGAAGGCAGCGAAGGCGCTTGCTCTATGGGAAAGTCGTGGCGAATACATGCTGGAAGCCTTCTACATCTACACCGTGTTTTTTGCGTTGCTTGTCCTGGTCTACTTTGTCGTAAGGCAGTATGAGATTGCACGGCATCATGAGGTCGCCAACGCATGAGCACCGAGGCGAACCAGCGGTCCATTCGAGAGCTGCACGGCCGAAGAACCGCGGCTGTCGCTTCGCTGGCTCCTGCCACGCAGGGTTTTGGCAACCACATTGCCGCGGATTGCGGCCGAATCACTGAGGCCGGCGAATGAACCTTGAAGAGCAATTGGGAGATGCGCAAGTCCGACTTGCCGCACTCGAAGACCTGGTTGAAACACTAAACCGCACGATATACCGGCAACAAACCAGGCTGGATGAAATCGAATCGCTATGCATGGCGCTGGTTCGGCGCCTGAAGGACGCGGAAACCGGTTCCGGGGACCAATCGCCCGGGAATGAACGACCGCCACACTACTGAAGGAAACAGCGAGCGATTGCGGTTTATTTAAATTGTCGCCCCGCGGATACCTGCATGACCAACACCACTGACCCCACAGATGATGAGCTGCGCTTGCGGCTCAACCTGGAAACCGCGCAGATGCCGTGGTCCGAGCTGCAGCGCTGGTTCGCTTCGGGAAACATGATTGCTGTCGGGTCCTCGCTCGACCTGGTAGAGGTCGCCGTTCGTATCGCGCGAGACGACACGGCTCTCATACAGCAGTGGATGGTCGAAGGCTTGCTGGCAAAAGTCAGCGATGCGCAAGCGGAAGCCTGGCTTGCGGCGGACGCCATGCCATGGACGGTTGTAGTCCGTCCATGGATTCTGGTTCAGCTTCGGCTGTCTTGATCGGGTAATTCGCGCTTCCGGTCAATGCAGGCGGCCGCGGTTTGGAGGCGTGGTGCTGCTGGTTCCGGTGGGCAAATCCCTCCGTGACAACTCGCCTTCTGGCGAATCCTCGGCATCGACATCGTCGTCCAGCCCCTCGACACCCTCTGCGCTGATGTCCTCAATGTCATCGATATCAATATCGTCGCCGTCCGCAAACAGGGTGTCGCGTCCCGCTGCGGCGGTTTCCCCGGTGCCCGAGGAATCGCTGTCGCTGTCGAGGTTGGCATCGCCAACATCCGGGCCTGCACCGCGGCCCCTGCTGCCGCCCTCGGGAGCCGACGTGTTGCCGCTGTCGAGGTCCAGGCCGACGTCTTGTGAGAAGCCATCGCCCCCCTGCAGGTCGCTGCCGGAGTCGGACGTGTCGCTGGGGCCGAGCGCGCCGGTGCCGTGTCCCGTGCCGAGCTGACGGTCGGGGAGGTTGAAGTTGTCTGGGTCGAGTGTGCTTCCTGCCATGAGAGTCTCCTGTTCAAGTTGCCCTGCGAATGCGGCGCGACCAGATTTGGCGGCGCCAACGTGGATGTCGGTGTTAGAAGAAACACACTGAAGCGAGTTCAATGCATCCCGCGTTTCTTTCAACGGCGCGTCGTGCTTCACCGTCGGCAATTGACCGGTAAAATGCAGCTTCCCCTTGCTCCAGCTTCCCCTAGCGCCTGTCTCACCCCTCCACGTGAACTTCGCGATCGCCGCAGCGCCTCCACCACCCCTTCGCAAAATCATCCACTGCGACTGCGACTGTTTCTATGCCGCGGTAGAAATGCGCGACGATCCGACGCTGCGAAATCGTCCGCTCGCGGTCGGCGGCAGGGCGGACCAGCGGGGCGTGATTGCAACCTGCAACTACGAGGCGCGCCGCTTTGGCGTACGGTCCGCGATGGCCACGTCGCAGGCGCTGCAGCGCTGCCCGGATCTGATAGTGCTGCCGCCATCAATGGAGAAATACCGCGTTGCGTCGCGCGAGATACTTGCGATCTACCGCGCGTATACGGACCTGGTGGAACCGCTCTCACTTGACGAAGCCTATCTCGACGTCACGCAGTCAGACCAATGCCAGGGGAGCGCTACGTTAATTGCGCAGCAAATCCGGGAACGCATCGTCGACGCCGTTGGCATTACCGCCTCGGCCGGGATTGCGCCAAACAAGTTCCTGGCCAAGATCGCCAGCGACTGGAACAAGCCCAACGGGCAGTTCGTAATTCGTCCGCATGAGATCGATGCTTTCGTCGCCGTTCTGCCCGTCGACAAATTGCACGGCGTCGGCAAGGTCACTGCCGCCCGCCTGCATCGACTTGGCGCGAAAACCTGCGGCGACTTGCGCAACTGGCCTCTACCGCAATTGCAGCATCACTTCGGCAAATTCGGGGACCGCCTGTATGAACTGTGCCGTGGCATCGACCAACGTGAAGTCAGCAACAACCGCGAGCGCAAATCAGTCAGCGTCGAAGAGACTTATGTGACCGACCTGCCGGATCTCGCCACCTGCCAACAGCGCTTGCCGGAAGTGCTACGGACATTGGTTGAGCGGGTCAGGCGCGCAAAAGCGGAGCGCAATATTGACAAACTTTTCATCAAGCTCCGCTTCGCTGACTTCCAGCGGACGACAGCAGAGTGCGTTGGAACCAGGCTTGATGTTGCCGTTTTTGAACGACTTTTGGCAACGGGATTTGAGCGCGGAAAGCGCCCGGTGCGACTGATGGGAGCCGGCGTACGGGTGAGCGACGGCCATGCCGGCGAACAGCCCGAATTATTTGAGAACGAATGATGCGATCGCATTCGGCGCGCAACCAAATCCAGAATTTCGACCTGTAGAATGGCCGATTTTTCGGACGACTTCCATGTGGTTCAAGAACCTTCAGATTTACCGACTTCCCCGCGACTGGTCCATGACGCCCGACCAACTCGAAACGAAACTCGCACCGCAGGCATTCGTCTCCTGCACCAGCCTTGAAAAGCAAACCCAGGGATGGATTCCTCCTCGCCATGAAGGCAAGCTGGTCCACACCGTGAACCGCCAGATGATGATTTTGCTGGGCACGGAAAAGAAGCTGCTTCCGGCCACGGTGATCAACCAGGTTGCCAAGGCCCGCGCAGCGGAACTGGAAGAACAGCAGGGCTTCAAGCCGGGCCGCAAGCAGATGAAGGAAATCAAGGAGCAGGTCGCGGATGAGTTGTTGGTCAAGGCCTTCAGCATCTTCAGCAATACCTGGACCTGGATCGATCCTGTCAATGGCTGGCTGGTGGTTGATTCATCAAGCCCGTCCAGAGCGGAAGATGTTTTGAAGCTGCTTATCCAGGCGATCGACCGCTTCCCGATGGACACCCTGCGCGTCGCCCGCTCGCCCGTCTCGGCCATGACTGACTGGCTTGTGGCGGATGAAGCGCCCGGAGGCTTCACCGTTGACCAGGACACCGAATTGCGCTCACAGGGCGAGGGCAAGGCAACGGTCCGCTATGTGCGCCACACGCTCGAAGCAGAAGACGTGCGCCGCCATATCGCCGCCGGCAAGCAATGCACACGCCTCGCCATGACCTGGGCCGACAAGGTGTCGTTCGTGCTGACAGAATCACTCGCCGTCAAGCGCGTTGCGCCACTGGACGTCTTGAAGGAAGACGACGTCACCTCAAAAGACGAGGACGAACGTTTCGATACCGACATGGCCCTCATGACCGGCGAACTGGCCCGCATGCTGGCGGATCTGGTGGAAGCGCTCGGCGGCGAGATGCAGGAGTTGAAGAAGGTGGCATAGGGCGACGGGACTCGCCTTCATGCTGCAGGCCGCCGATTCCCTTGCAGGGGAATCGCTTCGACTCCCGCCGAAAGCCGCGCAGGCGGCTTTCTCCCCTCCACCAAAGAAAAACGCCCGCTTGCGCGGGCATTTTGTATTTGGCGGAGTGGACGGGACTCGCCTACGTTCCGCAGGCCGCCGATTCCCTTGCAGGGGAATCGCTTCGACTCCCGCCGAAAGCCGCGCAGGCGGCTTTCTCCACCCCACCAAAGAAAAACGCCCGCTTGCGCGGACGTTCTGTATTTGGCGGAGTGGACGGGACTCGAACCCGCGACCCCCGGCGTGACAGGCCGGTATTCTAACCAACTGAACTACCACTCCAGATGCTTTCCGCTGCGTAAAATCTTGCTGCAGAAGCGGCCGAAGTCTACAGCAAATTGGATTTGCGTTACAACTAATTTGCGCGGACGGGGCTCTCGAAGCACGGACGCCCCCGCTATTGCATGGCAGGGCGAGCGCTGTCTCGCTGCGATATACAGACGGAAAGAATTCGTACAGAATTAAGCCCTATCCTCAACCTGGCGCCGCATACTCGCGCAAATCGCTGACCACTCCGGGAGCACAAACATAATGAAACACTACGCCGCCATATTCTCGGCCGCGGTTCTGCTTGCGGGCTGCGCATCACCAACCTCGCGCGTTGAACTGACCTCGACCGAGCGGATGCAGCCTGGTCCCGCCGCGATATCGAGCGCCGGCACGGTTGAATCGTACAAGCAGGACATCGCACAACGCATTTCGCAGGTCAACTCCACGCACGTGCACAGCCAGAGGCCGCAGGCCCTCCTGCGTTCCGTCATTGTGGTTCGTTACACCGTAGATGGCGAGGGTCGGCTCCTGCGCAGCGAAATTCAGCGCAGCAACCATGACCGCGATACCGAGGCACTTGCGCTCTCCACTCTGCGCAAGACCGCGCCTTTTCCAAAGCCGGCGCCCCACCTGCTTCACAATGGCCGACTTGATCTCTCCGAGTCCTGGCTCTTCGATAACGACGGTCGCTTCCAGCTACGCTCCATTGCGCAAGCGCAGAAGAACGAATAACAGTGCCTGATTGTTTGCGCAGGTTGGCTGCGCCACCATGAACGTCGGCTATTTCCTGACCAATGCGGTGAGCGCGGTGCTGCTGCCGCCGCTTGACCTGGTCCTGCCGTGCGCGGCAGGCTTCTTTATGCGCCGGCGATGGCCGCGCCTTGGCACCGCCTTGTGCCTTGGCTCGCTCGTGCTGCTCGTGATTGTTTCAACTACCGCCGGGTCGCGCCTGCTTGCTGTGCCGCTGGAAGAGATGGCGCCCCCGCTTAATCTGGTGGATTCACGAGAAGCCGGCGCCATCATTATTCTCGGCGGAGGGCGGTCCCGCATGTCGCCCGAATATGACGAGCAGGACCAACCCAGCCTGCCGACGCTGGCGCGGCTGCGCTATGGTGCCTATCTCTACCGCCAGACAGGCTTGCCGCTACTGGCCTCGGGGGGCATGCCGGACGGTTCCGGCAAGTCAGAAGCGGCTGTGATGGCAGAAGTCATGCGCGAGGACTTCGCCACGCCGGTGAAATGGAAAGAGCAAAGCTCTGACAACACGGCCGAGAATGCGCGAAATTCCGCAGTCATTCTGAAGAAGTCTGGCGTGCGGAGGGTGCTGCTAGTCACGGACGCGCTCCACATGGCGCGCGCCACAATGGCATTCCGCATGGCCGGGCTGGAGGTGGTGCCGGCGCCCACTGCCTTCCGGACCGCCGCGCCACTTACAGAGATGGACTTTGTTCCCGATGCCGGAGCCTTGGCGACCACGCACTATGCGATGCACGAGTGGATCGGCATCGCGTGGTATTGGCTGCGGCACGGTCACTCGGGTAGCCTGGCGCAAGAGAAGGCATAGCTGTCAGCACGGGTCGCAGCAGTGGCGTGAGGCTTGCGGTCCAGTGTTAATCGGACATAGACATAGGCAGGTCGCCGCGATATGCCGCGCCCAACGCCCCGCCACCCCCGGAGTTGCGGAACCCCGCCCGGACAAAAATCCGCGCCGACGCAATTACCGCCACCGACCCTCAATCAATGAAGGAACGGATGGCGCTCATGAACAGATCCGGATCCTGCAATTGCGGCACGTGGGCGCAGCCGCGCAGCAAATGAAACCGCGCATTCGGCAACCCTGCGGCCAACTCTTCCGACATGCGTGGCGGCGTGGCCTCGTCATGTTCTCCTGCCATAACCAGCGTTGGCACTTTCATGCCGCCAAGCTGATCCCGCAAGTCAAGCGAACTGAGCGCGGCACAGGCTGCGTGGAACGTCGCCGGGTCGACTGCGATGAAGCGCTCCCGTCGCTCTGCAATCAGCGCCGGATTTGCCGCCTGAAACTCGGGCGCAAACAGGCGCCGCATCGCAATGTCGGCGATGCCAGTCAGTCCTTTTTCTTTCGCATTGGCGGACATGCCGCGGAATGCCGCCCGTCCAGGCTCGTCGAACGCCGCGCCGCAATCCGCGAGCACCAGTTTTTGCGCAAGGGCAGGGTGCCGAATCGCCGTCAATAAGGCAACGAACCCGCCATAGCCATTCCCGAGCAGAATCGGCTTTGTCGTAAAAGCGAACGCTTCGATGGCTGCCGCAACGCGATCCGCCACCGCCTCCAGCCGGCCCTCAACCCGGCCGGAAGCGCCGAAGCCAGGCAGGTTCAGCATCAGCACGCGGTGGGTCTGCGCCAGTTGTCCGATGATGCGGTCGAAGCTGGACGCATCCGCCAGCAGCGAATGCAGCAGCACGATCGGTGTGCCGTCGGTCTTGCCGCCAACGCGGCCGCTGACGCTGTCAGCGCCGACAGCCATGCTGACATCCTGGAACGTTGTTTCTTGTGTTGTGGTCATGCTCATTTCAAGCCTTTTTTAATCGTGCAGCGGATAGTCTTTCTTCTTCAATCTGTTCAAGGCTGCGCTGGCCGGACTCGACGCCCATGGTCAGCACCACGACGATCAGGATAACCAGCAAGCCGATCATCAGGGTAAGCACACCGCGGATGCCGTAGTTGGTGAACAGCGCCACCACGATGAACGGTGTGGCAATCGTCGCGCCGCGTCCCACCGTGTTGCAGATGCCAGATGCGCGAAGACGCACTTCGGTCGGGAACAGTTCTGGAATGTAGACGCCGAACAGCACGGCAACCAGGACATAGATCGGGACCGTCAGGCAAAAGCCGACAACGGGAAGCAGGATCGGGTCATGCACGAACGGATAGATAAAACCGAACACGATCGCCGTCAACGCAGCAATCGATATCGTCGGCTTGCGGCCCCAGCGGTCTGCCGTAGCGGCGCCGATGAGGGTGCCGATCGGTGCGCCGATCGCCATCAGCATGGAATACTGAAACGAGGTTGCCATGGTCAAGCCTTGCTTGACGAAGAAGGTCGGCAGCCAGGTGATGAAGCCATACAGCAGCGTGTTGATGACCACCAAGGCGACGCAACCGACAATCATGCGCGGCAGCAGTGCTGGCGATAGCAGCGTAGACAGGCTGCGCGACGGCGCCGGTGCGGTGCTGAGAACCGGCGCAGGAAGTGGCGCGCCACCGGAGGCTTCGGCTTCGATCTTTTGCATCAGCGCTTCGGCTTCGGCGTTTCTGCCGACGGACTCCAGCCAGCGCGGCGATTCCGGCAGCGACTTGCGCATATACCAGACCACAATGGCGCCAATGCCGCCAACCAGGAACATGGCGCGCCATGTGAAGGCGGGGATCAGGTAGGTGCCGAGCAGCGCCGCAACGGGCAGCCCGAGCACCACGTAGAACGAGGTGTAGCCGAGCCACTTGCCGCGCACTCGGGCCGGCACGAACTCCGTCATGGTGGAGTAGCCCACCACGTTCTCCGCGCCGAGGCCGATGCCCATCAAGAGTCGCAGCCCAATCAGCACGGTCATGTTCGGCGCAAACGCCGACAGGATAGACGCGCCGCCGAACAGCAACAGGTTGAACTGGTAGGTAAAGCGCCGGCCATAACGATCGCCGAGAAAGCCGGTCATGAAGGACCCGATCATCATGCCGACGAAGGTTGAAGAGACGAACGCAGCGTTTTGCGGCAGGGTAGAAAAGCCACTGTGCAGAGTGGAGCCCAGCACGGTCGCGGCGATGTAAATGTCGAAGCCGTCGAAGAACATGCCAATCGCAATCAATAGCATGATGCGACGGTGGAACGATGAGATCGGAAGCCGGTCCAGGCGGGCTCCGGTGTTGACGCTTGTGGCCATAATTTAACCCCTTATTGTTTTACTTCTTAGGTATAACGACTCCCGCCCCCAACCGGCCAGGTCTAGCCATGTGTTGCGCCTGCGCGCCCCACCTTGCTTAACTCTGGCCTCCTGCTACCACTTGCTCATTCATATGCTGCTTTTGTTGCAAATGCTTGCAACCGCGCCTTAGTTCAAACGCGGCTGATTGGCCGTGTCCTTGTACCAGTCGAACGGCGTGTCGTCGAGCCGCACCATGACGCTCTTCGTCTCGAAATGCTGGTCGAACGATTCGGTGCCGCATTCACGTCCAATACCGGAGTCTTTGACGCCACCCCATGGCGAGGCGGGATCAAGCCGATGGTGGTCATTGATCCAGACGATGCCGCACTTCAGTTTCGCAGCGACCCGATGGGCCCGCACGATGTTGTTGGTGCGGATTGCGCCGGCCAACCCGAATGGCGAATTATTGGCAAGCGCAATACCTTCGGCTTCGGTCGAAAATTTTGTTACCGATACAAACGGGCCGAACACCTCTTCCTGGAAGATGCGCATGTTTTCCGTGACATCGGCAAATACGGTCGGCTCTACGAAGTAGCCGTTCTTCAGGGCCGGATCCGTCGGCACCTTGCCGCCTGCGACCAGGCGCGCCTTGTCTTCTTCCAGGCCGATGCGAATGTAGTTCAATACCCGCTGCTGCTGACGCTCGGACACGACCGGGCCCAGTTGCACGCTGGGGTCGATCGGATTGCCGATGCGGATTGTCTTCGCTTTCGTGGCAAGCTTTTCCACGAATTCGTCATACACTTTTTCTTGCACGATCTGGCGGCTGCCGCAGATGCAGGTTTGTCCGGCGCCGATGAAGCCGCCGAATGCTGCATAGTTGACCGCCTGGTCGACATCGAAATCGTCAAACACCAGCACCGGCGTTTTGCCGCCCAGTTCCAGCGTCTGATGCGCGAAGTTGCGTCCGGAAGAGGCGCCCGTAATGCGGCCCGCTTCAGTGCCGCCGGTCAGGACCCATTTCGCCAGTCCTGGATGTTCAGCCAACGCCTTGCCGGTCGTCGGGCCAAGCCCCGTCACGATATTGAACACGCCAGGCGGCAGGCCAGCTTCGACAAACATGGCCGCCAGCCGCAAGGTGGTCAGTGGCGTGTACTCCGACGGTTTGACGACCGTGGTGCAGCCAGAGGCAAGCGTCGGCGCCAGGCTTTTCATCAGAATCATCAGCGGATGGTTGAACGGCGTGGAATTGCCGACCACGCCAATGGGTGTGCGCAGCGTGTAATTGAGGTAGTTGCCCTCGACCGGGATCACCGCGTCGCGACGCGCAATGGCAAGGCCCGCGTTGTAGCGAAGGAAGTCCGGCAGGCGCGAAACCTGGGCGCGCGTTTCATTAAGCGAGCGACCGTTGTTGATGGTCTCAAGGTGGTACAGCTCTTCAAGGTTCGCTTCGAAGGTATCGGCGAGCTTGTTCAAAAGGCGGGCGCGGGTGCGGACCGCCATGTTGGCCCACTCGGCTGACTCGAATGCGACCGCGGCACTGCGCACCGCGCGATCGACGTCGGCATCGCTGGCGTGGCTGATCTGTGCAATCAGTTCGCCGGTAGAGGGGTTCAGCACATCCAGCAGATCGGCGCGCGAGGCCGGAACTTCCTTGCCATCGATGAACAGGCCGTGGATCCGGATTTCTGGGGTAATGGGTTGATTGACGCTCTTGACGCTTGACATGAAGTCCTCTTGAAAATGGAGTTGAATGCGGTGGTGTGCTGGCCGGTTCAGCCGGCGATAACAAGCCGGGATATGGCATCGTTCACCCGCTTCGCGGCGGATCCGATGTGCCGTTCAGCCAGCCGCTCGGCCAGTTTTTGCTGGCGGCCCTGAAGCGCGTCGATGATGCGGCAGTGTTCATCGACAATGGATTTGCTGTTGCCCTTCTTGACGTTGACGTTGCTAAGGCTCATGAGCACGGCGCGCTCCATCTGGTCGATGAGTTCGCCGAGTTGGTCGCGCATCCGCGCATTGGCCGCCAGCTCTGCAAGTTTGCGGTGGAAAGAGCGGTTGTATGCGACGAAGCCGGCCTCCCAATCGTCCGCCCGATAAACCCGGTACGCTTCCAGCGTAGCCAACTGATCGTCCGTGGCCAAACGCACGATGCGCTCCATGCAGGCCCGCTCAAGTGCAGCGCGCAGATGGAACATGTCCTGCACGTCGGTCAGCGAAATCGAGGCGACGCGGTAGCCCTGGCGCGGCAGGGTAATGACCAGCGCTTCACGCTCCAGCCGCATCAGCGCGTCCCGCACTGGCGATTTGCTGACCTGAAAGCGCGCGGCCAGTTCGGCTTCGCGGATTTCAGCGCCCGGCGACAGGCGGCAGCTCAGGATGTCGGCCCGCAGTTGCTCATAGACGGCCTCGCGCAGCAGCTGGTTACCGGTGGTCTGCAGCGGGTTTTCGTTCAAAGTCATGTGTGATTATGGAATATTACGAGCCACGGTTTTGCAATTATCTGATATATCAGACGCGGCCGCAATCCGGTATTGCGGTGACCGACAAATTACGACGCTGAGACTAAGTCTCCGCAGAAAGAAGGCGCGATCCGCGCGCCGAACCTCGCTATCTATTTGACGCGCAAAGAAGTCGTAATATATTATCCAGTCAAAATAACCACTCATAACTGACGGAGACACTTCATGATCAAGAGCCTGTTGGCGCGCATCGCATCAATGAGCGTACTTGCCGCATCCATGGCAGCGCCGCTCGTTGCCTCCATCGCGGTGCCGGCGCAAGCCGCAAGCAATGATCCGCTTCGCGTCGGGTTCTTGACGATTCGCTCCGGGGCCTTGGCGGCCGGCGGCAAGCAAATGGAGGATGGGCTTCGGCTTTTCCTGAAAGAGCGCAACAACATGATCGCCGGCCGCAAGGTCGAGCTGTTCATCGCCGACACGTCCGGACAGCCGGCCATTACCAAGTCCAAGGCCCAGGAGCTGGTTGAGAAGGACAAGGTACACGTCATCATTGGGCCGCTTGCCGCTTTTGAGGCGCTCGCCATCGATGACTACATTCGCAAGGTCCAGGTGCCGATCATTTCGCCGTCCGCTGCCGCGGAAGATCTGACCCAACGCAAGCCGGATCCGTGGTTCGTACGCGCGGTGGGCACCTCGGCCCAGCCGATGCACGCGCTTGGCGAGTACGCTGCGAAAGAACTGGGCTACAAGCGCATAGCCATCATTGCCGATGACTTCGCATTCGGGCATGAAACCGCGGCCGGTTTCCAACGCACCTTTGAAGAGAACGGCGGCAAGGTGGTTCAAAAGCTTTGGAGCCCGCTCAACGTTGCTGACTACGGAACCTACATTGGCCAGATTAATGGCAAGGTCGACGCGGTCTTTGCCAGCTTCGCTGGCGGTAATGGCGTCAAGTTCTTGAAGCAGTACAACGAATACGGCATGAAGGGCAAGATCCCGGTGCTTGGCTCCATGACGGGGATGGACGAGGGCATCCTGAAATCGATGGGCGACGAAGCGGTCGGCATCGTGTCCGCGGGGTGGTATGCCGCTACCATCGACAACCCAAACAACAAGAAATTCGTTGCCGGCATGAATGCCGAATACAAGTCCGACCCCGGTTATTACTCGATCGGCGCCTACACTTCCGCGCTGATGCTGGAGCAGGCTCTGAAGGAAACCAAGGGCAATATCGAAGACAAGCAGGCCTTCATGGCAGCGCTGCGCAATGTACAGATGACCAATGACCCGCGCGGTTCCTTCAAGCTCGATGCACTCGGCAATCCGGTCATGAATGTCTACATCCGCAAGGTCGAGCGCAAGAACGGCAAGCTGGTCAACACCGTGGTCAAGACTTATCCAAATGTGAGCCAGTTCTGGACCTATTCGCAGAAGGACTTCCTGGCAAGCCCGGTCTATTCGCGGGATTATCCGCAAGCCAAAAATCTTGAAAAATAAGTCGTAGCAGAAGTGGCGCCTGCCCTGTCGGCGGGCGCCCCGTGTTCGCGTCAGGAAAGCAAATTCCATGTCCTTCTGGCTTATCCAGAGCCTAAACAGCCTAGCCCTGGGCGGTGTCCTGTTCACGCTCGCCGCCGGGTTCTCCCTCATCTTTGGCCTGATGCGCATCGCGAACCTTTCGCATGGCGCTTACTTCATGCTGGGCGCCTATGTCGGCCTCTCAATGCTGGTGCGCGGGCACGGCTTCGTCGTCGCAATGATTACCGCTGCGATTGCCGTTGCACTACTCGGCGCCATCGTGGAGCGACTGATCTTGCGCCGCTTGGCCGGCGACAGCCTCGGCCAGGTTCTGGCGACGCTCGGTATCGCTTTCGTCATCGCCGACTTCAGTCTGTGGCTTTGGGGCGGCGACCCGCAGTCGGTTTCGCCGCCGCCCATGCTGGACGGCGCTGCGCATATCTTCGGGCTGGTGTTTCCACTGTACCGGTTGGCCGTACTTGTGTTTGCCATCGTGCTGGGCATTTTGCTTTGGCTGCTGCTCGACAAGACCCGGCTTGGCATGATGATCCGCGCCAGCGTCGACGACATGCAGATGGCGCGCGGTATCGGCGTTCCTTCTTCGCGGCTGTTCACCATTGTGTTTTGCCTGGGGGCGGGGCTGGCGGGGCTCGGCGGCGTGGTGGCCGCGCCGATCCTTTCGGTCTATCCCGGACTGGACGCCGACATGTTGCCGCTTGCGCTGGTGGTGGTGATTCTCGGCGGGCTCGGCAGTCTGGCGGGCGCCTTCGCCGGAAGTATTGCGATCGGCTTCATATACAGCTTCGGCCAGGCGCTGTTTCCTGATCTCGCCTACATCATTCTTTTCTTGCCGATGGTCGTCATCCTTGCGGTGCGCCCGCGTGGCCTGTTTGGACGAATCACCGCATGAACGCAAGCAGCAAAGCTGATTCGTCGCGGAGGACAGCCAAGCGCGTACTGGCACTTGGCCTGCTGGCGCTCGCCCTCGTCGTCCCCTTCGTCGTTGGCAACGACTACTACATCAACATTGGCAGCCAGATCGCCATCGCCGCGCTGTTTGCGCTCAGCTTGAACCTCGCGGTCGGCTATGCCGGCTTGACGTCACTGGGACATGCCGGATATCTGGGCCTCGCGTCCTATACCAGCGCGTGGCTGATGCTCAACCTCGGCTGGTCGCACTTGCCAGCAGCGTTGGCGGCCTTGCTGCTCACGACCGTCATGGCGGGCCTGTTCGGACTAATCGCATTACGCGCCGCCGGCCTCAGTTTCCTGATGATCACGCTCGCGCTCGGACAGATTCTGTGGGGAGTCGCCTATCGTTGGAACGGCGTAACTGGCGGCGATAACGGCCTGTCTGGACTAAGTCGGCCGGCGCCGTTCGGCGTTGATCTTAACGACGCCACGCACTTTTATTACTTTGCGTTGTTGGTTCTGTTCGTCGTGTGGGGATTGATCGCGATCTGGGTCCGCTCGCCGTTCGGCGCGACGATCCAGGGTACGCGCGACCAGCCGCGTCGCATGCATGCGCTTGGCTATGACGTCTGGCTGATTCGCTGGATCACCTTTACCGTCAGCGGCTTCTTCGGTGCCGTGGGCGGCCTCCTTTACGTGTACTACCAGCAGTTCATCAGCCCGCATAGCCTTTCACTCGCCAACTCGGCGGAAATGCTGCTGATGGTTATCGCGGGTGGTCCTGCCACATTGTCCGGGCCGGTGCTTGGCGCAGCGCTGGTCGTGCTGCTTAAAAATGTGGCAAGCGCTTATGTTGACCGCTGGATCATGCTGCTCGGATTTGTTTTCATCTTCATCGTCATGTTTGTGCCCGGCGGAATAGTGCCCGGTTTCGCGCGACTCTCTGCCCGGTTCAGGCGCGGCGACAAGCCTGTTGAAAAGCCGACGGTCGTGCCATCGGCGCGCACCGCAGGGGAGGCGCCATGAATCCGGTGCTCGAGATTTCAGACCTGTGCAAATCCTTCGGAGGCCTGCATGTAACGCGCTCGGTAAAGCTGCGCGTGGAGCAGGGCGAACGGCACTTGCTGATCGGTCCCAATGGCGCCGGCAAGACCACGCTCTTTAACCTGATCGCCGGCGATTTGATGTCCGATAGCGGCAGCATTACCCTGCTCGGCAAAAACGTCACACGCACATCAACCGCCGTTCGTGCGCAGCAGGGCCTTGCACGCACTTACCAGATCGTCACCCTGTTCGGCCGCAACACGCTGATCCACAACGTGATGCTGGCGCTGCTCGGCAAATCGGCGCTGCGCTGGCGCCATTGGGGTACGCTCTTCGGCAACAGCGACTTGCGCCGCCGTGCGCTTGACGTGCTGGAAGCCGTCGGCCTTGCGCCGAAAGCCGACTTGCCACTCTCACAGACTTCCTATGGCGAAAAACGCAGGCTTGAAGTGGCGATGGCGCTGGCCCAGCAGCCGCGCCTGTTGCTGCTGGACGAGCCTCTCGCCGGTCTATCGTCGGAAGAGCGCGATGCCATCCACAGCATGCTGCAATCAATCAGCCGCGACATCACCATCATCATGATCGAGCACGACATGGAACTGGCGCTGGCCTATGCAGACAAGGTGACGCTGCTGCACTACGGCGAAGTGATCACGGCGGGAACCCGCCAGCAGGTGGTCGACGATCCTCGCACGCGGGAGATCTACCTTGGCCACTAGCTTGCTGACGCTGGACCGGGTCAACACCTACTATGCCGACAGCCATGTGCTGCACGACGTGTCTCTCGAGCTTGCCCCGGGGCGCGTGCTGGCCCTTCTCGGCCGCAACGGCGCCGGCAAGTCGACCTGCATCAGCACCATTGTCGGCTTCGTACCGCCGCGCTCCGGATCGATTCGTCTGGAGGGCCAAGAACTGACGAAGTGCACGCCGGAAGCAATCTGTCGCGCCGGCATTGGCCTGGTGCCGCAGGGGCGCCGCATTTTCCCCAGCCTTACAGTCCGCGAGAACCTCGAAGTCGCGTCGGGTCGCAATGTGCCGCCCGAGCGGGCGCGCTGGACCCGTGAAGACGTTAATCAGATTTTTCCGCGTCTGCGCGAGCGCCAGAACCAGACAGCAGGCAGCCTCTCTGGCGGCGAGCAGCAAATGCTGGCGATCGGGCGCGGCCTGATGACCAATCCGAAGGTGCTGCTGCTGGACGAACCTTCCGAGGGGCTGGCGCCGCAGATCGTGCGCGAAGTCGGCAATGTCATTGAACTGTTGAAGGATCGTGTCTCTATCGTCTTGGTCGAGCAGAACCTGGGGCTGGCGATGAAGGTGGCTGACGATGTGGTTTTGCTGAACACGGGCCGCGTGGTCTTCGTCGGCAGTCGCGCTGAATTCGAAGCGCGGCAGGCCGAGTTGCATGTGCATCTTGGCGTGGCATAGGGCAAAAAATCTGCGCGGCGGTCGGCAAGGAACCTGGGCGGCGTACGGTAGGGCACCTGGGCGGAAAAAAGCGGCGGCTTTATTGTGCGAGTAACCGGTCAATTCTGGAACCAACGACTGCGCCGACCGGATCAGCAAAGGCGATCCTCGTTCGCAAAAAAGTGAAGGGACACCCTGATGGAACTTGAACTCAAAATGGCCGACGTCGGCCGCTATCGACTTCGCTATCTCGATGTGGGGAGCGGCACGCCAGTCGTGCTGATCCATGGCCTGGCTGGCGATTACACCGCATGGCTGCCGCAGATCGAGGTGCTGCGCCGCACGCATCGCGTGATTGCCTTCGACAATCGCGGCGCAGGGCAAAGCACCCAAGTGGACGAGCCCATCAGCACCGCCGACCTGGCCGCCGACACGCTGGGGCTCATGGACATTCTCAAGGTCGATCGGGCACACGTCGTTGGCCGCTCAATGGGCGGCGCAGTGGCGCAGCACATGGCCCTGATGGCACCGGACCGGATTGCCACCTTAACGCTATGCGCCTCATTCGCCCGGCTCGATCCGCTCGGCCGGCGCGTGCTGTTGAACATGCGTGAAGCGTTGGAGTGGCGCATGAGCTGGGCCGACCATGCCCGCCACTCCGTGCAAAACTTTGTCTCCGCCGATTTTTTCAATAAGCAGCCAGAGCGGGTTGCCGCTATCGAAAAGCTGATTGGCGGCGAAACCCGGCTGCCGGCCTGCTACAGCCGGCAGAACGAAGCCTGCCAAACCCATGACACGCTCGACCGCCTCGGTGAAATTACGCAGCCGACGCTGATCATGGCCGGCGCAAACGATCCGATCTGTTCGCTCACCGCTACTGCGATGATGACAAACGGTTTTCCCAACGCGCGGACCGAAATTTTCGACAACGCCAGTCACTTCTTCTTGATGGAACAGCATGAAAAGTTCATGCGCCTGCTGACTGAGTGGCTGAACGGACACGAGATGTGAAGAGAGCCTTAACCGCTGTGGATTAGAGGAAAGTATTCTGATTAAATGAGGCCCTGATTTTGTCCAGGAGGCCTCATGGCGCTCGCCACCCAATTTATCCGCAGGATTCTCGGCCCGCTCGTCGGCTACATCAAAGGCGACGTTCTTAGCCAAGGGCGCAGCCCGGTTCTCACCTCGATTCGCAGCGGGGTTCTCGCCTCAGCTTCCGGCCGGATACACGGGCCGATTTTCGGCAATTTGCGCAGCCAGATTCGCATCAAGATTCGCAGCCTGACTCCCAGCCAGGTTCCCAGCCGCCATGCCAGCGCAACCATCATCGGCCTGATCCTAGGCCTGCTCACCGCACTGCCAGCCCAGTGCGTGAACTCCGAGATATTCATCGGCCAATCCGCGCCATTGAGTGGCGGTCTCGCCAACACTGGCAACGGCCTCATCCTCGGCACGAGAATCGCCTTCGACCAGGTTAATGCTGAAGGCGGAATTAACGGCCACAAGCTGGTTCAGGTGGTGAAGGACGATGCCAACACAGCCGAGGGAATGACCAAAAACACAAAAGCATTCCTGGCTGACCCGAGGATCGTTGCCATCACCGGGTATTACGGTACCGACAATGTAGCCGAGCAGTTCAAACAAAGCCTGTTCGACGGCTCGCCGCTGGCGATCGTCGGCGTCTCCAGCGGCGCGCGCCTGCTGCGTGAGCCCCTCATCCCAACCCTATTCCACATTCGCGCCAGCTACGCTGAAGAGATCGACGCCATCGTGCGGCACGTGACGGGCCTCGGCTCGAAGCGCATTGCAGTGTTCTATGAAGACAGCCCGTTCGGAGACGCCGGCATGCGCGCCGTCGAAGACGCGGCAAAGCGGCGCAAGGCGGTCGTAGTGGCGCGCGCCAGTTACGATGAGCGTTCAACTGACGTGAAGAACGCGCTGTCCGACGTGATCGCGAGCCAGCCCGAAACCGTCATCATGATCGCGACCTCGGCGCCCGCTGCCGCCTTCATCAAGGGCTACAAGGCGGCCGGCGGTCACGCCTACCTGTTCGGCATCTCCACCGTCAGCTCCGCGGAACTGGCCAAAGACGCCAGCCCGGCAATCCTCCAAGGGCTCGGCATCTCCCAGGTTTTGCCATTCCCGTTCAGCGCGACCTTGCCAGTCGTTTCGGAATACCAGGCGCAGATGAGCAAATATGCGAAAGGCACGCCATACTCCTATTCGTCGATGGAAGGATTCATCAACGCCAAGGTGCTGGTCGCCGCTCTAAAAAAAGCGGGAAGGGTGCCGACACGGGAATCCGTGCGGCAGGCGCTGGACAACCTTGGTGAAGTCAACGTGGGGGGTTACCCCGTCACGTTCTCGGCTTCCAGCCATGTCGGTTCGCGTTTCGTTGACCTGACCGTGGTGGGAAGGAATGGGTCGCTGCTGCGGTAATTGCTAGTCGGGCGTCATGATGCCGACGCGCGTTGCCTCGCGGCGGTTAGCCAATGTGATGGCCACCTTACGGAACGCGCAATGAACACCTATTCGGTTGATGTCGCAGTCATCGGCGCCGGCACCGCCGGCCTTGCCGCCTATCGCGCCGCGCGGTCCCACGGCAAGCGGGTGGTGCTGATCGAAGGCGGGCCGTACGGCACGACATGCGCCCGTGTCGGCTGCATGCCAAGCAAGCTGATGATTGCAGCAGCGGAAGCGGCGCATGTCGTGGCCGATGCGCCCTCGTTCGGCATCCATCCCGGACCAGCGGTTGTGAATGGCATTGAAGTGATGGCCCGGGTCCGTTCTGAACGTGATCGCTTCGTCGGCTTCGTGCTTGACGGCGTGGAACGGATTCCTCGGGAAGACCGGCTGCAGGGCCATGCCCGCTTCGCCAGCCCCACGCAACTGCGCGTTGACGATCACACGGTCGTCAACGCAAAAAGCATCGTCATTGCGACCGGTTCCAGCCCCTATATTCCTCCGGCGCTGCGCCCGCTAGGCGACCGGCTGGTAACCAATGACGAAGTGTTCGACTGGACCGACTTGCCGAAGTCGGTCGTCGTCGTGGGGACCGGCGTGATAGGTCTGGAAGTCGGGCAGGCGCTGCACCGGCTCGGGGTGAGGGTTGTGGTGCTTGGGCGTGGTGTCGGGCTTGCCAATATCGGCGACCCGGCTGTGCTGGCGGCCGCAAGAGAAGCCTTTAGCGACGAGCTCGATCTGCAACTGAACGTTCAATTGGTCAGCGCTGAACGGGAGGGCGGGCAGGCAGTACTACGCTATACGGACCAGACCGGCGCTTTGCGCACCGAAACAGTTGAGGTCGTGCTTGCTGCCGCCGGACGCGTCCCGAACGTTAAGGAGCTTGGCATCGAGCACGCCGGCATTGCGCTCGACGCCGCCGGCCTGCCAATCTTCAACACGCAAACGATGCAATGCGGTTCCAGCGCGATTTTCATCGCCGGCGACGCGAACGACGAGCGCCCCCTTTTGCATGAGGCGGCGGACCAGGGCCGCATCGCTGGCGACAATGCCGGCCGCTTCCCCGAGGTGCTGCCGGGCCTGCGCCGCACACCGCTCGCCATTGCCTTCACCGATCCACAAATTGCAGCAATCGGCCGGACATGGCGCACCCTTGTTAAGGGCTGCTTTATTGTCGGTGAAGTCTCGTTCGCCAACCAGGGCCGCAGCCGCGTCATGCGGCAGAATCGCGGTTTGCTTCGGGTCTATGCGGAACCGGGCACCGGCCGATTCATCGGTGCTGAAATCGCCGGCCCGCGGGCCGAACACCTCGCGCATCTGCTCGCGTGGGCGTGCCAAACCCGCATGACGATCGTCCAGATGCTGGAGATGCCGTTCTACCACCCGGTAATTGAGGAAGGACTGCGTACCGCCTTGCGCGACGCCGAAGAGAAGTTGCTGCACGGGCTGCCGGAGATAGAGCACTGTACCGATTGCACCCCGGGCATGTAGTTCCCCGGGCTGCCAGCAACCGCGAATACAATCTGCGTCCGGTTCGATCTCGCCCAAAGTTCAGTATTGCGATGTCGCTATACTGATGCTTTAATTGAAACGCCACCTACTGGAGAGACCACCATGCTTGAACAGAATCTCAGGACCTCAAAGACCGACCTCAAAAGCTTGATCCAGGATGCGCAGGACCTGTTTCGGGAAGCGACTTCCAGCAGCGGCGTCCGTGCCGAAGAGCTGCGCAACAAAGGCGCTGCGTTGCTTGACAACGCTCTGAGCAAAGCTCAGGACGCGCAAACCGCTGCCATGGATGCTGGCAAGGAAATGGTTGACAATGCCGACGGTTACGTCCGTGATAACCCATGGGCCGCTGTTGCGGTTTCAGCCGGTGTCGGCCTCCTGATCGGCATGCTTCTTAGCTCGAACAAGCGATGACCCGCCATCGCGCCGCCCGCTGACATGCGGGACCAACAACCCGATCAAGAGGGAAGTCCGAGCGGCGAACCCGTAGAGGAAGCGCACCTTGGGCTGGTGGCCGGCATTGCTGCCATGGCCACCAACTTCCTCGGGCTTTTCCTGTCTCGCATTGAACTCGCCGCACTCGAACTGGCGGAAGCCCGGAGCGCACTGTTCCGGATGGTGCTGGTCGGCGCGCTCGGCCTGTTGGCGATGTGGTTTGCAATCGCCTGCGGTGTGATGCTGATCGTCGCCCTGGCGTGGCCCTTCATTGGCTGGGGAATCCTGCTGATTCTCGCCGTACTGTTCCTGGTCGGCGCCATAATCGCCTTTCAGCATTTGCAGCGCGCAATTGCCAGCGGGGCTCTCGGCATGCCTGCCACCATGAGCGAGCTTCGGAAGGATCGCGATGTCCTCCTCTGAGCTCGAACGGAAGCGATTGCTGATTGCCCAGGCCGCTGCATTCAGACACGGGTTCCTGGTCTCGCGCGATGCGGTCCGCGCCGATCTACATCCGCAAGCGCTCATGCAAGCTGCGCTGCACCAGATTACCGGTAATGCCGGCGCTGCGGTTGGCAGCATGTTCAGTCTGGACGCGCTGCGCAATGGCAACTTCAGGCTGCTGTTGCCGGTCTTGAAAACCGCCATTGCGCTGGTTCCGATGGGCGGCTTGTTGCGGGTTATTACCACGCGGCGGGTACTGCGGCTTGCGGCGGTCGCGGGCGTTATTGCGGCGGGTGTCTACTGGTGGGGTCGCAGTAGGCGCGGTCCTGGTATGGCTAAAAACACTGATGATTCATTGCAGCGGCAAGACGGAAGACTGGGGCGCGAAATCTGAGGGCGGTCTGACCCGATCGCAAAAGCCCGGGGTCCGCCTTGGGGCCTTTCCGGCAGATTCCATCTCGATCTTCTCCGCAGCGTCACCGGAATAGAAGTACTTACTCTTGCCGCGGGGCGTGCCTTTGCTTGGGACGGCCACGACTGGCTTTCCCGGAGTCGTCGCGCGGTGGTCCGACAAGGACCGCGGGGCGCAACGTTTCGTCCAATTTCAACTCCCTCCGATTACAACTCCTTACGCCAGATACAGCTTTCGACTATCGGGCATCCCGGCCCATAAGTAATCTTCCTCTATGCAATCGCGCAACGATTAACTGGAGAGACAGATGGAAACTACCCAAGCTTTAACCCGTATCCACCCCTTGATGGCCGGTGCTGCCGCGTCCGTCATGCTGGTCAGCCTGGTAGGTGTTGCGGCCATGACGGGGCTCTTGCCCAATTCTCATGGCACGGTACCGCCGGTTGCCTCAACCTCGCCGGTTATCTCAGTCGCACAGCCGGTAGCCGCGCCTGCAATCAGCGCCCCGGCAGCAAATCAGCCGGTCGTCGAAGCCAGGGCGCCTACCCCAATTGCCCACCGCACCGTTCACCATCGCGTTGCCGCAGCGCCAGTCGCACCGACGGTTTATGCGCAGGCAGAGCAGGTCCGCCAACCGGCACCGGTTTATCAAGCCCCGGCTCCGGTGGCCCGCTATAGCCCAGTTGGCATCGGCCTCGGCGCGGTCGCCGGCGGTTTGATCGGCAACCAGGTAGGCGGCGGAAATGGCCGGACCCTGGCGACCATCGTCGGCGCTGTCGGTGGCGGTTATGTCGGCAATGAAGTGGCGAAGCGGTACTGACGATGAGACCGGGCGGCGGTGGAACCGGGCGCCCGGGCCGCGAGGCGGTGCCCTAGGGTCTACTCGCTCGCTACCGACGCGCAAAACGAATCGCGGAGCCCCTTGAGGAGCACCTCGAACCGAGCGAAGTGAGCGCGCCTTCTACCCCTTCTACTCTTCACACAAGGCAAAGCCAACCCTCGCGGGTTGGCTTTGCCTTGTGTGGCATGCCTTACTTGGCTGCGGCGGCCATGTAATCCACGGCTGCTTTAACCTCGTCGTCCGATGCCGCAGAACCGCCCTTCGGCGGCATCATCCCGGCCTTGCCCTGGTAGCCTTTGATCGCGTGCTCATACAAGGTAGGCTTGCCTTGTTGGATGCGTGGCGCCCAGGCAGCCTTGTCGCCGAACTTCGGCGCACCGGCTACGCCTGCGGTGTGGCAAGCCATGCAGACCGTGTCGTACAGTTTCTTGCCGGCGTCGGCGGAGGCGGCCGGTGCCGCAGGGGCTGCTGCCGGAGCCGAGGCTGCAGCAGCAGCACCGGCCGGAGCAGGGGCAGCGGCAGGCGCGGCAGGCGCGGCAGCCGCCGGAGCAGCAGCCGAACCAGCCGCCGCGGGAGCAGCCGCTTCGGCAGCTTGGCCAGCCGGCGCGGCAGCCGCGGCCTTCACTTCTGGTTCTTTGAACTTGGCGCCACTCTGGTTGGCCATATAGACCACCGCGCGAGCGACTTCAACGTCGTCCAGATCAGGGTTGCCGCCCTTGGCCGGCATGGCCCGAATGCCGGCGACCGCGTGTGAAACCAGCGTGTCGTAGCCTTGGCCAATCCGAGTGCTCCAAGCGCCAGCATCACCGAGCTTCGGAGAGCCGGCAGCGCCGGTTGCATGGCATGCCGCGCAAACTGCCTTGTACACTTCCGCGCCGGCCTGAAGCTGTTTGGGCGCGTTGACGTCTTTAAAAGTGAAGCCTTCGTCGGCAACCGGACGGAGACGGGCCGAAATCGCTTCTGGCGACTGGCCGTTTGACCCGGCGCCAGTCTTGTTGTGGCTTGTTACGTACTGGGCGAGCAGTACGATGCAGACAATCGGGATAACGAATGCAGCAACGACTGCTGCAATGAGTTGCTTCGGAGTCCTGATGCCAGATTCGTGTTCGTTATGTGCTTCGCTCATCATTCCCTCAGACCATTTGAAAGCTGCGGCGTCACGCACAAACCGCGCGGCACGGGGAACCCGGCGGGGCAGGCGTCGCCAAACACGCGATTATAGACGGAACAGCACCTGTTTGGAATCCAGAAACGGGCGTTTCCGTGGACGTTGGACGGGAAAAACGGTATCCTGCATCCCTCTTCAGTATCCCCAACGCGGCTGTAGCTCAGTGGATAGAGTATTGGCCTCCGAAGCCAAGGGTCGTGGGTTCGATCCCCGCCAGCCGCACCATCCGCCTCAAAATCCTTATGTGACGCGGAACCTAGAGCCAGCAAGGCTTTCAAGCGAGGGTTGTACCCCGTGGGTGTTACACCTAGACCATGAAAGAGGCCTATGTGTACCCATCTTGCAAAGCGCGGCACCCGGTATTATTTCAGACGCAAAATCCCCCGAGACCTACTGCAGTTCTACAAAGGCAGAGAAGTCATGCGGTCGCTCGGAACTTCCGACAGACGGGACGCTGAGCGGTTAGCTCGCATTGTCGGCGTTGAACTTGACCGAGAGTTTGAGCGACTTCGAGCGAATCATTCGCCAAACAGCATTAGATTCCAAGATGCTCAGCATTCTGCTTCGGCTACATCGTCAGCAGATGCGGACAGTGATTGTAGCTCTGCGCGCGGTTTGCACTGCGAAGGCGCAACTCAGCGCCATTTTTCCCCGCAGGAAGGCATCGGAAACAGGTTGCCGGAGTTTTTGTCGAACGAGGGAAGCATCGGTATTGCCGGGGCATGGACAGTGGGGCACGCTCAGCAGGGCCAGTCAAACGCGAAGGTGTCTCTCAAGGTAAAAACCAGCTTCGATGTACTGATTGAAAAGTGGGCATTGGGCGTCCAGCCGGAGCAAAACACGATTAGCCGGACGAGGATGCATGTGCGCCGGTTCGAGGAAATGGCCGGTGTTCATACCGTCGAGGAAGTAACTCGGCAGCACGCAATCTGGTTTATCGAACACTTGCGGCAGGCAGGACAAACGCCGCAGAACATCAACATGCACTTAGCAAGTTTGATAAAGCTCCTTAATTACGCAGTGCGTCTTGACCTGATGAAGACAAACGAGGCATCCGGCTTAACAGTCAAAGCTCCCAGCAGCGAGAAGGCGCGGAGGTCGTTCGATCTTCCGGCACTTAAGTGCATTTTCAGCAGCCCCGTTTATACAGCGGGGCATCAATCGAAGGGCGGCGGCGGGGATGCATCGTACTGGCTTCCGCTCTTGGCGCTATTTACGGGCGCACGGTTAGAGGAGCTTTGCCAGTTGCATCCTGACGATGTAGTGCAAGTGGCTTATCACGACGAAGGCAGCGAGGCATCCGCTTGGATCATCCGGATTACCGATGAAGGCGAGGGCCAGGGGCTGAAGAATTCGGGGAGCCGCAGACGGGTTCCCATTCACCCAGAGCTTGAGCGATTAGGCTTTGTCGACTATGCACAGCAGGCGAAGGTTGAAGGTCGCAAGCGCATTTTCCATAAGCTAGTTCCAAGCATTGACGGCAAGGAGGGCGGGAACTTCACAAAGTGGTTTGGTAGGTATTTGCGCGATACCTGTTTTGTTGCGGATCCACGTATGGTGTTCCACTCTTTTAGACATTTGTTCAAAGAAGTCCTGCGCGAAGTAGAGATTCCCAAGGAGATCAACGATGCATTGACCGGACATAAATCCGGGGATGTCGGAGACAAGTACGGAGGCGACGCTTACCCGATCCGGCCTTTGGTAAATGCTATCGCGCGATACAGGGTTCCTGGCCTCGCGCTTCCCGCTCCTCGGAGGTCGTGCGGACCTACGGGCGAGATAGCGGCATCAGCCTGAGGCCAAGGCGGGGAAAGGCTTTCCGATCTAAACTGCGAAAGAGTTACAGGCGGTGCGCTGCTGCGGCACTCTATGCAGTTAGAAGTCCCATTTGAGTGTTCGTCATTGCGTACTCGCCGAACACCGCGAGGGCCGCGCTGTCGTACGCTACTGCTGCGGCTTGTGCGCAGCCAAAGGTGCCAAGGTAACGCCGTAGACCGCTGACCCTGATCGCGGCGCGGAACTTTCCCCTATCGAGGAATACACCCTTGTAGCCAGAGCTGTTATTGCGTTGCTTGCCTATGTTCGCTCGATTCTGTGCAGCGGTTGCGAGCCGGAGATTTTCTGGCCTGTTGTCTAGCTTGTTTCGGTTAATGTGATCGACATCCATCTCGGGCGGGATGGGTTGACGATTAGCCAGCATCCAAATCAAGCGATGCTCAGGGTATTGAACTCCATCGATACTCACGTATCGGTAATCCGCGCTGAAGTGCTCTCCGCACTTCGGTCCTCGGACGGGGTTGATACGGACAAGGCGACCGTTCGCAGGTTCGAGTGTGAAGACTGATTCTAGGTCCAAAATTGAGAACGGGATCGGCTTTGCTGCTGTCATGGATACTCGATAGATGATGCCAAGAGAGCTGCTCGCTCCCGTGGCTGGGTTGGTGATAAGGTGCTGCGCATTCAATGCGCGAAGGGGTTATGCAGGGGTGCAGGTCGTAGGCCACAGCTAGGGAAAGCTATGCTTACGACAAGAAACAGATGAGGCCCGAGCGGGGCTCGGATTGCGAATGCACGATGCGACCGGAGTGCTTCGCGGAGGGGGCGGACTTGTGAAAGGTACGGGAGCGACTGGGCTCTCTTCTTTGCCTTCGGTCCCCGAAGCGCAGAGGTGAGTTCCCGTCTAAGGTTTCGCCCTAGGCGCAGCGAAGGTGCCGACAAAGCAGCGTTCTAGGTACGCTCCCAATACCCACTGCGCCCAGTACTAACTAAGTCACGAGAATTGTGCGCGGAGCTTCCCGGAGTTCATCAGGGACTGCACGAACTCGTAGATCGTGGCCATACGTGCGCTTGTGCAGGCTGTAGGTTCTTTTGTGGAGGGTGCCTGCGGGGCGTTCTGGGGCGAGGCTTCGAGCTGCTTCTTGATCCGTATTGGAGCGAACGTCATAGACGCTTTGACCTCCTCACCTAGATGAGCACGAGAGGCGTGCTCATACCGGCGACCTGAAACAATGGGGCAAGCAAGGACGATCCGGCAAGGATGCCTGCAACTTCAAGGCGCTTAACGTACCGCTGAACATGACTTGCTTGTTTTCCTGCGATCTGTGCGTACCAGCGCACAAGAGTATCGACTCCCGGTGTTACTCCACGACGCTGATTACGGAACGCGAGAACGAACGAGGCGAACCCCCGGACTTCCTTACGGAGACTGTCGAGGATGAATGCCCGTTGCAGGACGGCCTCGCTGAAATGGAACTCGGGTGGCAACTCGAGATTTCCCGTGAACTCCGGATGGTCCTTTAGAGCGTCTGCGGCGATGATCTCTCCGGATTCCATGTCGACGTATTCGGCGATGCGTGGCGCTTTGTATCGCGTAATCCCTATCCCATTCAGAAGCATAGGTGTCCTCAATTTCCTCCAAACATGGACCGTCGTGTACGGGCGCAGTCGATACTTTGCTTCGTCGATCTCGTCGCACGTGTATTTAATACATAGAGACATTTTTAAGTACCTGATCTATAACGATAAATGTGCGGCTGAAGTGGATGAATCCCCCACTTTTGCGAGTAAATCCTGCTTATTTTTTTGGCAGTTCCAGATGTGGAAAAGCCCGCACGTTGGCGGGCCTTGATAGTTGTTCTTCTTGCCGAAGCGGGCTGCCGGTACGGTTACCGCGTGCGCGAGGCGGCTTGTATTACGTGCGGATTTCTCTTTGCGATCATCGACACTTGCTGCTCTAGGTCGGCTACCCTCGCCGCTAGGCTCTGTAGTACATCTGGCTTAGCTTGCTTCTCCGTAGTCGCTCCCCTGTGCGCTGGGAGTGCTTCATGCATTACCCACTCAAGCAAGGTCTGTGCTTCTGGCTTCGTAGACCGCAGGAGCTTCTTGCGGAGTCCCTTCTCGGACAATGCGTGCACTGGGCGCTGAGCTAGTACCTTAGTTAATCGCACTTCGTCGTGGCGTAGAGACTTTACGGCAGTGGTGGTGTTCACGACGCATAGGCACTTGAAGACGTCAGCGGCGATGAACCACGGCTGACCGTCGATGCTAATGACTCGCACGGGTGTGCCGTTGTAGTCCAGCGTGATGACGCTGCTAACGGTAGGCATAGTTATTCCTTCGGGGTTGTTCGGTGTTGTGAAAGGGAGGAAGCACGGCCAGCGGGGTAGCCGTTACGGAATCTGTGCTTGGAAGGATAGGGACTCGTCCCTTTGCTGTCCCGGCTGCGTGCTGTGCTGCCCGGTGCTCGCGCATGCTGGGCGGGGAGGAAATACGGAGGGCTGTGCTTGCTGATGCCCCTCCTCACTTCATCACGGACTAATGTACGAGATGCGTAGGCTTGGCCTATCTCCCCATTACCTAGTCTAGCCTTCCATAGTGTGCGACTCTAAATACGATCGCTGTTCGGGCTGCATGGGGTGGGCGGGTTTAATGGACCTTAGAGCGTTCCGATTGAGCAGGATTTATGCCGGTTACTCTTGCCCGGAAAAATGGCTCAGAGGGGCTACATTAGCCGGCAGAGCAGTACCGCTTTACGGTGGACTCCGACAGATTGAAATGCGCGGCTGCCTGTCTAATGCTGGCGCTGCGCTCGGTGCGCCATGCCTGCACTGCTTTTGCATCGCCAATCGTCGGCCTTCCAAGGCTCTCCTTACCCCGGTGTGTCCTGCCCGTTGTGGCAAGGGTTGCACGGGCTAACTCCCGGCCTGTGGCGGTACGCTCCCGGATGCGCTGGCGCTCCATGTCAGCCACCTGAGCGAGCACAGCGATAATCAACTCCCCGACGCCCTTCGCAATCGGACCTAGGCCCCGAATCTCCACGGTCACACCCTTGGCCATCAATGCTCGGATTGTGCTCTGTACGTCGATGGCATCCCGGCCCAGCCGGTCAACTGCGTACACGAGCAGGGTGTCTCCCTCACGGATGTAATCGAGCAGGGCGCGGAATCCTGGCCTATCGTTAGCAAGCACAGCACCCGATACCCCTTCGTCCACAAACTCCCGGTCTACTTTATGTCCTTGGGCCAGTGCTGCACGCTGGGCTGCAACGCTTTGGTCTGTGGTCGATACCCGGTAGTACGCAACGTGGCTCATGGGCGATCCCTCAATAGGTCATAAGATAGGGTGCCTAGCATGACCTAGGCCATAAACCCTGTCCAGTATCTTTTGGTCTAGCCGAATTCGCTTGTTTTTGCCTAGGCCGCAACTTAGGACTTTCGACCTGCCGGCGTCGGGTATCGAGTTGTTTAACGCTTGTGGGAAGGTTCGCACTCCCGACGGTCTTGGTGTTAAGCGGTTGCCAGTACAGGCGAGGCAGGGGCTGAAGGTCTAACAACTAAGGCATTGAGGCGGAAGCTCTGCTGCTTTGGAAACTTAGCTCCCGCTGCATGGGGGAATGCGTACCCGTTCTTTGTGAGATACCCGTTCGCATGAGCAAATCAAATTCTAGCTCGTGGGATTACTTGTGCATGAGCAACTTGTAAATTTTAAGACGAATTTCGTCTCTGCAGTTTGGCAACGGGGTTTCTGCAGCGAGTCAAGAAGGGCCAGGCCAAAAGCCTTAGAGTAGTCGCAGGGATGCGGAACTCTATTATCGCGGGTTCGAGTACGGACGGTACGTCTATCGCTTAGGCACTGAGCGCGAATTTTAGGATCCGCGTGGCTCGCGCGGCTGTATGGGGTAGAGATATACGTGTGTCGCCGGACCTACGGCGGAACACACGCACCTATCTCGAGAAGGGGCTCGCTTAATTGGTTAGAATTGCAATGCGACTACATCGAGTACCGCCTGTTAACGGTCTACAGAGTGCGTCTCCCGATCCTCTTTTGGCTATAGGCCGGCAAGTTTCCTGAGTCTCTCGATAAGAAGCGGAACGCGGGCTTGGTTTGAATCGTCTGGATGAAGATGCCACGGTAGTCGTTCAGTGAACAACTCGTCGGCCAAAAGATCTTCAAATTCTTCTCGAATATAGTCCCGCACGGTTGCGTCTGCGTCTGCTACTTCGTCTACTAGCTCCTTCCGGCCATCAACGACATTTACTATGTCCTCGATGTCATGATGTGCATAGTCGCCTTTTCCCCGCCCGGCAAATGACTCCAGCTTTGTCGCAATGAAAAGCGGCGCTGTAACCACCCTTATGGTTGTCCCGCTTTGCAGTTTAAAAGATTGGGCATGCTGCACGGCGAGTGGATACCAGCGGTTTGAAAAGCCGAGACCGATTTCTTCCGCCGGCATCACATCGACAATAAGGGCCCCTTTACGCCATCGGCAGATAACATCCCCGTGTTCTTGGAAGCCCCGATCTATCAGCCTTTTTCGGAGATCGTAATAACTTGCAAGTGAGACAACCTCTGCGACCAAATCCACATCTATTGTTGCTCTCACTGAGGGCCGGGCCGGGTCAGTAACAAGCAGGCCCACTGCGCATCCTCCAACGAGCACAAGCTCTTCGCAGAGTTCGCCGAGCGCGTGCGCTACAAGTTCCACAGAATCAGCATTTGGGTCCCGCCCGCTCATTTCAGGTGCTCCAACAATAACTTTGATGAAATTTCTCGTTCCCGAGCTGAGCCCGCACGAAGTGCGTCAACTAATGTAAGCACGTCGTAAAGCTTTTGGTCTATGCGGCAAGCTCTGGGCACAGAGGGGTAAAGCGGTTGAAGGGAAATACCTCGCGTCTCCCCCTCAGGATCCGGCCAAACCGGTGGCAAACCGTCGCCGCTCATGAAATGCACCGCTAGGACCGGGCCCGCAAACCCCGTGACCATCCCTCTCGTAAGAGAGCCGAGCAGCGGAGGAAATGCATACTGGACGCCATGAACGATAAATTCCTCTAATGAGGATCGTATCGCCCTAACTACCGTGCCGGCGCGACTTAGGAAGCGCGATGTTTCCGCTCGTCTAACCGAGGCGTGTACCTCCGAAGCCGACATGAATAGCTCTGAAGCAAGTCCAGAGAAGGTGTGTTCCCGATCTGCGTGCACAGCGATCTTTAGCGAAACAAGTAGGTCTTGTGGTTTAAGCATCGGCTGAGTGCTTCTTTTTAGGGTCATATAGTCGCTGAAATAGGAGCGTGTCGGTCGCACTATTGTCTCACAGGCAGGGAATAAGTATTCGCCCTTCGCGAATCGCGAATGTCCGTATACGGGCGTTATGCGCCGTATTGAGGTGGGCTGAGGAGGTGAAAACACTCGCACCGACTCGCTGGGACTAGAGAATTACGGATAAACGATCATTCGCTATTCGCGAACGGCGAATGGTCGCTTAGTAGTACAAAGAGACAGATTCCGGTCTGTTTGCAACGGATTGTTTCCTCTGCCGTATGGCAGTGCCGTATAATTCTTTTTATGCGGCGTTTTCCGCTAATCTATACTTCACCAAAGGGTGAAAAGGCTTACGGAGGGTTGAGATGGTCGATGTCCCACGCAAAAAGAGCCCTCGCTTCCCGTCCATGTCGCTTGACGAAGCTCTGGACCGAGCGATTAAAGTTTATGAAAAAGAGCGCTTGCATGCCGCTGCGGTCGACATAGTCGCAACTCACATAGGGTACAAAAGCGCAAACAACGGGTCCGCGCTGGCTGCGCTTGCCTCTCTACGCTATTACGGCCTTTTAGAGCGACCCAAAGAGGGATTCCTAGCGGTTTCCAAGGACGTTGAGTCTTTTCGCTATGCCCCAGAAGAGGAGCACCGTCAGGCTTTACTAATCAAATTTCTTAAGCAGCCTCCCCTGTACGCAGAGCTCCTTGAAAAATACGCAACGGGACTTCCTTCTGACGCCAATCTAAGATACGAACTCATTCAGCGCGGCTTTAATCCGTCTGCAGCCGCGTACGCATTAGGCGTGTTTAAACGTTCGGTAGATTTTGCCGGATTCTATGACGTAGCTCCAACCCCCGTTGAGGCCGAAGCTGTTGAGGGAAATGAGCAATCAACCTTCTCAAGGGTGGACGACGCGTCAGCGGCCCCGGCACTATTCGCAGCAGGCCGAACAACCCCGGTTGCGCTGCCGCAAAGTGTGGAACACGAGGACTTTGATCGAATACCGGTTCGTCTACCCGGCGGCCGACGATCATGGTTGGTGATCCCTACGCCGTTTTATTCTGCCGACAAGGTACGACTAAAAGCGCAGATTGATCTTCTGCTGGCCGAGGACGAAGATGATGCTTCGTAAAGAACGCAGAGCACTCCTAAATGGAGCGCTTTGGTAGCCAACGTATTAGAGCAAATGTCGCAGTTCGTCCGGAACGCTGCGGAGCACGAAAATAGTTACACGAAACACCACCACCCGTAACACCTACTTGTACCTAACTCCTTGATTTATAAGGAGTGGGTTCGGTCCCCGCCAGCCGCACCATCAATTCAAAGACTTAGGCTAATCGCCTACACATCAGTTTTTGTTTCTCGCTCTATGTAAGCGTTATGGATAGCAAGCACCCACCGTTTGACCCTCCCTACACAACGACCTACGGTGAGGGCGAGAGCCGCCATTCCATCGGGACGCTTGTTGACGGTACTACCCGAGCAGTGGCATCCCGCCAAGAAGTTGGACCAAAGGCATCGGTAGTACCGCAGAGGCCCTCGGATAAAACGGGTAAGCCAGCAGCAGCGGAGCACACTGCAAAAACCGGTATTAATCTCACACCGGGTAACAAAGCAGGAAGTCTGTACCTCGACGTTCCCTTCTCCGAGAAGGAGAAAGCTAAACGGGCTGGGGCAAAGTGGGACTCTGTAGCGCGAAAGTGGTTTGTGCCACACGGCCTCGACTTAAATGCGTTCAAACGCTGGTGGCCTGAAGACTTGAAAGCCGCGACCAAACCAGTTTCATAGACGCCTTGCCTTACTCCCTGCAACGGCTTGGGATTCTCAAAACGCGGTCTTCCACACGCGTCCCGAAGCCTCAAAGCGTCGCCACAGGCACCTGTCCTGGGAGCCTCAAATCCCGACGAACACATCATCCCCGAACGATTCCCAAGCAATTAGACGACGCAGCATCACGCCGTAGATCACTGGTTCACGTTCCGCCACCGATATGCCGATCCGCTGCTGGAAGATGACAGGGCAAGACCGACACCCGAGACAATCAACACAGCGCCACCCATATCCATCCGGTGTGACCAAGACACAAACTGCCCAAACACGAGACCGGCCATCCCGGACTGGTACGCGCCTTAGCGGTAGCATTCGTCCGAATGTCAAGCCAGTGAACCGCCGAGCGACTTGAAACGTCCATACAACCGACTTTCTGTCCATGCAGGGCTAATCGGAGTATGGTGCAAACACCCCCGTGTTCCTCCTTGCAAACTCTTTCAGAAGCTGGCACCACGGACTTCCGGCGAAAGTAATTATCGCCATTCCGGTAATGGGCCATTTTTTGGGAGCACGGAGTTTGGAAAATCTGCCCGACCAGTTGCGCGTTGAGGTGATTGGCGGCGTCATTTTTATCCGCATACATGGGCACATATCAGAAGATGTTGTCTGGCAGCGCCATGAACTTATGCTTCGATACGTCGAGGCTACCGGCTTCAAAAAAATCTTATTCGACGCTCGTTCCGCCCAGCGCCCAAGCCAAGCAGCAAGTCGCCTGCAACAAAACCTGAACGTCCAATTCTCACCGCGTGGTCTTCAGCTGGCGGTGGTCTTGTCAAATCCGCCGATGGCTTATCTTGCGCGACAAACGTTCTTCGGCTTGCACCACCGTGTCTTCTATGACGACGTGGAGTACGCTTCGAGGTGGCTGCGAGTCGGGAGATTCGGACTGACGAAGATGCAACGCCGGATCAGCATTACCTGTTCCTGCACTCAGCTGTCCGCATTTTTAGCAGTCGCCAGTACCGTCTCCCGTAACTTTTGAAACGCTGCTTCACGCCCTATCAGCGATTGCAGCGTTTGCACGTCCACCGAGGCGTCAAAGCCCATGTAAGTCGCCGATTTGAGTGTCCTCGCGATGTAATCTTCGGGCAGGATGCTGAAGTGCAGCTTGACTGCCATGATGGGCGTACCGGTTCGTTTTGCAAGCGGGAGAAGATCGAACAGGCGGCTTTCATCGAATTGCAGTGTGCCGACGATGAGACGGAACCTGCTTGATTGGAGTAGCCGACCAGCGTGTGCCACGGAATGTGTAGGGATGAGGTCCAGCGTATCCGATAACGCTTCCATCGCCGAAGGCCAGCCGGATGGCGTTACCGCGACAAGAATTCCGTGCCTGTCCACATTTCGCCCAATCTCAGACTAAAACGGAATAACGGCCAACCGGCATGCCATTGACCAATGTCAATGTATACCCAAACAGCCTGACTATGTTGATGAAACGCCAATGGATAGGATGTGGCTGAACCAGCGCATCTGCCGCCACCGGCAAGCTGATGCTTCAGTTTGTTCCGCTGTTGCAGGAGGCTTCGAATGACCATGTCGGTTCGGGAATGTGAGGTCTGGCTGTCGATGATCGACGCCTACCATGCATGGAACAAGACGAAGCATGAAAGCCAAATGATGCCGCTATCCTTACTACCGAAATATCTCGGGCGTAGATTCGAGGCTGGGGAAATCAAGGCAGTGCTGGATAAAGGCGTCGTCGCAAGGCTCATCGAAATTCAACGTGGCCAGTCCGGAAGCTTTTTTTATCCGCTCGATTCACCGCCGACACAGGGTGAATTATTCTCCAATCAACGATGACCACTCTGGACTTCACGGGACTGCGGAAATTGGTTCAGAAGTGGAATCCGACTATACGGGGACGACCATGAAAGCATTGGTATTCGGCATATGGACTGTCGCGGCTGCACTTGCCGTTCTCCTCGTCGGCGGCATATTTGAACACCAACACGCGTTCATTGCGCAAGGTGTTCAGGAATAGGTCCTGCAACATTTGCCTTTGTTGTTCACGGCTGTTCTCAATAGTTGGTAAGCGTGCCACAGTCGTCGGGCACTCAACTGCGTTCACCGCGTATGTAATGTTCGAGTTGTTGAATAACGAATTGCTGATCCGAGATGATGTCCTTCACCAAGTCACCAATTGAAATAATGCCGATCACCTTACCGGTATCGATCACCGGCAGATGACGCAGCCGGTTCTTCGTTATCAATGCCATGCATTCTTCGTTGGATTGTTCGAGACCGACATACATAACGGGAGAACTCATGATGTCCCGCACCGGTGTTTCGTTCGACGCCCGTCCCAGCAGGATTACTTTTCTTGCGTAGTCGCGTTCGGTCACGATTCCGACAACCTGATCACCTTCCATCACAAGGAGTGCGCCAATGCTTTTCTCCGCCATCAGCTTGATGGCCTCCAACACAGATGCCGTGGGTGGGATGGAATGGACAGCCTGATTAGACTTTGATCGAAGAATATGCGCCACAGTATTCATAGCCGACCTCCACGTAGCTGGTGAGACGCCAAATTATTTAGCATTTCGCAGCCACAACAGCTCAGTGCGTCCATACTGAAACAGCCGATGAATCGATTCCCCACGGGCAACGCGATGTGTCTGCTGGCCCTGTTAGTTTATGCCAAACTGGGGACAACCGATGATGTCCGAAAGGTAAGGCACGTTGATAAACAGCGTTACGAACATCACGGCGCCGCCACAGTTTCCCGCTTAACCTGTAGTCCCAACCGCGACAGCGTGGACCTTGAACACCCCTTAGCAGCAATGATGTGATTCCAGCTATCTCCCTTCGCATTTGGCTGCCCGAGGATCTGCGGCAGCACGGCCCTGATTTGCTTACTTTCCTTTCCTGGGGTCATTGGCAGCTGGTATCGCTACCATGGCGGGGGCGTTCGCGTCGAGCTTGCCGACGTCGAGCGTCAGCGGCTTGACTGGTAGCGCAAAGCTGCCACCGTCCACCAACCCCAGTGCTGCCGGCGTCAATGCGCCGATGGCGGCCAGCAGGCGGTAGCTGCCGATGCGGGTGTCGTTGGTGGCGTTGACCTTATTCGACAGCACGCCGTAATACTCCACTTCGGCGTCCAGGACATTGATCGCGGTTTCCTTGCCGGCGTCGCGCAGGCGCTTGCGGTTCTGCATGACGTCGTACGAAATGCCGGCGGCGCTTTCAAGCAGTTCTTCCCGTTCGCGGCCATTGATCAGCTGGTTCCATGCAACGCGGATCGATTCGTCGGTCTTGTTGATCACCGAGGCTTCACGTTCGACTGCTGCTTCGAACGTGGCGCCTGCGGCTTTGGTGCGATAGGTGGTTTCGAGCCCGGAAAACAGCACCCAGTTGAATCGCAGCAGCACCGAATTTTCGGAGCGCTCGGCAATCTGATTCACGTTCTTGTCGTGGCTGTGCAGCCCCACCAGATCAATGGTCGGCATGTAACCGGAGCGCTCGACACCGATCTGCTTCTGGGCCTTCCTGGAGTCAAAGACCGCGTCCTGGAGCCGCGGGTTTTGCTGGCGCCCCTGCTCGATGGCCGCTTCGAGCGTGGCAGGCAGCCGTTCCGTGAAAATTCCGAGTTCCTCCATGTGCGCGAGATCTGGCGCATGGCCGAACACCTGCTCGTAATTTGCCGACGCATCCCGCAGTCCCTGCATGTAGAACACGCTGCGCTCGCGCACCAGCTGCAAGCGCGCCCGCGCCTGCAACACGTCGACGGCAATTCCACCGCCACGCTCGACACGCTGGGTCTCGAGTCCCAGCTGGCGCTTGGTGGTGTCTTCGTTGCGCGCGGCCAGCGCGATCAGGGTCTGGTAGCGCGCCACCTGCACATAGGCTGAAATCCCTTCGAGCAGTACATCCTGTGTCGTTACCCGCAGAGCATTCTGCTTCGACTGGTAGTCGAGGTCAGCGAGCTCGACTGCGGCTTCGGTGCGACCACCCGCATACAGGTTCTGCTCGATCGTGGCGGTGAGCTTGCGACGTGACAGGTCGCTGCCAGCAGCCGGCGTGATCGTGCCATTATTGCCGAGCGTCTGCGCCGAGTCCGGCCGGTAGCTTTCACTGCTGACCTTTTCCTTTCCTCCGTCGCCCGAAATGCTGACCCGTGGATAGCGGGCGGACTGCGCCACATTGCGTCCTGCATCCGCCGCATCGGTCGACTTGCGACCGGACTTGAGCAATGGATGGTTGATCAGCAAATTCTTCAGATCGTCCCCAAGCGACATCGAGAATGCGGGTGCGCTCAGGGCGGCGATCAGGGCAGCCATTGCCGTGCGTTTGATAGTCATTTGTTTCCTGTGTGGGGTTGCGCGGGCGCTAAAGAAGCGGTGACGGATGCGATGCGGTGGTTCATACATTTCGAAATGCCTCGTGCTTGAGCTTGAGCACCGGCTTGATCAGCAGCCAGAAGATTGATTGGGAATGGGCGTAGATATCGACTTCACCGACCATCCCGGTGGTGATCGGGAACTGCTCCGGGCTGTCGCCGAGCCAGCTCTTGGTGGTGCTGACGGTGACGCGATAGAAGTGCTCTTCGTTCTTGCCGGTGTCGGTGTCGGCTGCGATCGCCGTCACCTTGCCTTTCAGACCGCCGTAGCGGAAATAGTCGTAGGCCGAAATCTTGACCAGCGCTGGCTGGCCGAGCGTCACGTAGCCACGGTCAGCGGGGCTGAGGTTGACTTCGATGACCAGCTCTTCGCCAACGGGAACGATTTCCATGATCGGCTCGCCCGGCTTGACCACGTTGCCGGTCGACTGGTAGCGCACGTTCCTGACGATGCCGTCGATCGGTGAGCGAATGATGGAACGGGTTTCCTGGGCATTGGCGCGGTTGAGATCCTGCTGCAAACTGGTGAGCTTGCGTTCGAGTTCGCCCAGTTCATCGGCGGCGCGGCGGCGGAACTTGGCTTCTTCCTCGCGCAGGCGACCGATCGATTCGTTCTGGCCGGCCTGCGCGCCGGGAATCGCCTGCTGCGTCATGGCGACCTCGCCCTTGAGCCGCTCAACGGCGCTCTTGCGCTGAAAGTGGTCCAGCTGCGAGGTCAGCTTGTCCTTGACCAGGTCTTCGGACACCGCCAGTTCCTGCTTTGCCAGCGCCAGGTTGGCGTTCAGCGAAATCAGCTTGGCCTGCAGTTCCGTTACCCGCATGCGGCCCTGCGAACTTTGTCCGCTGAGCGCCTCCAACCCACCCGAGAGTTCAGCGTGGCGATTCTTGTAGGTCGATAGTTCGGCCTCGGCCACGTCTGGATAGTTCTTCACCAGCTCCGGCGGAAAATGTAGTGCCTTGCCCTGCGATTCGGCTTCCAGGCGCGCCTTCGTGAACTGCATCGTGGCCATGCGCGCCACCATTTCGGAGCGGTTGATGCCGGACGTGGCGAGATCGATTTCGACCAGCGGATCGCCGGCCTTGACGCTGCTGTTTTCGCGCGCGATGACTTGCTTGATGATGCCGCCTTCCAGATGCTGGATGACCTTGATCTTGTCATGCGGGATGACCTTGCCGGGCGCGGTTACGACCTGGTCGACCTGGCCGATGAATGACCACGCGAGAGCGGCAATGACCAGCACGGTCAGGCGCCGGTCGATGCGACGCCAGACTGGTGCGCCGGTGGTGCGCACCAGCGCATCGAACTTTGATTCGGCGATCATGGGAGACTGCACGGTTGATTGCTGTACGTGTGCTTGGTGCATGACTCAAAACCCCAAACTGGGAAGGATCTGGCGTGCCGGGCCGGCAGCCTTGAGCTGGCCCTTGTCGAGCACCAGGATGCCGTTACATTGGGACAGCACTGCCATGCTGTGCGTGACGACGATGACCGTGTGGTCTTTTGCCAGTTCTCGCAACGTCGTCAGGAAGGCTTGTTCGGCCTGGTGATCGAGGTCAGCCGTGGGTTCATCCATCAGCAGTACCGGCGGGTCACGCAGCAGCACTTGTGCAATCGCGATGCGCTTGCGTTCGCCGCCTGAAAATCGACTGCCGCCCTCGCCGACTTCGGTCGCATAACCATCCGGCAGGTTGAGCACGAAGTCATGCGCGCAGGCGCGTTGGGCGGCCGCGATGACCAGTTCGTCACCGATGCCGGGCTCGGCAAGGGTGATGTTTTCCCGCACCGTGCCGGAAATCAGTTGGACATGCTGTGGCAGGTAGCCGATCCAACGCGCCAGGTCTTGCTGCGAAAACTGGACGATATCGGCGCCGTCGAGCAGCACGCGGCCGCTGGCCGGCGGGTACAGGCCACGCAACAGTTTGAGCAGCGTCGTCTTGCCGCTGCCGTTGGCGCCGACGATGGCGTGCAGGCCGAACGGTCCGAGCTGGCCCGAGATCGCCTGCAGTTGGTTGTGTTCGCTGCGCGGATACTTGAAGCTCGTCGCATCAAGCAGGAAGGTGCCAAGCGGGCGCGGCAGCGCCAAACCGCTTTCCATCCGGTCGAGCCGCTGCCCAAAGAGCGCGTCGAGGCGTTTTTTCGCTGCCTGGAACTGGCCGAACTGCTTCCACTGGCCGACCAGTTGCACCAGCGGAGAAATCATCCGCCCGGCCAGGATATTGGCGGCAATCAGCGCACCCATGGTCATGAGATGGCTGAGGATGGCGATGGCGCCCAGGCCGGTGGTCAGCACCGTGTTCAAGGTCGTCATGCCGGTGGCGAGATCCCGGTAATGATCGGATTCGCGACTGCGGCCGAGCGCTTCGCTCATCCACGCCACGTAGTTTTTTTCCCAACGAACGTAGGCGCTCTGGTTGGCGCCGGCACTCTTGAGCATCAGGCGTGCGCCGGCTAGCTCGGCGATCGTGACGTCGCGCCCGACCAGCTTTTCGCGTTCCGTTTCGGCCGCATGGCGCGTGACCTGTCCCGAGCGCCAGGCCAGGATCACGAATGCGGCAATCGTCACGATAGCCACCGGCAGCAGCGGCCAGGCGATCAGTCCCAGCAAGATCAGCGACAGCAGCAGGAACGGCAGGTCGATCAGCAGCAGCGCGCTGGCGCCGGAGCAGGTCGATCGCACCAGTTCGATATCGCGAAACACGGTTTGCCAATATGCCTGTGGCCGCGTCTCCAGCACCAGGGTGGGCAAGGTCAGCATGCGCGCGAAGGCGCGGCGGGCGACTTCCGCTTCGATCTGCACGCCCAGGCGCTGCATCAGATGGGCGCGGCCGGTGCGTAGCACGTGGTCGAAGCACACCGCGATCACCATCGCCACCGACAGCGCGATCAGCGACGAATAGCCGGCATGACCGATCACCCGGTCATACACCTGCAGCGAATACACCGCTGTGCCGAGCGCGATCAGGTTGATCATGAAGGCCATCATGATGGCTTGCTTGTAGGCCGGTCGCAGTGGCAGCAGCAATTCATGCAGCCAGCCCTGTTCGCGGGCGCGAGCCGCATCGGCTTCGGAGATCACTGGCGCGTGTTCGCCTGGCGCCCCGGGCGCGGCCTCATGCGGGTCGGATGCGCTGATGAAATTCCAGAGCCAGCGCAACAGATCGCGCAAAATTGCGGCCCGTCGCGGCGGTGCTTGTTTGGGTGGCGCGGGTGGCGGTCCCAGTGCGGCAGCTGCAGGGGGGCTCGGTGCGGCGGAAACCGCACCGATGTCAGACAGGGATGGATTCATTAGCTGATGTGCTTGGTAACTGCGTCGTCGATGACCGCGTAGATGTTGTCGGCGCCATGCTGGTACACCGAGAAAGTGCTGGATGAACCAGCGACGGCGACATGGGTGGCGACCGCGGTGGCAGTCCATCCACCGTTGAGCGTCACGTCGTCGTGCCCGGCTGAACTCTCGATCACCAGTGCGTGCCCCTTTTGGAAGCTGGCATTGCCGACGGCCGTGCTGGTGTCGATGGCCATGTTGCTGTTGCTGGTCATGTTGAGCACATTCAGATGGTTCAGGACGATGTTCTGATCACCGGCGCCGAGCTGCAGTATCTCGATGTTCGCCACGCGGTTGTTGGGCATGGCCGTGAAATCGATGCTGGCGCCAGCCGTCACCTCGACCGTATCGACGCCGGTGCCGCCGTCGAGCCTGAAGAAGCCGCCGTCGGCGACTTTCAGCAAGTCGTTGCCCGCGCCGCCGATCAGCACATCCCTGCCGCCGTCACCGATCAGGATGTCGTTGCCGGCGTTGCCGATCAAGGTATCGGCCAGCAAGGCGCCACGGGTCGCCGACAGCATGCCGCCGTCGATCGTGCTGTTGCCCGGCAGGCTGTCGTTGAGGTCGGTGATGTGCTGCACGCCGACATTGCTGCCCGACGTGAAGTTTTCATTTCCATACAGGATGGTGGTCGTGAGCGCATTCGCTTTCGAGTACGACAAGTCGTCCAGGCCATCGCCGTCGATGTCGCCCAAGCTTTGCCATAGCGATGACGCATCGGCGGCACCGCCGAGAATCTGGATGCCGTAGTCCTGGACCGCCAGCAGGCTGATGTCCTTCCAGCCAGTGGCGCGACCGAAGATCAGGTAGGCCGAACCGGTGTTGGCGCCGCCGACGCCATTGGCCGATTCATCGTCGCCGTAGGCGGCCACCACAAAATCGTTATAGCCGTCGCCGTTGACGTCGCCGGCGTTGGTGACGTCGTAGCCGGCATAGTCGAAGTCGACACCACCGGTGATGCGGAAGCCCCTGCCGGCGGCCGCCAGCCCGGCAAGGCTGACATTGGTATCCCAGCCGGTGGCGGACCCGAACAAGACGTAGGCGCCGCCGTTGTCCTTGGCGCTGTAGTCGTTGGCCGGGTTCGAGGCGAACAGGATATCGCTGTAACCGTCGCCATTGATGTCGCCGAGGCTGCGGGTAAAGGTCGGCACGATGGCATATCCGGGTTCGATGGAAATGAAGGTGGATTTGGTGACGGTTGCCGAACCGGCGACGCTGGCGCCCAGGGTGGTGGCGGCATTCCAGGTATTGCCAGCCTGGCCAAATACCAGCGTGGCGCCATTGGCATCCCAGCTCATGATGATGTCGTTGTAGCCATCGCCGTTCACATCGCCGGCCGAGGCAATCGCATTGCTGTTCTGGTTGCCATTGACGGTGACCAGTTTCTGCGTCCAGGTCACGGCGGTGCTAAGCGTGTCGAAACCGGTCCAGCCGCTGGCCGAGCCCAGGATCAGGCGCGTATTGCTGGTGCCGGTGACGAAGTCGTCAAAACCATCGCCATTGACGTCACCCAAACTGACCGGCGCCCAGTTGCTGCCCAGCTGCTGGTTGAAGGTGCCGACAAAGCTGCCGTCGGCCTTGGTGGCGGTCGTGGTGTAGGTGTAGACGGTATTGGCGACGTTGTTTGCTGGGCCACGATCCGGCAGGTCGGTGATCGCTTCGACCGTGGTGTCGTAGGTGGTCGGCAGCATGCTGCTGGCGTTGTAATCGTTGGACAGCGTGGTGCTGGTGATGGCGCCACCGGTTCGGTTGGTCAGTGTTGCATCGCCTCCGAGGAAGAAGTACTGCCGCCCTTCCACTGATTGGGTCCAGCTGTCGCTGTTCCAGTCAGGAGAGCCGGTATTTGGCGCGGTAATGTATGTCGCGGTCGCACCGGCCGGATTGGTGCCATCCGGATCGCTACCCGACTTCTCTCCGCCCTCATTGAAGGTGAAGGTGTTGCTCGACTGGCTGGCGCCAATGATGAAGTCGCTGATGCCGTCGCCATTGATGTCACCTAGCCCGCTGAAATAGGCTCCCAGGTTTTCATTGGCGCTGGCCGAGCCGGTCAGCTTGATCGAATCGGCACCCACCGGCGTGCTCAGATTCACCGCGCCAAGTCCACCGGCCTTGCCGTAGATGACATAGGCCTCGCCGGAATAGCGCGTCTCTGATCGTGCATACAGGTGGGGATCGCGAATCCATTGGGTGTTGTTGTTGTACCACTGGGCGCCTTCGTCGCGGTCATAGCGCAGCAAAGTGCTTGCGGTGACCGCATCCTGACGCACCGCAAAATCCGCAAAACCGTCATTGTTGACGTCACCGATATTGACCAGGTAATTGCCGTTGGACTGATCCAGTCCGATGCCGCTGGTCACGGTGCTGGTGCGGAAACCCGAAGGCAGCGCACCCAGATCCATCGTCGCACCCACATATGGCACGGTCCAGCCGGCTACCGTGCGCGTGATGTCGGTACCGACCTGGACGTACAGGCCGTCGAGCGCATAGGTGGTGTAGGTGGCGTTGCTGCTCACCATGGCCCACGGGCCATCAAGCGTGACCGCGTCGCCGGCATTGCCATTGATGGTGAGCTTGACGTAGGTGCCGTAGGCTTGGTACAGCTGCCGTTCCAGTAGCGACGAGACTTCGTTGTAATTGATGGTCAGGCTGTTGTTACCGTCGCCGGTCAGGTCGATTTTTTCGAAGCTGCGCAGGCTCGAGCCGGCATACCCGGTCATGTCGAGGTTGATGCCGTGGCCGATGAATTTCAGCGTGTCGACGCCGGTGCCGCCGTCCATCAGCACGAAATTCAGGTCCGACAGGCCGATGGTGTCGTTGCCGGCACCGCCGCGCAGGATGTCGGCGCCGCCCAGTCCAATGATCGTGTCGTCCCCGCCCTGGCCGGCAATGCGGTTGGCGTTGAAGTCGCCCAGGATGGTGTTGGCGCCGGTGGTGCCAACGCTCATCAGCGATTCGGTGAAGTCGCCGCCATTGAGCACGAAGGCTTCGCCGGAGGCATAGCCGTCGCGGTGATTGACCGGCATGCCGAACAGGATATCGACGGTGCCGTCCTTGTTGAAGTCGCCAGTCGCCGCCGAGAAGCCGAACTGCTCCTGCGGCAAGCCGCCGGTGATTTCCAGGCCGTCGGAGCCGATTTGCGTGATGTTGATCGACGGCGCCCAGTTGGCGCGTGCCTTGCCGTACAGGACAAATGCAGCGCCGGCATCGACGTCGCCATCGTTGCTGGCCTGGCTGTTGTCGTTGCCACTGGTGTCGGTGTCAGGAGAGCGGCCGCTGGAAGTAAACAGCAGGTCGTTGAAACCGTCGTGGTTCATGTCGCCGAACTGCACGACCCGGGTCAGCGGGTTGCTCGCCGTACCGTAAATTTCAATGGCGCGGCCGGCATCCTTGAGTTGCTGGACGTTCTGCACCGGCGACCAGGTGCCGGCCTGTCCAAACACCAGATAATACTTGCCGTAGGCGTAGCTGCCGGGCGCCAGCGGATCATAGACCGTCTGGTAAGAGCCGACCACGAAGTCGCTGATGCCGTCGCCGTCGACATCGCCGACGCCTTCGATCTGCTGGCCGGCCCATTGTTCGGGAACCGTGTTGTTGAGCTGGCCCGGATCGATCTGTACCGCCGCCTCGGTACTAAAGGCGAGCGTCGTGCTGTTGCTTACGCCGGCGTAATAAGTGGTGCTGGCGGCATTGGCAGCCTTGATCGCCTGGCTGTCGACGGTCAGGTAATAACCGCTGGTCAGGACCAGGTTGGCGCCCGGATCGAGCACCACCGAATTGCCCGAGAAGGCCACGCTGCCGCCATGGTTGCCGGCATGGGTAGCGACGTCGAAGGTCTCGACCAATGCCCCGGTATTGCTCCACAATTTGATGAACTGGGTGCCCGCCGTGGTGGTGCCTGCGGCGACCGATTCACCGAACGAAATGCTCAGGTTGTCGGCAATCGCGACCTTCAGCGAATGGTCGACCACGTTACTGCCAGCCACTGTGGTGAAGCCGGCGGTGGTCGTGAAATTGTAGCCGCCCTGGGCGCTGTACCCGGTGGCTGCATTGCCGCTCAGATCCGTCAGGGCGCCGGCGCTGACGAACAGGTCGTAACCGGTGCCGTAGGCCAGATTGGCGCCCGGGTTCATCGTCACGGTCTTGTTGTCGACGGTGAGCACGCCGCCGTGGTCACCGGTCAAGGTAATGACACCGTTGCTGCCGGTCGCCGCGCTGCCGACCGAGAACCTTTCGACCGCCGCGCCGTTGTAGGTGCTGCTCAGGCGCAGTTCGATCGAGCCGCTGGTGCCGAGCCGGAGCGTTTCATCGGACTGGAACACGATATTGTTTTCGACCGAGACATTGCCCTGGTTATCCACCGGCGTGTGCAGGCGAGTTGCATTGGTCAGCACCGGTCCAGCGCTGTCGACTGCGGTAGTGAAAGAGATGGATTGATCGGCGCCACCATTGAGCAGGTTGCCGGAAACATCCTGGAAGCCCGAGAAGGTGACGGTCGTCAGCGAATTGCCGGCAAGCGAAGTACCGAAATTGGCGCCGAAATAACTGTAGTCCTGGGTTACCGACCCGCTCGGGAAATACACCGAGCCGCCTTTGGACCCAACGCCGGTTTGCAGATTGATGGTTTCCAGGACCACACCATTCTGCATGACGCTGACGGTGCCGTAGGGTTTGACGTTTTCGTTGAACGTGAAATCCATCCGGAAATCCGTAGCTGTGGTGCTGCTGGTCGGCGCTGCGAACGATACGCCGGTGGTGCCGCCCGCCAGCGCAATAACCGCGGTCGCGTTGTTGCCATACACCGTCGCAGTATTCAGAACCGGAGCCGTGAAATCGTTGAGCGGCGAACCCGTGGTGCTGAAATTCCAGCTGGTGGTGTCGGAAATCCCGGCGTAGTAATTGCCAGCCAAATCCTTGATCGCAGTGGGGTCGATATTGATGTAGTAACGGCTGTTCACCGACAGTGGATTGAAGGCATTGATCTGCAGCAGATCGTTGGTGGTTCCCCAACTGCGCAGCCCAACCTTGCCGCCGTTGCTGCCCAGGCCAGTCGCAACATCGAATTTCTCGACCAGTGCGCCAGTGTCCTGGTTGTACAGACTGATGTAACCAGTCCCCATTGCCACGCCTTCGCTGAAGGCCTGCTGGATTTCCGGGTTGTAGGCCAGCGGATAGCCGGTCTGTCCATCGACCGGTGTCGTGTTGCCGGGTCTGAAAGTCGGCGCGACATTGTCGCGCTGGACCACGATGCTGTTGGCCCAGCCGTCGGCCTTGCCGAAGATGACGTAACCGCTGCCGCTCCGATCTTCCTGCCCGTTCGGGCCGCGATTCACGGTGACGCCTGGCCCGCCAATCGCAAGGTCGGCGAATCCGTCGGCATTGACGTCGCCGATGGCCGCGATGTCAGTGCCGAGCTTGATGTAGTTGGCGCTGTCGGAGGAGATTACGATGCCCTTGGTGGTCGCCATGTTGCCGGTATTGATGTTGCCGGAATAGGCCCCGCCGAACATCAGGTAGCCCTTTCCGGAATCGCCCTGGCCATTGACGTCGGCGCTCCACATCTGGTCGATCATGTAGTCGCCATAGCCATCGCCATTGACGTCGCCGACCGCAGCAGTGCCGCTCAGGACCGAGCCGCCCCAGTTGAAGCCGGTGGCCACGGTGAAGCCATTGCTGGCGCTGGTCGTGAAGTTGTTGAGGTCGATGTTGCTCCAGTTGGTACGACCATAAATGATGGTGTAGCTGTTGAAGTTGCCGGTCGACGAAATCATGTCGGCAATACCATCGCCGTTGACGTCGCCGATGGCCGAGACGCCGTAATTGAGCGACTGCCAGTCGGCATAGCTGGTCAGATCGTTGACGCCGGTATTGCTGATCATGAAGCCGCGGCTGCCCAGGTTGTTCATGTCGATCTGGCCCTGCATCGACTGCGTTCCGAACACCACGTAGGCGGAATTCATCTGGTTGACGATCATGTCATCGATGCCGTCCTTGTTGACGTCACCAGCATTGGCCACTTTCCAGCCCGCGTATTTGTCGATACCGGCGCTGACCAGGTAGGCGCCATCGTCATACGACACCGAAAACGCCGTCATCTGCGGCGTCGGATCGACCGCCGCCACCGTCATGCCCGGGGTGAAATAGAGCTGGCCACCGTTGGCCGCCGTGACCGCCTTGTAGGTGGTGCCGTTGTAGAGCACGTCCGGCGCGGTAGTAATGGCGGACCAGTCGCCGTAGAGGTCGATGCTGTCGGTGCCGACCGTGCCCTTGACCACCAGGATATGGTCCGCATCGGTCAACTCGAGCAGCTTTTCCGGCGTCAGGATCAGTTTGTTGGCGCCCGCGTAGCCGCTGGCGAGATCGATTTCCTCCATGTTCGTCAGCGAGGTCGGCGACATGAGCGAGGTATTGATATCGCCGGCGAACTGGAAGACTGCCTTGTCATAGCCGCGACCGCCGTCAACGCCGGTGAAGCTCATGCTGTTGAAGCGGATCAGGTCGTCGCCATCGCCGGTGATCATGCCGCCATTGGTCGACACCGTCCGGTCATCCGCGCCGGAAGTGCCGATGATGACCTTGCCGCCAAGTTCATTGGTGATGTCGAGCGTGACTTCCGACACCACGTGGGCGTAGGCATCGCCTTTCTGCATGACCGTGTAGATCTTGCCGTCGGCATCGGATTCGACGTTGTTGTAGACCCAGCCGCCGTAGAGCCTCAGGACATCTCCGAGGTCGCCGAGAACGGTGACACTGTCGGTGTCCGACAACGCCTTGATCGAGGCTTCATCGAGCTTGACGGTCTGGTCACCGTTGCCGCGCATGTCGATAACTTCAAAGCCCTTGAGGCTGACACCGGAAACCAGGGTCAGGTCGGTATCGCCCGCTGTGGTGTTGGTGCCGGCCGAGGTCCGGCTGATGCCGCCATCGGCATCAGCGGTGGTGATCTTGAGGGTATCGGTGCCGCTGCCGCCGAAGACGCGCAGGTCGCTGGCGTCGTAGGTGACGATGTCGTCGCCGGCGCCGGTGGAGATGATGTCGGCGCCAGCGCCGCCATTGACGGTGTCGTTGCCGCCATCGGTCTTGATCGCGTCCTGGCCGCTGGTGCCGGTGATGACGTCGTCGCCAGCCGTGCCGCGGGTGAGTGCGACCTGCGTTACCCCGCCGGTCAGATTGAGCGTCGAGGTAAGCGCGCCGTCGACGAACACGATATCTTCGGCCGTGCCGTTGACGGTCAGCGTGCTGCCGGCCTGGGCATTCAGGGTTGTCTGGTCGAGGATCAGGTAATTGGCACCGGTACTGTTCAAGTCGATCGTTTCGAAGCCGGTCAGGACCGGACGGACCGCTACCGCCGGCGTTTCCTGCAGATCGATAATTTCGCCATTCGTGACCAGCACCAGCGTATCGTTGTCGGCACCGCCGGCGATGCTGGCATCGCCGGCATCGTAGGTGATGGTGTCGTTGCCGGAGCCGCCGTCGATGATGTCGCTGCCAATGCCGCCGGCAATCGTATCGTCGCCGGCCATGCCCTGGATATCATCGCTGCCGGTGCCGCCAATCAGGTTGTCGTTGCCGCTGCTGCCAACTATCTGGTCGCCCTTGACCATTTTCAGGCCGCCCAGGATCGTGACCATCGAGCCATCGGTGGCATAGCCGATGAACTTGTTGTAAGTGATGCCGGCCACCAGTTCCGAACCACGCGCTTCCCATCCGGCGCCGGACAGCCGCACCGAGTCGCCGACGTCGCCGACCACGATCAGCGTATCGGTATCGGTCGACAGAGCCTGCACATCGTCGGCGTTGGCCACCACGGTATTGTCACCACTGCCGGTGATGTCGATCTTTTCGATACCGGTGATGCGGTTGTTGGCAATCGAAGTCAGGTCGATGGTGACGCCGGAACCCAGCACCTTGAGCGTGTCGTTGCCATTGCCGCCGCTGACGGTGCCGTCGGCCGCATCATAAATCAGCACGTCGTCGCCGCTGCCGCCCAGCAGCGTGTCGTTGCCGACTCCGCCGTCGAGGGTGTCGTTACCAGACAGTGCGTCGAGGATCTGAGTGCCGGCGCCAGCCGTCATGATGTCGCCGAGGCTGGTGCCGGAATAGGTGACCGTAACGGCGATTGCACTGGCCACCGTCAGGCTCGCGCCATCGAGCGTGTAGGTGGTGAAGCCGTTGATGTCGGCGCCGGTGATCCAGTTGCCGCTCAGGGCCACTGCATCGCCGGAGTCGCCCAGCACCGTGACGGCGCCCGTGCCGTTGAGCGCGGTAATGTCGGCTGCGTTGGCAGTCAGCGTGATGTTGCTGCCGCCGCTGACCAGGTCGATTGTTTCGATATTGGTGATCTGGCTGCCGGCGTGGCCCGATAGGTTCAGGCTGGCCAACAGGCGAAGCGTATCGATGTCGTCACCGCCATCGACCACGAGGTCGGCGGCGTCATAGATCAACACGTCGTTGCCAGCGCCGCCGCGCAGGACGTCGGCGCCTCCGCCGCCGTCGAGCGTGTCATTGCCGCCGAGGCCGCGAATCACGTCGGCACCGCTGGTGGCGCCCGGAATCGGCACCGCGCTGTCGGCTTCGCCATTCGGATCGTCGACTACCGCACTGACCGCAATTGCACTGGCTATGCGGATCGTCGCACCGTCCTTGGTATAGCTGTGATAACCGCCGGCTGTGCCGGCATCGGTCCAGCTGCCAACGATGTAGACCGTGTCACCGGCATTGCCGGTAATGTCGAGCGAATCCGTGGTATCGGACAATGCCTTGAGCGAGGCCGAGTCGATGACGACGGTGTTTTTGCCGCTGCCGGTGATGTCGATGATCTCGAAACCGGTCAGCGTCGGCCGCAGGCCCCCGGTGGCCGGCCGGGCCAGGTCGCCGAAATCGAGCACCACGCCACTGGCCGCATTGGAGAATTTGAGCGTGTCGGTGCCGGCGCCACCATCGGCCGAGGCATCGGCACTGTCGTAGTAAATCGTGTCGTTGCCGGTACCGCCGATGAGGGTATCGACGCCCGCGCCGCCGTCGAGGATGTCGTCACCGGCGCCGCCATCGACCACATCGGCGCCGCTGCCGCCGGTGAGGGTGTCGTTGGTGGTCGCGCCCAGATAAACGACATCGAGCGTGATGGCAGGATCGGCCAGCACGGTCGCGGTGGCGCCGTTCAGGGTCAGGGTCCATTTGACATAGGACTCACTGGCGCCGCCGTTGTAGCTCACCGGCTGGACGCCACCATTGACCCAGTTGCCCGACAGCGTGACGTGGTCGCCGGCGTCGCCATGGATCTTGAGGGTGTCGGCGCTGTCCGAAAAAGCCAGCACGTCGGTGCCGTTGAGGGTCAGGTTCTGGATTCCATTGCCGGTCAGGTCGAGTTCTTCGATGCCGACAAAACGGTCGTCGGCAATCGCGGTGAAGTCGACCGGCGACGTATCGGCGATGGCCAGGGTATCGATACCGATGCCGGCGTCGACATGCGCGTCAGCGGCATCGAACAGGATCCAGTCGTTGCCGGCGCCGGTGGAAATGGTGTCGCTGCCGGCGCCGCCGATGATGCGGTTGGCGCCGTCGTTGCCGGTCAGGGTGTCGTTGCCGGCGCCGCCGGTGATGTTCTCGAAATTGAGCAGGGTATCGTTGCCCGAGGCCGCGCCGGAGCCGATGCCGGTGGTCAGGTTGACCACCAGGTTGGCGGTCTCGGCACTGTAGTCGATGGTGTCGACGCCGCTGCTGCCGTCGATCGTGTCATCGCCGGCGCCGCCGACCACGATGTCGTCGCCGATGCCAGCATTGACGACGTCGTTGCCGCTGCCGGCGTTGATGACATCGTTGCCACTGCCACCGTCGATATTGTCGGCGCCGCTGCCACCGTCGATGGTGTCGTTGCCATCGCCGCCGGTGACGGTGTCGTTGCCGCTGCCTGCATCGATCCGGTCGTTGCCGGCACCACCGGCGACGATATCGTCGCCATCGCCAGCGTAGACGATGTCGTCACCGTCGCCGGCATCGATGTTGTCGTTGCCGCTGCCGGCACTGCCGAGGGCGTCGCCGCCATAGATCGTGTCATTGCCGGTGCCGCCGAGCAGGGTGTCGTTGCCGGTACCGCCTTCCATGTAATCATCGCCGCTGCCGGCATCGCCGTAATCGTCGCCGGCGCGGCCATAGAACGTGTCGTTGCCGCCATTGCCCTGATAAATGTCGCCGCCGCTGCTGCCGTTGGTCAGTTGGCCGGTGTCGTCGGAACTGAACAGGTAACCGACCGACACGCCGTCTGCGATCTTGACGGTCGCGCCGTTGTACGCATAGACGTTGTAGTGGACGCCGCCGATGTCTTCAGTGGGAATACCGGTGGTCGGCCAGTTGGCGCCGACCAGGCGCACACTGTCCTCCGCCCCGCCATTGATGATCAGGGTGCCGCTGCTGCCGCCGCCGGTCAATGCCTTGACGTCGGAGTCCGAGATCTTGACGAACTGCGTGCCGGCATCGGTGATGTCGAGGATTTCGAAATTGGTGAAGACTTCGTCACGAATCAACGTCAGGTCGATGGTGCTGGTACCGGCGCGCACAAGCAGCGTGTCGGTGCCGCCCTCGCCATTGACGGACGCGTCGTTTTCGTCGAAATAGACAATGTCGTTGCCGGCACCGGCGGCGATGATGTCGCCGCCGTTGGCGCCGTCAATGACGTTGTCGCCACTGCTGCCGGTAATGGTGTCCGAGCCGCCCGAACCGATGACGTTTTCGATATTGATCAGCGTATCGGTACCGGCGTTGCCGCCGGCGCTTTGCGTGGCAGTCCCGGCGGCCAGATCGATCGTGACCGGCCCGGTGATGTCATCGTAGGAGACCGTATCGATATCGGCGCCGCCGTTGATGCTGTCATTGCCCTGGCCGCCGCGCAGCAGATCGTTGCCGGCCCCGCCGACCAGGGTGTCGTTGCCGGCATTGCCGGATATCTGGTTGGCGCCAGCGTCGCCGGTCAGGATGTCGTTGGCCGTGCCGCCACGGATGTTTTCGATGTTGGCGAGCGTATCGGTGCCGATGCTGGCACCCGTAGCGGTCAATGTGGCGAGGCTGACCGTGACGGCGATGCCCTGGTCGGAATAATCGGCCGTATCGCCGAATGCCGTATTGCTGCCGCCGTCGAGGCTGTCGTTGCCGGCGCCGCCGCGCAGCAGGTCGTCGCCCGCCCCGCCTTGCAGCGTATCGATACCGGCGCCGCCGGACAACAGGTCGTTGCCGTCGTTACCGATCAGCGTGTTGTCGAGGCTGTCGCCGTACAGGCTGTCGTTGCCGCTTCCGCCGAGGATGGTTTCAAAGCCGGAAAGCGTATCGGTGCCGCCGGTGCCATCGCTGGCGGTATTGGCCGCGACTGCGCCGACAGCCGCAGCGCTCATGTTGACGATCACGGCATTCGTGCTGGCCGAATAATCGAGCGTGTCGATGCCGGCACCGCCGATCAGGACGTCATTGCCGGCGCCACCGCTGATGCGGTCGTTGCCGCTGCCGCCATCGAGCTGGTTGGCTGCCGCGTCGCCCATCAGCGTGTCGTTACCACTGCCTGCGGTGATGTTTTCAACGCCGGTGAAGGTGTCGGTATCGCCGTTGCCATCGGTACCGCTGCCGCTGGCGAGATTGATGCTGATGGCGTTGGTTTCGGCGCTGAAGTCGGCCTTGTCGACCCCGGCGCCGCCGATGTAGGTGTCGTTACCTGTGCCGCCGATCAGGATGTCGTTGCCGGAACCGCCGTCGAGCGTGTCATTGCCGCTGCCACCGATCAGGGTGTCGTTGCCGATGCCGCCCGAGAGCACATCGTTGCCTGCGCCGCCGGTCAGGAGGTTGTAATTGTCATTGCCGGTAATGATGTCGTCACCGGCGCTGCCGAGGATGTTTTCAATACCGCTGAACTGGTCATTGCCGGTCGACGTACCCGCGCTGGTGCCAATCGTGTTGGTCATGGTGACCACCACCCTGCCGGTTTCGTCGCTGTAGTCCAGCGTATCGGTGCCGCTGCCACCGACAAAGGTGTCATTCCCCGCGCCGCCACTGAAGGTGCCGTTGCCGTTGTTGCCGGTGATCGTGTTGTCGAACGCGTTGCCGGTGCCGATGACGTTGCCGGAACCAGTAAAGGTCAGGTTCTCGACATTGGTTCCCACCAGGCTGTAGCTAGCCAGGCTGGTGCGAATTTCATCGGTACCGGCATTGACGGCTTCGATCACGATGTCGCCGGCATTGTCGACGACGTAAATGTCATTGCCCAAGCCGCCAGCCATGGTGTCGATGCCGGCGCCGCCATCGAGGGTGTTGTTACCGCTATTGCCGGTGAGGATATTGGCCAGTGCATTGCCGGTGCCGTTGATATTGCCCGAGCCGAGCAGGGTCAGGTTTTCGACGTTGGCGCCAAGCGTGTAGGTGGCAGCCGTCGAGCGGACTTCGTCGGTGCCGGCATTGCTGTTCTCGATGACGACATCGCCAGGGCTGTCGACCAGGTACGTATCGTTGCCGGAACCACCAATGAGGGTGTCGGCGCCGGCGCCACCATCGAGGGTATCGTTGCCGACATTACCGGTGATGACATTGGCCAGCCCGTTACCGGTGCCGGTGGCATCGGCGGTACCGGTGAAGGTCAGGTTTTCGACGTTGGCGCTGAGGGTGTAACTGGCGAGGCCGGTGCGGACTTCGTCGGTGCCGCCATTGGGCGCTTCGGTGACGGTATCGGCGGCATCGGTGACTGTGTAAATATCGTTGCCTGATGTGCCGACAAAATGCTCGGCACTGCCGGCGATGGAGACGGTGATGACCTGCGGCGTGCCGTCGGCTGCTTTAACGGTGAAGGTGTCGGTGTAGGTGGTGCCGTTAGCGAACTCGTTGTGCGCCGTGTCTGTTGCGTAACTCCAGACGCCATTGGTGCCGATGCTGAAATGGCCGTAGCCGTTGCTGCCGGCGACATTGCTCTGCGCGACGAACAGGTTGGCCGTACCGTCTACATCGCTGGACGTCAGCGTGCCGGCGGTCGTCAGGATCGCGTCGGTTTCGGTCAGTGTGGCGGTGCTGGCGCCACCGATCACGGCCGGTATGTTCAGATGCAGCACCACGTCGTTGCCGCTGCCGCCGACATAACTGATCGTAAAAATTTTGCCGCCGACCAGCACGTCGGCACCTTCCGGCAAGCCGGCGAAGGTACCCGTGATCGCATCGACACCATCGTTATTGATCAACGTAATGTAGTCGCCCGGCGTCGGTACATAGCCCGAGGACAGGGTGAGCGAAAGTGGCGTATTGGTGAGCGACAGGGCACCGACCTCCGATATCAGGGTCGTGCCATTGCCGTTCAATGTCAGGCTCAGTGCATGGCTGCCGCTCAGCGCCAGGTCGCCCTGGAATTCGACCAGGCCGGCGCCGCTGTTGTTGACCTGCAGATTGGGATTTCCTGCCGGGTCGATGATGATTTTTTCGCCGGCTGCAAGCGCCGTGTCGATGGCGACTACGCCGGTGCCGGTCGCATGGATCGTGCTGCCGTTGGCCGCGCGGGTGACGGTGGTGATGCCGCTGCCTGTGTTGTCGACTGTGATGTTGCCGAGCGGGTTAGTGATAAGGGTCGCACTCGTGCCAGTCGCGTGGACGATGCTGCCTGCAGCCGCGCCGCTGAGGGTAACGATGCCGCTGCTGCTGCTGTCGACGGTGACATTGCCGGCCGGGTTGGCGATGTTGATCGCACCTGTGCCGGTGGCATGCACCGTACTGTTGGCCGCCGCGCCGCTGACCGTGGTGATGCCCGTGCCGCCGTTGTCGACTGTGACATTACCGGCCGGGTTGGCAATGCTGGTAGAACCGCTGCCGGTAGTGTGGACAATGCTGCCAATGGCGGCGCCGGTGACGGTGGTCGTGCCCGTGCCGCCGTTGTCGACTGTGACATTGCCGGCCGGGTTGGCAATGCTGGTCGGACCGCTGCCCGCCGTATGGACGATGCTGCCCGCGGCGGCACCCACGACGCTAGTGGTGCCGGTGCCGGAATTGTTGACGCTGACATTGCCGGCCGGATTACTGATGCTGGTCGGACCGCTGCCGGTCGTCTGGATAATACTGCCGGCGGCGGCACCGGTGACGGTCGCGAGGCCGCCGCCGGTATTGGCCACGGTCAGATTGCCATCCGGGCTAACGATATTGGTCGGGCCGGTGCCGCTGATGGACAAGGTCTTGCCGGAATCGAAACCGGTCACCACGAACGGGCTGCTGCCATCATTGATCAGCGACACATTCCCTACCGGATTGACGACATTGGTCGCACCCGTGCCGCTGCCGGAGTTCACCAGCGTGGCGCCATCAAGCAGGCCGATGACGTTGAGCGTTCCCGAGCCGTTATTGGCGAGTTCAACGTGACTCTGGTTGCCGCTGGCATCGACCACAAGGACCGCCGGCGAGGTCAGCGCCGAATTGACCAGCACCGGACCGGTGCCGCCAGCGGCAATCGTGCTCCCGGCCGTTGCGCCGGAAACGGTAACAGTGCCAGTACCGGTATTGCTGAGCGTGACATTACCCAGCGGCGCGCTGATAACGGTCGCCCCACTACCGTTGGTGGCAACCGTGCTGCCGACGGCTGCACCGGTGACCGTTGCAATGCCCGCGCCGGAGTTATCGAGCGTGACATTACCCAGCGGCGCACTGATGACGGTAGCGCCGCTGCCGGTCGTGGCAACCGTGCTGCCGGCCGCAACTGCCGTGACGGTCGCGGTGCCGGTACCAGAATTATCGAGAGTGACATTGCCCAGCGGTGCACTGATGATCGTCGCGCCGCTGCCAGTCGTGGCAACGGTACTGCCGACAGCCGCGCCTGTGACGGTTGCCGTACCGGTTCCTGAATTCTGCAGGGTGACATCGCCAACTGGCGCGCTGACGACCGTCGAGCCACTACCGGTCGTTGCAACGATACTGCCGACCGGCACTGCCGTGACCGTTGCGGTGCCTGTTCCGGAGTTGTCGAGCGTGACATTACCCAGCGGCGCACTAATGACGGTAGCGCCGCTGCCGGTCGTGGCAACCGTGCTACCGGCGGCGGCACCCGTAACCGTTGCAACGCCCGTGCCGGAGTTATCGAGTACGACATTGCCCAGCGGCGCACTGATGACGGTTGCGCCGCTGCCGGTCGTGG
>JAQGMR010000031.1 GCA_028292265.1 Herminiimonas sp.
CAACAACCAGCAAGGCTTCAACTCGATCGGCTAAGTCGATTGAACCGAGCCCTAAGCAATTTCAAATCCAAACTTCAAACCATTTAATCCAGTCAAGGAGCAACACCATGAAAGCACTGAGCATCAAAGACCTGTCCATCACCGAAGAACTCGACGCCAAAGGCATGACCGCTGTACGCGGCGGGTTCTGTGGCTTCACGATGCCTTCCTGCTATGCGTTGCCGGTTGCATGCCGCGCGCCTTCGCCAGCAAGCACCGTCACAACCAATGTCGTCGTATCGCAAGCCAACAACCAGCTTCAAAGCAACGCAACGGGCAATGGCTCGGCTGTGTTCTGCGGCAGCATTCCGGCCTATAACGACCAGCAAGGTTATAACCACGTCGGCTAATGTGGCTCTGCAAGGCGGAGGCCGCAATCCTCCGCCCAACTAAACCCATCCATTAATCACTAAAGGAAAACCGTCATGTCATCCATCGCCATCCGTAACCTGGAACCTGCCACTGAACTTGAACGCGCCGAGATGTCCGCCATCCGCGGCGGCGCCGGCTTCGGCAGCCCTGAAGTCAACGTCTATGTTCCAATCAGCCTGAGCCAGGTCAACAACATGGTGCAAAACACCAGCGTGCTGAACAACAGCATCGTCGGCGCCAGCCTGGCCCTCGATGTAAGCCCCCAACAGTGGGGAATGAATGCCGTCTCGCTGCCTTCCGGCATGCTGGCCGGTTTGCCAGGACGTGCGTAAGGAGCTGCAACAAGAGGTGCATAAGGAGGTGAATAAGGAGGTGAATAAGGAGGTGCGTAAGGACGTCCGCAACAATGCCGCCGTTCGCCTCACCCGGGATTGCCCTGGCATCCAGTACGGCCGTGTGCCTATACTGATTCCAGGGCAATCGCATTCGTCGTTTCACTTGATTAAATGAAGGAATGAATCATGGCCAAAATCGTTATCAGGGACCTTGCGGACAGCATTGATCTCGACCGCGAAGCAATGACCGCTGTTGTCGGCGGATCGCGCCTGTCACGGCAGCAGCCCCAGCCGGCCTCCGCGGGCCGCATGGTAATCGGCCCCAATCGCCTGGTTGGCCTGCCACGCTTCAAGACGGCGACCTCGATCGACAAGAGCCTGTCGTCGCTCCACGGCACCGCGCTGAAATAGCCCCCGCCTGCTCACCTCGCCTCATTCCGGCGGCACGCATGCCGGCGTGGGGCGACAGCTTCGAATCGCTGCAGCCAGTATTGTCGAGTGCACGTCTCTTCCGTACGCTGAAATTTTGCTTTGCCCGCCGCCATGGCGCCAGCTGCTGGCCTAACGGATGCAGCGTCTCCCGCCGCTGACGATCACCAAGTTTGCCGACCCCGACGACGTTTCGCGTCTGCATTCGAGCTGCGCTAACCGATTGAGCTTGAGCGAAGCCGATATCAATGGATTGGTCTGGCGTCTGGTGTCTGGCGTCTGGCGCCGCCTCGCCTCTTGCCTCCTCCGTCCTCACGTCCTCACGTCCTCGCGTCCTCGCGTCCTCGCGTCCTCGCAACCGATGATGGATGCCTCACCACATCAAGCGGTACTGCCCATCGCGCCACAAATTCCGGCCGCCAATCACACTCGGAAACGAACGCAATGCCGTTTGTTGCGTCGCGCCGAACACCGCGGAAAATACTGTTCGCGGGGGCCCAACACAAGCTGGTAATGCGCCCATGTTCGGTCTTGGAAGCGGTGGCGTCACGCTTCGAGATTCCTCTTTAATTTCAGAGAGTTACATAGCAGGGGTCGCAGACGTCAGGCGCTGGCACGCCGCCTGCTATATCAGTCTCGAGCCAACAGAAATGCTCACCAACCCAACCAACCACTTAAGGAGATTCACCATGAAAGCACTGACCATCAAAGACCTGTCCATCACCGAAGAACTCGACGCCAAAGGCATGACCGCCGTACGCGGCGGCTTCTGCGGCTTCACGATGCCTTCCTGCTATGCGTTCCCGGTCGCCTACAAGGCACCCAGCGTCGTGACCACCGACGTCGTCATCTCGCAAGCCAACAACCAGGCGCAAAGCAACGCAACCGGCAATGGCTCCGCAGTCTTCGGCGGCAGCATCTCCGCTTACAACAACCAGCAAGGCTTCAACTCTATCGGTTGATAGAGCCAAGCAGGTGGAGGTCGCAAGCCTCCACCTTACTGAACCCATCCACTAAACATTTAAAGGAAAACTGTCATGTCATCCATCGCCATCCGTAACCTCGCACCTGCCACTGAACTCGACCGCGCCGAGATGTCCGCCATCCGTGGCGGCGCCGGCTTCGGCAGCCCTGAAGTCAACGTCTATGTCCCGATCAGCCTGAGCCAGGTCAACAACATGGTGCAAAACACCAGCGTGCTGAACAACAGCATCGTCGGCGCCAGCCTGGCCCTCGATGTGAGCCCCCAGCAGTGGGGAATGAATGCCGTCTCGCTGCCTTCCGGCATGCTGGCCGGTTTGCCAGGACGCGCGTAAGCAAGACCGCTTCTCTTAGCTGTCGTCTCACCCGGGATTGCCCTGGCGTCCAGTACGGCCGTGTGCCGATACTGATGCCAGGGCAATCTCTTTGGCCGTTACGCTTGTCTCCGTACACCGCGTTGCGGCGCTCGCCGCAATGGCACGGGTCCTTGCACGCCTGCCCACGGCACCATTCGGTCTCGCTCCTTCTCCCCGGCCTCCAGGCTGAGTCGACCCCACGCATACGTAAGCGTGGGGTACACCAAACTCACTACGAAGGTGATTCCCGCCTAACCGCATGCCTGGACCAACATCGGACGGCGCATCTCTTCCACCGGGCCATCGCCCAACGGTAGATTCCATGACACGGTGCGACATCCCTTTTGGTTGCTCAGTGCGTCGCGTCAACGTGGGCAAGCGCATTTGTGCCACGTAGTTGTGGCCGCGCGAACAGCATGGTCCATTCTGTGCGGCGCGGCCCAACACCTGGCGCGGACCGTTCGCATGGCAGTCCATTTTCACCACGCCGTTTAATAAAGTTTTCCGTTTATTTTCAACGGCTTGGATATAGATACGGACCGCTGCCGTTCGCTGGCACGCCACCTGCTATATCAGTCTCGAGCCCAACACAAATGCTCGCCAACCCAACCAACCACTTAAGGAGATTCACCATGAAAGCACTGACCATCAAAGATCTTTCCATCACCGAAGAACTCGACGCAAAAGGCATGAGCGCTGTACGCGGCGGCTTCTGTGGCTTCACGATGCCTTCCTGCTATGCGTTCCCGGTCGCCTACAAGGCACCAAGCGTCGTGACCACCGACGTCGTCATCTCGCAAGCCAACAACCAGGCGCAAAGCAACGCAACGGGCAATGGCTCCGCAGTCTTCGGCGGCAGCATCTCCGCTTACAACAACCAGCAAGGCTTCAACTCGATCGGCTAAGTCGATCGAAACGAGCCCTAAGCAAACCCAAACCCAAACTTAAACTTCAAATCATTCAATCAAGGAGCAACACCATGAAAGCACTGACCATTAAAGACCTGTCCATCACCGAAGAACTCGACGCCAAAGGCATGACCGCTGTACGCGGCGGCTGTGGCTTCACGATGCCTTCCTGCTATTCGTTCCCAGTCGTATGCCACGCACCTTCGCCCGCCAGCGTTGTGACCACCGACGTCGCCATTTGCCAAGCCAACAATCAGCTGCAAAGCAATGCAACCGGCAACGGTTCTGCAGTGTTCTGCGGCAGCATCTCGGCTTATAACAACCAGCAAGGTTCCAACCACGTCGGCTGATGAACCGTACGGGTGGAGGCGGCATGCCTCCACCCGGCTTTCTTCAACCGAATTTTTTCAAGCGCTTTTTTTCAACCGCGTTTTTTTCAACTGCCTTTTTTCAACCGCCCTCTTTCAACCCCTTCTTTCAACCAGTATCGCGTTCGTCCTGGATCGCGATAGCACCAGCCCGTCGACCACGTGCGGTAGCCACGGCTTATCGCACTATCGCCAGATCGCAATTAGCGCTGTACGACCATTGCTACTGCTACGCAAATCGGAACGATCGCCGAAATCCGTTGCGTAGACCGGGCACATCAATGTTGCCGGCGCCAACCAACTGAGTCGCTTCCTCCGCCCCAGCTGCCCGCCCACCGGCGAAGTCGTCACCCTGTGCCAATCCGTCTTCGTACGTACCGCTAGCAGCCGCACCGCCCGTGTGGAAACGCATCCTTCTGCGTAACCGGCTGGCAGGTTACCTACGCCACTGCCTGCAACGCAAGCGCCGCCGCGTCCAACCCGCGGCCAGCTGTCGCTTCACCACAAACACCGTCTGGAAGCCTGTTCGAGGCGGTCCAACACACGACCCGCGCAGGACGGATGAGATTGCAACAACCCAGCACTCCATTCTTGGAATTTATCCTTCTATTTCAACGACTTAAATCGATCTAACCGGCCCTGCAAAGCGCTGGCACGGCGCCTGCTATATCAGTCTCGAGCCCAACAGAAATGCTCACCAACCCAACCAACCACTTAAGGAGCAACACCATGAAAGCACTGACCATCAAAGACCTGTCCATCACCGAAGAGCTCGACGCCAAAGGCATGACCGCTGTGCGCGGCGGCTACTGTGGCTTCACGATGCCTTCCTGCTATACGTTCCCGGTTGCCTACAAGGCACCAAGCGTCGTGACGACCGACGTCGTCATCTCGCAAGCCAACAACCAGGCGCAAAGCAACGCAACCGGCAATGGCTCCGCAGTCTTCGGCGGTTGCATCTCGGCTTACAACAACCAACAAGGCTTCAACTCTATCGGTTGATAGCGCCAGGCAGGTGCAGGTCGCAAGCCTCCACCTTACTGAACCCATCCACTCAATATTTAAAGGAAAACTGTCATGTCATCCATCGCCATCCGCAACCTCGCACCTGCCACTGAACTTGACCGCGCCGAGATGTCCGCCATCCACGGCGGCGCCGGCTTCGGCAGCCCTGAAGTCAACGTCTATGTTCCAATCAGCCTGAGCCAGGTCAACAACATGGTGCAAAACACCAGCGTGCTGAACAACAGCATCGTCGGCGCCAGCTTGGCCCTTGATGTAAGCCCCCAACAGTGGGGAATGAATGCCGTCTCGCTGCCTTCCGGCATGCTGGCCGGTTTGCCAGGACGTGCAGCATAATGAATCGTGGCGATGGCCCAGGTCTGGGCCTCTGCTGACCCTCAACTCAAACCAGCCTTCACCGAAATTCGGAGAAACAACATGGCAATCAAGATTAACGACCTTCTTGCGAATCGCGAGCTCGACGGGAAGGCAATGTCTTCAATCCGGGGCGGCGGCGCTCCCTGGGTCTTTGGATGGATCAGCCCGTACGTGTCGCAGTCGATGCAGCCCACGCCCGCGGTCAATTTCTTCCAGGTTAACAACAACTACTATGCGGATCAGATGAATAACCAGATCCAGATTGTCGACGTGAAGAACACCGCGGCAAATTCGAACATCACCGTAGCGCTCGATCAACTCGGAAACAATTTCAAGCACTAGTCACGGCGCGAACTATGATGTGAAATGAAGGTTATCGGGAAGGCCGTTGGCGCCCATGTGGTCTGCGAAACCGGAGGTGCACGTGACTAACGCAAGCCAATTTCGGTGGACGTCCGCGGCGCTTACACACCCCGGCCTGGTTCGCGAGATCAACGAGGATTCGTTCCTTGACCTGCCGAGACGCGGCCTGTGGGCCGTGGCTGACGGACTCGGCGGGCATTCGCGCGGGGACGTTGCCAGTCGCATGGTGGTTGAAAGCCTGAGCACGCTGCCGGCGCCGTCCGGCTTGCAGCAGTTCATAGCCGATGTCCGCGAGCGCCTCCAGGCCGTCAATCGGCAACTGCTGGCCGAGGCGGTGGTACGCGATGTGTCGATCATTGGCAGCACGGCAGTTGTGCTGCTTGCGATAGACCGACAATGCGCCTTTCTTTGGGCCGGCGACAGCCGAATCTACCTGCTGCGCAATGCCGCCTTGCGTCTTTTGAGTCGCGATCATAGTCAGGTCGAGGAACTCAAGTCACGGGGCGCCCTTTCGGGCGACGAGGCTCGACTCTACCCGTCAAACAACATGATCACCCGCGCCGTGGGGGCAACCGATACGCTGGATCTGGACCTGGAAATGTTGAGCGCCATGGACGGCGACACGTTCCTCTTGTGTAGCGACGGCCTTAGCAATTCAGTCAATGAACGCGACGTGGCCAGCATACTTGCCTCGCGCGATTGCGAACAGGCCGCCCAGCGGCTGGTCGACATGGCGCTGCAGGGCGGCGGTCGCGACAATATATCGGTCGTCGTGGTTCGTGCGGAAGACCCGTGCGGCCATGAGATGACCTTGCTGAATCCAACCGTGTGACGCAGCAGCGTAGCCGCCGCACTGCGGCTACTGCACCCGTTTTTCTTCCACCGGCACATGCTGCTTGCGAAAATCCTTGGAATGAATTCCATGCTTCTTGAGCAGCATCTGAAGATGCGATCGGTTCATATCGCAACGCCGCGCCAGTTCCGCAACCGTTCCACCAACTTCGTTCAGCCCATGCTGCAGAAATAGCCGCTCCGCTTCATCACTCGCCGCGCGTTTGGCGTCGCTGAGCGAATTGGGGCTCAAGAGCGCATGCGCCGATCCATTTGCACCCGCTATAGCCACGTCGTTTGCGGTCCGCGCAGCTGGCCGGATGTTGTTGGGAAGATGCACCAGATCGGCCGTATCGCCGGCAAGGCATGAAATGCGGTAGATCAGATTGCGCAGTTCACGGATATTCCCGGGGTAGGCGTAGTTCAACAGGAAGTCCCGCAACCGCGGCGTCATCTTGACCGGGCGCCGCTTCAGTATCTCCGCCGCCTCGTCGCCGAAGAAAGCGAACAGCAAGGGTATTTCATCCTTGCGCTCGCGCAGCGCTGGGAGCGTCACGTGGATCACGCAGAGTCGATAGAACAGGTCCTCACGAAACCGGCCTTCCTGGCTCAGGCGCCGCAAATCCTTGTTGGTGGCGGCGACAATCCGGGCATCCACAATCATGGTTTCGTCGGAACCGACGCGCTGGATTTCATGGGCTTCCAGCACGCGCAGCAGCTTGACCTGACCGGCAAGCGGCAGTTCCCCAATCTCGTCCAGGAAGATGGTTCCCTTGTGGGCACTTTCAAACTTTCCCTTGCGGTCGTTGGAAGCGCCGGTGAAGGCGCCCTTCTTGTGGCCGAACAGTTCGGACTCCAGCAGGTTGTCGGGGATCGCGCCGCAATTCACTGAGATGAACGGTTTGTCGGCGCGTGCGCCGTTCGCATGGATTACTTTCGCCATCAGTTCTTTGCCGGTGCCGCTTTCGCCGTCTATCAATACCGGCAGGTCGGTCGGTGCGGCCTTCTCCGCGACCTCAAGCGCTTCCAGCAATTTTGGGTTGTCGCCGAAGGTTCCTTCAAAAATGAAGCTGCGCTCACGCAGGGCCCGGCGCCGCTCGCCAGGGGGCGCCAGGGTCGGCTCCGACGGCAGCGCCGGAGTTGCCTCGCCGTCGCCGCTCGCCGCCTTCACGAAGCGCTCGAGGTGAGACAACTGCATGACGTCGTCGCGCAGCGCCGTGGATTGGCGTAGCAGCTTCTCGATTTCCGCCCGGTTCAAATGCGATGCCCAGCGCAGCGTGGAGCGCAGGATTTCGATTTTTTCCAGCAAGCCCGCATAGGTAATGGCGGAGCGACCGGGAAGTCCCTGATTGAAAAGTTTCATGCGGCGCTCAATTGCTTCTGCACCAGCTGGTAGTACATCCCGCGCCGGTTGACTAATTCATCATGCCTTCCCTGCTCAACGACCGCGCCTTCGAACAGGACCAGTATCTTGTCGGCGCCCATGATAGTGCTGAGGCGATGGGCGATGACCACGGCAGTGCGGCCGTGAAGGATGTCGTGCATGTTGCTGATCACATTGCTTTCGGACTGGCTGTCTAGCGCCGAAGTCGCTTCATCAAACACCAGCACACGCGGGTCATGGTAGAGGGCGCGCGCTATGCAGATGCGCTGGATCTGGCCGCCCGACAAGCCGACGCCACGTTCACCCACCACTTGCTCATAAGTCAGCGGCAGCTTGGCGATGAAGGGGTGGGCGTCCGCCATCTTCGCGACTTCCTCGATACGGCGGCGATCCGGGCTTTCGTCGCCGCTGGCAATGTTGTCGGCGATGGTCCCGGAGAACAGCAGGTTGCTTTGCATGACGTAGCCCACCTGGGCTCGGTAGTAATCCTTGTCGATCGTGCTCATGTCGTAGCCGTCGACGAAGATTTTCCCTTCCGTGGGCGGGTAGAAGCCGACCAGCAGTTTCGCCAGCGTGGTCTTGCCGGACCCGCTGCGCCCGACGATGGCGACCAGTTCGCCAGGTTTGATATCGAGGCTGATGTTTTCGAGGACATACGGCGTTTCTTTTTCGCCGTACCGGAAGTAGACGCCGTCGAGCTTGATGGCCCCCTGCAGGTCCGGCAGGACAACCCGCGAAGCGATGTCCGAGGGCTTTTGCTCTGGTTCCATATCGAGCACGTCGCCGAGGCGCTCCATTGCCACGGCCGCATCGTTGAGCCGGGTCCACAGCCCGACCAGTCCCATCAAGGGCGCCAGCACGCTTCCCATCAAGGCATTGAACGCTATCAGCTGGCCGATGCTGAGTTCCCGATTCAGGACCAGGTCGGCGCCAACCCACAGAATCGCGATGGTGGTCGCCGAGTTCAGGACCTGCCCCACCAGTCCCACCGCGATGTTGAAGGATTGCGCCCGATACTGCACCTCGAGCGCCTTGGCATATTTCTTTTCCCACTTGAGGCGTACCGGGCGCTCTATTCCCATGCCCTTGATGGTTTCCACGCCGCCGAGGGCCTCCATCAAGTACGCCTTGGCGTCGGTGGAACTCGTGAACGATTCGCGGGCGTAGTTCTTGAGACGCGGCGTCACGACCACGGTAAGCGCCATGACTGGAATGACGAAGGCGATCAGCACCAGGGTCAGCTTCACGTTGTAAAGAAACATGATCGTGAAGTAGATGAACACCATGAGGAGGTTCAGGATCGTGGTGACCGTCGACTCGGTGAGGAACGAGCGTATGGTCGCGTTCTCCTCGAAGCGCGCCAAAATATCGCCGCTCTTGCGTTTGGCAAAAAAGGAAAATGGCAATGACATCGTGTGCTTGAAGAAACTGGACATCATTGCGAAGTCCATGTTGCGGATCATGAAGTTCGCGAGGTAAGCGCGGATCGTCGCCATGATCTGCGTGAAAAGGCTGGCAATAATCAGGCCGCTGATGAGCAACTGCAACAGGCTGACGTTCTGGTGCACGATCACGCCGTCCAAAATGTTCTGGATAATCAGCGGCGGCACAATCCCAAGCATCTGGATAACGAAGGTGGCGAGGAATAGGTGCAGCAGGATTTTTTTGTAGGGCTTCAAATAGCCGACAAAGCGCATCCATGGCGAGCGCGTCGCCGACATTTTGGCGAGGTTCTCGCCCGGCGAGAACAAAAGGCAGGTGCCGCTCCAGCCACGCTCAAATTCCTCCACCGTCATTTTCTTGAAGCCGACGGCCGGGTCCGCGACCCAGACCTGGCGCTTCGACGCGCCATACACGACGACGTAGTGGTAACCCTCCCAATGCACGATGAAGGGAAGCTCAAATCCCAGCAGGGCTTCGAAGGTGCACTGCACTCCGCGGGTGGTGAATCCGAGCGCATCGCCGACCCGGGCGAGGCTGTCGAGCGTTGCGCCCTGGGTCGTGACGTTGGCCATTTCGCGCAGCTTGCCAAGCGTCATGGAGATGCCGTAGTGGCGGCAGATCATGGCAAGGCAGGCGGCACCGCAATCCATCTCCTCCGCCTGTTCAACCAGTGGGAACCGGCGCAGGATCTTTTCACCGCTCTGGGGCTGGGATTGCAAGTCAAGCGTGACCGGCCGCTTGCGCCGCTCCGCCAACTTCTTCTGCCGCTGCAATTCGCGCTCGACAAAGCGCATTCGCTCTTCAAGCACTTCCCGCAGCTTGGGGTTGCGCTCCACGATGAAGTGCACCGTCTTTTCCGGTATCACCAGCAGCGTGGTGTCGGTCTCGGCCACGACGGAGGCAATCTGCTCCTGCCGCAACAGGCAAGCCTTTTCCCCGAAAATTTCACCCTTGCGCAACGTGGCGAGCGGAAACTCGATGCCCTCTTCCGTGCGGACTACTCGGACTTCGCCTTGCCGGACCACATAGAGCCGCCGGTCCTCGCGCGAGTCCTGCTTCAGGATTTCCCGCCCGGCGCTGACCCGCTTTACGCCGACGCTGCGCACCAGGTCTTCCAGCTCGTTCTTTTCAACCTTGCCGCGCAAGTCAAACAGGCGCGCTACAGAGCCGCCTGCGGAATTGATGGCGACGTAGTTGGTGACAAAGCCGCGCGCCGCCATGTTCTGCGAAAGCACCGGCTCAAATGCACTGCGGGGGATGAAGAGCACTTCCGTCTTGACGGATGCCCGCACCGAAGCGTCGTGCTGCACTTCACGCAGCATGGCGAGCTCGGCAAAGACCTCATGGGTCTTGCGAACGCCCATGCTGATTTCCTTGCCACCCTCTTCGGAAAAGACGCGTACCGAGCCGGACTTGATGACGCACATTCCTTCTGCCGGGTCGCCTGCATTGCAGACCGTGTCGCCGAAGCCGAAGAATCGTGATTGCGCCTGCTCGGCCAGCTGCTCGAGTTCTGCGGGAGTGAATGCGGAGAGGATTTCAACGGTCGACAGGAAGTCGGCAAGCGACGGCGTCCTGATCTGCGGCTCCATGTTGTCCCCTTCCCGTTGCGACACCTGTCTCCCGTGCCGCCTGCGCGGCCGGGCAGCAGCTTATTGGACTTCGATGATGTGTTCCTGCGAACGGGCAAGCAGCCATTCCTCGCGCAACATGCGCCGCACCTCGGCCGACGTCTCTTCATCGAGCTTCGCAGGATGCTTGGCGTTGATGGCGAAGATTTCAAACACAGACCCGTCGGCAGACGGGAATGGCCCGAGCAGGTCGCCAACGGCTGCGTTGAAAACCTTGGCTTCGATGTCAGGCTTGAGCGAGCCGCGCATAACCTTGCCAATGACCCCGCCGCGGTCCCGCGTGTCCGCAATGGAATGTTCGTGCGCCATTTCGGCGAACAACTCCGGCTCTTCACGCAAGACGGAAACCATTTCCTTCGCCTTGCCCTCGGCGTCGAGCACCATATGGCTGATCTCGATGCTGTCGAAGCGCGGCGAATTGAGCTGGAAATACTCGCTCACCGCCTTCTCGCTGCAAACCTTCTCCATCACTTTTTCCTGGTAGAGGCTGTCGACGATGAAGTCCTCGAATTCATCCAGACTGATCTTGAGCGCATCAAGGTAGCGATTCATGTCGGCAGCCCGGTGCAGACCCTGTACCCGCCTGAACTGGTCCGCCCGCTCCTGGATTTCTTCCGTGGCAAGCGCAACGCCCTGCTTCTTTGCGGCGCGCACCGTCAACTTTTCCCTGACCAACTGTTCTATTAGATTTTCGAATTGCCCAGTGAGCTTTAGTGACCGGACAAAATCATCCGTGTCGATCACTTCATCGTCGATACGTACTATCGCTGCCATCGCTTGCACTCCTTGTGATAGGGAGCTTGCACGCCAAACGCTACCGTGGTTGCCGGATGCAATGCTGCCGTGTCGCCGCATGTCGGATAGAAGCTCCGACACTCGAAGGGCGCCCCTTGCCGCTGACCTGGGTTATCGCTTGCCATCGTTTTACGATCATGGGACTGCAGCGCGCCGGTGGCGGGCTTTCCAGAAACGGCTGGTCGCTGACGCACTACGTTTCCACTTTAGACGCAAAACTGTTGGTGGCAAGCCGGCACACGACGCGCTATTGACTGGCATCGCCTTGCGTGTTCCTGGGGAATATTTTTTGCGAGGTGCGCTATGTCCGGAACGTTGATTCAGGACGCTGAATCGAGGACGCTGATTCGGGTGCAGTTAACCATTCGCTGAGTCGGAGGCCAGCGGATGATGGATGCTGAAAGCTCAACACCTGCGAAGGGACTTGAACATGGCGTACTGGTCAAGTCGGCGACCCATTAGCGACGCCATGAGCCGCGAGTCGGGACTACTGCCGGGACCGGGGACTGGTTGGGCACCCGAAATAACCCAGGATGCCAGGATGTCCTTAATGCCGCCTTGCATGCCGGATTTGCTCCGACACATCTGCGCTGGAGCTAAAACCATGTCTGATATCACGGTATTCAATGGGGGTTTTTGGAGAACAGTGCCCACCTACTGCATTGCAGCAGAACCCCTACTTTAAGAAAAGGATCACCATGTCAGCCGCTTATGCTCCATCTCACGACGTCTCCTACTTGAATAACATTGTGCAAGCAGTGCAAAACTTGTTTTCCGCCGTTTTCGTGCTCAAGGCACGTGACTATGTTGAGTGCTTCGAGTCCGCACTCGCAATGAACCGGGTCATCGGTGGCCGCGCCAACCTCACGCCCGACCAACTTGAGAAACTCCGGGTGATGGCTGGTGTCAGTACGATGCGTTGAAGAAGGTCGCAAGTCAGTAATGCCGGCCGGCTTGCAACAATGCGACGCGCCAATTCGCGACTGTAACAAACTATTAAAACGGCAACTTTTCGCTGTTTTGGCGCTCTATCCTGTTTTGATAAAACCAGGAGTCGCAATGAACCAAAGAAAACTATTCAGCGCATCTGTCCTGTCGGCGTGTGTCATGCTGGCCGCGTGCGGCACGCCGAACTATGGCAACAACGCATCGTCCTATCCAGCGTCCCAGTCGTATCCGACGTCGCAGTCCTATCCGCCATCCCAGCCTTACCCAACGTCCCAGTCCTACCCATCCTCAGGAACGTCCGCCACGACGGCTTTCGGCGTGGTTGAGTCGATCCAGGCAGTGAACACAGGCAGCTCGTCGGGCGGCATCAATGCCGGCACCGTGATCGGAGGCGTTGTCGGAGGGTTGCTCGGCAACCAGGTCGGTGGTGGCACTGGCCGCGGTGTTGCCACGGCTGCTGGTGTAGTCGGCGGGGCAATGGCCGGGAACCAGATTCAGAAAAACACGCAGGCGCCCTCCACCGCTTATCAGGTAGGCGTTCGCCTGGACAATGGCGCATTTCAGACCGTGATGCAGGACAGCGTGGCGGACCTGAATGTAGGCAGCCGGGTGCGACTGGATAACGGCCGCGTCTACCGCTATTGATTCACGGGCCTGAGCGAGCGGCTAAGCGGCATTCGTCGCTTGCCGGCAAGGCCTTTCGATCTCAACTGCCTGACCAGGCGCTTAGCTGGGGCATTTAGCTCGGGCGCCTGGCGGGCCCTCATCGCCATGCGGACTGGCCCAGCAGCCGTGGCTCATTCGGCGTCGGGCTGGTTCGCAGGCGCTGCCCGAGCGAAAGCGTCCAAATCCAGGCATGCGGTGTGAATCCGCATGACGGTCGCCATGCCTGTGAGATCGCAGTCAAAGCGCTGTGCGTTGGCCACTTGGGGAACGAGGCAACAGTCGGCAAGCGTTGGCTTTTCGCCTGCGCAGAACGTGCCAGTGCGGCTGTCCGCGACAAGGGTTGCCTCCAGCGCGGCAAGGCCGCTCACGCACCAGTGGCGGTACCAGGCATTCTTGTCGTCCTCGCTAACCTTCAGGTCGCGTGTGAGATAACGCAGAATCCGCAGGTTGTTGAGTGGATGTATGTCGCAAGCGATTTGCAGCGCGAGACTGCGTATGTGCGCGCGATCAAGCGCCGAGCCGGGTAGCAACAACGGCTCAGGATGGACCTCGTCCAGGTACTCCATAATGGCGAGAGACTGGGTCAGCACCGCGCCCGCGTCGTCGATAAATGTCGGTACAAGCGCGTTGGGATTCAACTTTCGATAGGACTCGGACAACTGCTCTCCGCCACCCTTTACCAGGTGGACTGGAATCACGTCGTAATCCAGTCCCTTCAAGTTCAGTGCGATGCGCACGCGATAGGAAGCAGAGCTCCGAAAGAAGCTGTACAGTTTCATGGCGTTGCTCCGTGTCGAATGCGCATCGTTCAAAAGGACGGCGTGGCAGCCGAACTAGCCGATTATTATTGTTTCCAACCGCGCTTAAACCACTTTCACGCGAAGTTCGCCCAGGCCTTCGAAACCACCCTCCATCAGGTCGCCGCGCTTGACTGCCGCAACGCCTTCTGGCGTACCCGAAAAAATCAGGTCGCCTGGCTGTAATTCGAACAGACCTGAGAGGTACTCGATCGTTTCCGCTACACTCCAGATCAGCTTGGAAAAGTCGCTTTTCTGGCGGGGAGCGCCGTTGACGTTCAGGTGGATTTCGCCGGTTGTGAGGAAGCCAGTCTTTGAGATTGGCGTCAGCGGACCGACCGGCGCGGAAAAGTCAAAGCCCTTGCCGGTATCCCAGGGACGTCCCAGTTTCTTGGATTCGCCTTGCAGATCGCGACGGGTCATGTCGAGGCCGAGTCCGTAACCCCATACATACTTCTCAGCTTCCGCGGCGGGGATGTCGCGGCCGCGCTTGCCGATGGCAACCACGACTTCAATCTCGTGGTGCAGATCGTTTGTCTTTGGCGGATAAGGCATCTCGCCGACGCTGCCTTGCGGCACAACCAGCACCGCATCGGCGGGCTTCATGAAAAAGAACGGCGGCTCGCGGCCGGTAAAGCCCATTTCCTTCGCATGCTCAACGTAGTTGCGCCCGACGCAATAGACGCGATGAACCGGAAAGAGCTGGTCGGAACCGACGACCGGGATGGTGACTTGGGGGGGTGGCGTGAAAGTAAAGGACATGGTTTCTCCGAAGTTTTGCAGATTATGCCACCGCACGGCGCCCCTCGTCAGCAGGCTGCGGTTTTGCGATGAACTGAATGTCGGGTCTTTCAATACTGCGGCAAGTCGCCATCTATGGCGAACGATCCAGTAGCCCTGCGGTCTGTATGGAAACATCCACGTAAAGGAGTCTGTATGTTTGCAAGGATTCTGCGCCGTATCGGCCTCGCCGGAACGGACATTGCCGTGCTTTGGTATGCCTGCCGGCACGCCGACACGCCGAAATTTGTGAAAGTGGCGTCGATTGCAATGCTGGCCTATGTCGTCAGCCCGATTGACCTTATCCCAGACGCCTTGCCGGTGCTGGGATGGATCGACGATGCGGCATTGTTGGCATTTGGCATGCCGGCGTTGATTCGCATGTTGCCGCGCACCGCATTGAACGACGCGCGGATTGCCAGCGCGCGGCTGCGGTCACGGTGGAGCTTCGGACGGAAGTAGTTGAAAGCTCGGGGCTGCGGTGGCGTTGAGTCGATAGCGCTGCGCGAGGTCGCGTCCAGTGCGACGCGGCGAAGCGCGGCCTGGGGCTACGCGACCTCAGGGCATCGCGACTTGGGGAATCGCGACCTCAGGGCAACGGGACATGCGGCAGCAAGACAGCTGGCAGCAAGACAAGTGGAAGCAGTGAGAGCAAGTCGTGGGGGAAGCGCGACCTGCGGGGCAGAGCGCCCGGAAACCAGCCAGCTTCGCGTTGATGCGTGTTCAGGCCGCTATACGCCGGCTTCCCCTAGATAGGCCTCCCGTACACGCCGGTCGCTAAGCAGGCTGTCCGCAGCGCCGGAAATCGTGATCAATCCCGACTCCATAACATAGGCGCGATTGGCCGCTTCCAGAGCAAGGCGCGCATTCTGTTCCACCAGCAGGATCGTCGTGCCGGCAGCGGCAATGTCGCGCACCACCTCGAATATTTTTTCAACCATGATCGGCGCCAGTCCCATCGAGGGCTCATCAAGCAGGAGAAGATCCGGATGGCTCATGAGGGCACGCGCCATGGCCAGCATCTGCTGCTCGCCGCCGGAAAGCGTGCCGGCGTATTGCGTGGCCCGTTCCTTTAGTCGCGGGAAGATGCCGAACCAGCGCGCAACATCGTCTTCAATGCCGGCCTTGTCGGTGCGGGTGTAGGCGCCCATCAACAGGTTCTCGCGCACCGACATGCGCGTGAACACGCCGCGCCCCTCGGGCACCATTGCGAGGCGGCGCTTGACCAGGTCGAATGCGCTACTGCCTGTCACCGCCGCGCCCGCATATTCAATGTGTCCTTCGACGCGGCAGGCGGGCAAGGTGCCAGTAATGGCTTTGAGCGTTGTTGTCTTGCCGGCGCCATTGGCACCGATCAGGGCGATCAGTTCGCCGCGGTGGATTTCGAGGTCGATACCCTTGACCGCGAGGATGCCGCCGTAGGAGACAGTCAGGCCGCTCACCTTGAGCAGGGCCGCACGCGCGTTCTCGCTCATTGTCCCGGGCACGGTCCCTGCCAGTGGCTGATTCAACGCTGGCCTCCGCCGAGGTAGGCTTCAATCACCACCGGGTTCTTTTGCACGTCGGCCGGGACACCTTCGGCGATCGGCTTGCCGTAATCCAGCACCGTAATGCGGTCGCATAACCCCATCACCAGTTTCACGTCATGCTCAATCAGGAGGATGGTTTTTCCGTCAGCACGGATCCGTTCCAGCAAGCCGCGCAAGGCGACCTTCTCGGTACTGTTCATGCCGGCCGCCGGCTCATCCAGTGCCAGCACTTTCGGCTCGGTGGCGAGCGCCCGCGCAATCTCCAGGCGGCGCTGGTCACCATAGGCGAGATGTCGCGCGGTCCGTCCGGCCGACTTTGCAATGCCGACAAAGTCGAGCAGACGCATGGCATGCTCGCGGATCGCTGCCTCTTCTTCGCGGGCGGCGCGGTGCTTGAGAATGGCGCCGAAAACGCCTTGCCTGGTGCGGACATGTCTGCCGACCATCACGTTTTCCAGTGCGCTCATTTCACCAAACAGGCGGATGTTCTGGAAGGTGCGTGCAATGCCGGCACGTGCAACCTCATGCGGGGCGCCGGGCGAATAGGCTTTTCCACCAAGCTGGAAGGTGCCGGCATCCGGCCGGTACAGGCCGGTAATGACGTTGAAGAGCGTGGTCTTGCCGGCGCCGTTCGGTCCTATCAGTCCGTAGATCTGGCCGCGCGCAACGCGCAGGCTGACGTCGGACAGGGCCTGCAATCCGCCGAAGCGCTTGCTTGCGCCGGCGATGTCGAGAATGATGTCGGCGCTCATGCGGCGCCGCGACCGGTTATGGCCGGCGTGGTCCCTGCCAGCGCATCGACATCGGCGTCCGGGCGGTCTTCATGGCGTGGTGCAGGCCAGATGCCGGCGGGTCGGGTCAACATGATGACCACCATCGCGAGCCCGTACAGCAACTGCCGCAGCACCTCGGCTTCGATCACGACTTTGCCCAGCACGCTCATCTGTATCGGCTCTACGGTATGGCGCAGAAGTTCGGGCAGCGCGGCAAGGATAAAGCCGCCAAGCACTACGCCGGGCACATGGCCCATGCCACCCAATACCACCATTGCCAAAACCGCGATCGACTCCGTCAGCGAAAATGAATCGGGCGAGACGAAGCCCTGGAATGAGGCAAACATGGCGCCGGCAATGCCGCCGAACGTGGCGCCCATGGAGAACGCCAGCAGCTTGATATTGCGGGTGTTGATGCCCATTGCCTTTGCCGCGACTTCATCTTCGCGGATGGCGACCCACGCGCGTCCCAGCCTGGAGTGCTGCAGCCGCACCGAGATGAAGACGATGGCAACGCACAGCAGAAGAAACAGGTAGTAATAGGCATTCACCGACGGCATGCTGAAGCCACCGATTGTGACGTTGCCCTGCGTGCCTGCAAGCGAGACGCCGAAGACCCGAATCGGGTCAATCATGTTGATGCCCTGAGGACCATTGGTGATGTTGACCGGGGCATTCAGGTTGTTCATGAAAATGCGAATGATTTCGCCGAAGCCCAAAGTAACGATTGCCAGATAATCGCCACGCAACTTTAACGTTGGCGCTCCCAGCAGCGCACCAAACAATCCCGCCAACGCAGCACTGCAGGGCACGATCAGCCAGACCGAAAGATGTATGCCGTCCTTCGCAATGCCGGTTCCAAAGAGGTGAACCAGCTCCGCGCCTAGCGCAGGATACTGGTTGACGAAGGACTCAAGGACGACCGCGAATTGTGGCGATGCCAGGAGCCCGGTCATGTAGGCGCCGAGCGCATAGAACGCGATGTACCCGAGATCCAGCAGGCCGGCGAATCCGACCACGATATTCAAGCCGAGCGCCAGCATGATATAGAGCAGCGCAAAGTCGACGATGCGCACCCAGGAGTTGCCATAGCCGGCGGCGAAGAAGGGGAACGCCAGCGCAAGGATAACGAGCGCGGCGATACCCGCAATGCGCGGCGTTGATGCACCGCGTGCTTTGGATTGCATTCCGAGGCTGAAGTTACGTGGAATGCTCATGCGATGGCTCAGGCTCGGTCCGCGACGCGCTCGCCGACGATGCCGGAAGGACGCAGCGTCAGTACAGCGATGAGTACGATGAAGGCGAAGATGTCCTGGTATTGGCTGCCGAGGAAGCCGCCAGTGAGGTCGCCGATATAGCCCGCGCCCAGGCTTTCTATCAAGCCGAGCAGGATGCCGCCCAGCATGGCGCCATAGATGTTACCGATCCCCCCTAGCACCGCTGCCGAGAACGCCTTGATCCCGGGGACAAAGCCCATGGCGAAATGGGACGATGCGTAGATCGCACCCCACATGACGCCGGCTACCGCGGCCAGCGCGGCGCCGATTGCAAAGGTAATGACGACGATCCGGTTCGCATCGACACCCATCAGGCTGGCAATACGCGGGTTTTCAGAAGTGGCCCGCATGGCGCGACCGAGACGGGTTTTTTCAACCAGCAGCACGAGCCCTCCCATGCAGACGGCGGCCACAATCAGCAACATGACCTGGCTCTGGGAGATCAGGGCGCCGCCGATGTTGAGCGAATCGGACGGCATCACCTGCGGGAAGGGAATCGGATTGCGGCCCCAGATCATCATGGCGAAGGTCTGCAGCAGGACTGAGATCCCGATCGCGGTGATGAGCGGCGCCAGCCGTGGGGCGTTGCGCAGCCGTCGATATGCAATCCGTTCGATCAGCACATTAACCAGCACGCACACCGGGATGGCACCCGCGATTGCAATGCCGAGCTTGACCACGCCTGGAAGATTGGGGGCGACACTGTTGACGAGTTTGAGGACAGTCAACCCCGTCATGGCACCGATCATGAGCACGTCGCCATGCGCGAAGTTGATCAGGTTGAGAACGCCGTACACCATGGTGTAGCCAAGCGCGACCAGGGCGTACATGCTTCCGAGGACCAGCCCGTTGACGACTTGCTGGACGAATGTCTCCACTAGCCTGCTCCCTGCGCCCAGTGGCGATTTCTGGATTCCACATTCTGCCTGGTGGGGTGTCGCTCGCTACCAGGCCTTCAAGTGTGCAACACGATACTAGCTCCCGGCCAAACCGCAAAGCGGAATTCAGCCAGCCACGGCCGGCGGCATTGCGAGGCCCTTTGGCAGGGGGAAGGTGACGTTCTCTTCCACACCGTCCAGCACCCTGACGCTGCGGCCGCCGAGCTCCTTGATGCGGTCGATCACGGCCTGAACCAGCACCTCTGGCGCCGAGGCACCGGCCGTGACGCCGATGCGCCGCTTGTCGGCGAGCCAGGCAGGATCAATCTGCGATGCGGCATCGACCATGTAGGCAGGCGTCCCCTTGTTTTCCGCCACCTCGCGCAGGCGGTTTGAATTGGAGCTGTTCGGGCTGCCAACCACGATCACGACATCAACCTGCGGCGCCATGAACTTGACCGCTTCCTGGCGGTTGGTCGTTGCATAACAAATGTCGCCTTTCTTCGGTTCGGAAATATGCGGAAAACGTGCCTTGAGCGCTGCGATGACGTTGGCGGTGTCATCGACGGAAAGCGTGGTCTGCGTCACGTAGGCCAGCATGTCGGGGTCGCGAACCTGCAGGCCGGCGACATCGTCAATGGTTTCTACCAGGTGCATGCCCTCTTCCGCCTGCCCCATCGTGCCTTCGACCTCCGGATGCCCTTGATGCCCGATCATGACGATCTCGCGGCCCTCACGCCGCATTCTCGCAACCTCCACATGCACCTTGGTCACCAGCGGGCAGGTCGCGTCGAACACCGTCAGCCCGCGCATCGCGGCTTCGGCCTGCACGGCCTTGGACACGCCATGAGCCGAAAACACCACCGTGTTCCCGCTTGGGACGTCGGCCAATTCTTCAATGAAGATCGCACCCTTGGTTCGTAGATCTTGCACTACATAGGCGTTGTGTACGATCTCATGGCGCACGTAGATAGGTGCGCCGAAGCGGTCCAGGGCGCGCTCCACAATGTCGATGGCCCGGTCAACGCCGGCGCAAAACCCGCGCGGTTGCGCAAGCAAGATTTCCTTGTCCATTCCGCTCTGATGCCCCGTCATAGTATGCCGATGATTTTTACTTCGAACCTGAGCGACTGTCCCGCCAGGGGGTGATTGAAATCGAACCGGGCATTGTCGTCTCCAAGCTCGCGGAGAACGCCAGCGAATCGACCACCGCCCGGCGCCGCGAACTCCACCACGTCACCAACGCTGTAGTCTTCGCCAATCCGCGAATTCTCCGCAAGCGTCGCCTTGGACACCCATTGGACAAGCGCCGGATTACGTGGCCCGAATGCGTCTTCGGGCTCGAGTTCGAACGTCTTGTGAGCACCCTCCGGCAGCCCCAGCAAGTGCTTTTCCAGAAAAGCGGCGAGCTGGCCGCCCCCTAACTGTAGCGTCGCGGGGTTGCCCTTGAACGTACTTACGATGTCTTGTTCGTCCATCGAAGCGAGGCGGTAATGCAGGGTCAGATACGCGCCTTCGTGGACTATGGTGTGTGATAGATTCGACATTGGTTTTGCTTGCATGGTGGCGCCTACGACAAGGCCGTATTTTAAGCCAGCTTGGCCTCTGCCGCCGCTCGCCATCTCGTCGGCGCTGCCCTTCAGGTTGCGCCAATTCCTTCCCGCTGCTTTGCCCGGACAAAACCTCATGCCGATTTCAGACTGGCCTTTGCAACAGCGACCGCGCGAGCGGCTGATCCGACTCGGCCCGAAGGCTCTCAGCGACGCTGAACTGCTGGCTGTTTTTCTCAGGATCGGCATTCCCGGGAAGACCGCGGTCGAGCTCGCGCAGGACATGGTCGGCCACTTCGGTTCGCTGAACAAGATCTTTTCGGCGCCTCTGCCGGAATTTACGGCCCTGCATGGATTGGGGCCTGCCAAATTTGCACAACTCCAGGCTGTGTTCGAACTTGCACGGCGCGCGCTCGGCGAAGACTTCCAGAAGTCAACGATGCTGGACTCCCCGCACAACGTACGTCATTACCTGCAACTTCAGTTTGCGGCTCAAACGGTCGAATCCTTCGTCGTCATGTTTCTCGATGTGCGCAATCGACTGATCGCAAGTGAAGAACTTTTTCGTGGGACGCTAACCCATACGGGCGTCTACCCGCGTGAGGTAGTCAAGAAGGCGTTGGCGCACAACGCCGCCTCGGTCATCCTCGCGCACAACCATCCATCCGGCGATGCGCGACCAAGCCCATCGGATCACAAGCTGACCAATATCCTCCTGCAGGCACTCACCCTGGTGGAAGTACGGTTGCTGGACCATTTCGTCATTGGCACCTCGTCGATCTACTCCTTCTCGGAAAACGGGCAGCTTTGAATCTGCATGCCGCCACGATTTTGAAGGTGATTGTTAAATGTCGTGGTCTCGCGTGACACACTTGTTTTCCGCAAGTCCTTGAATCGCTTAAATCTTTTCGATATACTCGTCGTTTTTCCGAATTCGGAATATTCAAGGAGCGAGTCATGGCACGTGTTTGCCAAGTCACCGGGAAGGGGCCGATGGTCGGCAACAATGTTTCCCATGCAAATAACAGAACCAAGCGTCGTTTTCTGCCTAATCTGCAGAAACGCCGTATCTGGGTCGAGTCCGAACAACGCTTCGTTACGCTCCGTCTGTCGGCTGCTGGCCTGCGATTGATCGACAAGCTGGGTATTGAAGCCGTTCTGGTCGATATCCGCGCCCGCGAAAAAAGCGCCGCAGCCAAAAAGGCCGGCAATGACAAGGGCGCGGCTTAACCCGCCGCTCAGCCCCGTTTAAAGGACACATACCATGGCAAGCAAAGGCCGCGACAAGATCAAGATGGAGTCGTCTGCAGGTACCGGACACTTCTATACCACCGACAAGAACAAGCGTACGACGCCGGATAAGCTGAAGATGATGAAGTACGATCCGAAGGTGAAGAAGCACGTGATGTACAACGAGACGAAGATCAAGTAATTCAGATCAGCGTTCAAAAAACCCCGCGGGAGCGATCCAGCGGGGTTTTTTTTGCGCGGGGTTTTTTTTGCCCGGGCTTATAAAGTGACGCTGCTGAAACCGGGAGAGGACTTGCCCGCCACCTTGTCCCGGGAGACCACCCTCCTTGGCTCACTCGGCAGGCAGCAGCCTTTTTTCGCTCAACAATGCGGCACCGTCTTGATGACCTCGGCAGTGGGTGCTTGAACGTGAACGACTTTTACGGAGTCCCGGTCACGCACGCGTAACGCTGGGACCAAAAGCAAAAGCCCGGCGAACCGGGCCTTGCTTTCATTTCTTCCGCAGTCCATGACTGCGACAGACCGCTTGTTACTTAAGCATAAGTGCGCAGGCGATACGAGAAGTCTTGCAGCGCCTTGATGCCGGACGCTTCCGCGCGTACGCACCAGTCCTGGAGTTGATGGACCAACTGGTCACTCGAGAAATGCGACCGTTCCCACAGAGCCGCAAGTTCTATGCGCATGTCATGCATGGTTTTCAGTGCTTTACTGTGCGCGAAGAGCTCGCTCAATTGCTGGCGCTGCGGCGCTTCCAGTTTCGCCGGGTCGCGACGCAACAGCTTCTTGGTCGACCGCAGGAAACGGTTTTCCAGTTGCCCGTTGCCCTGCAAGTGCTCCATCTCGTCACGCCATGCGTGCTTCAGTGATTTGGCATACTTCGCCATCACGTCGTATCGGTTGGCGACGATAGATTGCAGTGTCTCTATATCGGCGACAAGTTTCTCGCGATCGAACTTCGGCGCCGGCGCAATCTTCTTGACCTTGGCAAGACCAATCGACTCAAGAATGCGGATGTACATCCAGCCGATATCGAACTCATACCACTTGGAAGACAGCTTTGCCGAGGTGGCGAAGGTGTGGTGGTTGTTATGAAGCTCTTCACCGCCGATCAGAATGCCAAACGGGATGATGTTCGTCGCCGCATCATTGCAGTCGTAACTGCGATAGCCCCAGAAGTGGCCGATGCCATTGATAATTCCAGCCGCGGTAATAGGTATCCAGATCATCTGGACCGCCCATACTGACAGACCCACAATGCCAAACAACGTGATGTCGATGATCATCATAAGGGCCACGCCGAGTACGCTATGCCCCGTGTAGACGTTCCGCTCCATCCAGTCATCAGGCGTACCGTGACCGTACTTTTCCAGTGTTTCGAGATTCTTTGATTCAGCGCGATAAAGCTCGGAGCCTTCAAGAAGCACCTTCTTGATACCGCGTGTAACGGGGCTGTGGGGATCTTCCTCAGTCTCGCATTTTGCATGGTGCTTGCGATGAATCGCGGCCCACTCCTTGGTGACCATGCCCGTGGTAAGCCAGAGCCAGAAACGGAAGAAGTGGCTGGGAATGGCATGCAGATCCAGCGCCCGGTGCGCCTGGCAGCGATGAAGATAGATGGTAACGCCCGCAATCGTGATGTGAGTCACGATAAGGGTGTAGACGACGATTTGCCAAGGCGAGGCGTGCATGATGCCGCCGGCCAGAAAACCCAGCACACCGTCGAGAACCGCGTTAAATACTGAAATCATTCATGCTCCGTAAGTAATGACCTGCTGGTCACAGACACCCTTGCTGCAAAGCGCAGCGACATCGCTTTCCACACCATGGCAAGACAAAGCCAATTCCGCCAGAGATTGTACCCCCAATCCAGCGGGAAAATGCTGTTTTCCGGTAACGTGTTTGGTACGTCGTTGAACGGGCCGTAACTTCCGGCATTCAAGTTCCGGTTTGGGGCATCGGCTCTCCGATTAGGGACCGACCATTTGCTATCCGCAATTCGCGCTGCGGGTAAGGCACAGAGATGCACCGCTCCTGGAGCGTCCGCCAGATTTCTCTATTCATGTCGGACAACAAATTTCCCCTTCCGTTCTCGGGATCTGAAATCCAGAGACCGATTTCAAGTTCCAGCCCGTCCGCGCCGAACCGCGTTAGCGTTGCGACGGGTGGCGGGTCAGCCAGCACACGATTCATCTTGAGCATTGTCTCGGACAGTACAGGCAACAAGGCCTCAATGTCTGTCTCGTAGCCGACGGTTACTTGAGTTGCGACCCTGATACGTCTGTCGCTCAAGGAATAATTCTGGACGGCACCGGCCACCAACATTTCATTCGGTATGACTGTCTCGATGCCATCAAGGCCGCGCAAGACCGTGTAGCGCGTGTTGATCTGCGTGACACGACCGTAGTACTTGTCGACCGCAACCATGTCGCCGACCGCCATGCTACGTTCAAGCAGGATCACGAAGCCGGATACATAACTGCTGACAATCTTTTGCAGCCCGAGGCCGAGGCCTACGCCGAGGGCTCCGCCGAACACGGAAAGCACGGTAAGGTCGATGCCGACCAGCGACAGGCTTACCAGAATAGCGATCAAGATCAGGCTGGCTCGAACCGTGCGCGACAGGACTGTGCGCAGGGAGGAATGGATCGCATCGACCTGCATTAACCGCTCTTCCAGCAACGCTCCCGCCCATAAAGCAAGCACCAGCGTAGCGCCGACTGAAATCAGGCCCTGCAGGATGGTCAACAAGGAGGTTTTGTAGCGACCGACCGGAATGGCGGTCTGCTCAAGATAAGCCAGAACGTCTGGCCAGACACCGGTGATATACAACGCGACCCCAAGCCAGACCAGCAGCGCAAATACCTTTTCAAACGCCAGCAGGAAGCTTCCGACGTTGCCGTGACGGGCGAAGACGCGGCGCAGCATGTAGAACACCAGGCGGATCAATGCGAATGAGGCGACCAGCGGTATGGCAAGGCGCACGATATTGACGTGGTGCCACTGCGCGAGGATCGGCCTTGCGACCGCCATCAGGACCAGCGCAAGCAACGGCGAAAGCACCCTCCCGAAGCTTTTCACACCCATGCGCATCACGCGCAGGTTGGTTTCGTTTGCGTTTGTCCATGCCCGCAGCACGCGGGCCAGCAATGCACCTGCGAGCAGGCAGATCGCAATCGTCCCAAGCTGCCACAATGCCGCTGGATTGCGCAACTCAGCCAGAAGGTCTGGCCACCATCCCATGTCCGGTGCAATCATGGGGCGAAGACCTGTGCGCCCGAAAGATGGCGTTCCCAATTCATAAGGTAGCGCGCCGCCAACCGAGGGTTGTCGCGCGCCACCAGCACGTTCTCGGCATTGCTTTTCTGGGCGGACCAGGTGAAGTTGAAGCTGCCGGTAATGACCGTAGCGCCTGCCCGCGTGGCATCGATGACGATGACCTTGTTATGGGCATTCTGGTATTTCGATTCCGTCCACACCGGAATGCCGGCCAGCGCAAGATCGCCAAGCCTGGAGCTAAGCGTCGCCGCGTGCTGCCGCGCGTCTGCCAACACCCGCACATCGAGCCCCCGCCTTTTGGCCGCAATGAGACCTGCGACGATCCTGCGACTGGTGATGACGTAGGCCTGCACCAGCACTTGCTGCCGCGCTCCGGCCAGGCTTTCTACGATGAGTCCTTCGATATCGTCCCATGGAGAAAATGCGGCTTGCAGCGTGCCTTCCGCGGCGATCGGTGCGAAGCCCCGGTCAAAGGCTGAAGTCGTGCTTGAAAGAGCCAGCAGCACGGCCGCCACCATTGGCACGGCCAGGCGGGTAGCCAAAGCCCGGATCATTGGCGCTGGAGAGCCGCGGCAAAGAAGCCGTCGGTCTGATGCACGTGCGGCAGCATCTTCAGGTAGTCACCCATTTCCAGCGGTATTTTGTTCTCCGCCAGGATGTCTTTCATCGGCACCAGAATGAACTCGGGATGCACGGCGAGAAAACCCTGGACGATCTCTTCGTTCTCTTCTTCGAGGATGCTGCAAGTCGCATAGACTAGCCGGCCACCGGTCTTGACCAACCGGGCCGCGCCCGCCAGGATCGCGCTCTGCAACGCGTTCATCTCTAGTATGCCGGCCTCCGTTTGCCGCCACTTGACGTCTGGATTCCGGCGCAATGTGCCAAGCCCGCTGCACGGCGCGTCGACCAGGACGCGATCGATCTTGCCGGCAAGGCGTTTGACCTTCGCATCGTTCTCATGAGCGATCTGCACCGGGTGTACGTTGGACAACCCGCTACGGGCCACCCGCGGCTTCATCTTCGCCATACGCTTTTCCGACACGTCGAAGGCGTACAGGCGACCGGTATTGCGCATCGCCGCGCCCAATGCCAGCGTCTTTCCACCCGCGCCGGCGCAGAAATCGACCACCATTTCGCCGCGTTTCGCGCCGACGACGAGTGACAATATCTGGCTGCCCTCGTCCTGCACTTCAATCGATCCATCCTTGAACAGCGGCAGGTTCTGGAGAGCCGGTTTCCGGGCCAAACGAATGCCCCACGGCGAAAACGGTGTCGGCTCGCCCAGGATAGGCGCTTCGGCCAAGGCGGCAATGGCGCTTTCACGCGAAGTCTTGATAGTGTTGACGCGCAAGTCCAGCGGCGCTGGCTGGTTCAGGCCAGCGGCCAAGGTCAGCGTTTCCGCTTCCCCATGCCGCGCAACCAGTCGGTCATACAGCCATTTGGGAAGGTCCGAGCGCAACAGGGCGGGCAGCGTGGCGCGGTCGAAACTGGTCACCCGCTGCAACCACTCGGTTTCCTCTGGCGTTATTCCAGCGATTGCGTCGATGCCGGCCGCATCGGCAAGCCCCAAAAGTGCGAGTCGTCGCATTGCGGGTCCAAAACCAGACTCGGCGAAATGCGAGAACACCGCCTTATTGCGCAGAAATCCGTAAACCGCTTCAGCCACGGCACCGCGCTCGCGTGAGCCCAGCTTGGGATTGTCGCGAAAAAATCGTGAAAGTGTACTGTCGGCCGGCCCGGCAAATAGCAGGATCTCTCTTAGCGCGCGTTCTGTGTATTCAACTATCGAGGGCGGAAGCCTCATTTTTTTCCTCGTGATGCAGATTATTCGTTACGGCAGCATCGACGATGCGTACGCGATTGCCCTCAACCACCAGTCGTTCGTCGACCAGGCAGCGTACGGCTTCGGGATAAATTATGTGTTCCTGTTCAAGTACACGCAGCGCAAGGCTCCCTTCATCGTCCTCTGACAGGACCGGCACAGTAGCCTGCGCGACGATAGGGCCATGATCCAGTTCGGCAGTGACGAAGTGAACCGTCGCCCCATGCACCTTCACACCGGCATCGAGCGCTGCCTGGTGCGTGTGCAGGCCGGGAAAGCTTGGCAGCAGCGAGGGGTGAATGTTGAGCATCCTGCCGCGGTAGTAATCCACAAATGCAGGCGTCAGGATCCGGAGAAATCCGGCGAGCACAACGATGTCCGGCTTGAAACGTTCGATTTCTTTCAGTAGCGCCGCGTCAAATGCTTGCCGATCGGCAAACTCGCGACTGGCAACCGTCGACGTCGGAATTCCCCTGGAGGCGGCCCACTGCAAGCCTTCAGCATCGGCCCTGTTGCTAACCACTGCGGCAATCCGCGCCGGCCAGCCTTGCGAGGAGGCCGCATCGACGATTGCGCGCATGTTGCTGCCTCGCCCCGAGATCAGAATGACGATCGATTTCATGGCGCGCATTGTACCGTAACGCCCCGTCATTCTCGGCCATTCGGCGGCCCTTGTTGGCCGGGCCGTTACTGGAATGAGTAGAAGACCCGGAAAGCGACTTTCTTGTCCGCCCAGAAATCGGCAGCATCGCGGAACACGTCAAGCAAGGTTTCGCGCGCTTCCCGGTCGAACTTCGGGGTGTTTGGCAGTTGCTCCAGTACGACCAGAAAGCCGGACTGCTTTCCTGCCTTATCCACCAGGCTAGTCAGGCAGTCGGCCAGCGCGTCATAATTTTTCCCGAAATGGCGAGGAAAATGGAATGCCTCCGCGATGTCCGCCAGTACCTGCTGCCGGGTGACGGCGTCACCGCAGTGCGCGTACAGGAAATGTTGGCCCAGGCGGACAGCTTCCGCCTGTAGATCTGGAACGCGGAAAGCCCTGATTGACTGGACAACGTTGGCCGGAACGCTGCCAAACAGCGTCATGTCCCGTCCGGGTTCACGGGGGGCTTCCGGCCGGCGGCTACTTTGTACCGCAATGGTATAGATGTTCACTCCGCTCACTCGAAAATGCGCCTAAAGGTCGCGTAATGGTCGTCCGTGTAATAGAAATCGGAGGGGGAAGCAAGATTTCCGCCCACAACGATGCGTCGGGCACCCCGATTGCGGGCACGCGGCGTTTTCACGGTGAACTCGTGATAATACCCTCGCTTTTGCTTCGGCAAAACCCCTTCATGGTTCGCGAACACTGCGCCGTCTCTTGGAAAGGGAAAAGGGCCGCCGCGCTGGATCAGCCGAACCGTGTCCTGGGCTTCTGCGGGCAGATCTCGCAAACGAATGCGATCCGAGAACGGACTTTCGCGCCCAATAGCGCTGCCCATGGCAAGTAGTGCGATCAACGCAAACGCCAACGTCCGCAGATTCTTCATCATTGTCAGTTCCATCACTTCGCAAAACCCTTTCGTTCCTGTTCAACCTGCCACATACCCGCCGCTCTGCCACCATGAATAGCAACAGTTCTCGCCCTGGTGCAAGCCCAGACACAATCGGTTGCACTTATTACGGCGGGCTTGCCAGCGCTCGCTGGAAAAATTCGCCCTGCGGACGTTTAATACACTACATATACGCAGTGAATTAAAAGGAGTTTGTCATGTTAAGAAAAGCGCTCTTGGGAACAGCCACTCTCGTCGCCGCAGCGGCATTTTTGGTGAGCGGCCCCGCGATGGCAGGCGGCCATGTGAACTGGTCCGTCAACGTGGGCGTGCCGGTCTATGCAGCCCCGGTCTACAGCGTTCCGCAGCCGGTGTATGCGCCACAGCCGATGTATGCTGCTCCACAAACCTACTATGCGCCGCAGCCGGTCTACGCTCAGCCGCAGCCCGTGTTTTACAGCGGCGTCGTACCCTACGGTCAGGTGATCTATTACGACGCATGGCGCAGGCCCTATTTTGTGCACGGCGGTCGCCCGATGTATATCAGGGAAGGGCACGGCGGACACCATGGCCACGGCCACGGATACCGTTAATAATAACGTCCGTGCCGTGCGAGTTTAACCCGGCAGACAGGCACGACTATCATGCGTCTGCCCACTCGCACCGGCACTGGCCGTGCCGGGCTGCCGGAAGAACCCCACCACCTCGGCTTTCTTCTGCATCGTGTCACGAATGCCGAGAGCGATCAATTCTCGCGTAAAGCTTGACTCGAACAGAAGGTAGGAAGCAAGGCTGGCGCCACGTGCCTCAGTTGCGCCGATTCCCGATAACAAAGTGCGCACAGGCAATGGCAGGCTTCCAACATGGCGACTTGCGATTTCGTCGATTCGTTGGGAAGGGGCGATGATTAACATCTCAACCGGACGCAGGCCGGTCATCTGGCGTTGCTCCGGAGTCAGCAGTTCCAGGGTCCGGTTGATCCGGTCCAGTCGCTCGATATCCATGGCAAGACTATCCAGAAAAATGCTGGACATCGCATGACCGGCGATCTGCGCCAGACTCGGATAAGGCGCAAGACGATCGGGTTCCCGCGGCGGTTCGACAAGCCGCCCTGCTCCTATCACCAGCACCCTGTCGGCGCCAAGATGGATGGCCGGCGAGAGCGGCGACAACTGGCGCATCGATCCATCACCGAAATACTCGCGCCGTCCTTCGTAATAGATCGGCATCGCCGGGAAAATCAGCGGGATGGCGGACGACGCCAGCAGGTGTTCCACGCCGATCTGCGTCGCCATTGCCTGCCGCAGTGTGCGCTTCCACGGAAGGATTTCCTGGGCCGACTGATAGAACGTAACGTGGTGTCCTGCTGAATAGGAAGACGCGGTTACTGCCAGCGCGGTCAATGCGCCATTACAAAGACATTCATCCAGACGCGGCAAGTCCAGCAAGCGGTGCAACAGGGTCACCAGCGGGGAATTGTCGAGCAGTGCGTTGGGCGGGTTGGCATGCCATTTCCTTAGCAGCCAACCGAAGGACAGCAATGAAAGCCAGCGCGCGCCAGTGCGGATGACGCCGAGCGAATCCGCCCGATATACCTGGTCCACCGAGAAATTGTGCCAGACGTCTACGAGCCTTTGGATGCCCTCGCGAAAATCATCTGCCCGGCATGCCAATGCCGTCGCATTGATAGCGCCGGCCGAGGTGCCGCAAATGATCTGAAATGGATTGCGCTTTTCGGGCCATCCTGACTCGGCAAGAATCGCTGAGATGGCCTGCAGAACGCCAACCTGGTAGGCGGCGCGCGCCCCGCCCCCGCTCAACATTAGTCCTGTCTTTACGGTGTCAGCCATCACCACAGATTATCATTCACTGGCCCCAGCGCCATGCAATCCGGTGCCAAACAATGGTGCCCGTGATACCCCACGCATTAACATTCCCTGTTCAGTTCCCTTCCGCAACGCCCTCGCGGCGCGGGTCCGCCGCCCCAAACCAGTAGCCCTCGCCCCGCCGCGTGACCCGCATCAGACCGTGCAAGCCGGAGGTTTGCGGTGCTTCGCGCAAGTCATGCCCGCGCGCCGTTAACGCGGCCCTGACGTCGTCGTCAAAGCGGCCAAGTTCCAGTTCTGTCGGCCCGTTGCGGCTGCCGAAGTTGGGCAAGTTGATCGCCTGCTGAAGGTCCAGCCCCCAATCCAGCACACCCACCAGCACCTTCACCACGTAATTCGGAATTGCCGATCCGCCCGGGGAGCCAATGGCAAGAAGAAGTTGCTGCCCGCTCTTGTCGAACACCATCGTCGGCGACATCGCACTACGCGGCCGCTTCCCAGGCTGCACACGGTTCGCCACCGGTCCCACGGCGTCAGCCGGATCAGCTGAAAAATCCGTCAACTGATTATTCAGCAGGAATCCGCGCACCATCTGGCGAGCGCCAAACGCATCTTCAATCGTTGACGTCATCGCCACTGCACCGCCGTATCGGTCGACCGCCACCAGGTGCGAGGTCGAGGGCAGCTCGGGTGATGTATCGGTGCCCTGGCCAACTGCGGGGAGGACTGGCGTCCCCGGCCGTGCCCTGCCCATTGAACGAGGGCCGATCAGTGCGGCGCGCTGGGCCAGATAGGCAGGGGCCAGCAACGGCTTGAGGCTATTCCCCGGCAGCGGCACAAAGTCGGTGTCGGCAACAAAGCGGGCGCGATCTGCATACGCAAGCCGGCCCGCCTCGGATACAAGGTGTACGGCTTCGGCGCGGGGCTGCAAGCGGCCGGTGCCAGCCATCTCGCGCGGCGGCAGCGCGGCGAGATCGCTCCCTTCCAGGATTCCCAACATCTGTGCCACTACAATGCCGCCTGAAGACGGCGGGGGCACGCCGCACACCTTCCACTTGCGGTAATCACGGCAGACCGGCTCACGGACCAAGGCCTTGTATCCCGCCAGATCGGCAACGCTCAGTTCTCCCGGGTTGACCGGATGCGAGCGTACTTTGGCCACGATGTCGCGCGCAACCGGACCAAGGTAGAAGGCGTCGGCGCCGCGAGATGCGACGTCGCGCAAAACGTCTGCCAGTTCCGGATTCTTCAGGACGTGTCCCGCAGGCCACGGCGCACCGGTCCGATCGTAGAAATAGACTGCCGCTACCGGATCGCGCCTCAGGAAGGAGTCGTTACGAATCAGGAGCGCCAGGCGTGGGCTCACGGCAAACCCTTCTTCGGCAAGGCGTATCGCGGGGCTGAATAGCGTCGCCCACGGCAGCTTGCCGTATTGGCGGTGCGCCAGCTCCAGCATGCGCAGAACGCCCGGTACACCTACGGCCCGGCCTCCGACCACGCGATCGAAAAATCGCATGGCCTTGCCGTCTTCAGTTTGGAACAGTTTTTCGGTTGCGCTTGCGGGGGCGGTTTCCCGGCCATCAAAAACCTGGACTCCCTTGCCGTCGAAATGCAGCAAGAAACCGCCACCGCCGATGCCGGACGATTGCGGCTCTACCAGTCCAAGCACCATTTGCATTGCAATCGCTGCATCGACCGCGGATCCGCCAGCAGCGAGAATCTCGCGTCCCGCATGGGTGGCCAGCGGGTTTGCGGCAGCCACCATGTCCTGACGGGCCAGCCAACCCGGCTTTTCGGTATAGCCGCTCGCAGCCTCCGGCGGCTTCTCCTCGCGTTGGGCAATGAGATCGAATCGCGCCTCTGCCGCGCCGTCTTGCAGCACGCAGGCGAGTGCACTGGCAACCAGTGTTGCCTTGAGCGCCGAACGGCCCGGCAAAACCCGGCGGAAAACAAGGCGAACGTTCATCCCCCGCCCTGCGCATCAGCGCGCCGCCGGGTCTCGCTACGGTTCAGTTCAATTGAATCCATGGCGCTCGCTACGCGTACGACAGCATTGCCTATTTGGGCTGCATGCGAATTGCGCCGTCGAGCCGGATCGTCTCGCCGTTCAGCATCACGTTTTCAATTATCGCGCGCGCCAGATGGGCATACTCCGCCGGTTTCCCCAGCCGCGACGGAAATGGCACCATGCGTCCCAGGGCATCCTGTATCTCCTGCGGCATGCCGAGCAGCATGGGTGTCTCAAAGATGCCCGGCGCAATTGTCATGACGCGGATGCCATTGCGCGACAGGTCGCGGGCCATTGGCAGCGTCAGGCCGACCACCGCCGCCTTCGATGAGGCATAGGCAGCCTGGCCGATCTGGCCATCGTAAGCTGCCACCGACGCTGTGTTGATGATGATGCCGCGCTCGCCATCGGCCGTGGGCGCCGTCTTGCCCATGGCATCCGCTGCAAGGCGCGCCATGTTGAAGGTGCCAACCAGATTGACGTTGATAGTCCGCTGGAAAACATCAAGTGGATGGGGACCGTCCTTGCCCACCGTCTTTACCGCAGGCGCGATGCCGGCGCAGTTGACCAGGCCGCGCAAGGTGCCGAGCGCAAGCGCCGCGTCCACCACCGCCTTGCCATCTGCCTCGGACGTGACATCGCAACGCACGAATTTGCCCTTAAGCTCCGATGCCAGGCTCTCGCCTGCTTCAGCCTGGACGTCCGCTATAACAACCTTGCCGCCATTGCCGGCGATCATGCGAGCTGTCGCCGCGCCAAGTCCGGATGCGCCGCCAGTAATAATGAATACACTGTCTCGAATTTCCATTGTTTCCTCTGTCAAGAATGGCGCGGTATTGAACCGGGCCGTCACGTCGCTATCGGGTTCCCGACCGATTCTAGCGGCTTTTACCATCGCCATAAAAAAAGGCAGCCGAGGCTGCCCTTTTTGTCCGACCAGATCGCTACTTAGCCGCTGGCGCCGGTGACGCCGGTGCCGCAGCAGGCGAAGGTTCCGACGCTGGCGCTGCAGACGTTGCCGCCGGAGCAGCTGCCGGCGGTGATGCCGGTGCCGGTGAAGGCGGCGAAGCGGCCGCAGCAGCAGGAGCAGCAGGTGCGCTCGCCGAGGCAGCCCCTGCTGCCGGTGCCGCCGAACCAGAACCCGCCGCTTTCGATGTATCGGCTGGCGCGCTTATCGCCGCGGGCGCACTTGAAGCGTGATTGCCACCGAAATTCATGCCGGTCGCCGGCAACAATGGCACGATCAACAGCGCAACGATGTTGATGATCTTGATCAGCGGATTGACGGCTGGGCCAGCGGTGTCCTTGTACGGATCGCCCACGGTATCACCCGTGACTGCGGCCTTGTGCGCCTCGGAACCCTTGCCGCCATGATGTCCGTCTTCAATGTACTTCTTGGCGTTGTCCCAGGCGCCGCCACCTGTCGTCATGGAAATGGCGACGAAGATGCCGGTGATGATGGCGCCCATCAATACGCCGCCCAATGCGGCAGGCCCGAGCAGCATGCCAACCAGGATAGGCACGGCAACCGGCAACAGCGATGGCACCACCATTTCCTTGATGGCCGCGGTGGTGAGCATGTCGACTGCCTTGTCGTACTCCGGCTTGCCGGTGCCGTCCATGATGCCCTTGATGTCGCGGAACTGGCGCCGCACTTCAACCACGACCGCGCCCGCCGCGCGACCCACGGCTTCCATTGCCATGGCGCCGAACAGGTAGGGAATCAGGCCGCCAATGAACAGGCCCACGATGACGCGCGGGTCGGACAAGTCGAACGACGTATGCTTGCCTACTGCATCCAGCGCATGCGTGTAATCGGCAAACAGGACCAGGGCTGCCAGGCCGGCGGAGCCGATGGCATAACCCTTGGTGACCGCCTTGGTGGTATTGCCGACTGCGTCGAGCGGGTCGGTAATGGCCCGCACTGATTCCGGCATGTGGGACATTTCCGCAATGCCGCCGGCGTTATCCGTGATAGGGCCGTAAGCGTCGAGCGCAACGATGATGCCCGCCATCGACAACATGGAGGTCGCGGCGATCGCGATACCGTACAGTCCGCCAAGGCCGTACGACACCAGGATGGCGACGCACACTGCCAATACCGGATAGGCAGTCGACTTCATCGATACGCCAAGGCCCGCGATGATGTTGGTGCCGTGGCCAGTGGTGGACGCTTGCGCCACATGCTGCACCGGCTTGAACTCCGTGCCGGTGTAGTACTCGGTGATATAGACCATCAAGCCCGTGAGCACGATGCCGACCACGGAGGATCCCATCATGGGCACCCGCATCTCAGGCGGCATGACAATCCATGTGACCGCCGCAAAGCCGACCAGGGACAGCCCCGCTGCCCACCACAGGCCCGTGTACAGCGCCGACATGATCTTTTTGCCGGGCTGCGCCTTGACCATGGAACAACCGATGATGGAAGCGATGATGGAGACACCGCCAAGCAGCAGTGGATACAGTGCCGCTTCGGTCTCGAAGCCCTGCACCAGGAGCGTACCCAACAGCATGGTGGCGATCAGCGTCACGACATAGGTTTCGAACAGGTCGGCAGCCATGCCGGCGCAGTCGCCAACGTTGTCGCCCACGTTATCCGCGATCACCGCCGGGTTGCGCGGGTCGTCCTCGGGAATGCCGGCCTCGACCTTGCCCACCAGGTCGGCGCCAACGTCCGCGCCCTTGGTGAAGATGCCGCCACCAAGTCGCGCGAAGATGGAAATAAGGGAAGCGCCGAAGGCAAGCCCGATAAGTGGTTTGATAACGTCGTGCGGCGAAACCGTAAAGCCCACGCCATGCTGCGCGGAAGCGGTCAGTATCCAGTAGAAAACCGTGACGCCGATCAGGCCGAGGCCGACCACCAACATGCCTGTGATGGCACCGCCGCGGAACGCCACGTTAAGCGCGTCGTTCATGCCGCGGGTGGCGGCCTGGGCGGTGCGCACGTTGGCACGTACGGACACGTTCATGCCGATAAACCCGCAGGCGCCGGACAGCACCGCGCCGACCAGGAAGCCGGCTGCCGTGGTCAGGCCCAGTCCGGGGATGAAGGCAATCAGCAGGAACAGCACAACGCCGACAATTGCAATCGTACGGTACTGCCTCGCAAGATAAGCGGCTGCGCCCTGCTGAATTGCTGCCGCGATTTCCTGCATTCTTGCATTTCCTGGATCCTGTCTCAGAATCCAGCTTCGAGACATCAGTCCGTAGATCACGGCGATGACGCCGCATGCCACGGCAAACCACAAGCCTGCTGCTGCCATATCGACTCCTCCTTGAGAACCACACTGTTTTTGTTACAACGACTGGCAATTACCGCGGCGGCAGGCTTCTTTACCCGCCCCCGCAGTCCCTGCTAAAGCTGTGTGCCAAAAAACCGTCTCCCCTTGTTCTTGTCAGCGTGGGGCAGGCCTGGCGCTAAAAAATCAGGCAAAAAAAATGCGGACACGAGGTCCGCATGAATTACTTGGTGAGTGCCGCGAAAGCGCGTTCGCGAATCGCATCAACTGGGCCAACACCGGCAATCCGCCGGTATTGCGGCGCACCCGGTTTTCCGGAAGCTGCCCACTGGTTGTAATAACTTACCAGCACCTCGGTTTGTTCATGGTAGACCGCAAGCCGCTTCTTGACGGTTTCCTCGCGGTCATCGTCGCGCTGTATCAGCTCTTCACCGGTGGCATCGTCACGGCCTTCCTGCTTGGGTGGATTGAATTTGACGTGGTAGCTGCGTCCGGATGCTGGATGCACTCGGCGGCCGCTCATGCGCTCGATAATGGCTTCATCCGGCACATCGATTTCCAGCACATAGTCGATCGTGACGCCGGCTTCCATCATGGCATCGGCTTGGGGAATCGTGCGGGGGAAGCCGTCGAAGAGATAGCCGTTCGCGCAATCGGACTGCTTGAGGCGATCCTTGACCAGTCCGATAATGATGTCGTCCGACACCAGCCCTCCAGAGTCCATCACTTTTTTTGCGGCCATGCCAAGCGGCGTGCCGGCCTTGACGGCCGCGCGCAACATGTCGCCCGTGGAGATTTGCGGAATATTGAATTTTTCCTTGATGAAGGTCGCTTGCGTGCCTTTACCGGCACCCGGCGGTCCTAGCAGGATGAGGCGCATGATATTCCCAATGAGTTTGTAATCTGTTGCGGCGGCGGCGCCTTGGCAAGCCAGTCGCTGCGCTCTGCATGGTATTAATACCACATCAAGTTTGCACGAAACTTACCACAAAAATTCGCGGAGTCGCTGTTTTTGCACTGTATTTGCGCAGGCGAGGGCAAGCGCCGCAGCGGCTACCCGCGGGCGAAATGCTCGCGCACCCGGGCCAGGTCTTCGGGCGTGTCGACGCCTGCGGGCGGCGCGGACTCGGTCACGTGGACCGCGATCGCGTGGCCATGCCACATGGCCCGCAATTGCTCGAGCGCCTCGATTCGCTCCAGCGGCGATACAGACAGTGTCGGATACAACTGAAGGAAGCGATTGCTATACGCATAAAGCCCGATATGCCGCAGTGCCATATAGTCCTCCGGCATGCGATCGGTGGCTTTTGCGAAAGCGTCCCGGTGCCACGGGATCGGAGCGCGGGAAAAACTCAGCGCCCGCCCATTCCGGTCGAGGACCACCTTCACGACATTTGGATTGAACAGGTCCGCAATTTGCGAAATTGGATGGGCCACTGTCGCCATCGGCACTTGGAGCGAGACCAGCGCGGCCGTTGCGGCAATGAGACCCGGATCGATCAATGGTTCATCGCCCTGCACGTTCACCACCACATCCTCGCGTCCCAGGCCCAACCTCAGCGCGACTTCGGCGATGCGATCGGTGCCCGAAGGATGGTCGGCACACGTCATCTGGGCCGCCACGCCATGCCGCTCGCAGGCGAGCAGTATGTCGACATGGTCGGTGGCAACGATCACGCGCAGCGCGCCGGATTCCGACGCACGCTCGGCAACCCGCACAATCATGGGTTTGCCGCCGAGGTCGGCCAGCGGTTTGTCGGGCAAGCGCGTGGACGCCATGCGCGCGGGAATTATGACGGTAAAGGTCATGCCCGGACCAGGGCCAGGTTACGCGGAGGCGTGAACGCAGAGTGCATCAACTCAGGCATCGGGAGGCAGCAACTCCTGCGCAACCGGTGGCGCGGCGTTGATGTCGCGGGCTTCATCGGGCCACATGATGGGAATGCCATCCCGAATCGGGTACGCCAGGCGGTCGGGCCGGCAGATCAACTCTTGTGCCTTCTTGTCGTAGTCGAGGGCACGTTTGCACAGAGGGCAAACCAGAACGTCAAGCAGTCGGGTGTCCACGTAATTTCTCCAGGATGCGGTCTGCCAGCTTCTGGTCGACCACGGCGGACACGGGCACGACCCAGATCCGGCTGTCGTTCTTCAGCGCAGCGATATATTGGCATTTTACTGCATCCTTCTCCGTGATCAGGATCAGGTCAGCGCCCACGTTTGCGAAAGTCTCAGCAGTGAAAACATGATGGTCCGGCAGCGCCATGCGATCGAATACCAGGCCTGCATCCTCCAGGGTCTGGAAGAATCGCGCCGGATTCCCGATGCCGGCCGCTGCCAGGATTGACGGCACGCCGGATGCGCCGGTTAAGCCCGTTGAGCCGGCTTGGCCCGATAGGTCCGCCATGCCCTGGCTCGTCAGCGCTGACAGGGCGCAATGGCGGGTGCAGTCCCGCAGCTGCTCGACCTCACAAGGCACTAAAAGCATCCGCCATGCATCCGATGGCAACCCTTCCGGCATGCGGGGCCCGTTCACAACGGTGAAGTCGCGCCCGCGTTGAGCAGGTTCGCGAAGCGGGCCCGCCGGCAGCAGCCAGCCATTGCCAACGCCGCGTTCATCAAACAGCACGATTTCGATATCACGCGACAAGCCGTAATGCTGCAAGCCGTCGTCGGAAATGACGACATTCACCTCCGGATGCATCGTCAACAGGAATGTGGCCACCTGGGCGCGATCCGATCCCACCGCTACCGGGCATTTTGCCGCGCCGGCAATCAGCACCGGCTCATCGCCGACCTCCTCGGGAAGCGATGTTTCCGATACCTCCAGCGGCGTCGGACTCGCCCCCGAGCCGCCGTAGCCGCGGGAAATGACACCCGGAGCGAAGCCTGCGTTCTGCAGGGCCGCCACCAGCCACACCACAAAGGGCGTCTTGCCGGTGCCGCCAATGAAGATATTCCCCACCACAATCACCGGCGCGGCTACACGCTTTGACGACAGCCATCCCCGCAGGTACAAAGCGCGGCGAAGCGCGGCCAGTGACCCGAACAGCAGCGAAAGCGGAAACAGCAGACGGGCCGCGAGCCCGCGCTGCATCCACGTGCGGAACAGGAAAGATTCAGTGGCAGCGCGCGGTGTGGACAGGGGGTTGCTCCTCCGGGAGAGTGAAGCCAGTAAAGCCAATGAAAAGCCGTGAAGCGGGTGAAGCAGCCCAAGCCCTGTATGCGAGTCAAGGGTCTTAAGCAAGCAAAGCAGGCAAAGCCGGTTATGCGAGCCAGGGCCTCAAGCAAGCAGAGCAGGCAAGCGAAGCTCGTCAAGCATTTGAAGCGCGGTTCGGAATGTCGGACAAGGCGGCAAGCAGGACAGACGCCGCCCCAACCGGATTATTTTTTCGTGCTTGTCTGCGCCGCGAAAGTCAGTTGTGCCAGGCCGGCGATGCGTGCCGCCTCCATAACATTGATGACCATCTGGTGGGTCGCTAGCGCATCCGCATTCAAGATCAACACCGGTTCCTTGCCACCAGCACCCTTGCCCGCAGCGCTTGCGGCCGACTTCAATTCCTCCGCAAGCCCCGCGACATCGTGATACGAAATCGCGACGTTGTTAACGGCATAGCGTCCCTGCCGATCAATCGCCACATTGATTTCCGTCGGGCGCTCCAGTGCCTTCTCCGCATCGGCTGTCGGAAGGGTCACTTGCAGTGCCGTAAACTTGCTGTAGGTCGTCGTAACCATCAAGAAAATCAGGATGACGAGGAGCACGTCGATGAAGGGTATGAGGTTGATATCCGGATCTTCCCGGCTCTTGCCTTTTCGAAAATTCATTGTAGCCATGCCGGTCAGCGCCGAGCGCCGTGCACAATATCGACGAACTTCACAGCCTGCTGCTCCATGTCGACGATAAACCCGTCAACCAAGGCGCGGAAATGTCTGTAGAACACGAGCGCCGGCATGGCAATCGCCAACCCGAATCCCGTGTTGTACAAGGCGACGGAAATGCCGTGGGCCAGCAAAGCCGGATTGGTTCCAGTGGCATTCTGCGAACCGAATATTTCGATCATTCCCACCACCGTGCCGAACAGGCCCATCAGTGGCGCCAGTGTGGCAATCGTGCCGAGCGTGGTCAGGAATCGTTCGAGTTCGTGCGCGGTGCCGGAACCAGCTTCCTCGATTGATTCCTTCATCACCTCGCGAGGCGAATCGACGTTGCGCAATCCGGCCGCCAGCACACGACCAAGCGGAGAATTGTGTTGCAGCTTGTCGATCACCTCGGCGCTAATTTTTCCGTTTTGATAAACGCGAATGACTTCCTGCAGCAGGCTTGGAGGCAGAATCCGAGGCCGGCGCAGGTACAATAGTCTTTCGATAATCAGGGTTAATGCAACGATCGAAGCAAGCAGTAAAAACCAGATCGGCCAACCTGCCGCTTGAAGTATGGCAAACAAAAGTGCTCCTTGATGCTGTTCAGATGACTGGATGCAGAATGTAACGTGGACAGGCGGCATCGGGCAAGCATTAAGGGCAGAGACTCGTGGCGCAAAAGACTCGGACTGGTGGTGCCTCAGTACTCTCCGACGGCGGCGACGGATCGGGATCAAGCTGCCTGTTTTTTTGGCACGCCGTCTCCCGCGGCGCGATGGGCCCGACACATCGGTCTGTGGACAAGTTTGTGAACAAGCCTGTGAAAAATCCTTAGATTGCCGGATTCAAGAGCTTTGCTTTCCGGGTCTAAGTAAGAAAATTCTAGAAACATCCAGCCAATTCAATGACTTGCGCAACGTTTTACAGGTGGCTCCATCTCTGTGACTGTTGCATGACAACATGGCAGCATCTGTGGACATAGTGGATCTTATGCATCAAGACGACGTCAATTTCACTGCCACTACCCCGCCAGCCGCGCAGCCCGTACTAACGGTTGCCGCCCTCAATCAGGCGGTCGCGCGCTCCCTGGAGCGCAACTTCCCGCTGTGCTGGGTCAGCGGTGAGATTTCCAATTTCACACGTGCCGCCTCCGGTCACTGGTACTTCACCCTGAAGGACGCCGCTGCACAAGTCCGCGCGGTGATGTTCCGCGGACGTTCCCAGTACGCCGGCTTTGTGCCGCGCGAGGGCGACAAGGTTGAAGTACGGGCGCTGGTTACTCTGTACGCGCCCCGCGGCGACTATCAATTGAACGTGGAAGCGATCCGGCGTGCCGGTGTCGGCTCTCTTTTCGAAGCCTTCCTGCAACTCAAGGAGAAGCTGAGCGCGGAAGGCTTATTCGACAGCGATCGCAAGCGCAATCTGCCGCTTTTCCCTCGCGCCATTGGCGTTGTCACCAGCCTCCAGGCCGCGGCGCTGCGGGACGTTTTGACAACCCTGCGGCGGCGCGCGCCGCATGTAAGCGTCATCCTTTATCCCACGCCGGTACAGGGTGAAGGCGCCGCGCTCAAGATAGCGCAAGCCATCGCCGTTGCATCGTCGCGCAGCGAGTGTGATGTTCTGCTTGTTTGCCGGGGTGGCGGCAGTATCGAAGACCTGTGGTCTTTCAATCACGAAGACGTGGCACGGGCGATCGTGGCTTGCGCCATGCCGGTCATCTCCGGTGTCGGTCACGAAACCGATTTCACCATTGCGGACTTTGCCGCGGACCTCCGCGCACCGACGCCCACGGCTGCCGCAGAGCTCGCTGCGACACCGCGCGACGAATGGCTTTCACAAGTCGCCTCCCAATCGACCGCCTTGACCCGAGCAATGCAAAGGCAGCTTGCCGAGGCCGCACAAAGCCTGGACTGGCTCGCTCGCCGCCTCGTCAGCCCCAGCGCGTACGTTGCGCATGAACGCCTCAAACTGCAAGGCTGGAAATTGCGGCTCGGACATGCGACACGCTTGCCGCTCAATCAGGCACGGTTCGAGCTCTCCCGGCTGGCCACCCGACTGACACACCAGCTACCTCATACCGAAATTCTGCGAAAGCAGGTCGTCCAACAAGCAGCCCGCATGCAGCTGCACATGGCAGGCAGCGCACGCGCAAAACGTCATGCGCTCGCAGCCCTTAACGCGCAACTGGAGATGCTCAATCCGCAACGCACCCTGGAACGCGGCTATGCCATCGTGACCGATGGCAGCGGCCGGGTTCTGCGCGCTCCGGAAGATGTCAAACCGCGCGAGGTCCTCCGCATGCGGCTCGCAGAGGGGACCGTCGATGTCGGTGTCGACAGCGTTCAGCGCGCGCTCGACCAGCTGTGAGCGCCTGACCGTCGCAGCGCACTGCAAGTCGCCGATATCCGCCTTACAATGTCTGTCTTCCAACGCCCCCCACTCACGAACAATTAAAGGAACCGATATGGAACATACCCTGCCTCCCCTGCCTTACCCAATGGATGGACTGCAGCCACATATTTCGAAGGAGACGCTGGAGTATCACTACGGCAAGCACCATCAGGCTTACGTGACCAACCTGAACAACTTGATCAAGGGTACCGAGTACGAAAACGCTTCCCTTGAAGACATCATCAAGAAGTCATCTGGCGGCGTGTTCAACAATTCCGCACAGGTATGGAACCATACGTTCTACTGGAACTGCATGAAGCCCAACGGCGGCGGCGCACCAAGCGGCCCGCTCGCAGACAAGATCAATGCGCGCTGGGGTTCGTTCGACAAGTTCAAGGAAGAATTCACCAAGTCATGCGTGTCGAACTTCGGTTCAGGCTGGACATGGCTGGTAAAAAAAGCCGACGGCTCGGTAGACATCGCCAACACCTCCAATGCCGGCACTCCCCTGACCGGTACTGACAAGCCACTTCTGACATGCGACGTCTGGGAGCATGCGTACTACGTGGACTACCGCAATGCGCGTCCGAAGTACGTCGAGCACTTCTGGAACCTGGTCAACTGGGATTTCGCTGCGAAGAACTTCGGCTAATTGTCCGTGCGTGTTACGTCACAATAAAGTCTTAAACGTGACAATAAAGCTTTAAATATGCGGAACAGGGCTAGCAATAAAGTCTTAAACGTTTTCGGCTATTAGAGGCGGGCTACACCGCCTCCCTGCCTCCTCGGGGCACGGAGGCGTTTATTAAGCCTATCGCCGTGGCTCTTAGATGGCCTGCATGCACCGCGAAATACACTACGTCGGTAGGTAGATAACAAGACGCATCCATTTGCAGCGTTGCAGGGATGATTTTCCTTCATGGCATGTTGCCAGAAAGGTGTCTAAGTACGCAGGCTATTTCGGGAATCCGGTTTGGGGGCTCGCTCGGAGGATCTTTCTGAGGTTGTCTCTGAGACTGCGTCAAGGCAAACCCCGACAATCCTTCCGTTTGCGCCCCTCACGAAGATTTCGTTTCATCGGAACTTCCACCGTTCGCTGTGGCAACCTGTTCTACTCCAAGGCTGCAATCAAGATGTCTCGGTTGTGGCGGCAGGCTTTAGGCGATAACCCCGGGCGCCTTGAGTTCACATTTCGCCCAAGACGTCGCCAAGGATTGAGACGACAACGTAAAGAAATTTTGTCCGTGCCGAGGGCGACACCGCACTTGTCGATCCCGCCTCCTTCGCCCTCGCTTCGTTTCCCGTTTGAGGCCACAGTCATGTTCTGCGCTAGCTGGCTCCCTGCCACGTTAGGTATGGCTTGGCTGAAACCAGCCAAGCAACGTGAAACCAACTTGCCGCTGATCAGTGAGAAAAAAGTGATACCCATGTTGGCGCCCATAGTCGGATCGGGTGGATCGGCGCCAACGCGCGGATCGGATCGCTCGGGATAAACGTCCGGATCGGCTCGCTGGGATAAACACGCGGATTGGCTCGCCGAGCGTCAAGCGGCTAACAAACGAGGTGCCGCCGCGCAGCTGCGACATTGCCTCGCCGTTGCGCTCACTGTCTTGCAGTAGACCCGTGATGATGATCGTTGCCATGTCCGTTTTCCTGTCAAAGGTGCGTTAGGTACGACCACGACAACTTTGATCGCCGCAACATGGTGTCTATGCCGACTGATACGAGAAAATCCGAAACCTGTGGGACCACAAATGTCACGCGTGATTGTCGGTGCGGATCGTCTGCTTCAGGTCGAAAGCGGCCGTCCGTGCAACGACTGCTCACGACTTCTAAGCGTGTCGTCAATCGGCTGGTATGGGCGCGCGGCGTCGTGGTGCTTGCGCTGTCTTCGCCTTCTGGCCGACAGCGGACATCCGTCGCGGCCGCCCCCTATTTCCGCCGAAGCCGTTAAAACATTTCATTGCTGCCGCGGGAATGTCTTTGTGTACACTCCTCGTGCAGATCTAAGGAAGAAGGCATCAATGGTTAAGCGTCAGAAGCAGGATGGACGCAACAAAAGGTAGAGCAAATAACCATTACGGGGATGGCGGGATGACCGAGGAAATCAGCGGTTCGCGAGATGCTGGAGGGTCTAAGTGGCACCGGTGGGACCCTCATATTCATGCTCCTGGCACCGTCTTCAACGACCAATATCGCGGGGGCGACGCTTGGGAACAGTTTCTCACGCGCGTTGAAACTTCAACGCCTAGAATACGAGCCTTAGGCATCACGGACTACTACAGTCTCGACGTCTACGAAGCGGTTTTGAAACGCAGGAAGGATGGTCGCCTCACTGAAGTAGACCTAATCTTCCCTAATGTGGAGCTGCGTTACGCGATCGGGACCGGCAAGGGATCGCCAATCAACTTCCACCTACTCGTGTCGCCGGATGATCCGGATCATGTAGATCGAACTCGGCGCTTTCTACGCGCCCTCACCTTTAGCGCCCACGGCGAGTCGTATCGCTGTGACCACGCGGACCTGGTTCGCTTGGGCCGTGCACATGACAGGACACTAACGGATGAGCAAGCAGCCTTCGCGGCCGGTGCAAACCAGTTCAAAGTAAACCCAGAAGAACTCCGCGCCGAGTGGAAGAGGAGCAATTGGGTCCAAAATAATGTGCTCATAGCAGTCGCCGCCGGCAGCAACGATGGTACGTCCGGCCTTCAAGGCGACCCATCGCTTTCCACGTTGCGCAAGGAAATCGAGCGTAGTGCTCACATCATCTTTTCTTCGCAACCGAAGCAACGAGAATTCTGGCTCGGCCAAGGCGTTGTCTCGATCGAAAAGCTTATATCTGGTTGGAATGGCACAAAGCCCTGCCTGCATGGCAGCGATGCGCACGGTTTAAACAGCGTCGGTGTTGTCGACCAGGATCGCTACTGCTGGATAAAAGGAGACCTAACCTTCGATACCCTCCGGCAGATCTGTTTGGAACCTCAAGCGCGGGTTTTTATCGGACTTGTGCCTCCGCGCGGCGCTCTTCCGTCGCAAGTCATTACCAGCGTTGAGGTGTCGAGCGCTCCATGGATTCTTACTCCTCGAATCTCGCTCAACCGCGGTCTAGTAGCCATTATCGGCGCCAGGGGTTCAGGCAAGACCGCTTTAGCTGACATCATTGCCGCTGGCGGCTGCTCTCTGTCCCCTCACCTGAGCGAGCGGTCCTTCATTCGCCGCGCCAAGGACCATCTCGGCGAAGCTTCAGCGAACCTTGTTTGGGAGGACGGAGATCCGACGTCAAATGAGCTCCGGCATGTCGAGATGGAAGATGTTTTCTACTCACAGCGAGTCCAATACCTTTCGCAGCAATTCGTCGATAGCCTCTGCTCCGCAGAAGGAATAACTGACGAGCTACTTGACGAAGTAGAGCGGGTTATCTATCAGGCGCACCCCGCCGAAGATCGTATGGGGACAACCTCATTCCGGGAACTACTGGATCTACACGCGGCTCGCGGTCGCGCACTTCGGCGGAGTCACGAGGAGGCGCTCGCCGAAGCTGCGTTTGAGCTCAATATCGAACGCGACCGCAAAGCCGGACTACCCGGCCTGCAAAGGCAACGCAGTGAAAAGGTTAATTGGATCGCCAAGGATAAGCGCGACCGCATTAGTCTCATAGGGAACGGCGGCGAGGAACGCGCTAAGCGCTTCGACGAAGCGTCCACGGCCTTGGAATCCGTGCGTTTCAGGATCGAGCAGGCCCAAAGACAACGACAGGCACTGCTGGCGCTAAAGGATGAGGTCGACGACATGCGTAAGACCAAGGCTCCCGCGCGCTTACGGCAACTCCAGCAAGCCCATTCAGAGGCCCTCCTTCCCGCCGATTATTGGAAAGCGTTCCGGTTAGATTTCTCGGGCGACGTAGATAAGATTCTCGATGGGGCAATCAAGGCAATCGACGGACGCATACTTGCTACATCGGGTCGAGCGGCGGGTGGGCTGGAAATCGATGCAGCAGGTCCTCAGGCAAAGGAGTCGCTTCTTGAGGAGGGCGTCACTCTGGTCGAGAACACACTGATTATTCTGACGAAGGAGGTATCTCGCTTGCGCGGGTTGATCGGTATCGACAACGAGAATGCGAAGTCATTCGTAAGATTGTCGGAAAAGATCTCCCGCGATGAGGCGGCGCTTGCAAAGCTTGATCGAGAGATTAACGCCGCTGAAAAGGCCGACGACCGGATCAAGGAACTGATTCAGTCGCGCTGCGATAACTACGCCTCCGTGTTTGACGGCATCATCGACGAAGAGTGCTCGCTATCCGCACTCTACTCACCGCTCAAGGCTCGGCTTGAAGCAGAGGAAGGAACGCTTGGGAAACTCTCCTTCGACATTCGACGAGTTATCGACATCGCTGCGTGGGCTCAGCAAGGTGAGAATCTCCTTGACCTACGGAAGTCTGGGTCATTCAAGGGACGCGGCGCACTGCTGGCTGCTGCAAGGCGTGTCCTGCAATCTGCATGGGAGACGGGGTCGAGCGCGGAGGTAGCAATAGCGATGACACGTTTCCGTGAATCCCACGAGCGACACCTCGTCGAGCACGCGCCAGTCGATCGCAGCGATGACATTCAGGGTTTTCGCGACTGGGCCGCGCGTATCTCTGGCTGGTTATATGGTACCACTCACATCAGCGTCAGCTATGGTGTCCAGTACGAGGGGGTCAACATAGAGCAGCTTTCGCCCGGCACTCGTGGCATCGTACTACTCCTACTCTATCTAACGATCGATCGGGACGATGATCGGCCCTTAATCATCGACCAGCCTGAAGAGAATCTCGACCCGAAGTCAATCTTTGACGATTTGGTAGCGCAGTTCCGACGGACCAAACAGCGCCGACAGATCATCATCGTTACGCACAACGCTAACCTAGTAGTCAACACTGATGCCGATCAGGTGATCGTTGCATCATGCGGCCCACATCGTCCCGGTATGCTGCCTGAAATCACCTATTTGAGTGGCGGCTTAGAGAACTCGACAATTCGCCGCTTAGTGTGCGAAATCCTTGAAGGCGGCGAAGCTGCGTTCCGACAGCGCGCACTTCGCTTGCGCATCCGGGTGTGACTGAATGCTAATTGCCTACTGCCCGGTGCTGAACGACCGGGCTCGACCCAATGCGGACCCTCAGAAGTAGGTTGAACGTTTGACTTTAGGGGCGGGCGACGGCAGCGAAGCCGGCTGTTGGATGTCCTTCGACGAAAAGGGTTTGGCCGCAAATTCGTACGCTGCAGATTGGAGGACTATTAATAGCCGACTGGCTTGGTATGCAAGGGCATGTGTGGTTGCTAATCAGGAATGCCTGGCAGGACAATGCGAAGCCCAGCGCCAATGATTACCGAGACGAGCACTGTTGCGATTGCTTGAAGAAGTTGCGATGACGTAGCGACGGTCTGGCTACGCGACAGCGCCAGAACTGCAACGTTCGACGCTATGGCAACGACCAGTGCACCGTAGAAAGT
>JAQGMR010000044.1 GCA_028292265.1 Herminiimonas sp.
TTCTCCACTTCGCCAAAGAAAAACGCCCGCATGCGCGGGCGTTTTGTATTTGGCGGAGTGGACGGGACTCGCCTACATGCTGCAGGCCGCCGATTCCCTTGCAGGGGAATCGCTTCGAGCCCCGCCGAAAGCCGCGCAGGCGGCTTTCTCCACTCCACCAAAGAAAAACGCCCGCATGCGCGGGCGTTTTGTATTTGGCGGAGTGGACGGGACTCGAACCCGCGACCCCCGGCGTGACAGGCCGGTATTCTAACCAACTGAACTACCACTCCTGAGTACTGCTGATTTACTGCGTGCCTGACTGCTGGTGGGTGCTGAGAGGCTCGAACTCCCGACCTACGCCTTGTAAGGGCGCCGCTCTACCAACTGAGCTAAGCACCCGAAATGACAACCTTGCGGTATCTGTCTATCCGTTCCTGCTTGCCAGGCAATTGGCGCTTGTTACCGCGCCAAAAGAGGGGCTAGTTTACAGCATCTTTGAGGGCTTTGCCAGGCTTAAATTTTGGGACACGGCTACCTTCAATCTTGATTTCCGCTCCTGTTCGCGGGTTGCGACCGGTGCGCGCGGCGCGCTGGCCAACGGAAAAAGTACCGAAGCCAACAAGGGTCACGGTGCCTTCTTTTTGCAAGGTCGATTGCACTGCGTCGATCACCGAATCTAGTGCCCGCTGTGCAGAGGCTTTGGAGATGTCTGCCGCCGTAGCGATGTGATTGATCAATTCTGTTTTATTCACTCAATTCCCCTCACTATTTTGGATGCGCCGGATGGTTTTTGATTATCGACGCACGGCGCTGAATGTTATGTCTGCATGGCGAACCGCAGCACGGTATTAGACTAGTGGCCTTTCCGGCTGTCAAGCCAGCAACCGTTGCGCGCTAAAAGCGCTCTGCTTCCGTCGCATTTCTGCACGCTCACGACGTCTCCGGACCATGCTCAAGACGACCGGCACAGGGCGCGTCGCCGGGGAGTAGTGTCCCGCCCGGGCCGCAGGTCTGTAATCGCAAAAAGAAAAAGCCTCCGGGAAGTCAATCCAGGAGGCTTCTGATGCCGTCGGCTTGCGCCGGCGGCAAGGTGCTATTGCGTTATTGCGCTAGTGCGTTACGACAGTCGGATCCACTTGGCCGGCCGGTATGGCGACAGCAGTTGGCACCACTTCCTCTGCAAGCGGAACCGGCTTGCTTTGCAGTGCGATATCCAGCACCTTGTCGATCCAGCGGACAGGAATGATTTCGAGCTTGTTCTTCACGTTGTCTGGAATCTCGGCGAGGTCCTTGACGTTCTGCTCCGGAATCAACACAGTCTTGATACCGCCGCGATGCGCCGCCAGAAGTTTTTCTTTCAAGCCGCCAATCGGAAGCACCTCGCCGCGAAGCGTGATCTCCCCCGTCATCGCCACGTCAGCACGCACGGGAATTCCCGTGAATACCGACACCAGGGCGGTTGTCATCGCGATACCGGCCGATGGACCGTCCTTGGGCGTGGCGCCTTCCGGCACGTGAATGTGGATGTCGCTCTTCTCGAAGATATCCGGCTTGATCCCGAGCGCCTTGGCGCGACTGCGTACCACCGTGCGTGCGGCTTCGATTGATTCCTTCATCACGTCGCCTAGCGTACCGGTGCGAATCACGCCGCCCTTGCCGGGCATGGTGATAGCCTCGATGGTGAGCAGGTCGCCGCCCACTTCAGTCCATGCGAGCCCAACCACCTGGCCAACCTGGTTCTCTTTTTCCGCGACACCGAAATCAAAGCGACGCACGCCGAGGAATTTGTCGAGATTCTTCGAGGTGACGGCAACCTTCTTGTCCTGCTTTTTCAGCAGGAGCATCTTGACCACCTTGCGGCAGATCTTGGAGATTTCGCGCTCAAGTGAACGGACCCCGGCTTCACGCGTGTAGTACCGAATGATGTCGCGTATCGCTCCCTCGGCAACGCTGATTTCCTCTTCGCGCAAGCCGTTATTCTTGACCTGCTTTGGCAACAGGTAGCGCTGCGCAATGCTGGTTTTTTCATCTTCGGTGTAACCCGACAGACGGATAACTTCCATCCGGTCCAGCAGTGCGGGCGGAATGTTGTACGAGTTCGAAGTCGCGACGAACATCACGTCGGAGAGATCGAAATCGACTTCAACATAGTGGTCTGAGAAGGTGTGGTTCTGCTCCGGATCCAGCACTTCCAACAGGGCCGATGACGGGTCGCCGCGGAAGTCCATGCCCAGCTTGTCGATCTCGTCGAGCAGGAACAAGGGATTGCGCACGCCAGTCTTCGACAGGCTTTGCAGAATCTTGCCAGGCATCGATCCGATGTAGGTGCGACGATGCCCGCGAATTTCCGCTTCGTCACGCACGCCACCCAGAGCCATGCGGACGAACTTGCGGTTGGTCGCACGCGCAATCGACTGGCCGAGCGAGGTCTTGCCGACGCCCGGAGGCCCGACGAAGCACAGGATCGGTGCCTTGAGTTTGTCGACACGTTGTTGGACGGCGAGGTACTCCAATATGCGTTCCTTCACCTTGTCGAGACCATAGTGATCGCTCTCGAGCACTTTCTCCGCATTCGACAGGTCGTTATTGACCTTCGATTTTTTCTTCCACGGGAGGCCGATCAGAATATCGATGTAGTTGCGCACGACCGTTGCTTCAGCCGACATGGGCGACATGAGCTTGAGCTTCTTGAGCTCGCTCTGGGCTTTCTCGCGCGCTTCCTTGGGCATCTTGGCCTGGACAATTTTCTTTTCCAGCTCCTCAAGGTCGGCGCCCTCTTCGCCTTCACCCAACTCCTTCTGGATGGCTTTGACCTGTTCGTTCAGGTAGTACTCGCGCTGCGATTTTTCCATCTGGCGCTTGACGCGGCCGCGGATGCGCTTCTCGACCTGAAGGATATCCAGTTCGCCTTCCAGCTGCCCGAGCAGATGCTCATGGCGCTTCGCGACATTGAAGATTTCGAGGATGACCTGTTTCTGTTCAAGCTTGAGCGGCAGATGCGCGGCGATGGTGTCGGCAAGCCGGCCAGCATCATCAATGCCGGCGAGCGAGGTCAGAATCTCAGGCGGAATTTTCTTGTTGAGTTTGACGTACTGATCAAACTGCTGAACGATCGCCCGGCGCATGGCTTCCACTTCGGATTCATCACCGGCTTCCGATTCAACTGGAGTGAGATCGGCAACGAAGTGCGTGTCCAGTTCAGTGATCTTGTGGATGCGCGCACGCTGGGCGCCTTCCACAAGAACCTTCACTGTGCCATCCGGGAGCTTGAGCATTTGAAGGATGTTCGCAACGCAGCCGATTTCATAGATGTCGTCAGCCGATGGCTCGTCCTTTGCCGCAGCTTTCTGCGCTGCGAGCATGATGCTCTTGCCCTGTTCCATCGCGGCTTCGAGAGCCTTGATTGATTTTGGGCGCCCAACGAAAAGCGGTATCACCATATGCGGGAATACGACAACATCGCGCAAGGGCAACAGCGGCAATTGTGTGTGGGCGGGGAGAGTTGCGGTAGTCGTCATTGAGAGCCTTATCAAGTATCCAGAAGAGGATGTTGGCGCAATCGAGCGAAACTCAAGCCCGACATCAACAATAATCACAGGCAGCAGCATTTCCGAAAATAAAAAAGCCACACGCGAGAGAGGACTCGGGTGGCTTTTCGATGGAAGCCTGTGTTACCGCTAATTGACTCCGATTGTACTGCTTTTGTTCAATAAACGAGGTTTCAACCACCTTTCTGACCAAGTATTTACACATTTGAGACAGATGATTGCAAAGCGTCAAAACCGATTTTGTGCCTCTGAAGTTCAGGCCGAGACCGGTTTACTTCGCTCCTGAAACCTTGGGCTGCTCGTGATAGATCAGTAGTGGTTTGCCACCATTCAAAATAGAATTTTCATCGATAACTACCTTGGCTACATTCTGCTGGTTCGGCAATTCGAACATCACTTCCAGCAGCGCGTGCTCAAGGATTGAGCGCAACCCGCGTGCGCCCGTCTTGCGGGCCAGCGCTTTCTTGGCAATGGCGTGTAATGCCGCCGGACGAACTTCGAGTTCAGCGCCCTCCATTTGCAGCAGCTTCGCATACTGCTTGATGAGCGCGTTCTTCGGCTCCAGCAAGATCTGAATCAGCGCTGCCTCGTTCAACTCGGAGAGCGTGGCAACTACCGGCAGACGCCCAACCAGTTCGGGTATGAGTCCAAACTTGATCAGATCTTCCGGCTCTGCTTCCAGAAGCATTTCGCTGGAAGTGCGTTCTTTCTGGCTTTTGACGCTGGCGGAGAACCCGATGCCACTCTTTTCCGAACGTTCTGAGATGACTTTCGCCAGCCCGTCGAACGCGCCACCGCAGATGAACATGATGTTGGTCGTGTCAATCTGTACGAAATCCTGGTTCGGGTGTTTGCGGCCGCCTTGTGGCGGAACCGACGCCATGGTCCCTTCTATCAGCTTCAGCAACGCCTGTTGCACGCCTTCACCCGAGACGTCACGCGTAATGGAAGGGTTGTCGGATTTGCGCGAGATTTTGTCAATCTCATCGATGTAGACAATCCCCTTCTGCGCCTTTTCGACCTCGTAATTGCAGTTCTGCAGAAGCTTCTGGATGATGTTTTCGACATCTTCGCCCACGTAACCGGCTTCGGTCAGCGTTGTGGCGTCGGCGATCACGAACGGCACGTTGAGCATGCGTGCCAGCGTTTGCGCCAGCAGCGTCTTGCCCGATCCGGTAGGACCGATCAGCAGGATGTTGCTTTTGGCGAGTTCGACATCGTCCTTCTTGCCGAGGTGCTTGAGCCGCTTGTAATGGTTGTAGACCGCTACGGAAAGTATCCGCTTCGCCGTATCCTGACCGATTACGTACTGACCCAGCAATTCAAAGATTTCCTGTGGCGTTGGCAGGTCGGATTTCGGGCCGGTGACTGTTTCAACAGTTGAGGCTTCATCACGGATGATGTCATTGCACAGGTCAATGCATTCGTCGCATATGAAAACCGACGGACCGGCGATGAGTTTCTTCACCTCGTGCTGGCTTTTGCCACAAAAGGAGCAGTACAGCAATTTTTCGCCGCTGGAAGACTTTTTATCAGACATGGGGAAAAATGAGTGGGGATATAGCGTTGATCTTACCTGCGAAATTTGGCTTCGTCACGACACATGACAAGAATTCGGCCTTGCCTGTGGGTTTTGCGCAGGACCGGTTTGAACGAAGCCGAGCACCCCTTGGGGGAAATGAAAAAGCCCGGACAGCAACGCGTCCGGGCCCAAATTCCATTCCGGTCCGGATTAACCGCGATGGGTGAGCACCTTGTCAATCATCCCGTAATCGGCAGCCTGGTCCGCTGACATGAAGTTGTCGCGATCCGTGTCCCGGCTGATCTGGTCGACCGAACGCCCGGTTTTTTCAGCGAGGATCTGGTTGAGCCGTTCTCGCAGGTACAAGATTTCTCTTGCCTGAATCTCGATGTCTGCCGCCTGGCCTTGCGCGCCACCGAGCGGCTGGTGAATCATGATGCGGGAATTGGGTAGCGAAAAGCGCTTCCCTTTCGCGCCTGCCGCAAGCAGGAAGGCGCCCATCGATGCCGCAAGACCAGTGCAAAGAGTCGACACATCGGGCTTGACGAATTGCATCGTGTCAAATATCGCCATACCGGCCGATACCGAGCCGCCAGGAGAATTGATATACAGCGAGATATCCTTGTCGGGATTCTCGCTCTCAAGAAAGAGCAACTGCGCAACGATGAGGTTGGCGGCATGGTCATTCACCGGCCCGACGAGGAAGATAACCCGCTCTTTCAGCAAGCGGGAATAGATGTCGTAGGCGCGTTCGCCGCGGCCGCTCTGCTCGATCACCATCGGTACCATGCCCAGCATCTGGGTTTCTATGGCGGAATCCCGAGGCGGATTTCCAAACATGCTGGTTGTCATTTGCTTTCCTTAAGGAGAACGCGCCGCTATCAGGCTTGCGCGCTATTGGCCATCAACTCGTCGAACGCGACCGGCTTGTCCGTCACTTTCGCTTTTCCGAGAACATAGTTGACGACGTTTTCTTCCAAAACAAGGGCTTCCACTTCCGACAGGCGGCGGCGGTCGCTGAAATAGTATTTCACAACCTGCTGTGGGTCTTCATAGCTCTGCGCAAACTCTTCAACTTGCGCCTTGACCTGCTCCGGCGTCGCATGCAAGTTGTGCGCCTTGACCAATTCGGCAAGGATCAGTCCCAGACGTACGCGGCGTTCTGCCTGCGTGGTGAATAGTTCGGGCGGGAATGGCATGTCCTTGACGTTCATGCCGCGCTGCTGCATGTCCTCGCGAGTCATTTCCGACAAGCGCTGAATTTCCTGCTCAACCAGCACTTTTGGCACGTCGAGTTCCGTGGCCTTGATGAGCGCGTCCATCACGCTGTCCTTGGTCTTGGAGCGCACGCGTGTCTTGACTTCGCGTTCGAGGTTCGCGCGGATGTCGTCGCGCATTTTTTGCATGTCGCCGTCGGGAATGCCAAGCGTCTTGGCGAATTCCGCGTCAACCTCCGGCATATGCGCCCACTCAAGCTTCTTGAGGGTCACGGAAAATTCGGCGGTTTTGCCGGCGACATCCTTGCCGTGGTAATCCTCAGGAAAGGTCATGCTGAATACTTTGGATTCGCCGACTTTGAGGCCTACCGTAGCTGCTTCGAATTCAGGCAGCATGCGACCTTCGCCGAGAACGAAGGCATAGTCTTCCGCCTTCCCGCCCTGAAACTCCACGCCGTCGATCTTGCCGGTGAAGTCGATCGTAACGCGGTCGCCATTCTTGGCTGCCAGATCGGCGCCGCCGTCGCCATGTTCGCCCTGCTCGCCCTTGACATGGTAATGCACGCGTTGCTTGCGCAGGATTTCAAGGGTCTTGTCGATTTCAGCGTCGGATACGGTCGCCACGGTCTTTTCAACTTCGGCGGATGACAACTCACCGACCTTCACTTCGGGGTAAATCTCGAAGGTCGCATCGAACGCCACGATTTCGCCGTCGGCCGCGCCGTCATTGGCGCCTGCCTTCGGTTCAATTTTGGGGAAGCCAGCGACGCGAAGGTTATTTTCCACCGCCGCGTCATTAAATGCGCGACCAACCTTGTCGTTCAACACGTCGTTCTCGACCTGGAACCCGTACTGGGCGGCCACCATTTTCATCGGCAACTTGCCGGGCCGGAAACCCGGCGCCTTGGCTGTGCGCGCGCGAATCTTCAGCTGCTTTTCCACTTCGGCCCTGACCTCTGCCAAAGGCAGTGTGATGGTCATGCGGCGCTCAAGTTTATCCAGGGTTTCGACTGCAGTTGACATGTGGATCGTCCAAAAGATTAAGAATTCGTGGTGCGAGGAGGGGGACTCGAACCCCCACACCATTTCTGGCGTCAGGACCTAAACCTGGTGCGTCTACCAATTTCGCCATCCTCGCGGGTCTGTGCATCAGCCACGACGGCTGGCAAAGTGGCCAATAGCAAAGGGCGACCATGAAGTGTTGCGGTCGCCCTCGCCTCTGCCGTTTGCCGCTGTCGTGGCTTTTTTACTTCAGCCCGCGATTTTACTGGAATTTTACTTCACGGGACGCGAAATTTCAGCTTCTACCTGGTTGGAGTGCTAGGCGGCACCGGCTTTTTGACTCTGAACCAGGTCGCATACAGTGCGGGCAGGAACAGTAGTGTCAGGGCCGTCGCAACGATAAGCCCGCCCATGATTGCCACCGCCATTGGGCCCCAGAACACCGAGCGGGAAAGTGGAATCATGGCCAGTACCGCTGCTGCAGCGGTAAGGATGATCGGCCTGAACCTTCTGACCGCTGATTCGACGATCGCATTCCATGGCGCCGCCCCAGCTTCGATGTCTTTCTCGATCTGATCGATAAGGATCACCGAGTTGCGAATGATCATGCCAAACAGAGCGATCACACCAAGCTGCGCCACGAAACCAAACGGTCGTTGCAGCAGCAGCAGTGCCATGGCTGCGCCGGCCACGCCGAGCGGCCCGGTAAGGAATACCAGCAGGGCACGCGAGAAGCTGTGCAACTGGAGCATCAACAGCGTAAAGATAATAAAAATAACCAGCGGCACGTTGGCGGCAATCGATTCTTGCGCCTTGCCGCTATCGGCGGCCGCGCCCGCCAGCTCTATCCGATAACCTGCGGGCAATGCGGAGCGAATCTTGGCAAGCTTCGGATCAATCTGGCTTGAGACGGTCGGCCCCTGGATGCCGTCGACAACGTCGGACTGGACGGTGATGGCCCACTCGCGGCCTTCGCGCCAAACAACGCCGGGCTCCCAGACAAAATGGGGCCGTGCCAGCTGACTGATCGTTACCGACTTGCCGCTTGCGGTGGGTATGTTCGTGCCGTTCAATGCTTCAATGGTTCTGCGCTCCTCGACCGGCTGGCGCAAGACAATATCAATCAAGCGATCGCCCTCGCGGTACTGTCCGATATTGGTCCCTGACAGAATGGTGTTGGCGGCCCGCATTACGGTCTGCGACGTGACACCAAGCGCGCGCAACTTGTCCTGGTCAAGATCCAGCCGAAGCACTTTGACCGATTCATTCCAGTTGTCATTGACCCCGATAGCGTTCGGATTGGCTCGCATGATGTCCTTCACCTGGTCGGCGATCAGGCGCACCTTCGCCACCTCATCGCCCGACACCCGAAACTGCACCGGATACGGAACAGGCGGCCCGTTTGGCAGCAATTTGACACGGCCACGAACCTCGGGAAAATCGGTCTTGAATACCGCGGCGATTTTCAGGCGCAAGCTTTCACGAGCCTTCAGGTCTTTTGGCAGCACCACGATTTGCGCGACGTTAGTCTGAGGAAAAATCTGGTCGAGCGGCAGATAGAAACGCGGACTGCCGGTACCGACATAAGTCGTTACGCTTTCAATACCGTCCTGCTTCGACAGATAGGATTCAAACTTCTTGGCTTGCGCTTCGGTCGCTGTGAATGCGGCTCCCTCGGGCAGCCACAGTTCCACCATTAATTCAGGACGGCTGGAATCTGGAAAGAACTGCTGCTCGATGAAACGGAAACCAAATACGCCCAGCCCAAAGGCGAGCAGCGTCAACAGGATCGTGGTTTTGCGCCATTCGACGCACCAGTTAACCGTGCGGCGGAAGCGGTTGTAGAACGGCGTATTGAAAAGCTCGTGATGGCCGTCGGCTCCCTGCGCCGGCCTCACCTTGAGCAGCAGGAAACCGATGTAGGGCGTAAAGAAAACCGCCGCCAGCCACGAGATCAACAGGGCCAGCGCATTGACGGAAAACATGGAGAACGTGTATTCGCCGGCCGCTGACTTCGCAAGACCGATTGGAAGGAAGCCGGCTGCAGTAATCAACGTCCCGGTCAGCATGGGCATCGCTGTGGACGTGTAGGCAAAGGTCGCTGCGTCGAAGCGCGACAGGCCCTCCTCCATCTTTCGCACCATCATCTCGACCGCAATGATGGCATCGTCGACCAGTAGCCCAAGCGCAATAATCAACGCGCCCAGCGAAATCTTGTGGAGGTCGATGTCCAGAATGCGCATGAAGAGGAAAGTTACTGCCAGCACCAATGGAATTGTCAGCGCCACGACGAGGCCAGGCCGAGCATCGATACGCAGCGGCCGAGTGTGCAGGCCGAGTGCAATAAAGCTTACGGCCAGCACGATCAGCACCGCTTCCATCAGGGTCCGCAGGAATTCACTTACCGAAGACGTCACCGCTTTTGGCTGATCGGTAACCTGTTCGAGTTCCATGCCAATTGGCAGCTTGTCTCTGACGGTCGCTACAGTCGCCTGCAGATTCTTGCCAAGTTCGATGATGTTGCCACCCTTCTCCATCGATACGCCAAGGCCGATTACCTCCTTGCCGTTAAAGCGCATCTTGTCTTGCGGAGGATCTTTGAACGCCCGTGTGATGGTGGCGAAATCACCGAGACGGAAAGCGTGGCCCTCCGCCCGCAGCTGTAAGTTTTGCAGGTCGGCCGGCGAACGCAGCGCGCCGGATACGCGCACCTGTAGATTGTCGGTCGGCGTCACCAGCACGCCAGTTGATTCGAGCGCATTCTGCGCGCTGATCTGGTTGATAACGCTCTCAATCGGAATGCCGAGCGCGGCGAACTTCGTGTGAGAAAACTCAATATTAAGTTTTTCATCCTGTACGCCGTACAAATCAACCTTCGATACCGAGGACACTTGCAGCAATTGCTGGCGAATGAAGTCAGCATAATCCTTCATTTCCGCGTAGGTAAAACCGTCGCCGGACAAGGCGAAGATCGAGCCGAAAGTGTCACCGAATTCGTCATTGAAAAAGGGACCGCTTACGCCAGCCGGCAAGGTGCCGCGAATATCGCCAATCTTCTTGCGCACCTGATACCACGAGGCGGTGGTTTCGCGCGGCGGCGTGGACTCGCGCAACTGCAAAATGATCAGTGTCTCGCCCGGCTTGGAGTAGCTGCGGATCTTGTCAATATAGGGTATTTCCTGCAGCTTTTTTTCAAGCTTGTCAGTCACTTGCTCCGCCATCTGGAGCGCGGTCGCGCCCGGCCAGTTGGCACGCACGACCATGGCACGGAAGGTGAAAGGCGGGTCTTCGTCCTGCCCCAGTCGTCCGTAGCTGAGAACGCCACCCAGAAGCAAAACTACAAGAAGGTAGCGCGTCAGCGGTATGTGTTCCAGCGCCCAACGAGAAAGGTTGAAGCCGCCGCGGCCTTCCGGCGCCTGTTCGCTCATTTTGCGGCTCCGGGTGCTGCGGCTCCGGGTGCTGCGGCTCCGGACGCCCCTCCTCCGGTCGTTGTTGCTCCGGTCGTTGCGGAATTGGGTGCTGCCGGTGCAGGCGTGACGGCAGCAGGCTTGTCGGCGCCCTGGTCAACCGCCGCCAGCTCTTCCCCGAGAATCTTCACTTTCTGGCCGGGCTTGAGCAAATGCACGCCAGCAGTCACCACGGTCTCGCCGCCTTTCAGCCCGGCGCCAACGACAATATCGTTCCCGGACGCGCTTTCCAGCTGAACCGGCACCAGCCGCACTGCCCCGTTTTCAACCACCCACACGGCAGTCGCGCCCTTCTCCTGAAGCAGGGCGCTCAATGGCACACGTAACATGGGACGGCCGCTGCTGCCGACGAAGTCTACAGAACCGGACATGCCAAGTTGCACAGTGGGCGGTGCATCGGGCAGTGAAATCCTTGCGGTATAGGTTCGGGTTGCCGGATCAGCGACCGGCGAGAGCTCACGCAGTTTTCCGGTCATGACCTGGCCGGGGTTTGCCCAAAGACGCACTCGCAGGGCAGGAGGCTGGCGCAAGCTGTTGACCCGGTCCTCCGGGATGCTGATGACGATCTCCTTCTCGTCGGTCCGTGCCACCCGGATTACCGGTGTGCCCGCCGTGACGACCTGCCCTGCCTCCGCATCAATCGCCGTTACGACGCCATCCGCATCCGACACCAGCGTCGCGTAGCCCGCCTGATTCGACTGGTTTCGCCAGGCGGCGCGCGCCTGTTCCTCGTTTGCGGCGGCCGCCTTGAAAGCCGCTTCCTTCGTCTCCAGCACCGCCGGGCTGACAAAATTCTTTTGCTTCAGGTTCTGGTAGCGTGCCAAATCGGATTTCGCCAGCGCCAGATTGCTTTCGGCCGCCGCGAGGTTCGCCTTGCCCTGGGCCTGCAGCAGTTGTTGGTCGACCGGATCCAGTTGCATCAACACCTGCCCGCGACGCACAGTGCTGCCCACATCGACCTTGCGGGCCACGATTTTTCCACCAATCCGAAACCCAAGTCGTGATTCATAGCGCGGTCGAATCTCGCCAGGGAATTCGGCTACCACGTCGACATTGGCCGGGGTCAGCACCATGGCGCGTACCGGCCGAACGTCTTGCACCACAGGTACTGGGCGGGAGCAGGCTGCGAGTGCCATTGCGGCGATTAGCACTGCACCCGATGCGACCAGGCGAAGGGAACCCAGGGCGCCGAACGATGAACGCCGCCCGAAATTGAAGGCGGGCCACGGGGCGGATGGCTGGGGGAATTCCATTTCTACTACTCCTTCGTTTGTGGTCCAGGCGGCCGGGCGTGAATGCCTGTAACCGCTAACGTGGTCATCAATCAACGGCTCACTGTACGCGAGCACGGCACGGCTGCCATGAGGCTTTCCGCCGGCGAGAATGACTTGCCGGATTATTAAATCATGCAATGCGGCATTTGTATATGACCAAGTAGTCAGTAATATTCACTACAATCGCGGCATGTCCATTGACCATTACGAAAACTTCCCAGTAGCGTCCATTCTGCTCCCCGCCGGCCTGCGGGCGCCGGTCGAGGCAATCTATCGGTTTGCCCGAAGCGCCGATGATATTGCAGATGAAGGCGACGCGACGCCGTCTGAGCGCCTGTTGGCCCTCAAGGCGTACAGCGAGCAGCTTGACGTCATTGAGTCTGGGGCCATGCCGCAACAGCCACTATTCTGTGAACTGGCCACATGCATCCGCCAGTTCAACATCCCGCTGCAACCCTTGCGTGATCTGCTGTCCGCCTTTTCGCAGGACGTCAATACCCTCCGTTACGAGCGGTATCACGACCTGCTCGATTACTGCAGTCGCTCGGCAAATCCGGTTGGGCGCCTGATGCTGCACCTGTACGGCGCCGGCAACGAGCCCAACATCGCCGCCTCCGACGCCATTTGCAGCGCGCTTCAGCTCATCAATTTTTGGCAAGACGTGGCGGTCGACGCGACAAAGGGGCGGACCTACCTGCCTCAGGAAGATCTGCGCCGCTTCGGCGTGGATGAAGAACAAATCAGGCTTGGCATTTGTGACGACAACTGGCGTGCCCTAATGCAGTTTGAAGCTGACCGCGCGCGTAGCCTGATGCAAACCGGCTCAGCGCTTGCGCTGCGCCTGCCGGGCCGCGTGGGATGGGAATTGCGGTTGGTAGTCCAGGGCGGCTTGCGCATCCTGGAGATGCTTGAAGCGGCGCGCTTCGATGTCTTTCTCCATCGGCCGGTATTGGGCAAGCTCGACTGGGTCCGTCTCGCATGGCGCGCGGTCCGCATGCCGGCCAATGGACTCGCCTTGCCGCTGGCTAATTAAATTCGGTGCGCCATGCAGAAACAGCATCATGTCGGCTAGCATAGTGCCTTTCCAAATTCGGCTGGCGGCGCGTCATGGCTTGAGACTCCTGCCCCGGCCGTCGGAGAGTGCCCTCAACAACCGCGCAACGAACACGCCGCAACCACCATCGCTCATGTCCCCTGACGAATACTGCCAGCAAAAAGCGGCCCAAAGCGGCTCCAGTTTCTACTACAGTTTTCTGTTCCTCCCGCCGGAACGGCGACGTGCCATTACGGCGCTCTACGCTTATTGTCGCGAGGTCGATGACGCGGTGGATGAAACCACCGATGCCGCGGTCGCGCAATCAAAGCTTCAATGGTGGCGCAAGGAAGTGGCTGACATGCTGCAGGGGCATCCAACCCATCCGGTCACGCGCGCGCTCCAACCCCATGTCGCCACCTTCGGGCTGGAAGGCGCGCACCTGTTCGCCATCATGGACGGCATGCAGATGGACCTCGAGCAAACACGCTACCTCGACTTCATCGCCCTGCAGCGCTATTGCTGGCATGTCGCCAGTGTGGTCGGCATTCTGTCGGCGCGCATCTTCGGCAGCACCAGTCCCAAAACGCTGGCCTATGCCGAAAAACTGGGTTTGGCATTCCAGCTCACCAACATTATTCGAGACGTCGGCGAAGACGCGCGCAAGGGACGCATCTACCTGCCGGTCAACGAGCTTCAGCAATTTGGTGTCACCGCAGCTGACCTGCTTAACGCGCGCCATTCCGACAAGTTCGAAAAGCTCATGCAATTCCAGGCACAGCGCGCGCAATCGCTCTACGACGAAGCATTCGCCCTGCTGCCCAAGGAAGACCGGCGCGCGCAGCGGCCAGGGCTGATCATGGCCGCGATCTACCGGGCCTTGCTGGATGAGATTCAACGCGACGGGTTCCATGTACTGAACCAGCGTATTTCCCTGACGCCGTTGCGCAAGCTCTGGCTGGCATGGAAGACCTATGTTCGTGCCTGAGCCGCGCCGCGCGCAGGCTGTCTTGATGCCTTTCCCGTGCTGCAGGTAGCTGTCATTGGCGCCGGCTGGGCCGGTTGCAGCGCCGCCATGGAACTGGCGGCACGCGGCCATGGGGTTGCCCTGGTAGATGCCGCGCGGGTACCTGGCGGACGCGCGCGCAGCGTCGACCTGCAAGGACACCGGCTCGACAACGGACAGCACATACTGCTCGGCGCCTATCGCGAAACCTTGCACATGATGCGGCTTGCCGGCGTCAACCTGGAGCAGGCGTTTCTGAGACTTCCGTTGCAGATGCACTATCCCGCGCTTTCCGACGGCATGCAGTTCGAAGCGCCGCGACTGCCGGCACCTCTGCACCTGGTGCTTGCACTGTTGAAGGCCAAGGGGCTGACCCGCGCGGACCGAATGGCACTGGCGCGCTTCACCACGACCGCCCGATGGATGGACTGGCGCATGCATGCCGACTGCACCGTCGCAGATCTGCTTTCGCGTTTCGACCAGACCGAGCGTGTTATCCGCCTGATGTGGCGGCCGCTCTGTATCGCCGCGTTGAACACGCACCCCGAGGCGGCCTCTGCGCAAGTATTCCTGAACGTCCTGCGCGACAGCTTTGGCGCACGCCGCAAGGCGTCGGACATGCTGATTCCGCGGACGGATCTGTCGACAAGTTTTCCGCATGCCGCCGCTGCGTTTTTGACGGCTCGGGGCGGCGCTACGCATTTCGGCCAAACGGTGACGCACCTCGAACGGCATGAAAGAGGCTGGCGGCTTCATACAGCCGGCGTCGATGCCGGTGCCAGCAGCGACAGCGCCACGCTGCCCGCGCAGACCTTCCACAGCGTCGTGCTGGCGACCCAGCCGATGCATGCCGCGGCGCTATTGTCTGGCCACGGCGCCGAATCCACGATAGCGCAGATCGCTCAATTGGGAAGTGAACCGATTACCACTTGTTATCTGCAATACGATCGTGGCCTGCGCCTGCCAAGACCATTCCTGGCGCTGCTGGATAACGAAGGCACGCGCGAATGGGGACAATTCGTTTTTGATAGAGGCCAGTTGCAGGACGCCCATGCCGGGCTAATGGCAGTCGTCGTCAGCGCATCGGAGGCGGCCATGGAAAACGGCAAGGAAGCGTTGGCCATCGATATTGCAGCCCAGCTTGCGGGCGCTTTCGGTATCGCGTCGTTCCGGCGTCCTGAATGGACCCGGGTGATCACCGAAAAGCAGGCCACGTTTCGCTGCACGCCCGGCCTTGATCGCCCTGCTGTTGACATCGGCGTGCCGGGTCTTGCTCTGGCCGGCGACTACACCGCCAGCGACTACCCTTCCACGCTGGAGTCAGCCGTTCGCAGCGGTCGCGCCGCGGCCCGGCTGCTGCTTGCAAATGCCAGGCGCAGATAGCGTAGCGACTAGCTGACCGCCCTACTCCAGCTCACGCACCTTGTTGAGTGCCTCGTCGATGCGCTCAACGCCGATCACCGTCAGCCCTTCTATCTTCTGCTTCGGTGTATTTGATTTCGGTATCAGCGCCGTAGAAAAACCGAGCTTGGCCGCTTCACGCAAGCGTTCCTGTCCACGCGGTGCAGGCCTTATCTCGCCAGCCAAACCAACTTCGCCAAACACGACCAGGCCGCGCGGCAGTGGCTTGCTGCGCATCGACGACTGGATAGCCAGAAGCACGGCAAGGTCTGCAGCCGGCTCGGTAATCTTGACGCCGCCAACCGCGTTGATGAACACGTCCTGGTCGAACGCCGCAATGCCGGCATGGCGATGCAATACGGCCAGCAGCATGGCAAGCCGATTCTGCTCAAGCCCAACCGAAAGTCGTCGCGCATTCGGCAGATGAGAACTGTCGACCAGCGCCTGGATTTCGACGAGCAGCGGACGCGTGCCTTCCTGCGTCACCATCACGCATGAGCCAGCGACCTGGGTATCGTGCTGTGACAGAAAGAGCGCCGACGGATTGGACACGCCCTTCAAACCTTTCTCGGTCATGGCAAATACGCCAAGCTCATTGACGGCGCCGAAGCGGTTCTTGAAAGCGCGCACCAGGCGAAAGCTGGAATGCGTATCGCCTTCGAAGTAGAGCACCGTGTCAACGATATGCTCCAGCACGCGCGGGCCGGCCAGCGTGCCTTCCTTGGTGACATGGCCGACCATGATGATGGTGATGTCGGATTGCTTTGCCATGCGCGTCAACTGGGCCGCGCATTCCCGCACCTGGGCCACCGAACCAGGCGCCGAACTGAGTGCATCAGAATAGACCGTCTGGATTGAATCGATGACAGCGACCTGCGGCTTGTGCGTCGCCAACGTGTGAAGGATTTTTTCGAGCTGAATCTCTGCTTGCAGGTGCAGGTCTTTCGCGTCCACCGCCAGGCGCTTGGCGCGCAGCGCCACCTGGGCGCCGGATTCTTCACCCGTTACATACAGTGCCTTCTTGACCTTCGAAAGATTGGCCAGTGCCTGCAGCAGCAACGTGGATTTGCCGATGCCGGGGTCGCCACCAATCAGCACCACACTGCCAGGCACCAGGCCGCCGCCCAGGACGCGATCGAACTCTTCAATGCCGGTGCCAAAGCGCGGCACGTCAATCGCTTCAACGTCTTTCAAGGTCAGGACCGGCGAGGTTTGCACCAATCCCTTGTGCTGGTTCGAGAACCGGTTTGCGGCCGATTCCACCACAGTCTCAACCAGCGTGTTCCACTGACTGCAGGCGGGGCACTGCCCGGCCCATTTGTTGGAGATTGCGCCGCATTCGGTACAGGTGTAATTCGTCTTGGTCTTGGTGGTTGCCATGCTTTGCCAGGTGTTGCGCGCGGCGCGCGCAGGGTTAGATCAGTCAGGCCGTGGTCGCCTGGTCCGGTGCCGGACGGACGGCCACACGCGGCGCCAGCGCGCACATCAATTCATAGCCTATGGTGCCGGCCGCATGAGCAACTTCATCGATCGGCAACCCGCTGCCCCACAATGTCACTTCGCTACCAATCGCCGCGCCAGGAACCGGAGTCAGGTCCACCGTCATCAAGTCCATGGACACGCGTCCCAGCAGGCGGGTGCGCACACCGTCTACCAGCACTGGCGTGCCGATGCCGGCATGGCGCGGATAGCCATCGGCATAGCCGCAGGCCACGACGCCAATCCGCATCGCCCGGTCCGCTACGAATTGGCTGCCATAGCCAACTGCGTCGCCAGCGCCGATCTCCTGCGTGGCGATGAGGCGACTGCGCAGCGTCATGGCCGGCAGCAAGCCGAACTCGCTCGCCGTCCTCGGGCCGGGCGTACCCCCATACAGCATGATGCCGGGACGGACCCAGTCAAACGCCAATTCGGGGTGCAGCAGGCCGGCCGCTGAATTGGACACGCTGCGGGGTCCGGCAAGGCCGACAGTTGCGCTGGCGAAGCGGCGTACCTGTTCCGTCAGCGACATGCGCGCATTGTGCTCATCATCGGCATTGGCGAAATGTGTCACGGCGGTTATTGTGCCGACGATGTCAAGCGCGGCGAGGCGCGCCCACGCTGCGCGGAAGGCATCCGGCTTGAAGCCAAGCCGGTTCATGCCGCTATTCATCTTGAGGTGAACGTTGATGCTGGCCTTATGACTGCCTCCGGCTTTCACCGTTTCAAGCAACCTGATTTGTTCGTTGCAATGCACAACAGTATCAAGTTGATATTCGCAAAGGAGCGCTGCATCAGTGTGGTCGAAACAACCCTCAAGCAGCAATACGGGTTTGCGCCACCCCATGTCGCGCAAGCGCACGGCCCCTTCAGGCTCGATCAGTGCCAGGCCATCGGAGGCAGCAAAGCCCTGGACCGCATAGTGCAGGCCGTGCCCATAGGCATTCGCCTTTACAACGGCCCAAGTTTTTGCGCTGCCAGCACGTGACTGGGCCAGCGCGAGATTGGCGCGCATTGCGTTGACATCAATTGTAGCGACCAGGGGTCTTGGCATAAGGGAAGCGCGTTTCTGGAGGGATTGCGTTGGTGCAGTGCATTTTACCGGAGGCCACTTTCAACAGGCCGCAGAACCGGTCGATCGCACACTTTTTCATGGTATAAAGCAAGCCGGAGACCCGAAGCACTCGGAGCACTATTACACATGCGGATGAATCGCGGCTTTTATACCATCATGGCAGCGCAGTTTTTTTCGTCGCTCGCCGATAACGCGCTTCTGATCGCGGCTATTGCCCTCCTTACCGATATGCATGCACCGGCATGGATGACGCCGTTGCTGAAGCTATTCTTTGTTCTTTCCTACGTATTGCTGGCCGCCTTTGTCGGCGCATTTGCCGATGCCCTGCCCAAGGGCCGCGTGATGTTCATTACGAACCTCATCAAGATCGGCGGTTGCGCGCTCATGTTCTTTGACGTGCATCCGTTGCTGGCCTATGCCGTTGTGGGGTTCGGGGCGGCGGCCTACTCGCCTGCCAAGTACGGCATCCTTACCGAACTGCTGCCACCCGAGAAACTGGTCGCGGCCAACGGATGGATTGAAGGACTTACCGTGGCGTCGATCATCCTGGGAACCGTCATGGGTGGCGCGCTTGTCAATCGCCGCGTGGCAAACATATTGTTGTCGATCGACATTCCTATGTTTGACACTGGAATCGATACGCCGGTCGAAGCAGCGCTTTGCGTGATCGTGGCCTGCTACTTCGTCGCAGCCCTGTTCAATTTGAAAATTCCCGACACCGGTGCAAAGTACGCGCATCAAGAACGCAATCCGATCCGCCTGATTGCCGATTTCGCAAGCTGCTACAGCAGGCTATGGAAGGACAAGCTGGGCCAGATTTCGCTCGCGGTCACGACCTTGTTCTGGGGAGCCGGAGCGACCTTGCAGTTCATCGTCCTGAAGTGGGCGGAAAAGTCACTGCACCTTCCGTTGGATCGGGCAGCGGCGTTGCAAGGCGTGGTAGCGGTTGGCGTGGCAGTTGGGGCCGTCGGCGCCGCACGCTTTATTCCGCTGACGAAGTCGCTCACCGTCATGCCGATGGGCGTGGCCATGGGCATCGTCGTCATGATGATGACCATGGTTCATAGCGCCGAAATTGCCTATCCCCTGCTGATCCTGATCGGCGTCTTGTCCGGCTTTTTTGTCGTGCCAATGAATGCCTTGCTGCAGCATCGGGGCTATGTGCTCATGAGCGCGGGCCATTCGGTCGCCGTGCAGAATTTCAACGAGAACATGTCGGTGCTGACCATGCTGGTGCTGTATGCCGTCATGGTTCGGCTTGACCTGAACGTCAACTACGTCATCATCCTGTTCGGACTCTTCGTTTCCGGCACGATGTACATGGTGATGCGTCGACATGCTGCCAACCAGCGCGAGCATGATTCGGTTGCCCTGATCGGCGAGCACAGGCACTGATCCTGACTCGCCGCGGGTAGGCTCCGCCCTTTAGCGCGGCTTGGCCAAACCAGCGCGGTGGCTCCAGTCGTCGGGCACCACGAAGCCACGCCGCACCTCAACCAGCCTTCCTCCCTGGGTCTCGTCCGGCGCCAACTCCGCCACCATCACCGGCGTGTTATCTCGCTCAAACTCCGCTTGCACCAGCAAGGCGAGTGCGCTCAGGTCACAAACATTCTCGGGCCAGGCCAACGCAGGCGGCATCCATTCCAGCCGCGGCAGCAGGAGATATCCCCCGGGCCCTTTCACCGGCTCGGCCTCGCGCAATTGCGCGAGCGTGCACCAGAATCCGCGACAATGGTCTGGCGACACACCTATCAGCTTCTCGCGCCGGCGGCTCGGGGCTTCGTCAAGGGGATAAAAAAGCCAGCCTTTGACGAGGGCCTGCGCGAGATCCATGCCGTGTTCGCCGGACTCGATGCCGTATTCCGCCTGCAACAGCGCGCGCGCCGCCGGGTGGCGCGACAGGGCAAGCTGGCGGTCGAGTATTTTTTCCATCTTGGCGCCGAGCGTGTCGGCCAAGTTCGGCCCGACGAAATAATCAGCGCTGTCACGGATTGCGTCCGGGTCGCCGCGCAGCAGGTAGAACTTGGTGGCGAACTCGCAATGCCACACGTTGTCGCGGGCCTGTACCTTCAGTCCGACCTTGCTGCCGTTAATGTTGTCGCGTGCGATGCCATAGCCCTTGGCGGGGTTCCTGAAGTGGCTCTCGTCCCGGTCCGCGGTGTTGTCCGCGGTGTTGTCCGCGGTCTGGTCCGCGGCCTGATCCCCGTTCTGGTCCTGGTCAATGGCGCCCTCTGCCGCCGTGGGACTGCCGTGTCCCCGCAACAGGAAATCAAACTCGCCGATGGTGTCGCGCTTTCCGGCGCGCACCTGAACGCCGTGCGCGACCAGCGTGCGGCACCAGGAAAAATAGAAGGCCAGCAGCTTTTCTGCGTACCGGCCCAGCCGGGCATGCGGCCGCATGGCGAGATAGGCATGAAGCGCCATGGGCGACGCATCAAGTGCGTGCAGCCATTCCCTTGCCAGCGTTGCGGCATCTGGTCCAAGGCTGGCGATGCGGCCACCCCATTGCGGCGCGGCCGGGTTCAGCAGGTCGGGCGAATCGAGCAGCCACGCCAGGCTGCGGACATGCGGGTCACGCAGCCCGCCCCAGCGCAAATGAAACCACTGCTGGCAGGAGATCGGAAGCGCAGCCTCCCGGCTTACACCCAGGATGCAACCCGCCTCGCCGCCTGCGGACATTGCCGGCCGGCTGTCCTCATTATGAATCGGCATCACCGTCCGCATTGGCGGCAATCCCTGCTTCCGCCTCTAGTGCCAGACAAAGGTCTTGCCACGACTTGGCCTTGTCGCGCGGCATGCGCAGCAGGTAAGCCGGATGGTAAGTCACGGCAAGCGGGCGACCGGCGTGGCGGTGCAGTCGGCCACGCAGGCTTCCCAGTGAGGTTGCCGGGTCAAGGCGTAGCAGCGACACCGCCGCCGTTTTGCCTAGCGCAACCAGCATGCGCGGTTGCATCAGCGCTATCTGGCGCTCGAGATAGGGCAAGCAAGCCCCGGCTTCTGCCGAAGTGGGAGCCCGATCCTTGCCGCTGGCATCGGTCGGGCGGCATTTAACGATATTGGTGATGAAGACTTTTTCGCCGCGCCGCATGTCCATCGCAGCCATCATGTTGTCGAGAAGCTTGCCGGCGGGGCCGACGAAGGGCTCGCCTTGCCGGTCTTCGTTGGTGCCGGGGCCTTCCCCTATGAAGAGCCAGTCCGCGCTCGCGCCGCCAACGCCGAAGACAGTCCTGGTTCGGGACGCACAAAGTGCGCAGCGGGTGCAGGTCGCGATCGCAGCCTGAAGCTCGGTCCAATCCATTCGCGCGATTTCCTCATTCGAAACCGGACTTGATTCCACCGACAACGCGGAAGGCGCCGACTCGGAGTTTGCAGCCGTAGATCCAAGCGAAGACGGGGTCGCAAATTCAGATGGATTTTTTCCTGCGAGCTCGTGGTGCGTTGCGTTCTGCAGGGCGGAGACATCTGCGGCAACGTCGGGAGCATCGGGTGCGACCAGTTCGGCTGGCATGCCTTGACGTCTGGCATGCCACACCGGGCCGATCCCCATCTCGTCAAGAAGGAGCGCGCGCCGTGTCGGCGACCCCTCGCGAATAGTCACAGCGAGAGCCTCATGACGATGGCGTCCTCGCGGTTGTTGTGCTGCGCCGGATAGTAATTCTTGCGCAGGCCGATCCGGCTAAAGCCGTAGCGTTCATAGATGGCAAGGGCGCGCGCGTTTGACGGGCGGACTTCGAGCAATATGGATTTCATGTCGTGTGAACGCGCCACGGCGACAGCCTTGTCGAGGAGCGCGATGCCGATGCCCCGACCTTGCCACGGCGTGCCGACGGTAATGTTAAGCAAGTGCGATTCGTCCACCGCTACCAGGAGCAGGAAGTAGCCGACGAGTTCGCCCTCCGGATTGCGCAGGACCCAAGTGTCATAGCGACTATAGAGCGAATCCAGAAAGTTTCCGCGCGTCCAGGGAAACGGATAAATAGCGTATTCAATGCGCAAGACCTCGTCCAGATCGTCCAGATCCATTGGGGCAAAGCGCAGCATTTCGGCATGGCGAGTTATGGTATCGGCCGCTGCACCAGTTGCGACGTTGGCAGCTCCCTCGGTCGGGCTGTCCGCACGGTCCGCAGGCGCACGATGGCCCGCATATGCTGCGTCTGATTGCTGGTCGCTGGGCAGATCGGTAAAGGCTTGCGCCTTGCCGCCGGGTTGTATGGAAGTCATGCGCGCGACCGCTCCAGTCGTTCGGCGGTCGTGAAAGCGACCTTGTCGCGCAGGTAAAGCGGCTGCGCTCCAGCTGCGCCCAACACATCGCCACGCAACCACGCATCCCGTCCGAGTGCGGCGACGGCGCTGGCATGCGGCATGACGTCGGGCAGCCGGTTCGAGGCCGTGAGGTGTCGCAGCGCTTCGGCATGGGCGACCAGGCCGTTGCCACAGATGCAAACCTGGCCGAGTGGCGCGACCTCTGCGGGGTTCGACAGGCGCGGTTCCTGGACGGTGTGCCAGTCGCCTTCATGCCGGTACTGAGCCCAATAAACTTCGCCCATGCGGGCGTCGAGCACCGCCAGTACATTTTTTTCGCCGCTCTGCATTCGACAGCTTTCCGCCATGGCAAGCAGCGTAACCACCGGCACGACGGCAATATCAGCACCAAAGGCCAAGCCCTGCACGATGCCGCAGGCGGTGCGTACGCCGGTAAAGGATCCTGGCCCCGCGCCAAACGCGATGGCGTCACATTGGTCCAGTCGCACGCCAGCTTCCAGCAGCAGCCCCTGTAGCAAGGGCAGCATGCTCTGTGAATGCGTCTGCAGCGAAGGCGATTCGCGGGTTAGCAGGCGGTCGTTGTCGAGCAAGGCGAGGGACGCCAACTCCGTGGATGTTTCTATGGCGAGAATCAGGGGCATAGGGAATATTCTACCGTGCGCGAAGCCGGCTTCCTATCGTAGCGCATAACACGCGATGTGTTGGCGCAGCACGGCTCCAGTGGCAATAGCCGGAATATCGGCAGTAGCGGCAATAGCAGGAATATCGGGAATAGCGGGAATAGCGGGAATATCGGGAATAGCGGGCATAGGCGCGACAACGGCCCTGCTTGTTCCGACAGTTGGTTGCTCCGGCGGCATTTGCGATGGCTATGGAAGCGATCAAGCTAAATGCGAGCGGGCCGCACGAGGGGTTCCTATAATCACCCCTCGATCGACGTCAGTCGCTTGCATGGCGCACCAGAATTTCACAAAAAGGAACACCCTCATGACCAAGCTCACCACAGCGGCCGGCGCACCGGTTCCCGACAACCAGAATACCCAGACCGCCGGACCGCGTGGGCCGGCCTTGTTGCAAGACGTTTGGCACCTGGAAAAACTGGCGCACTTCGATCGCGAGGTCATCCCCGAGCGGCGCATGCATGCCAAGGGATCGGCTGCGTATGGCACCTTTACCGTCACGCACGACATCACCCGCTATACCAAGGCGAAGATTTTTTCCGCGATCGGCAAAAAGACCGAACTGTTCCTGCGATTCTCCACGGTCGCTGGCGAACGGGGCGCGGCCGATGCGGAGCGCGACATCCGCGGCTTCTCGATGAAGTTCTACACCGAAGAGGGAAATTGGGACCTGGTCGGCAACAACACGCCGGTTTTCTTCCTGCGTGACCCTTTAAAGTTTCCCGACCTGAACCACGCCGTCAAGCGCGATCCAAAAACAAACCTGCGCAGTGCCGAAAACAATTGGGACTTCTGGACCCTGTTGCCCGAGGCGCTGCACCAGATCACGATAGTCATGAGCGACCGCGGCATACCAGCCTCGTATCGGCACATGCATGGGTTTGGCAGCCATACCTTCAGCTTCATCAATGCGGCCAATGAGCGCTATTGGGTCAAGTTCCATCTCGAGTGCCAGCAAGGGATCAAGAATCTGTCGGACGCCGAGGCGACTGAACTTGTAGGGCGAGATCGTGAAAGCGCCCAGCGCGACCTGTTCGAGAGCATCGAGAAGAAAGACTTCCCGGCCTGGAAAATGCGCGTACAGATCATGCCGGAGAAAGAGGCGGGCTCGTACCACATCAATCCCTTTGATTTGACGAAAGTATGGCCGCACAAGGACTACCCGCTGATTGATGTCGGCATGCTTGAACTGAATCGCAACCCGGAAAATTATTTCGCCGAAGTGGAGCAGGCTGCGTTTTCGCCAGCGAACGTTGTACCCGGCATCAGCTTTTCGCCTGACAAGATGCTGCAGTCCCGCCTGTTCTCCTATGGCGATGCGCAGCGCTATCGGCTCGGCGTGAACCACCACCAGATTCCTGTGAACGCTCCGAAATGCCCATTCAACAGTTACCACCGCGATGGCGCCATGCGGGTCGACGGCAACAAGGGTTCCACCATCGGCTATGAGCCCAACAGCAAAGGTGAATGGCAGCAGCAGCCAGACTTTTCAGAACCGCCACTGGCCATCGAAGGTGCAGCGGATCACTGGGACCACCGGCTTGACGACGACTACTTTACCCAACCGGGCAACCTGTTCCGGTTGATGACGCCGGAAAAGCAGCAACTGCTATTTGAAAATACGGCGCGTTCGGTCGGCGGGGCATCGAGGGAAATCCAGCAACGGCACATAGCGCACTGTAGCAAGGCTGATCCGGCGTATGGGGCTGGCGTGGCAGCGGCACTGGAGCGTGGCGCGTCAATGAAATCGCCAAACCCTGTGATCTAGGCCCTTGCCTTTGAGCTGAGGAAACGGGTCGAGTGCATGGTTAGCGCCATGCACTCTCTCGCTTAGGTCATCGCTAGAACGCTGGGTGGAAAAGTCTGGATTCCCGCAGCGCGCCCGACGCCAAAGAGAAGGCTATAGCGTCGGATAGTCGATGTACCCTTGCGCTCCGCCGCCGTAAAAAGTGGACGGATCCGGCTTGTTCATTTGCGCTCCACTCTTAAAGCGCTCCACCAGGTCCGGGTTCGCAAGGAACAGCTGTCCAAACGCGACCAGATCTGCCAGCCCCGCTTGCAGCACCGCGTTCGCCTTCTCAAGCGTATAGCCGCCAGCCACGATCATGGTGCGCGGATAGAGCGGCCGAAAAAATTTAGCAGAGAGGTCCGGCGTTGCGTGCTCGCCCTGCGGCGGCGAAGGCTCGATCAAGTGGAGATAGGCCAAATTCCGCTCGGCCAGCCCACGAACCACATGGCTAAAAGTCTCTTGCGGGTGGCAGTCGCACATGTCATTGAAAGTGCCGCCTGGGGACAGCCTCACGCCAACGCGATCGCTACCCCACACTTGGGTTACCGCGTCCATCACCTCGAATAGCAGGCGCGCCCGGTTTTCCAGGCTGCCGCCATAGTGGTCGGTTCGCTGATTCGTGCCGTCCTCAAGGAACTGGTCAAGCAGGTACCCGTTCGCGCCATGCACCTCCACGCCGTCAAAGCCGGCCGCTTTTGCATTAATTGCCGCCTGTCGAAACTCTTCGATGATGCCGGCGATCTCGCCGGTTTCGAGTGCACGGGGCGTCGGGATGTCTTTCAGACCTTGCGCGGTATAGGTTTGGACGCCGCGCGGCGCAATTGCGGATGGCGCGACCGGCAGCGCGCCGCCCTGGAAATCAGGATGCGAAATCCGGCCAACATGCCACAACTGGACAAAAATCAGGCCGCCCGCAGCATGTACAGCGTCCGTAACTTCCTTCCAGGCCTGAACCTGCGCCTGACTATGTATGCCCGGTGTGGATATATACCCCTGCCCGCCTTCTCCGGCCTGCGTTGCCTCGGTCACGATTAAACCGGCACCGGCGCGCTGGCTGTAATACATCGCCGCCATGGCGGATGGAACGTTGCCTTCCTCGGCGCGGCTTCGTGTGAGCGGCGCCATCACCATCCGGTTTTTCAGGCGGAGGGATCCCAGGCTGCATGGTGAGAAGACATCGATTGCCCGCGGTGAATTTGTTTCCATGCCTTGAGTCCTTTTTGCAACTGGGTGAGTGTTCATCGGGAATTCGCTTGTGGCGCCGTTGCTCCGAACTTCTCCGGCACCTGGCGCCTTCGATTAACAATAGCGTTGTGATAATGCGCCTGCTGATAGGTTCCGGTTGGTTCCTGGTTCCTGTCGGTTCCTGCTGGTTCCTGTTGGCTCCTGCTGGTTCGTGTTCGTAGCACCACAGACATTCATTCGCCGCAGCATCTGCGGCAGTCGTAGTGCTACGGGTAAAATGACGCCATGACCAGCTTACAGCTTGAACAGACCAACCGCGCCGACGTTGCGCTTGCCCTTAACGGCGACGTGTGGATCGTTGCCTGCCTGTGCGCGGCCTGGTGCGACGTTTGCACCAGTTTCCGGCCCAACTTCGAGCAGCTTGCCGCGCAACACCCGGACAAGCGCTTCGTGTGGGTCGACATCGAAGATCAGGCTGACATCGTCGGCGATATCGATGTGGACAATTTCCCGACGCTGCTGATTCAGCACGCCGATACCGTCGCCTTCTTCGGCACGGTTTTGCCGGACGCCTCGCAGGCTAACCGGCTGTTGCGGGCGCAAACCGGCAAGAGCGCCGCTGAGCTGCTGCAAGATGCGCAGTCGACGCCGGAGCATCGCCAATGGCAACGCGAGTGCAACCTGCGCGAGCGCTTAAAAGAGGCCCTGGACCTGTAGGAGTCGGGGCGAGCGGCGCAACGAAGCTGCCGTGATCCCACGCGGCGTCTTTTTCACATGCCGGCCGCGCTTGACTCCGCAAGATCGAATACCGCAATCGATTCCACGTGCGCCGTGTGCGGGAACATATTGATGACGCCTGCCTGCTTCAGTACATATCCCGCGCCGTGAACCAGCAATCCGGCATCCCGCGCCAGCGTGGAAGGACTGCAGGAAACATAGACGATCCGCTGCGGCAGCATGTCGGGCCGGCTTTGCTTCAGGTCCACCAGCGACTGGCACAGCGCAACGGCGCCATCGCGCGGCGGGTCGACCAGCATGCGGTCGAACTTGCCGAGCGCGACCAGGTCGGCGGCCGTCACGTCGAACAGGTTGCGGGTCGAGAACGAGGTCCTGGCCGACAGGCCGTTGGCCCTGGCATTCTCGAGCGCGCGCGTGGTCAACGCGGTACTGCCTTCGATGCCGACCACTTCGCGCGCACGGGTCGCCAGTGGCAGCGTGAAGTTGCC
>JAQGMR010000064.1 GCA_028292265.1 Herminiimonas sp.
CGCAACGGCGCAACGCGAAGAGCGCCAGCGCGCAGCAGAACAGACCATCCAGGAAGATCCCTTCGTGCAAGCCCTGCGGCGCGAATTCAACGCCACCGTGGTGCCCGGCTCGGTGCGCCCGAACTGATCGTCCCCTCATCACACGACTAAGGAGCAGAGCATGATGAAAAACCAATTGGCCGGCTTGATGAAGCAAGCCCAGGCAATGCAGGACAACATGAAGAAGATGCAGGACGAACTGGCCGCCATTGAGGTAGAGGGGCAGTCGGGCGCCGGCATGGTAAAGATCACCATGACATGCAAGAACGAAGTGCGGCGCGTTGCAATCGACCCTTCACTGCTGGCGGAGGACAAGGACATGCTTGAAGACCTGGTCGCGGCCGCGTTCAACGACGCAGTGCGCAAGGCCGAGGCGACGACCCAGGAAAAGATGTCTGGCGTGACGGCCGGCATGCCGCTGCCGCCCGGCTTCAAGATGCCGTTCTGATCGATGCACGCTACCTTTGACGCTGTCTCCGACTTCGCGCAATGAAGTTCGCATCAAGCCTGGTGCTTCTGACGGAAGCATTGCGAAAACTGCCGGGCGTCGGTCCAAAGTCGGCACAGCGCATGGCCTACCACCTGATGCAGCACGACCGCGAAGGTGCGTCCCTGCTCGGCCATGCGCTGCTTCAGGCGATTGAAAAAATCCGCCACTGCGCCCGCTGCAATACCTTCACCGAAAGCGAAGTCTGCGAAACTTGCCTTGATCCCGAACGCGACTCCCGCTTGCTTTGCGTCGTCGAGACGCCCGCGGACCAGCTCATGATCGAGCAAACGATGACGTACAAGGGGCTGTATTTCATACTGATGGGCCGGCTCTCGCCGCTCGACGGCATCGGCCCGAAGGACATCCACCTGGACAAGCTGATGCAGCGTGCCGCTGACGGCGTCGTCGCCGAAGTGGTTCTGGCGACAAACTTCACGAATGAAGGCGAAGCGACGGCCCACTACATTAGCGAGACACTGAAGACGCGCGGGCTGAAGGTTACTCGCCTGGCGCGTGGCGTGCCAGTCGGCGGCGAGCTGGAATATGTTGATGCTGGCACCATCGCACGCGCAATGCTTGATCGCCGCGCCACCTGATACAGAGCGGGCGGGAACATGAATTTTCTCCCTTGCTGCGGTATGATGTTGCGCAGAATGCATGGACGCGCGCCCGGCCCGACATGCGGCTGGTAGCGCCAAAAAAAACAATCAAGGAGACATGATGAAGCTGACCTGGAAGCAAGCTGCGATTGCATTCGGCCTTTTCCTGCTGGGTTACTTTACCTTCAACGGAAAGCTGTTCGCGCAGCCGGTGGAAAAGCAGAAAGTGTCGATCGCCGTCGGCGGCAAGAATCTGCTCTACTACCTGCCTTTGACCATTGCCGACCAGCTTGGCTACTTCAAGGATGAGGGCTTGCAGGTAGAAATCTCCGATTTTGCGGGCGGCGCCAAGGCGCTGCAGGCACTGGTTGGCGGCAGCGCCGATGTCGTGTCCGGCGCGTTCGAACACACCATCAATATGCAATCCAAAGGCCAGGTCATCACGGCCTTCGTGCTGCAAGGACGCGCACCGCAAATTGTGCTGGGCATCTCCAACAAGACCATGCCGAACTACAAGACCGTGGCTGACCTGAAAGGCAAAAAGATCGGCGTCACAGCCCCTGGCTCTTCCACCAACATGGTGGCCAATTTCATCCTCGCCAAGGGGGGCTTGAAGCCTACTGATGTTTCCATCATCGGTGTCGGTACTGCATCTGGCGCGCTCTCCGCAATGCGTTCTGGCCAGATAGACGCGATCTGCAATCTGGATCCCGTCATCACCATGCTGGAACAGAAGAACGAGATTAAAGTCGTCACCGACACACGCACCCTCAAGGACACCAACGACCTGTTCGGTGGCCCAATGCCCGCCGCAACGCTTTACGCTTCCGAAGCTTTTCTGAAGAAGAATCCACAGACAGCGCAGGCACTGACCAACGCCATGGTGCGTGCGCTGCACTGGCTGCAAAAGGCTGGCCCGTCCGAGATCATCAAGGTGGTTCCGGAGAGCTACCTGCTGGGCGACCGCGCGTTGTATATCGCCGCCTTCATGAAGGTGCGTGAAGCACTCTCGCCGGACGGCACGATCCCGGAAGCCGGCCCCAGGGTTGCGCTGAAGGCATTGCAGGCTTTTGAGCCCGATCTCGCCGGCAAGAACATCGACCTGGGCAAGACCTACACCAACGAACTGGTGAAGAAAGCCAACCTCAAATTCAAATAAACGCGTCCGGAACAGCTCAGGTGAAATCCGAGATCACGAGCGGCATGACGCTGGCTCCAGCGTTATGCCTCGATAACATTAGCTGTACCTTCATTTCGAAGGACGACAGGTCACAACGCTATACCGCGGTTGCCGACACGACTCTCTCAATCGCCGCTGGCGAATTCGTGTCGGTGGTAGGGCCAACCGGTTGCGGCAAGTCCACCCTGCTTAACGTCGGCGCCGGATTGCTCCAGCCTTCCTCTGGTCGCGTCACCGTATTTGGTGAACCGCTGTCGGGCATCAATCGGCGCGCTGGCTACATGTTCCAGGCCGATGCACTGATGCCGTGGCGCAGCGCATTGCAGAACGTTGTGGCTGGACTGGAATATCGCGGTATGTCCGCCGCGGACGCCGCCGCAGAAGGCGAGAAGTGGCTGGTCCGGGTTGGCCTGCAGGGCTTCGGCGACCGTTATCCGCATCAGCTTTCTGGCGGCATGCGCAAGCGGGTGGCGCTGGCCCAGACCCTGATACTCGACCCGGACATCATGCTCATGGACGAGCCTTTTTCGGCGCTCGATATCCAGACCCGTCAGCTGATGGAAAACGAAGTGCTCGAACTCTGGAGCGAGAAGGAAAAGGCGGTGCTGTTCATCACGCACGATCTGGATGAAGCGATTTCCATGTCGGACCGCGTGGTGGTACTTTCCGCAGGGCCCGCCACGCATCCCATAGGCGAGTTCCAGATCGACCTTCCGCGTCCGCGCGACGTGGCGGAAATCCGCTCGCATCCGCGCTTCGTGGAGTTGCATGCGCAAATCTGGTCGGTCTTGCGCGACGAAGTCCTCAAGGGCTATCAACAACAGAAGATCAAGGCCTAGTCGCCCATGTGGAACGCGCTTAAACCGAATCCGAAAAACCTGCGCTTCTGGCAGGCGATGGTGCTCGTGGTGGCGTTGGTCGGGTGGCATCTGGTAAGCCGCGATGCGCAGGCCGCCTTCTTTTTTGGCGAGCCAATCAAGGTCATGCAACGGATTTGGAATTGGTTCACTGTCGGGTCCGGAAGTATAGAGGTCGGGGTCGGCGACAGCACCTGGCTCACGCTGCGCTTTCCGGCCGAAATCTATTCTCACCTGCTCATCACGCTAACCGAGACCATGCTCGCCTTCGTCATAGGCACCGGCATGGGACTCATCGTGGGCTTGTGGCTTGCTCTGTCGCCGATCAGTTCAGCGATCCTCGACCCCTACATCAAGGCGGCCAATTCAATGCCGCGCGTGATCCTGGCGCCCATCTTCGCCATGTGGTTCGGGCTTGGCATCTGGTCCAAGGTTGCGCTGGCCGTAACGCTAGTGTTCTTCATCGTTTTCTTCAACGTGTACCAGGGCGTCAAGGAAGTAAGCCCGGTGGTGCTGGCCAATGCCCGCATGCTGGGTGCCAACCGGTCACAGTTGCTGCGCACTGTCTATCTGCCGTCAGCGACCTCATGGGTTTTTTCCAGCCTGCACACCTCCGTCGGCCTGGCCTTCGTGGGCGCGATTGTTGGCGAGTACCTCGGGTCGGCGCGGGGCGTCGGCTACCTGATCCTGCAGGCCGAAGGCACCTTCGACGTCAACACCGTGTTTGCCGGGATCGTCGTCCTCACCATCTTTGCACTCGTGCTCGACATGCTGGTGGGCGTCATTGAAAAACGGCTGATGAAATGGCAGCCGAAATCGGGCGAGACCGAAAAGCTTTAATGGCGGGCCGTCGGTCGCAGGCTGGTCCTTCCTTATGCCGCGAGCCGGTACGGAAGAGCGAGAACCGCGGCTGCCATGCGCGAAGATTTCGCTTCCCCGCTTCCGCCGCGTTGGTTACTGCACGCGCGCCGCTCGCCGCATATCCTACTTCCCTCTAACGTTCCGCTTCAACCAGTTTGTCGAGCTTGATCGCATCGGCGCAGAAAGTGCGGATGCCTTCCGCCAGCTTCTCGGTCGCCATGGCGTCATCATTCAAGCCAAAGCGGAAACTTTTTTCGTCAATGTGCATGCGCGGGAGAGCCATCGACTGGGCGCTTTCTGGGCTCAGTCTCCGTTCAAACGGTGCGTCGCTGTCCGCCAGTTTTTGCAGCAGCTCCGGGCTGATGGTCAGCAAGTCGCAACCAGCCAGCTCAATAATCTGCGAGGTGTTGCGAAAGCTGGCGCCCATCACTTCCGTGTCGTGCCCGAACTTGCGATAGTAGTTGTAGATTTGCCGGACTGATTGCACGCCAGGGTCGTCCGCGCCGCCATATTCCTGCCCGGTCGATTTCTTGTACCAGTCGTAGATGCGACCAACGAAGGGCGAAATCAGTTGTGCGCCGGCCTCGGCGCACGCCACGGCCTGGCCCAGCGAAAACAGCAGCGTCATGTTGCAGCGAATGCCTTCCTGCTCCAAAACTTGCGCCGCCCGGATGCCTTCCCAGGTCGAGGCGATTTTGATCAGCACGCGTTCGCGCGCTATGCCGGCCGCCTCATACAGCGCAATCAGTGTGCGTCCTTTTTCGATCGTGCCTTCGGTGTCAAAGGAGAGTCGCGCGTCGGTCTCGGTAGATACCCGGCCTGGAATGATGTCGAGTATCTTGCCGCCAAAGGCAATCAGCAGGCGGTCCACGACTTCGCCGGTAGACTTGCCGCCGTTGTCGCGAACGGCCTTTGCCAGCAAGGGTCGGTATTCCGGCTTTTGTACCGCCTTCAAAATCAGCGATGGGTTTGTCGTGGCGTCGCGCGGCGCGTAAGCCTCTATCGCCTGGAAGTCGCCGGTATCGGCGACGATGGTCGTGTACTGCTTGAGTCGGTCAAGTTGGTTCATGGTGTTGTCGAAAACGTTGCGGATGACTGCAACCGCATTGCGGCCGCCGTCGCTAAAAAGTGCAGTAAAAAACGCAGTAAAAAACGCAGTACAGGCGCCATTGTAAGCAAGTCGGGCCGTGCATCATGGTGCCATATCAGCACCGGTCCTAGCCGGATCAGCTGCGCGCCGGTGCGGGATGCATTTTCGTGAAAGCATCGAACTGCACGTCAAACTTTTCCAGGGCGCGCTGGGCACTTTGCATTTTGCGCCGAAACTCCGGGCCGCGCCGCAGTGCAAGCCCCACCGCCAGGATGTCAATCACGACCAGGTGCGCGAGGCGTGCAGAGATCGGCGTGTAGGGGTCCGTGTCGCTGCCATGGTCAATCGGCACGACCACGGTAGCCAATGCCGCCAGCGGTGTGCCAGACGGCGCCAGGGCGATGATGGAAGCGCCCGCTCGCCGCGCAAGCTGCACGCTGCGCAGAATGGCGCTGCTGCTGCCGCGCTGTGAAATCGCCACGACCGCGTCCCCAGGTTCCAGCAGGGCAGCCGATACGCTGTGGACGTGGGGGTCGGCATAGGCGACGGTCGGTACGCCGGAACGAAAAAACTTGTGCTGCGCGTCGCTTGCTACGATGCCCGAGCTGCCCTGTCCATAAAACTCGATCTTGCGAGCCTTAACCAGGATGTCTAGTGCGCTCTGAATTGCGTTCGGGTCGAGGGTGTTACGCAGGTCGAGCAGCGTGTTAATCGAGCGGCTGCAGATCTTGCCGATCACGTCGGCGGCAAGGTCGTCGGGCAGCGGAACCTTGTCGGCGCCCGGCAGCGCCAGGGCCAGGCCTTGCGCCAGGCGCAGCTTGAAGTCGTGCCATCCCGCGTAGCCGAGCGTCCGGCAAAAACGCACTACCGTCGGCTCGGAAACTTCAGCACTCCTGGCCAGCGCGGTAATATTTTCTGAAATCGTCAGTTCGGGATTGCGCAGCACCGCCAGACCGACCTTCTTTTCGGAGCGGGAAAGAGAGTCCAGCTGGGTGCGGATGGCGTCGAGCAGCATGTGTCAGCGATCGCCGCCTTAAACTTCGGGCAGCGATTCTTCGCGCCACTGAAGCCCGTCGCGCCCGATCAGGGCGCTGGCCGCGGCGGGCCCCCAGCTGCCGGAGGTGTAGGGAATCGGCTCGCTTTCTTCCTGCTCCCAGAACGTGAGGATTGGTTCTACCCATTCCCACGCCGCCTCCAGTTCGTCGCTCCGCATGAAGAGCGTTAACTGGCCGCGCAATACGTCCATGAGCAGGCGCTCGTAGGCTTCCATGCGCGGCTTTTTAAAGGTCTCGCGGAAATCGAGTTCAAGGTCCACGGGCTTCAGCCGCATGCCGTCGCCCGGCGTTTTCGCCATCAGGTTCAGGTGCAGGCCTTCATCGGGCTGCAAGCGGATCACCAGTGAATTCGGCTGAAAGCTGCCGACCGGCTGGGCAAAGATGGAATGCGGCAGGGACTTGAAGCGCACCACAATTTCCGCCAGTTGGTCCGCCATGCGTTTGCCAGTGCGCAGGTAGAAGGGCACGCCAGCCCAGCGCCATGTGTCGATTTCGGCCTTCACGGCCACAAACGTTTCTGTTCTGGACTGCGGATTCCCGTCCGGCTCGTTGCGGTAACTTGGCACAGGTACGCCGTCGACATGTCCGCTGCGGTATTGGCCGCGCACCACGTTTTGTACCAGGGTGGCGGGCGTGAAGCGGCGAAGCGAACGCAGCACCTTGAGTTTTTCATTGCGCACTGCATCCGCCGTAACAGACACGGGCGGCTCCATCGCCACGATGCAGAGCAGTTGCAGCAGATGGTTTTGGAGCATGTCGCGCAGCGCGCCGGAGGTTTCGTAATAACCCATGCGGTTGCCCACGCCGATCTCTTCGGCGATGGTGATCTGGACATCGGATATCCATTCGCGCCGCCACAAGGGCTCGAACAGTACGTTGCCGAAGCGCAGTGCCAGCAGGTTTTGCACTGCTTCTTTTCCGAGGTAATGGTCGATCCGAAATATCTGCGATTCCGAAAAGACGCGGCCTACCTCGGCATTGATCTGGCGAGCGCTCTCGAGATCGCGTCCCAGCGGTTTTTCCAGCACAACGCGCGAGTTGGGGGTTGCGAGGCCCGCCTCCGCGAGGTTGTGGCAAATCGTGGCAAACAGGCTGGGCGGTGTCGCGAGGTAGTAGACGCGGGTCAGGGCAGGATCACTGCGCATGGCTTCAGCCAGCGCCTTGTAGGTGGCCGCATCGGAGGCGTTGAGCGAGACGTAGGTGACTCGCGCGCAGAACGTGTCCCAGGACGTCGCGGATAGCATCTCCGGCACGATGTGTGGCTTTGCGTTGTCGTTGACCTCCTTAAGGTATTCCTCCTGGGTCCAGTCGTGGCGGCCAACGCAATAGATGCGCGCCGTCGCGGGGAAACCCTTGTCGCGGTTCAGGGCATACAGCGCAGGCAACAGTTTGCGCATGGCGAGGTCGCCGCTGCCGCCAAAGAGAACGAGATCGAAATCGGTAAGAGCCATGTCATGTTTTGGGCCGTGGCCCCTGATAAAAGTTGCGATGGTCATGATGTGCTCAACGCGGCAAGCCTAGGTTGCCGCTGAACGTGCGCGCGCGATCAGCCCGGCCGTGGAGCTGTCGAGTGCATTGGATGAACCGGCGGCGGCGTCGGCGCCGCCATCAAGCAGCGCGTGGATGTTTTTGGCGAGTACCTTGCCCAGTTCAACGCCCCATTGGTCGAAGCTGTTCACATCCCAGATTACGCCCTGCACAAATACCTTGTGTTCATACAGTGCAATAAGGGCGCCCAGCGTGGCCGGAGTCAGAGTTTGCATCAAGATAGTATTGCCGGGACGATTCCCCGGGAAAACGCGATGCGGCACCAGCGCATCGATGCGCTCGGTCGATAGTCCCTGCGCCTGCAATTCGCTGCGCACCTCCGCTTCTGTTTTGCCGCGCATGAAGGCTTGCGATTGCGCGAAACAATTGGCAAGCAGCGCCTTGTGGTGTCCTTCCAGCCCATGGCGTGGCTGCAATGCTGCGATAAAGTCGACGGGTATCAGGTCGGTGCCCTGGTGAAGCAACTGGAAATAGGCATGCTGGCCGTTGGTCCCGACATCGCCCCAGATGACCGGGCAAGTTGCAACGCCAAGCGGCGCGCCATCACGGGTGACCCGCTTGCCGTTGCTTTCCATTTCGAGTTGCTGAAGGTAGGCTGGGAAATGCTTCAGGTCTTGGTGATAAGGCGCAATGGAAACAGAACTGCAGCCGAGGAAATCACGGTTCCACAGGCCGATCAGGGCCAATATCACGGGCATGTTGCGCTCGAGTGGCGCGCCGAGGAAATGCGCGTCCATGGCATGTGCGCCGGCCAGAAACTGCTGGAAGGCATCGAACCCAACTGCCAGCGCCACGGGTAAGCCAATCGCGGACCAGACCGAATAGCGTCCGCCGACCCAGTCCCAGAACGGAAACATGTTGGCGGTGTCGATACCAAAAGCGGACACGGCACTGGCGTTAGTGGAAACAGCGACGAAATGTTTTGCAAGACCGGCTTCATTGCCGCCCTGCGCCAGGAACCACGCGCGGGCAGATTGCGCGTTCATCATTGTTTCTTGCGTGGTAAAGGTTTTTGACGCGATGATGAACAGCGTGGTTTCGGGCCGAAGGCGGCTGAGAACGGCATCGAGGTCATGCCCGTCTACATTCGAGACGAAGTGCACCGACATGCGCGGATCGGCAAAGGTGCGCAGCGCCTGGCATGCCATGTTTGGGCCGAGGTCCGATCCGCCGATACCGATGTTCACGACGTCGGTAACGGTTTTTCCTGAGTAGCCTTGCCATTCGCCGGAACGGACGCGTTCGACGAATTGTCCAATGCGGTCCAGCACAGCATGCACTTGCGCCCCGACTTCTTCAGCGTCCAGAATAAGGCGCGCGCCGCGCGGTGCACGCAAAGCGGTGTGGAGTACCGCGCGTTGCTCCGTGCTGTTGATTTTTTCACCGGCGAACATGGCATCGCGCCGCATTTCGACGCCGCGTTCCCGTGCCAGTTCGCACAGCAGGCGCAAGCTGTTGCGGTCGATTCGGTTCTTGGAATAGTCCAGGAACAGGCCGGCCGCCTCGAGTGAAAAATGCTGGAAACGGTTTGCGTCGCCGTCGAACAGTGCGCGCAGGTGCGTGCCCTTCAAGGCGTCATTATGCGATTCAAGCTGCTGCCATGCGGGTGTCTTGACGAGGCTGGATGTGTTCATGGGCGAGGGCGACGGTAGGATGCGATGTAAAGTAAAGTAAAGAAGCTTCGATGCACTATACCGAATATAGCGTAAATTCACTACACCGTATTTTCGACTACATCCATGCTGTTGGCGTCTTGAAGAAGGCGCCTGGCAGCGCCACGGTCTGTCCAGATAAAGTGAGCATTCTTTGCAGCAAGGCCAGCCAATGAAAGCGCATCGAATGCACGACCGGCTGGACGCGGATCGCATATCAACACGCCACCGCCTCCGCAGGACTGCCGATCGAAAGAATAACGAACTTATGTAGTATTATTTCACGTCTGCTCCACGCACCAACTGAAAACAGGATGCCTATGACCCCCAGCTCCGCGCTCACCGCCGTCACGGCCCGCATAATCCAGCGCAGCAGCCCGTATCGCACTGCCTATCTTGAACGTCTCGATGCCGCGCACCGCAGGGGTGTTCAGCGCGGCTCGCTTGGGTGTACCAACCTCGCCCATGGCTTCGCTGCATTCCCGGTCAACGACAAGCTGAAGCTGAAGCAACTGAAAGATCCCTCCATCGCCATCGTATCGGCCTACAACGACATGCTGTCGGCGCATCAGCCCTTCGAGCGCTTCCCTGATGTGATCCGCAAGGCGGTGCGCGAGGTCGGCGGCGTAGCGCAATTCGCTGGCGGCACGCCGGCCATGTGCGACGGCGTGACGCAAGGCCAGCCCGGCATGGAGCTCTCGCTGTTTTCGCGCGACACGATCGCCATGGCCACCGCAATCGCACTTTCCCACAACATGTTCGATGCCGCGCTTTACTTGGGCATCTGCGACAAGATCGTGCCAGGCCTGTTGATCGGCGCCCTGCATTTCGGTCACCTGCCCGCGGTCTTTGTTCCCGCCGGACCGATGACGACTGGCATGTCCAACCCCGAAAAATCGCGCATTCGTCAGCTATACGCCCAGGGAAAAATCGGCCGCGGCGAGTTGCTTGAAGCAGAATCGCAGTCTTATCATGCGCCAGGAACCTGCACCTTTTATGGCACGGCCAACAGCAACCAGATGCTGATGGAAGTGATGGGCTTGCATCTGCCGGGCGCTGCGTTTGTGACACCGAACACGCCCTTGCGCGATGCGCTGACCGCGGCCGCAGCACGACGTGCCGTGGAGATTTGCGGCCTCGACCGCGAATACATCCCGGTCGGCCATGTGGTGGACGAGAAGGCGATCGCCAATGCCATCGTGGTGCTGCTGGCAACCGGCGGTTCCACCAACCACACCATGCATCTCGTTGCCATGGCACGCGCCGCCGGCATCGTGATCGATTGGGACGACTTCAATGCGCTGTCGGCCGTGGTGCCGACGCTTGCACGAATCTATCCGAATGGCGATGCGGACATCAACCGCTTCCAGGAGGTTGGTGGACCGGGATTCGTCATCCGCGAATTGCTGGACGCGGGCCTGCTACACGACGACGTAACGACCGTGCTCGGCAAGGGCTTGCGGGCGCATTGCAGTGAACCGGTAAGTCAGGAGTCGGCGCCTGGTGTGGCATGGCGGCCCGCGCCTGCCGCAAGCGGCGACGCTACGGTATTGCGACCCGCATCCGACGCATTTTCACCGGAGGGCGGCTTGCGACTTTTGACGGGCAACCTTGGCCGGGCTGTCGTCAAGGTGTCGGCCGTCAAGCCGCAATATCGGGTGGTGCAAGCGCCAGCGATTGTTTTCGATTCGCAGGAACAATTCCTCCAGGCTTTCAAGGACAAGCAGCTCAATCGTGACTTCGTGGCGGTGGTGCGCCTGCAGGGGCCGCGCGCAAATGGCATGCCGGAACTGCACTCGCTTACCCCAGCGCTCGGCACCTTGCAGGATGCAGGCCACCATGTTGCGCTGGTGACGGACGGCCGCATGTCGGGTGCCTCCGGCAAGGTGCCAGCCGCAATCCACGTCTCGCCGGAAGTGCTTGCCGGCGGACCGCTCGGAAAGGTGCGCACCGGCGACATGATCCTGCTCGACGCCGAAGAGGGCAAGCTTGAGGCGCTGGTGGCGCCCGACGAGTGGGCTGCGCGCATGGTCGAACCGGCGGACCTGGCCGCGAATCAGGTGGGAATGGGGCGCGAACTGTTTGCGATGTTCCGCGGGGCAGTCACAAGCGCGGAAGAGGGCGCGGCTACCTTTGCACTTCCGCCGCCGCTGCCGCATCATGCCGCTCAAATGAAGCTGCCCGGCGTTGAGACCCGGGCTGGCGAGGTGATGAACGATGAAGATACCCCCATACGGATACCGACATGAGCGAAAACATGATTCTGATGGACATCATGCGGGCCTCGCCGGTAATCCCGGTGATCGCAATCGACGACATTGCGCACGCGGTGCCGCTTGCGCGCGCCCTCGTGGCGGGCGGCATACGGGTTCTTGAAATTACCCTTCGGACCGCGCATGGGCTGGCCGCCATCCGGGCAGTGGCAAGCCAAGTGCCGGATGCGATCGTGGGTGTCGGCACGCTGACCCGGCCGGATGAGTTCGTCGCGGCGCGTGATGCCGGCGCGGTGTTTGGCGTGTCGCCCGGCCTGACCCAAGGTTTGGTTGATGCCGCGCGCAAGAGTGGCTTGCCGCTTTTGCCCGGCACCATGACACCATCGGAAGTGATGGCAGCGCGCGACGCCGGCTTCCGTCAGTTGAAGTTGTTTCCGGCCGTGCCGGCAGGAGGTATCGGCATGCTGAACGCACTGGCCGGGCCACTTGGGGATGTGATGTTCTGTCCGACCGGGGGCATCTCGCAGGAGACCGCGCCGAAATTCCTGGCGTGCGCGAACGTGGCGTGCGTCGGTGGCTCATGGCTCACCCCGAAAGATGCGTTGAAGGCGGGGGACTGGGGCCGCATTACGTCGTTGGCGAAGGCCGCGAGCGGATTACGCGGCTAACATGCTTTGGCAGCTTTTAGCCGCCTCCGCCTCCGCCTCCGCCTCCGCCTGCACCGGCAATCTACTTCGCAAACAGACTGCCAAGGTCCTTGAACGCCTTGAATTCGAGCGCGTTGTGGCTCGGGTCAAAGAAAAACATGGTGGCCTGCTCCCCGACTTCACCCTTGAAGCGCACATAGGGTTCGATCTCGAATTTGGTGCCGGCTTTGGTCATGCGGTCCGCCAGTTCCTGCCACTGCTCCATCGTTAGCACGATGCCAAAATGGGGCACGGGCACGTTGTGCCCATCGACATGATTGCCCAGCGGGCGACCGGCGCCTTCTGGCGCGAGGTGCGCAACAATCTGGTGCCCGTAAAAATTAAAGTCTATCCATTGCTTTGAACTGCGGCCCTCGGGGCAGCCCATGACCTCTCCGTAGAAGCGGCGTGCCTCCTCCAGGTCGTGGACTGGAAAGGCAAGATGGAATGGGCGCAAACCTGACATGGACAAGACTCCTGCGAAAAATGAGTGAGCGACTATTGTAGTGGAAGTGGAATGTGCCGTCCGGAACAGCGGTGACGGTGCGGCCCCACAGCCTCATCCGCTACAATGCCGGATCGACCATTTCGGGGCAGGCCATGACGCAAGACGAACTGAAACAGGCGGTCGCGCGCGCCGCGCTCGACTATGTGGTGGACGGTGAACTGATCGGTGTCGGTACTGGTTCCACCGCGAATTTTTTCATTGATGAACTCGGCAAGGTAAAGCATCGCGTGCGCGGCGCGGTCGCCTCGTCGGAAGCGACGGCGGCACGCCTGCAAAGTCATGGCATCCCGGTGCTCGACCTCAACGACGTCACGTCCTTGCCGGTCTACATCGATGGTGCGGACGAAATTACCCATGCCGGTGCCATGATCAAGGGCGGCGGTGGGGCGCTGACCCGCGAAAAAATCGTTGCTTCCGTTGCCGCCAGATTTGTTTGCATCGCCGACGGTTCCAAGCTGGTCGACGTGCTCGGCAAGTTTCCTTTGCCGGTTGAAGTGATTCCAATGGCTCGGGCGTCCGTGTCTCGCCAGTTGGCTGCGCTTGGTGGCACGCCCGGACTGCGGATGAAGGGCGACAAGCCGATGGTGACCGACAACGGCAACTTCATCATCGACGTCGCCGGCTTGACGATCTCTGATCCAGTAACGCTTGAAGCGACGATCAACAATATCGTGGGCGTCGTCACCGTAGGACTGTTTGCGCAACATGGCGCAAACGTCTGCCTGCTTGGCACTGCGGAGGGCGTGAAGCGGTTGCAGTTCGGCTGAAAACCCTGGCTCACGCTTTTGACGAGGCTTGGACCAGGATCCAAATCAAGGCCGCGAAAGCATGCGCGACCAAAAGGACACAATCCTTCCAGCGCCCAGTCTATTCTGCAGGCGGCACATATCCCTGCGCCGCATCGGCGCCTTCGCCGAAGAAGTGGTTCTCCATCTGCGTCGCAAGGTATTTTCGGGCTCGTGTGTCCGCCAAGTTAAGGCGATTCTCATTGACCAGCATGGTTTGGTGCTTGAGCCATGCAGCCCACGCTTCTTTCGAGACGTTTTCCCAGATGCGTTTGCCAAGTTCGCCCGGATACGGCGGGAAATCCAGTCCTTCAGCTTCGCGTTTCAATTTGATGCATTGGACCATGCGGGCCATATTAATTTCTCCAGTGTAGGGCGGTAAATGCAGTCGGTTGCGGGTGCGCGTTACAGGTGCTTGACCAGCACCAGCGATTTGCGCTGCCAGTTGTACATGCGCTGGCGATTCTTCGGCAAGTCATCTACCGAAGCGTTCACAAAGCCGCGCTTCAGGAACCAATGCGCGGTGCGGGTAGTCAGCACAAAAAGTTTGGTGTAGCCGGCGGCCCGAGCCCGGATCTCAATGTGTTGCAACAGGCGCTCGCCATCGCCCTGCGCCTGCACTTCCGGATTAACCGTCAGGCACGCCATTTCGGCCATTTTCTCTTCAGGGAATGGGTACAGGGCAGCGCAGCCAAAAATCACTCCGTCATGATCAATCACGGAAAAATAATTGATCTCGCGCTCGATCAATTCGCGTCCACGCTTGACCAGCGTGCCATCCGCTTCCAAAGGCTCAATCAGTTGCAGAATGCCGCCGACGTCGTCGATGGTCGCTTCGCGCAGACTTTCAAGGTTATGCGATGAAATCATGGTGCCCACGCCATCATGCGTGAACAACTCCAGCAGCGCGGAACCATCCGTGGCGAATGGCACAATGTGCGCGCGCGGCACGCCGCCGGTGCAGGCCCTGGCCGCATATTGCAGGTAGAAGGCCGAATCCGCCGGCAGGCATTTTTCTTGCAGTATTGCGCTTGCCTGATGGGCGGAGAGTTCGTGAATTTCGGTGCCGGCAGCGTCGCTCATCATCGGCGTTTCAGTGATGAAGATCAGCTTGTCTGCACGCAGCGCGACCGCGGCGGAGACGGCCACGTCTTCCATGGTCAGGTTGAATACTTCCCCAGTCGGCGAAAAGCCAAGCGGCGACAGCAGGACCAGGCCGCCTGCATTGAGAATCGGCTGGATCGCCTCGTGCGCGACCTTGCGGGTAATGCCCGTCAGTGCATGGTCAACGCCATCGATGATGCCGACCGGACGCGCCACCACGAAGTTGCCGGAGATGATGCGAATTGCCGAATGGGCCATCGGCGTGTTGGGCAACCCCTGACTGAATGCTGCTTCAATGTCGAGTCGCAATTCACCAGCGGCTTCCTTGGCGCACTCCAGCGCGGCAGTATCGGTGATGCGCACGCCTTTATGAAAGCGGCCCTCGACATTGCGCAAGGCGAGTTGCTCCTGCACTTGCGGACGGGAGCCGTGGACAATAACGACGCGAATACCGAGGGCATGCAGCAGCGACAGATCGTGCGCCAGTACCGGCAGCGCCCCCGCCATGACAAGCTCGCCCGGGAATGCGACGACAAAGGTCTTGCCGCGAAACGCGTGGATGTAGGGCGCGACCGAGCGCAGCCATTGGACGAATTGAACCGAGTTTTCCATCAGGCGCATTATAATTCGCTCCGATATGTCTGCACCCGCTCCCCCTAAAATAGTTCCCGGCGACACGCAGGCCAAAACTGGGCGTTCCCCGCAAGATGGCGCTGGCTCCCGGGGCCGGCGACCGCGTTCCGGTTCGGCGCAGGGGCAGCCAGCAACGCCTCCTGTCCGCAACCTGCTGCCACCAATCACGTACCCTGAGGAACTGCCCGTATCCGGTCGGCGCGAAGACATTGCCGCGCTGCTGGTAAAACACCAGGTCATTATCGTCAGCGGCGAAACTGGCTCCGGCAAGACAACGCAGTTGCCGAAGATCTGCCTCGAACTTGGCCGAGGTGAGAAGGGACTGATCGGGCATACCCAGCCTCGCCGCATAGCAGCCTCCTCGACGGCGAAGCGCATTGCACAGGAACTGAACTCGCCGCCGGGCGAGATAGTCGGCTTCAAGGTCCGCTTCAACGACACGTTATCGCGCGGGGCCTGGGTCAAGCTCATGACGGACGGCATCTTGCTGGCCGAGACCCAGACCGATCCGCTGCTGCGCCAATACGACACCATCATCATCGACGAGGCGCATGAGCGCAGCCTCAACATCGACTTCCTGCTTGGTTACCTGAAGCAGTTGCTGCCGCAGCGGCCGGACCTCAAGCTGATCATTACTTCAGCCACCATCGATGCAGAGCGCTTTGCGCGCCATTTTGCGCACGGTGACAAGCCGGCGCCGGTGGTTGAAGTGTCCGGTCGGCTGTATCCGGTTGAAGTGCGCTACCGGCCGGTGCAGCAGGACGACCCGCCCAAACAGGGCGCGCCGGCCACGTTCGCCCAAAAGGAAAAAGGCCAGCGCGACTTGATGGACGCGATGGTCGACGCGGTCGATGAACTGGCCCGCGTCGGCTCCGGCGACGTGCTGGTGTTCCTGCCTGGTGAACGGGAAATCCGTGATGCCGCCGAGGCACTGCGCAAGCATCACCCCGCGCACGTGGAAATACTTCCCTTGTTTGCGCGCCTTTCGGCGCAGGAGCAGGAGCGCGTATTCAAATCGTCAAACGCGCGTCGCATCGTGCTGGCAACCAATGTGGCGGAGACGTCGCTGACGGTGCCCGGCATTCGCTACGTTGTCGATACCGGCCTGGCGCGCGTCAAGCGCTACAGCTATCGCAACAAGGTGGAACAACTGCAGATAGAAGCTGTGGCGCAGTCCGCCGCCAACCAGCGCGCCGGTCGATGTGGCCGGGTTGCTGCGGGCGTCTGCATCCGTCTGTACGAAGAGCAGGATTATCTGCAGCGGCCAAAGTTCACTGAGCCGGAAATTCTCCGTTCGTCGCTTGCGGCCGTCATTCTGCGCATGAAGTCCCTGCACCTGACCGACGTCGAAACCTTCCCGTTCATCGAGCCGCCGCCCGGCCGCGCCATTGCGGATGGCTATCAGCTCTTGCAGGAACTGGGTGCTGTCGACGAGCTGAACGAGTTGACGCCCACCGGCAGGCAGTTGGCGAAGTTGCCGCTTGATCCTCGAGTTGGTCGCATGATCCTCGCCGCCATGGAAAACGCGTGCCTCTCCGAGGTTTTGATCATTGCGTCGGCGCTCTCGGTGCAGGACCCGCGCGACCGTCCAATCGAGGCGCAAGCGGCGGCCGACATGGCACACAAGAAGTTCGCCGATGAAAAATCCGAGTTTGTCAGCTACCTGAAAATCTGGTCCTGGTTCGATGAAGCGATCGCCCACAAGAAGTCCAATCGCCAGTTGCAGGACCATTGTCGCGCCAGCTTCCTCTCGCAGATGCGCTTGCGGGAGTGGCGCGACGTGCATTCACAACTTCTCACCATCGTTCGTGAACAGGGCTGGCGCCTGAACGAGACACCCGGGAGCTACGAGCAAATTCATTCCGCCCTGCTGGCAGGACTGCTCGGCAATATCGGTTTCAAGGCCGATGACGACGCCGCCTGGCTCGGCGCGCGCGGCATGCGCTTCCATATCTGGCCCGGGTCGACGCTGTCGAAGAAGCCCGGCAAGTGGGTAATGGCGGCGGAACTGGTGGAGACCAATCGTCTGTACGCGCGCACCGTGGCGCAGATTCAGCCTGAGTGGCTCGAGCGAGTCGGTGGCCACCTGCTGAAAAAATCCTGGGGTGACCCGCGCTGGGAAAAACGCAGCGCGCAAGTGTCAGCCTATGAGCGCGCCACGCTGTATGGGCTGGTGGTATACAGCCAGCGGCGCGCGGACTATGCCGCCATTAATCCTGCGCATGCGCGCGAAATATTTCTGCGCGAGGCGCTGGTCGAGGGCGACTTCGATACCCGCGCGCCGTTCCTGGCTCACAACCAGAAGCTGGTCCGGGACATTGAAACGCTCGAACACAAGTCGCGCCGGCTCGACGTGCTGGTCGATGCCGAACTGATCGTTGCCTACTACGACAAGCTGATACCGGCCGAGGTAGTAAGCGGACCGACCTTCGAAAAGTGGTACCGCAAGGCGAGCGCTGGCAATGCGAAGTTGCTGTACCTGAATCGCGACGATTTGATGCGGCATGAAGCGGCCGGCGTCACTACCGAGCTATTTCCCAAGACCATGCGCGTGGCTGGCCTGGAAGTCGGCCTCAGCTACCATTTCGAACCCGGCTCGCCGCGCGATGGCGTCACCATGAGCGTGCCGCTGTATGCGTTGAACCAGATCTACGCCGACCGTGCCGACTGGCTGGTGCCGGGCATGCTGAAAGAGAAAGCGCATCTGTTGCTGAAGTCGTTGCCGCAAAAACTGCGCCGACATTGCGTGCCGCTGCCGGACTACGCGGCGGGCTTCGTGGAACGCGTCGGCGACCGCTTCGGACACGGCAACCTGATCGACGTACTCATTGCTGATATTCGTGAGCAAACCGGCCTTGCGGTGCGCACCACCGACTTCAAGGTCGAGACGCTGCCAGCGCACCACTTCATGAATTTCAAGATCGTGGACGGGCATGGCAGGCAGCTGGAAACGGGGCGGAACCTGGCGACGCTGCAACGCGAATTTGGCGGCCAGGCACGTGAGCAATTCCAGCGGCTGGCCGACTTGCTGCCGTCTGCCGGAAGCGAGCCCACATCGGCCGAGAACGATGAAGGCCATGCTTTGGACTCGGCGAATCCCGCGACCTCGGCGAGGGCGGCACAGGCGGCTCAGGGAGGCGGCCGCAAGGCAATCAGCAGCTCTACAGCTACGACCGGGGCCGCGCCCGCCAGCGCCGCCATCGGCGCGCTGCAGGACCTCACCACCTGGTCGTTCGGAGAACTGCCTGAGCTGCTGGAAATCCAGCAGGGCAAGCAGACATTGATCGGGTTTCCGGCGCTGGTCGACAAGGGCACGCACAGCGATGTCCAGGTCTACGACGATCCCGCCGAGGCGGCGCGGGTGCATCGTCTGGGCCTGCGCAGGCTGTTCGCCATCCAGCTTAAAGAGCAGCTGAAATACCTTGAGAAAAACATCCCCGGCCTGCAGCAGATGGGCATGCAGTTCATGGCGCTCGGGTCGCAGGAAGAACTGCGGGACCAGATCATTGACGCCGGTCTTGAGCGTGCCGTCCTGCAGGAACCCCTACCGACCAATTCAGGCGAATTTAACAGGCGTCGTGATGAAGGCAAGTCGCGGCTAAGCCTGCTGGTGAACGAGATCGCGCGGCTGGTCGGCCAGATCCTTGCCGAATACCACGGCCTTCCCAAGAAGCTGCAGGCCGCCAAGGTAAATCCCGCGGCCGCAGCCGACATGCAGGCACAGGTTGACGGCCTGGTGAGCAAGCGCTTCGTCAGCGAGACCGACCACGCACACCTTGCGCATTTCCCGCGTTACCTGAAGGCGGTCCAGGTTCGCCTTGAGAAGCTCCGTGCCGATCCAACGCGTGACGCCCGACTGATGGCTGAATGGCTGCAGGCGGCAGCGCCATTCCAGCGCGCGCAGAAGGAACGAGGCGCCCGTCACAACGATCCCCAGATGCGGGAATTTCGCTGGCTCCTGGAAGAACTGCGCGTCTCGCTGTTTGCACAGGAATTGCGCACGCCAATGCCAGTTTCGGTAAAGCGACTGCAAAAGGTTTGGGAGTCGATGCAGAGGTAAGACGGGCGCTGGCAAGATATTGCCTGTCGTTGGGGAGAGTTCTAATCTTGTCAACCCCGCAAGTGGTTCCAATGCGGGCATTGGCCCGGGGGAATCAACGTTGCGAAAACCGAGGCGCTTGTGTTCGAATTCATTGCGGATCCGGACCACAACGCCAAGGGAACCGGGAACGGCAGGAGCGGTGCAGGCCTAAAATTCGCGTAAAATCCTGCGCTACCGTCCCGACCGCTCTCAAGCACAAAACATGACAATCAAGTCTGACAAATGGATCCGCCGCATGTCCCAGGAACACGGCATGATCGAGCCTTTCGAGCCGGGCCAGGTACGCCACGCAAACGGCCACCGCATCGTGTCCTATGGCACATCGTCGTATGGCTACGATATCCGCTGTGCCGACGAATTCAAGATATTCACCAACATCAACAGCACCATCGTCGACCCGAAGAATTTCGACGAAAACTCCTTTGTCGACATCAAGAGCGATGTCTGCATCATTCCGCCCAACTCATTTGCGCTGGCCCGCACCATCGAATATTTCCGCATTCCGCGCAGCGTTCTTACCATCTGCCTCGGCAAGTCGACCTATGCGCGTTGCGGCATCATCGTCAATGTCACGCCATTCGAGCCTGAATGGGAAGGCTATGTAACGCTGGAGTTTTCCAATACCACGCCGCTGCCGGCCAAGATCTATGCCGGCGAAGGATGCGCCCAGGTGCTGTTCTTTGAAAGCGACGAAGTCTGCGAGACGTCCTACCGCGACCGCGGCGGCAAGTACCAGGGGCAGACTGGCGTGACGCTGCCCAAGACCTGAAGCCAGGCTATCCGGCGCAGGCGCAGCGCCTTGAGGTTTGTCAATAGGGCGTGCAGGAGGGGGATTAGCATCAGGTTCTGACCGTGAACCCTCTGCGTCCTTCCTGCGCCCGCGCGCACACTGAAAAACTTGCCTGTTCCCGATGGCGGCAAGACCTTTGCCATGACGTGTCGTCGACCGCCATAGGCGGATGCGGCTGCGGTTCGCGTTTGCCCCCTGTGCTGCAGCGGCTCCGTCAAAGGACGCTCTGGCCTGTCGTATGTCAAGAACCCCGCGTCCCCACCCGCTACTGTCTAACGGTCCCGACTCCGGCCACCGGCCACTGTCCCCCTGCAGCAAGCTGATGCCCTCAACCAGGC
>JAQGMR010000007.1 GCA_028292265.1 Herminiimonas sp.
ATGCGCTCCGGTTTCATGGCGGCGATCTGGTCCAGCGTGATTTCGTCGTTGCGGAAGGTGCGTACGTCTTCGCCCAGCTCACCGAAATACTGCACCAGGTTGTAGGTGAAGGAGTCGTAGTTGTCTATCATCAATAACATGTCAGATCTCCCCGTCCAGTCCATTTTGCACTTGTTCCGCTGCACGCAACACAGCCCGCGCCTTGTTCTCCGTTTCCTGCCATTCCATTTCAGGCACCGAATCGGCGACAATGCCGGCCGCCGCCTGAACGTACAGCATGCCGTCCATGATCACGCCGGTCCGGATTGCGATCGCCAGATCCATTTCGCCGCCGAACGACAGGTAACCGCAGGCGCCGCCGTAGATGCCGCGCTTGGTCAATTCGAGTTCGTCGATGATTTCCATGGCGCGCACCTTCGGCGCACCGGACAGCGTGCCAGCCGGGAAGGTGGCGCGCAGCACATCCAGATTGGACATGCCCGCCTTCAACTGGCCTTCAACGTTGGAGACGATGTGTTGAACATGCGAATATTTTTCGATGACGAACTTGTCAGTCACCTTGACGCTGCCGATTTCTGCGATGCGGCCAATGTCGTTGCGGGCAAGGTCGATCAGCATCACATGCTCTGCTATCTCTTTCGGGTCGGCCAGTAGCTCGGTGGCGAGCTCAGCATCGCGTTCCGGCGTTTGGCCGCGTGGACGGGTCCTGGCCAGAGGGCGAATCGTCACCTTTTTGCTGCCTTCACTGAGCGTTTCGTTGCGCACCAGGATTTCTGGCGAGGCGCCGACGATCTGCATGTCGCCAAAATTGTAGAAGTACATGTAGGGCGACGGATTCAGCGAGCGCAGCGCCCGATACAGTGACAGTGGCGAATCGACATAGGGCTTGGAAAGGCGCTGGCCAATCTGCACCTGCATCAGGTCACCCGCCATGATGTATTCCTTGGCTTGCGCGACCGCCTTGAGATAGTCGGTCTTGGCGAATTCGCGCACGGTGTCGGTTCGTACCGAGGCAGAGGTCACCGGCGCGTCGACCGTACGTCGCAACATGGCGCGCAGGTCGTTCAGGCGTTGACGTGCCTTTGAATAGGCTTCCGGATGGCTCGGGTCAGCGTAGACGATGAGATAGAGCTTGCCCGACAGGTTATCGATGACAGCCAATTCCTCGGTAACCAGAAGCTGGATTTCCGGCAGACCCAGATCGTCGCGCGGAGCTGAGTCGGCCAAGCGTTTCTCAATGTAGCGCACGGTGTCATAGCCGAAATAGCCGGCAAGGCCGCCGCAGAAACGCGGCATGCCAGGACGCAGGGCGACCTTGAAGCGGGACTGGAAATCAGCGATGAAGTCGAGTGGATTGCCTTCGATGGTTTCTGTTACGAGGCCATTCTTGACGACCTCGGTACGGCGGCCAAAGCTGCGAACCAGTGTGGACGCGGGCAGGCCAATAAAGGAATAGCGCCCGAAGCGTTCGCCGCCGACAACGGATTCCAGCAGGAAGGTATTCTTGCCTGCGTTGTGGGGCTGCGCGAGTTTCAGGTAGAGCGTGAGCGGTGTTTCCAGATCGGCAAAGGCCTCAGCGATCAGGGGAATGCGGTTGTAGCCCTGCGCGGCAAGCGATTTGAATTCGAGTTCAGTCATGTTTCTCTCCGGACCGCTCCGAGGCGAGCGGTTTTGCGTAATGCGACGCGATTTAAAAAACGTTGACGGCGCGTTGAACGCCGACAGCCAGCGGGGGCTTAGAGTGCCCGGGAATGCCAGCGTCGCCAAAGCCAGGCCTCGAAGGCACCGGGGTTGGCGGAAAGACGTTTTTTAGAGGAGGACATGGGCTGGTTTGGTGGCTTGGCGTGAATTATCGCGTTAGCAACTGCGCTGCGTCGAACAGCGTGGCGACTATACCATCCGAATCGATTTCCTGTACAGGGCGGCCATGGTTATAACCATAGGGAACGGTCAGGACGCCGCAGCCAGCGGCTCGAGCGGCGCGGGCGTCATTACTGGAGTCGCCGATGGCTACCACCTGATGCGGCGCGAGGTTGAAATCGCGGCATACCTGGAGCATCGGATAAGGATCCGGCTTTTTGTGGGGCAGCGAATCGCCACCGTAAGTAATGTCGAAATAGCCGGCCAGCCCGGCGCTTGCAAGCAAGGGTGCGGCGAGGGCAATCGGCTTGTTGGTGACGCAGGCCAGCCGCAAGCCGGCGCTTTTCATGGTTTCCAGCCCGTCGACGACCCCCGGGTAGAGCGTGGAATGCACCCCGTTGAGCGCAAGATAGTGGCCGAGGTAGGCGCCGAGGGCGCGCTCGAAATGCTGCTCGACCTCCTGGCTCGAATAGTCCAGCGCCAGCACATCGAGAACCAGGTTTTCCGATCCTTTACCGATGAGCGCGGTGGCAACGTCAAGACCGATCGGGCCCAGGCCGAGTTCACGGCGCATGGCATTGAGTGCGGCATGGATGTCGGGCGCCGTATCCATCATCGTTCCGTCCAGATCGATGATTGCGGCCTGTATCCCGCGGAGCCCGGGCGCCTTTGAAAGCGTCGCGGGCCGGGTCATGCCTGCACCTGTCGCAGTTCAGCGCGCATGGCGTCGATGACATCCTTGTAATCGGGCTTGCCGAAGATGGCAGAGCCGGCGACGAAGGTGTCCGCACCCGCCCTGGCCGCTGCGCCGATGTTGTCGATCTTGATGCCACCGTCCACCTCCAGGAGGATGTCGCGGCCGCTTGCGTCAATCAGCTTTCGGGCTGCACTGATCTTTTTGAGGGCTTGGGGAATGAACGACTGGCCTCCGAAGCCAGGGTTGACCGACATGATGAGGATGATGTCGATCTTGTCCATTACGTGCTCAAGGTAGTGCAGTGGCGTGCCGGGATTGAAAACAAGGCCGGCCTTGCAACCCTGGTCACGGATCAGTTGCAGCGTGCGGTCGAAGTGGTCCGATGCTTCTGGATGAAACGTGATGATGCTGGCACCGGCCTTGGCAAAATCGGGAATGATCCTGTCAACTGGCTTGACCATCAGATGAACGTCGATGGGCACCTGAACATGCGGGCGGATTGCTTCGCAAATCAGCGGTCCGATTGTCAGGTTGGGAACGTAATGGTTATCCATCACGTCGAAATGAATGAAGTCGGCGCCGGCGGCAACGACGTCGCGCACCTCCTCACCGAGACGGGCGAAATCAGCGGATAGAATGCTGGGTGCGATGCGGAATGTGGGCATGGCGTGTAGTGGATGGATGCGAGCCGGCATTTTACTCCGTCCTCCTTTTGCTTCGGATGAAACCTCGCGTGGCGCTGCCGAACGTAGCGATATGTAGCGATATGCGAAGTGATATGCGCTGCGGTCTCGCGCCCAATCGGGCAATATGGAGCCTTGAAGTCTTAAGACAGGAAACGCAATGCAAGCTTATGAGATGTCCGTTTCGGTTCGGACCCAGTACCTTGAAGAGCAGTCAGATCCGGCGCAGTCGACTTATGTGTTCGCCTACACGATTACGATCAAGAATACCGGGCAGATCACGGCGCAGGTGATTTCACGCCATTGGGTGATTAGCGACGCCAACGATCGAATTGAAGAGGTAAGGGGATTGGGCGTCGTTGGGCATCAACCTCTATTGAAGCCCGGCGAGCAGTTCGAATACACGAGCGGTACGTCCTTGCGCACGCCGCAGGGCTCGATGCGCGGCGAGTATTTCTGCGTGGCGGAGGATGGCGAGCACTTTAACGCGAAGATTCCGGAATTTGTCTTGACGCTGCCACGAACGCTGCATTGAACCCGTTCCGTAGAGACCGTTTTCTACCGTCTATGCTCAGGAACGCTGGTCGCGTCCAGAAAGTCCCTGCAAGAAAGCACGTCATTTCACCCTTGTCACACCGCTGGGCCGCGTTTGCATTATTCGGCGTGACGGCGGTCGATTCTCATGGGGAAGCGACCGCCAGCTTGCCTTCCGCGTCGGGCGTCAAGCCGGCTCCCGACTTACTGGTCTTTGTTCGGCGGCGATTTCTGCAATGCCGGACTCCTTTTATCCTTGGACCCTGACGATACGCCCTGCTGCGGCCTTTCGGGCTTTCTGCCAGAAAACATGGTCCACCATACGATGAAAATCAGCACGAACATCGCTACACCAGCTTCCACAAGAATTAACCACATGTCCCGCACCTTGAAATTTGACTTGATCCGTCGAGCGAGTTTACTCGCATCGTTTGCCGCCGTTGTATTCGTCCTGGGCTCTTGTTCGACCGCCCCGCTCAGGCCAGCACCGGCGCCGGTACCAGCACCTGTCGTGAACGGGTCGCCGGCGCCGTCCGCTGCTGTGCCGGCGCCTTCGGCCGTTGGGCCGATACTACGGCCGGCTTCCTACGCCGTGCTGCCAGGCTGGCAACGGGACAATGTTCGGGAGGTGTGGCCAGCCTTCCGTTTGTCCTGTGATGCAATGGCAAAAAAGCCGGAGTGGAAGGAGTCGTGCGGCGCGGCACAGTTAGTGGATCCCTCTGATGGCGCAGCAATCCGGCAGTTTTTTGAGACATGGTTCACGCCGTGGCAGATATTCAACCCGGACGGTTCCGAGACTGGGCTCGTCACGGGCTATTACGAGCCGCTGCTTCGGGGCTCGCGCCGCCGCGGCGGAATTTTTCAAACGCCCCTCTACAAAGCCCCGGACGACTTGCTGACTGTCGATCTTTCATCGGTTTATCCTGAGTTGAAGGGAATGAGGCTGCGAGGGCGACTTAGCGGCAAGAAAGTGGTTCCGTACGGGGCGCGCGCCGATATCGTTGAAACAGGCATGCTGAATGGGACGGAGCTGGTCTGGGTAGACAACGCGATCGACGCTTTTTTCCTCCAGGTGCAGGGCTCGGGTCGGGTTCAGCTTGCAGAGGCCGGCGAAACGATCCGGGTCGCCTATGCGGACCAAAATGGATTTCCCTACAAGTCGATCGGTCGTTATCTGGTGGATCGTGGCGAACTGACGATGGACCAGGCGTCGGCGCAGGGGATCAAGGCGTGGGCCGCAGCACACCCGGGCCGGCTCTCAGAACTGTTAAATGCCAATCCCAGTTATGTGTTTTTCCGCGAGGAGAAATTGCCGGACCCGAGTAAGGGACCGAAAGGCGCACTTGGCGTGCCGTTGACGCCGCTGCGCTCCATTGCGATCGACCCCAAGTTCGTGCCGCTCGGGGCGCCGGTGTTTTTGTCTACTGCGGCGGCTACAGTCGAGCCAACGCTACAACGGCTGGTTATGGCGCAGGACACTGGCGGCGCCATAAGCAATGCCGTACGGGCCGATTTCTTTTGGGGCTTCGGGGCGGACGCGGGCGAAAAGGCGGGGCGGATGAAGCAGCGCGGAACGATGTGGGTATTGCTGCCTCGCCCCGGAACTGTCGCGGCTAAAGCGCCCCGCTAGGCATTCGCCTCGTCGGGGCGGGTTCTGCACTACACCAGGTAGACCGGGCGCTCGACAGCTTGCATGGTCAGCATCGCACGGCTACTGGTCCAGGACGCACTTCCACTGGGTCGGCGGTCTCGCTCCACCGCGCGCGCAAGGGACAAATCCATGGTGTCACTGTGGAAGTGAAGCCATTGGGGTAGCAATCGATCTATCAAGTCTCGCCCGGCGGAGTAGTCGCCCGCCATTATTCTTGAATGCGTGAGGTGCAAGCCGCTCAGCACCAGCGCATGATGTTCGCGATGCATTTTCGCGTCTGCGAAAGCAATGCGCTCCATCCATTCCTCTTCCGTGGAAAACGCCTGCTCTGCGTTGCGCACGAGCGGCAGGAACCGTGCTGCCAATTCCTCGTTTGGCGATCGCGCCGCCTGCATCATGGCTTCAAAAAGCCGTGCGTGAAGCACGTCCATTTCTGGCAATCCGGTGTGCAATTCTGGCGGGCAGTGAGGAACTGGCATGGTGTTTTCTCCAACTTGGGGTTCAGATACCTTGGCGTCGAAATCAAACCGAGACGCAATGGTAGGTCTGGGCACCTTGGGAGAGTTGACGAATGTCAATCTCTCTGGCAATTCATTGATATTCGTCATGCTTTTACAGGGCAGCTTGTCAACCTCGGGCGCCGTTGCGCCGCGCATTGACGGCAACGTTACAATCGACTTTTCGGGAGGCCGCCATGGGAGATACGATGAACTATGAAACGATATTGACGGAAACGCGCGGGCGGGTCGGATTGATTCGCCTGAACCGGCCCAAAGCCCTGAATGCCTTGAACGACCAAGTGATGGACGAACTAGGTGCTGCAATGCTGGCCTTCGATGCGGATGACGCGATCGGGTGCATTGTCGTCACCGGGAATGAAAAGGCCTTCGCCGCCGGCGCTGATATTGGCGCGATGGCATCGTATTCCTACATGGACGTCTTCAAAGGAGATTACATCACGCGAAATTGGGAGCAGATTGGCAATGTTCGCAAGCCAGTTATCGCGGCGGTCGCTGGGTATGCGCTAGGCGGCGGATGCGAGTTCGCGATGATGTGTGATTTCATCATCGCCGCCGATACTGCGAAGTTCGGCCAGCCGGAAATCAAGCTCGGCACAATGCCTGGCGCAGGGGGCACACAGCGGCTCCCGCGCGCTGTCTCGAAATCAAAGGCGATGGACATGTGCCTGACCGCGCGAATGATGGATGCAGCCGAGGCGGAACGCGCTGGCCTGGTATCGCGGGTGGTGCCCGCGGAGCGCTTGATGGACGAAGCAATGGAGGCGGCCACGCAGATCGCTTCGATGTCATCGCCAGTTGTCATGATGATCAAGGAATCGGTGAACCGCGCCTATGAAACACCCCTCGCGGATGGTGTGCGGTTCGAGCGCAGATTGTTCCATTCGACCTTCGCAACAGAGGACCAAAAAGAAGGAATGAGAGCATTCGTCGAGAAACGCTTGCCAAGCTTCCGGAACGTTTGATATAGTTCGCCTCCCGTCGCGAAACGACCTCGAAAACAGCAGTTGTTTAGAGAGCAAATCGCGAGTGGCGGGAGAGTGAAAAGCAGGTGCGGAAAACGAAAAGTTTTAGCGAAATTAGCGAGACAAAGTAGTTGACCGAAGTAAGAAAACGCCGCATAATCTCATTTCTCTGCTGCAGCCAAACAAAACGATTTGGAAAGCGCGGAACCAGCCGGCAGGAAGGCTGGAAGTGAGTGGAAGTTGAAGGT
>JAQGMR010000049.1 GCA_028292265.1 Herminiimonas sp.
AGGAGCGACAGCACGGCGGACACGAGCGCACAGCCCGCGACCTGGACGATGCCGGCGGTCGACCAGCCGAAGTTTTCCTTCAGCGTTCCAAGCAGGTAGCCTGCGAATGCGGCAGGGATATACAGGCTGGCTACGAACAGACCGGATGCATATGAGGCCTTGGCGCGCTTTACCGACTTGATGATGCCAGCGGAAAGATTCGCATAGGCCATGCCGCTGATTGCGCCGCCGAAGACGAACGAGAAGACAATATGCAGGATCAGCGACTTTTCCAGGCCGGTGAACAGGAGGCCGCCGGAGACGGCGGAGATTACCAGTGCAACGAAGAGCAGCTTGCGGTAATCGTATTTGTCGCCGAGCCAGCCGCCCAACAGCGACAGCAGCGCACCGAATCCATAGAAGCTCACGGCAAGACCTGCCTGCTTGGGTGTAAAGCCGAGTGCTTCGCGCAGATAGGTCGGATAAAGCCCGAGGTAACCATAAATCGCAAGTCCGGCAAACATGGTGGCAATGGCCAGCGTAAGGGGTTGCCTGGCCCAGATGGAGTCGGCCTCGCCTTCTTCCGGCATGGCGGTGGCAGCCTGATCGGCCGCCCGGACTTCACTGAACCATGGCTTCACGATGGCCAGGATCAGCACGAGCGCGACCACGCCGGACAGGCCAAAGACAATGAACGGCATTTGCCATTGGGTTACACCGAGAATAGCCGCGCCGAGGTTAGGCCCAATCACGGCGCCAATACCGAACGTGAAGTTCAACGAGCTGGCGGCGACGGCACGGTGGTTCATGAAATACGTAGTGCCGATCGCCAGAATCGCCGTCAACTGCATCGCCTCGCCAAGCCCGGAAACGAACCGGTATAGCAGCAGGTCAGGCATACCGTGCGCGTAGGCGGTCAGGTAGGTAGCACCGGAAAATATGACCAGGCCGAGGATCGCGACACCGCGACGCGACAAGCGCCCGAGCAGGTAGCCGGTGGGAATTCCGGCGATGCCCATGCCGAGCGTGAACACCGTTGCGGCCAGGCCGATCTGGGGTACGGAAAGGGCCAGGGCCTTGCGGACATCGGGCGCGAGCACCGAGAACAGTTGCCGGTCCATCGCGTTAACCACGTAGGACAAGAGCAGGACGACAAACATTCCGAACGCCGCTTTTTTCTTACTCATTTTTACTACCTCCATGTATCGTTGAATGCCTTTGCCCTTACATCTTTTATTCCTGCTTAAGCGACTCGGCGCAATGACGTCGGCTCGCCCGGCTCGTGAGCCCTGATGCGAAACGGATTGCGCTCAACCGCCACCGAGCAGCATCCCGTTGCAGCGCGCCTGGTAAGCATCCTTTAGCGTGTCTCCCGAGAGACCGGCCGAGACCAGCAGCCGTAGCAACAGACATGCCTTCACGCCCGCGAGATAACCGCCAGGAATTGCGCCGCGTCCAATCAGATCCATTTCCGAACCCGGGAAGCCGTATGTCTTCTGGAATACCGGTCCGGCGGCGACTCTGGTCGCGAGCACGACCGGCATTGCCGCCGCAAGGCGGCTCACCTGCTCCGCAAAGGATGCCGGAAGGTGGCCCGCGCCCATGGCCTCGATTACGGCGCCGCGGTACCCGAGGCCAGGCAGTGCACCAAGCAGGCGGCCATCATCGCCGAGTGGGACCTTTAACAGTGCGACCGCGGCATCGACATCGTTCACCGGGCGCGGCAACGGCGCAAGGCGCGGCTGCCGCGCGTACAGTTGCAACCGGCCCTCAATGATGCGGCCGATCGGCCCGCAGTCCGGGGAGGTGAATGCCGAGGGCAGGGAAGTATGCGATTTCTGGACATGGCGCGCGGCATGGGCCTCGTCATTGAGCACCACGAGCGTTCCGAGACCGCACGCCGCTGCAGTGGTTGCCACTGTCACGGCGGCCATCAGATTGGCAGGGCCATCGGCCCCCGGCGCCGAGGCGCTGCGCATTGCGCCGGTGACCACAACCGGCCGCTCAGAAGTTACCAATGTGTCCAGCACAAACGCGGTCTCCTCGATCGTGTCGGTGCCCTGGACCACCACAGCGCCGGCGAAGCCCTCCGCCAGCCGGGTGTCGAGCAGTTCCGCGATGCGCACGAGGTCGATCAGAGTCAGCGAAGCGCCCGGCTTGGTGGAATACGAGTGGACCTCGACATCAGCCGTGTGCGCCAGTTCGGGGACGGCGCGCACCAGGTCCTCACCGGTAAGCGTGGGCGCGATGCCGTTCTTCGCGTCGCCGGTCATCGTGATGGTGCCGCCGGTGGAAATCAGGAGAACCCGTTGGAGCTGCATAGTCAAAGTCGAAGCGAGCAGGGTTAGCCTTGCGCGGCCTGTGCCTTGTACACGTCGAGGATTTCCTCGCCGGTGCACATCATCACCTGAGGGTGCGACAGGATGTAGTCGTACAAGGCTTCAAGGTATTTGATTCGATGCGGGACGCCGGTCAGGTAGGGATGAATCGTGATCGCCATCACACGCGGAATCGTTGCCCCTTCCTTGTAGAGCTGATCGAATTGGTCGCGGCCGCGACGCAGGATCTCGTCGGAAGCTTGCTGCTGGATGGCCGACATGACGACGTCGTTGATTTCGACGGAGTACGGTACCGACACCATGTTGCCCGTGCGCGTCTTGATTGACACCGGCTGGTCGTCGAGCACCCAGTCGGCCACATACTCAATTCCTGCCTCGGCGAGCAGGTCTATCGTTTGGGCGGTTTCCGTGAGGCCCGGGCTTTCCCAGCCGCGCGGCGGCTTGCCGGTGAATTCCCGAATCGCATCGACCGTTTGCCGTATTGCGGCAGCCTGATCCTCGACGCGATGCATGGGCTTTTGCTCGAAACCGTGGCCCATGAATTCCCAGCCGGCTTCCAGCGCCGCAGTGCAGGCGGAAGCGTAGAGCTTGCATGTGGATCCGTTCAGCGCCAGCGTTGCCCGCATGCCGCGTGACTTCAGCACGTCGAGAAAACGCCAGAAACCAACGCGCATTCCATACTCGTGCCAGCACCAGTTGGGTACGTCCGGCAACAGCGATTGGCCCATGGGCGGCGGCAGGACCGTGCGCGGCATGGCGTTTTCAGGGAGCCAGTTCTCGATATTGACGATGGTCCAAACAGCTACCCGCGCATTGTTCGGCAGGACGAAAGGGCGGCGCTGATGAATAGGCTCGTAGCTGACCCGGTCGCGGGTCGAGGGGCTGGTAGAAGGTGACGCGTGGTCGCTCATGTCGATCTCCTTGTTCTGGCGTGATGGTGGATACGATCCGCTCCATATAGTCCACTATGTGGAACTATGGCTTGGGACCCGCTTCCTGCTTTGCGAATTACAGAATCTTGCGTAGCATGCTATTTTTGGACAATCGCACTGTCAACTGGAATATTTTTAGTTCCACTATTTGGAATAGCGAGTACGACTATGACTACACCGCCGGCCGGCGCGCAAACCATTACCCGGGCAATCCGCGTGTTGAAACTGATTGCAGAGCGGGCGCCGGACGGGATGCGCCTGGTGGATCTGGCTCAGGAACTCCACTTGGAGCGTCCGACCGCCCATCGCCTGCTCAAGGCGCTCATTAGTGAAGGTATGCTGGTTCGCGACCCCGCCTCGCGCCACTACACGCTGGGGTCCCTGGTGTTCGAGCTTGGACTGGCATCGACTCACCAGTTCAATCTCGGTGTCCTTTGCACTCCGGTGCTGGAGAAAGTCTCGCAGCGCACCGGAGACACCAGTTTCCTGTTCGTGCGCAGCGGGAACGACGCAGTTTGCCTAGGTCGGATGCAGGGCACGTATCCGATACAGACGCCCGCTGTACCGGTAGGGAGCAGACAGCCCCTCGGGGTGAATGCCGGCTGGCTGGCGCTGCTCAGCTGCCTGCCTGAAGCGGAGGCAGCGCGTATTCTCGACGCCGTCGGCGCTCGCCTGAGTATCTATGGCATCCTCGATGCGCAAGAGCTGCGCAAGCATTACGACCGCACGCGTGTAACAGGATTTGCCTGGATCGCGAAC
>JAQGMR010000053.1 GCA_028292265.1 Herminiimonas sp.
GCGTGCAGCATATGTTCGGCAAGTCAAAAGCGCGGTCAGGCCCGGTGGACACGTCATCGTCGCGACATTTGGTTTAGACGGCCCTCTTCAGTGCAGCGGCCTGGACGTAGTTCGATATGGGCCGACAGAATTACACGCGCAGTTCGGTGACTCCTTCGCACTTATTGACTACGCCATAGATAATCACCACACACCTTCGGACTCCGTTCAGCAGTTCGTCTATTGTTACTGTCGGCTTTCCTGACCAACTTATTGACGGCTAAGCATTTAAAAGGTGGAATTGCGCCCTAGCGCATGGCTGCGCGGCGGAGTAGTAACCTTGAGCCTTGTGGTCAGTGGCGACGGCACGGAGCGAACCATGAGTTGTTGTAGTCATTGCCTCGACGCAGAGGGGCTCTTCAGTCGGCGAGTTGCGCAGCGGGAGCTTCGAGGTTACCAAAAGAACGGGCCTCGCCTCACGACTCCGCTCCTATTGCGCGCCATCGGCCCGCCACGGTCAACCAGTTGACGTAAACGCCCTGACCAAGGCATTGCCAAGTGTGCATATTGACGACAGCGATTATGGGTCTTGCCCGCGCATGGTCGACGTCGACTGGGGATCATTGGCCGACGCGCCATAACGCTTGAACCAGCGGTGTGCGTCTCGAACAGCCTCTGCACTCTGGACCACCAGCCCTCTCGCGTGGTACCGTATGTGGACAAAGTCCACAAAGGAGAGCGAAGTGTCAAAATTGCTTGTGCGAGGTTTTTCAATATCGGTTGACGGATATGGTGCCGGGCCGAATCAGACTCTCGAGAATCCGCTTGGCGTGGGAGGCCCCAGTCTTCACAAATGGGCTTTTGCCACGAAGACGTTTCAAAAAATGTTCGGCAACGATGGTGGCGGTGAAGCAGGCCTCGACGAAGACTTTGCCGCACGCGGATTCGTGAACATCGGCGCCTCGATTATGGGCCGCAACATGTTTGGCCCGATTCGCGGCCCGTGGCCAGACGGAGAATGGAAAGGCTGGTGGGGTCCCAACCCGCCGTATCACACCCCTGTATTCGTGTTAACCAACTATCCCCGCGAGTCGCTCACCATGGACGGCGGGACCACTTTCCACTTTGTGACTGATGGCATTCATGCCGCGCTCGAACGCGCCACCGAGGCGGCAAATGGACAAGATATTCGCCTCGGCGGTGGTGTAGCCACGGTTCGCGAGTATTTGCAGGCAGGGCTTGTTGATGAACTACACCTTGCCATCTCTCCGACGCTACTCGGGTCCGGCGAAAATCTGTTTTCCGGCATGGACTTGCCTTCGCTTGGCTACCAATGTGTCGAACACGTTGCCAGCAAGAATGCCATTCATGTCGTTCTAAAAAAGGAAAGGTAGCGCAGGCGCCTTGGCCACTTCACATGCTTTGGCTGGCCAAGGCAACATCCGCCACGCTCTGCCGCGTAGACCTCTGCACGGCATGTCGAACGGGATATGGTCACCTTTTACAGATACAGGTCGACCGGCAATTGCACGGACGGGTCTTGCTGCTTCTCGTCAACAAGAGGGCGCACTGGTCGATTGCGTCGAAAATGACTTCCTTCAAATCGACCCTGGATTCACTCAGCGCCACCAGTCCGTGACTCACGCTGGAGGCATCTCGGTCGCGCATCCTATTTCTGCTCCGGGTCTGTACTAACGGACCCTCGTCTCTCCGGTGGAAGCAACAAGGCCCTTCGCGCAACGGCGAGCGGGACCATCCGTGATGACAGGAATGCAGCCGCGCATTCAAGTCCGTGGTTATCAAGCATCGCTAGCCCTTCGTCGACGATTGCTGCAGTCGCCAAATCGGTACGCGGGATGAATCCTTCAGTCAGCTTTTGATTCCCGCCGTCAGGAAGAGCGGAGTCAGGGGGCGTGTTCATAGTCAATTTTCTCCTTGCAAAGCGGCGACTTTGCTAACGGAGCATTAAGCACTTAACATTCCACGCCGGATGACGCCTCACGCACTGCCGAATTGGTGGCGTTATTGCCGCTGCAGTCCCAGGAACATTCGTAATGAGCACTGGGAAATCGATCCTGTATAGCGCGCCGCTGCTCTCCGCTCGCGGAGACCATCTGACAGGCCAGCATATATTTTGGGCCGCTGGTCACACTGCGTTGCCTCGGATACAAAGCAATTCCCTTCTATCGTTACACAACGTCAAATCGCAGAAGTCTGCAGGACAGATTGCATGGACCGACGTGGACCGACTGTCGCCAGTTTAGACCGCTGCCTTGCAAGATGCCTTGGCCGGAAAAGATGACGCGCTTGCTGCAATTCTTGCGCGCCATTTCATGAATAAGGCTCATAAGGTCATGCGGATTTTAGCCACTAATCAAACCGCCCTCAATTCATTACAGTAGCTGACACCCAAGCAATTGCCTCGCCAATGCCGACAAATTTATCGTCGGCACGTTCCTGACCGCGGTACCTACTATGCCCGCCATACAGCGGAACAAGACAACAGCCGACTGATCATAATTAGGCAATACCACCTGCGGTTCCACATCGTAGGGCTGGCTTCTCGCAAGAAAATAACCAGCCGTAAATCTGCCGCGCGGTTTCGGCTGCCGTGACACCGTTTTATGGTCCACACCCGTTTCCGACATACAAGGAGCCCCAAGATGGCCGACTTCAATCTTCGGCGACGCAACTTCCTCAAGACATCGACGGCTGCAGGCGGTGCCGTTGTCGCCGGAAACCTCATGTCCGAGGCAGAGGCCGCACCTGTTGCGCAGCCAGCGAATTCAGCCACGTCGGCAAGCCTGACTGTGCTGCTGCGCGTCAACGGTACTGAGCATCAGGTGATGCTCGATCCTCGCACCACACTGCTGGACGCGCTACGGGAACGCTTGAACCTCACGGGCGCCAAGAAGGGCTGTGACCAGGGCCAATGCGGCGCCTGCACAGTCATCGTCGACGGGCGCCGCATCACATCTTGCCTCACGCTGGCCGTGATGCAGGCGGGACATGACATTACAACGATCGAGGGCTTGGGCACACCCACCAACCTGCATCCGATGCAGGCCGCCTTCGTCAAACACGACGGCTACCAATGCGGCTTCTGCACCCCAGGGCAGATCTGTTCGGCCGTGGCCATGCTGGAGGAAGTGAAAGCTGGCATTCCAAGCCATGTCACCGCCGACCTAACGAAGCGGTCCGAGGCGACGGTTGCAGAGTTTCGCGAACGGATGAGCGGCAATATATGCCGCTGCGGCGCCTATTCCAACATCCAGGAAGCGATCGCCGAAGTCGCCGGAGTGAAAGCATGAAATCGTTCACTTATGAAAGGGCCAATTCGCCGGCCGAGGCGGCTGCCTCCGCGGCCCGCATTCAGGGCGCGAAGTTTATCGCCGGCGGCACAAACCTTCTGGATCTGATGAAGCTGCAGATCGAGACGCCGGTTCACTTGATAGACGTAAACGACCTCGCACTCAACAAGATAGAAGCGACCACAGAGGGAGGACTGAGGATCGGTGCGCTGGTGCGCAACACCGATCTGGCGGCTGACGCCCAGGTGCGGCGGGATTACGGCGTGCTGTCCCGAGCGCTGGTCGCGGGTGCGTCTGGCCAACTGCGGAACCAGGCAACCACGGCCGGCAATCTGTTGCAGCGGACCCGTTGTCCGTACTTCTACGACACCAATCAACCGTGCAACAAGCGGCAGCCGGGCAGCGGTTGCGGCGCAATGGGCGGCTATAGTCGGCAACACGCCATTGTCGGCGTGAGCGACGCATGCATTGCCACGCACCCGAGCGACATGGCAGTGGCGATGCGCGTGCTCGATGCATCGGTTGAAACCGTCCGTCCCAATGGCTCGATGCGCACCATACCGATTGCCGATTTCCACCGGCTACCGGGCAATACGCCGCACATCGAGACTTCGCTTGAACCCGGTGAACTGATCACTGCAGTGACCCTGCCGAAGCCGGTCGGCGGCAAGCAGATTTATCACAAGGTTCGCGACCGCGCCTCCTATGCGTTCGCGCTGGTTTCGGTCGCTGCGATCGTGCAACGCGATGGCACGGGCCGGGTGGCGCTCGGCGGCGTGGCGCACAAGCCGTGGCGTGTGGAAGCTGCCGAGCAGGACCTGCCGCGGGGCGCCAAGGTGGTCGCGGACAGGCTGTTGGAGAAACCGCGCACGACGGATGACAACGCATTCAAGGTGCTACTCGTGGAGCGCACGATCGCCTCCGTCCTCACCGAAGCGAAAGGCTGACCCATGAAATTCGACACCCCTGCCACCACCAATCCGATCGATCAACTCAAGGTTGTAGGCCAGCCGGTGGACCGTATAGATGGCCCGCTCAAGACCACCGGGACCGCTCCTTACGCCTATGACCGGCATGACGTGGTCGCAAATCAGGCCTATGGTTATGTGCTTGGTTCTGCCATCCCGAAAGGGCGCATTATTTCGATGGATCTCGCCGCCGCGGAAGCTGCGCCTGGGGTGATTGCAATCGTCACCGCCGGCAATGCTGGCAAACTGGCCAAAGGCAGTCGCAATACCGCTCTGCTGCTGGGCGGCCCTGAAATCCAGCACTATCATCAGGCTGTCGCGCTGATTGTTGCCGGCACCTTCGAGCAGGCGCGCGCGGCCGCACATCTCGTGCGCGTCAACACTGCGCGGGCCCAAGGTGCATACGATCTTGCGGCACAGAAGGATAGCGCGCCGGTGGCCAAAAGCACATCCGGCGGCGGATCCGCTGAAAGCGCGGTGGGGAACTTCGCCGGGGCGTTTGCCTCGGCACCCGTTCAGCTGGACGCCACCTATTCCACCGCCAACGAGTCCCACTCGATGATGGAGCCTCACGCCACCGTTGCGGCGTGGGATGGCGACCAGCTAACTGTATGGACTTCCACGCAGATGGTCGGGTCCACCGTTGACGACTTGGCGCGCACGCTAGGCATAGCCAAGGAAAAAGTCCGCGTCGTGTCGCCTTACATCGGTGGCGGGTTCGGCGCAAAACTCTTTTTGCGCTCCGACGCTTTACTGGCGGCGCTCGGCGCTCGTGCTGCCGGCCGGCCCGTCAAGGTTTCGCTGACCCGCGCCCTGATACCCAACAACACGGTTCATCGTTCGGCGACGATTCAGCGCCTGCGTATCGGTGCAACGCGGGACGGCAACATCACCGCTATCGGGCACGAAAACTGGTCCGGCGATCAGCCGGGCGGCAAGCCCGAAGCGGCCGCAGTCCCGGTTCGATCCCTTTACGCCGGCCCACACCGCATGACGGCGAACCGGCTCGCCGTGCTTGACCTGCCCGAAGCGAATGCCATGCGAGCTCCCGGCGAAGCGCCTGGCATGGCGACGCTGGAAATTGCGATGGATGAGATGGCCGAGAAGCTCGGCATGGATCCGATCGAATTTCGGATCAAGAACGACACGCAGGTCGTGCCGGACCACCCGGCGAAACCCGTGTCGCAAGATCCGCAGTCCCGCGTACCTCAGGAAAAGCCTAACCCGCATCCTCCGTTTTCAAAGCGGCAGTTGGTCGAGTGCTATCGGGTCGGCGCAACGCGCTTCGGCTGGAACAAGCGCAATCCGCGACCGGGCCAGGTACGTGAAGGTAGATGGCTTGTTGGCATCGGCGTTGCATCCGCGTTGCGCAATAATTTGCTCACCAAGTCGGCGGCGCGCGTGCGCCTGGATCGCCGCGGCATCGTGACGGTCGAGACCGACATGACTGACATAGGCACCGGCAGCTACACCATCATCGCGCAGACCGCGGCTGAGATGATGGGCGTTGCGCTCGACAAGGTGGTGGTGCGGTTGGGGGACTCAAGCTTTCCGGTTTCCTGCGGCTCGGGCGGGCAGTGGGGCGGCAACAACTCGACCGCCGGCGTTTATGCTGCCTGCACCAGGCTGCGCGAGGCCGTGGCGCAGAAAGCAGGCTTTAATCCTAACGAAGCGGTATTCGCAGGCGGCCAGGTCCGCTTCGGATCCCGCAGCGTGTCGCTGGCCGAGGCGGCTGGCGACAGAGGTCTTGTCGCCGAAGACTTCATCGAATACGGCGACCTCGACAAGCGCTTTCAGCAAGCGACATTTGGCGCGCATTTCGTTGAGGTAGGGGTCGATGCCGCGACGGGCGAGACCCGCGTGCGACGCATGCTCGCCGTCTGCGCAGCCGGCCGCATTCTCAATCCCAAGACCGCACGCAGCCAGGTAATTGGCGCCATGACGATGGGTGTCGGCGCCGCGCTGATGGAACATCTCGCAGTGGACAAGCGCCTGGGCTACTTCGTGAATCACGACCTTGCGAGCTACGAGGTGCCTGTGCATGCAGACATACCTCACCAGGACGTGATCTTCCTGGACGAGACTGATCCGATCTCGTCGCCAATGAAGGCGAAAGGTATTGCGGAGCTTGGCATCTGCGGTGTTGCGGCTGCTGTCGCCAACGCAATCTACAACGCCACTGGCGTGCGGGTGCGTGACTACCCGATTACGCTCGACAAACTTCTTGCGGGATTGCCAGTGGCGATGTAACGGCATTCCAAGCTGTCAGTCCGAAGCCGACCGGATGACGGGGACGACATCGTTCATGGGACGGCGCGTTAAGTGATTTAAAAAAATCCGGGACGGAGGTGTCCCGAAAAAAACGGCCGACCGTGTCTATGAAACCGGCTCTGACGCCGAGGCTGAAATGGGCGGCTGTCGTGGAATCCACAAGGCGTAGCCTAAGCACAAGGCTTGCCCAAGAAGAAGGCAGTCGAAGCAGAAGGCAGCCAGCGAGTAGGCGGACTTGAGACAACTCGAACAACTTCTTGGCTTATTCGTGGCGGCCGTGGTTTTGGCCGCGCTGGCCCGCCGCGTCGGCGCACCATATCCGGTGTTCCTGGCGCTCGGGGGCGCGGTACTCGCGTTACTCCCCGGAGCGCCGTTGTTCACGCTGCCTCCCGACTTGGTGCTGGCTCTCTTCGTCGCACCGGTACTGCTCGACGCGGCTTACGACTCATCGCTCAGAGATCTCAAAGACAACTGGGCGCCCGTTACCGGATTGATAATCTTCGCAGTCGGCTTCACAACCGCCGCGGTTGCCGTGGTGGCGCATGCGCTGGTGCCAGGCATCCCGTGGCCCGCAGCCATCGCGCTGGGCGCCATCGTGGCGCCGCCCGATGCCGTCGCCGCGACGGCGGTGCTTCGCCAGTTGAGCCCGCCCCATCGGATCCTGACCATACTGGAAGGCGAAAGTCTGCTTAACGACGCCAGTTCGCTTTTGATCTACCGTCTCGCCGTCGGGGCAGTCGCCGCTGACGGCTTTACTGTCGCCACGGTTGCTCCAACCTTTTTTCTCGCGATTGTTGGCAGCCTGGTCGCGGGTCCCGCCGCCGGATGGTTCACATTGCGCGTGATGGAACGGGTGCAGCACGTTCCGACCGCCATCATTCTTCAGTTCGTATTCACGGTTGGCGTATGGATTTTCGCTGAGCAGCTTGGACTCTCTGCTGTGTTGACTATGGTTTGCTACGCGATCACGATGGCGCGTACTGCGCCTGCGAGACTTCCCGCACGAACCCGCATACCAACGAATGCGGTGTGGGGGACAGCTGTTTTCGCGTTAAACATTCTGGCCTTTATCTTCATCGGCCTGCAGGTCCGGCCGATTCTGGAGAATCTTGAAGCGGCGGATCGGGCGCGGTACTTTAGCTTTGCCGTGGCTGTGCTGGTCACCGTTATCCTGGTGCGCCTCGCGTGGCACATGTCCTTCAACGCAGCCGTCCGATGGCGACACCGCCAAGTCGGTTTCAATCCGCCGCGACCGATGCTCCGACCAAGTTTCAAGAGCGGCGTGATCATCTCGTGGGCCGGCATGCGGGGCATCGTTTCCCTGGCTGCGGCATTGGCGCTACCGTCGGATTTCCCGTATCGCGACCTGATTCTACTGACCACTTTTGCAGTCGTGCTCGGCACATTGGTCATTCACGGGCTGACTCTAAAACCGCTCTTGCGCGCGCTTGACCTGCACGACGATGATCCGGTCGGCCGCGAAGAGAGCGCCGCTCGCGAGGGCGCTTTACGGGAAATCCTCGCACGCTTTGCGGGTGACGATTCCCCAGCGGCAAAAGCGGTCCAGCAGAGATTTACGGCACTGCTGACGATCGACGCCGATACCGGCGAGTCCAGGGCCCTGTCACGCAGCCCACACTATCGGCAGGCACTCCGGTCAGCCCGGCAAGCCATCCTTGCCATGCGTGCCAGCGACGAGATCGGCGACGACGCCTTCCACCGAATGGAACAGAAACTGGATTGGCTCGAGATGGCAGGAAGCAGCGACGAGCAATGACACTGGCGAGACTGCGTGTGAAGGGCGCCTCGGCTCCAAGCGCTTCAACTGGTTATCGGAGTCCAAATAACCGGGAAGGACAACGGAAAACAGGCGCGTCTAAATTTCGCGCAAGCGACGCACAATACTTGGCTGGCACGATCGCCAAGGCCAGTTAGACCGCGTTCATATGCATTAAATCAAACCACTAGACATGAAAGGAAATCGCAATGAAAGACGTTATTGTAGTCATCGGGGCCGGGTCGATCGGCCAGGCGATCGCTCGACGCGTCAGCGCGGGAAAGCATGTTCTTCTAGCCGATCTGCGTGAGGACAATGCCAAGGCTGCGGCGAAGACTCTCAGCGATGCTGGATTTGAGGTGAGCACCGTGACCGTCGATGTCTCCTCCCGCGAGTCGGTGCACGGTCTCGTGGAGAGAGCGAGGTCTCTCGGTCCTGTTACCGGAGTAATCCACGCGGCAGGCGTTTCTCCGACCCAGGCTTCGCCCGCCACGATCCTGAAAGTTGACCTGGTTGGAACGGCGCTCGTGCTTGAAGAGTTCGGAAACGTCATGGCAAGCGGCGGGGCGGCGGTTGTTATCGCGTCGCAGTCTGGACACCGGCTTCCTGCGCTCACGCCGGAGCAGAACAAGGCTTTGGCAATGACACCGGCAGACGAACTGCTCGCACTGCCAATGCTTCAGGCAGATCAGGTCACGGACCCGCTCCATGCCTACCAGATCGCCAAACGGGGTAATTCCCTGCGCGTGATGGCGGAGGCTGTGCGTTGGGGCAAACGCGGCGCGCGCGTCAATACCATCAGCCCTGGCATCATCATTACGCCTCTTGCCAACGACGAGCTTTCCGGCCCGCGCGGTCCGGGATATCGGCGCATGATCGAGCTGTGTCCTGCAGGCCGTGCGGGTACTCCGGATGAGGTGGGAAACGTCGGCGCTTTGCTTATGGGACCTGATGGTGCCTTTATCACGGGCAGCGACTTTCTGATGGATGGCGGCGTCACAGCCGCTTACTGGTACGGCGACCTTGCGCCCGCAAAACCGCTGCAGGAAAACTCAACGACCGATCCGCGCGAGTAAGCCGCTTTCGTACTTGAGAGGCGAAAAGGCAGCTGCTCGCATTTGCCTCACCCGGCCAGCGGGTCGGTCGCGGTGCTTCCAAATTGGTGCTGCGGCTTTGCAGGACCAAGGCGTGATTCTCAATTGCCATTCCGACCGGAAGTAGCGAACGCAAAGTGGACCTCAGCCGCGCCGTGCCGCTTCAATAGCAGCGATGTCGATTTTCTTCATGTGCATCATCGCCTGAAAGGCGCGCGTGGCCACAGCGGGGTCCGGATCAGTAATGGCGTCTGTCAGGGCGCGTGGCGTAACCTGCCAGCTCAAACCCCACTTGTCCTTGCACCAGCCGCACACGCTTTCCTGGCCGCCGTTACTTGTTATCGCGTTCCACAAGCGATCTGTTTCGGCTTGGTCATCGGTCGCAACCTGGAATGAAAAGGCATCGTTGTGCCTAACCTGGGGGCCGCCGTTGAGTCCAAGGCAAGGGATGCCAAGGACGGTGAACTCAACGGTCAAGATGTCGCCTTTTTTGCCAGCGGGATAATCTGCAGGCGCGCGACATATCCTGCCGACGACGCTGTCCGGAAACGTCTGCGCATAGAACTGTGCCGCATCGAGGGCGGTCCCGTCGTACCAGAGACAAATCGTATTTTTGCTAACCATTTTTCCTCCTCCAGGTCATTGCGGGCACGTGCGATTAAGCGATGATGGTCGGCCCAATATTTCGGGCAAGTTGTGACTCATTGCGGTCACCCACACCGGTTCGCTTGCGGGATAGTCTGCCACGGATTTCAGGCGACCGCTATTTGATGAAATCGGAAATTCCACCACCAGGAATCGGTCACGTTTAATGCCAGACCCCAGGCTTTGGACTCGCGAAACATCGTCAGAAGAATGCTATCGGGCCTTTTGTGCCGGTCGCCTCGCCGCCAGGGACAGGTTCAGCGCAACCGCGGCGCGTATCAGCGCCGTCAATGCATCTTCGTCGATCGTGTCGCCTGCATGGAAATCAATGGCACGCCTGGTGTTGCCTTCCAGGCTGGAGTTGAACACGCCTGAGGGGTCCTCCAGAGACGCGCCCCTGGCAAAGGTCATCTTCACCACATTTTTGTAGGTTTCGCCGGTGCAGAGGATCCCGGCGTGCGACCACACTGGAACCTTCCACTTCCACTCTTCGAGCACGTCAGGATCGGCCTGCTTTACAAGGGCGCGAATCTGCGCGAGCGTCTCGCCCCGCCAGTCATTCAACTCCGCGATTTTCGCGTCGATCAATTGCGAGGCGGATTTTTCTCCCTCGCCTTCCTCAATGCCGCTCCTGCTCTTTCCCATGGCGTTCTCGATTCCTTCACGGTTGTCGTGCTGGCGCATTCCCGCGTCTGACTACGGTAAGTGCTGAATTTGCCCCGCTTGTTCCCCCACTCTAGCGTGATTTCCAGCCCGTAGCGTACGCGTCAAGTCGACCGCGGTCTTGGACGACGAAAATCGGGTGAGGTAGTATCCCCATCACACACTACATCCTGACGAATCCCCATGCGCAGAATTACGATCTCTGTTGAAGACTCACTGGCTGAGGAGTTCGACGAATTGATTGAACGCCACGGCTACACCACTCGCTCGGAAGCGTTTCGTGATCTGGTAAGGGGGCGTCTGGAGAATGAGCGCAAGCTGACGAACGGAGCGCGGTATTGCGTCGCCAGCGTCAGCTACATTTACAACCATCATGAGCGCGAACTGGCGAGCAGGCTGGCCTCAATGCAGCATGACCACCACGACATCTGCGTGTCGACGATGCACGTGCATCTTGACCACGACAACTGCCTCGAAACGGTCGTGCTGCGCGGGACGTACAAGGAGGTGGATGCGTTTGCAAACAGTCTGGTTGCGCAAAGCGGTGTCCGACATGGGAATATTCATATCGTCCCGGTGGAAATGGCCTCGCCCTCAAAGAAGCAGCATACGCATTTCCACTACCAGCCCAAAACCTAAGCTGGGCCAGGTGTCAGAAGTTCGACACCAGCGTTATCCGGAACGAGCGAGACTCAATCGGATGGAAGTGAATATCCGCCGTCGATGACCCTGCCGGCTCGCTCGCTAATCGCGACGGGTAGTAGTAATCAATCGCCGACACCTGCCGGTTCGCCAGGTTAAATCCTTCGAGCTCGATTCGCATCTTGGGACTAATTCTGTATCCGATCCGCCCGTTGAGCGTAGTCGAGCTATTCGAGCGCACGCTGTTGTCTTCGATGAGCGGTCGCGGACCGAAATAACGCAACTGCAGTGCGCCGAAGTACGGGCCCACGTTGTCCACTGCGAGCGCTATCGAGGCCACGCCTTCAACCGCACCGGGAATTCGATTGCCTACCAGGTCATCGTCTTTAAATCTCGCCCGCGCGAAAGCCAGATCTGCGTCGACGGTCAGCCATTTCGTCGCTTTGTAATAGTTGTTGAACTCCACGCCGACGCGGCGGCTGGGCCGGCTTGCCTGGGTGCTGCCGGCGTCGCCAGCGAAGATAAGTTCCGAATCGAAATCGAGCCGGTACAGGGAGAATGAGCTTTGCAGGCCCGGAACGATTTCCGTGCGCGCGCCTACCTCGACTCCTTTGGAGCGAACAAGACCTGGAACGCGGTCGGCCGCCGTGGCAGGGTCCTTCGGGTCAACGGTAATCGTGGTTCCACGGGCGTCATTGCTGTGGAACCCCTTGCCAGCGTTGAAGTAGTACTCGGTTTTCGCCCATGGTCCGAAAATCATGCTGAGCTTTGGACTGGCAATGCTCTCATTCACTTTCCCGGAATTGGCGGGGTTGTCGCTGTTGACGTTGAAGCGATAAAAATCCTGACGCACGCCCGCTACTGTCTTGAATTTGTCTGCCCATTTGGTGGTGTTTTCCAGGTACACGCCGGCGCTGCTTTCGGCAATATGGTCTTCCCGCGTCGTGGACAGTCTTTGGCGCGCCACCGTGCTAAACAAGCCGTTAAAAATATTGTCGTTCTGCAGTTGCAGCCCGACTGTAGTTGCCGATTCTTTCCCGAACATCGGTGTCGGCAGCGTGTGACTTGCGTTCAATCCGGCAGTCGTGCGACGGTCCGCTTGATTGAATTGGTCACCGTTGACTGGGTCGTTTAGGAAATAGGTGAAGTCGGAATACAGGTCCAGTTTGTTATGAATGACGTACGCATTGATATTGGTTGAGCCCGTCGCTGATGTCTGATGCCAGGCGCCTGAGAGACTATATCGGTGGGCGATGCCACCGTCGGTTGGGTCGACTGCATCAAAACGCCCAAGCAGTCCTGCATCCACGGCGCGTTTTGGAATCTGGTCGGTCGCATTCCATTTGCCGCGGTAAGCCATCGCCGTTACGTTGAATCCGTTCGCCTCGTTGCCCTCGCCATAGCGCAGGACACCATTTACCTTCTTGTAGTCGTCCGGACGCACGTAAGGGCCATCGTTGTGAAATAGCTCCAGCGCGTAGAGCAAATTGCCGCTGCCGAAAGCAGGTGAATCGGCAAGCAACGCGCGGCGGTATCCATTCTGCCCAAAACCAACGCTCGCGATACCCTTGTCGAGCTTATTGGCGTAGACCACGCTGGCTGTTCCGGCCGAGGCGAAATCACCTTCCGCCGCGTAGTAGGGGCCCTTCCTGTAATCAAGCCGGTTTACCAGTTCTGGAATCATGAAGTTGAGGTCGGTCCAGCCCTGTCCATGAGCATGGCTGCGCTGGTTGACCAGCATGCCGTCCACGGTGGTACGCAAATCGGTGCCGTGATCCAGATTGAATCCTCGCAGGTAGAACTGGTTCGCCTTCCCTTCCCCGCTGTGTTGGCTAACGATGAGGCCTGGAACCGCTTCAAGCGTCTCGCCCGGACGGTAGACGGTCCGCGCTTCAAGCTGTTGCTGCGTAACGAGACCGGCATTAGCAGATTCCGCCACGCCGAGCTGGCTGGTACGGGACGATTCCACTGTCACGGATTCAAGGGTTTTGTCTTGCGCCGCCGCCTGATGCGTCGGAGCTGCAACGACGAGGCTGGCAGCAAAATACAAAAGCGGTCGACGGTGACAAGCTGGACGTTTCTTCGATGTCGGGTTCATGGGGCGCTCGCAGCTTCGGGACGATGGGGCAGCCTGGATGGAATCGTAGTGTATTTCAGATCGGGAGGAAGTGTGAACATCAGAAAATTGTTCATAACCCGACTTACGAACAAATCATGCAGTTGGATTCAAAAAAAACCTCCATAGGAATTGGAAAGACAACGAGATGAAGCTGCGGCTTAACCTCGGGACACAGTCAATATCTTTGGGGAATGTGGGCGGGAAGGAGGTGACACGCCGCCTGCCGGCATGGGCTGGACGGCAGATCGGAGAATCGGAGAATCGCTAAATCGGTAAATCGGAAAGTCGACGGCTTGTTGCCCGACGGGCGTGAGTGAGCACCCGGCGAACAAGGAACGGGCGCTACAAGCGGCGGCCGCCAGCCACCCCATGGCCAAGCCGGTGAAGCCGGAAGCCATGGTCGTTCTGCCTCGTAAAATCCGGGAGGCAGGCGGTACGACATGGCCGTCATCCCAGACCGTGTCGCTCCGTCACGCGGCGAAGTTGGCCGGGACGGAAGCCGCCGCGGCATGCTTAGCTATTTGGCGAGCCGCCCGATGATCTCGTCGGTGGTCTGGACGTCACCAAAAAACAGGTAGAAGCTGCTTAGGGCGCCGGCGTGCTCTTCGTCGCTCAGCGTGGCACAGGCGTCCGAGACCATGACTGCTCGGTAGTTCAGCATCATGGCGTCGCGTGCGGTCGATTCGCAGCACACGTTGGTGCAAACGCCAGTGACAATCAGCGTATCGATCCCGTTGTCATTCAGCACGACTTCCATGTCGGATGAGCCGCGGGTAAAGGCGCTATAGCGGCGCTTGAGCACGTGAAGATCCTCGCTTTTCACTTCGAGCTCTGGCCAGAGTTGCGCGCCATGATGGTCGATATGCAGAGCCTCCCAACGTGTCTTTGCGATACCCGGCTGGAACCGCTCCTTCATCATGGACCAGCTCGCCTCCGACTCGGCCGGGGCAATATTCCTCACCCAGATTACTTTGCCGCCAGCCTTCCGGACCGCTGCGGCAAGGCGGTTGTTATTTGCCACAATGCTCCGCGCTTCAGGACACGCCGCCGGATAGGGCTCAACCATGAAGTAGTTTTGCATATCGACTACCACCAGCGCCGTCTTTGAAGCATCGAAGGTCTCGCAGGTGTGGCTGCGGCCTTGGCGGGAAACCACGCGATTCACATAACTTTCCGGCATTTCGAACGGGTGCATTTGATTTCCTTTTAACTGGTGCGGTTGGGCTACCGGTGCAGACTTGCAGAGCTGCGCCCGTCGTCACATTGACGGAGTCAGGGCGCTGACAACATTACTTATTTTGACTAACCATATCGCCGGCTAATCATGGCCTCGAGGGAATGGATGGCCACGTACATCACGCAGGAAATCAGTGCGAGAACAGTCACGGACGCCATCACAATGTTCATCTTGAAGATCTGACTGCCGTTGATGATGAGGTAGCCCAACCCCGCGTTGGACGACTGAAATTCGCCGACAACGACACCCACCAGGGCCAAACCGATATTCATTTTTAGTGCCGCAATCAGCGTGGGCACGCTACCGGGAAGCACGACCTTGCACAGCACTTGCCATCTGCTGGCGCCGAACGTATTGGCAAGCTTTATCTTGTTCGGGTCAATTGCGCAAAAGCCGGCGTAGATGATCATGATCGCTACAAACACCGCGATGGCGATCGCTATGCCATAAATGGAATAGTCGGAACCAAGCCAGATGTAAAAAATCGGCACGAGCGCAATCTTCGGCAAGGCGTTTCCGATGACAAGGAAAGGGTCCAGCACCTTGTAGACAAAATCGGACCACCACAGCGCAGCAGCCACCACAATCCCGATAACCATGCTGAGGGTGAAACCGATAATGGTGGCGAACACCGTGGCCCAGGTGTGGTGCAGCAGATCACCGGTTTTGCAGAGTTCGATGAAGGCCGTCCAAATGGCACTCGGATAACTGGTCAACATCGGATTCATGACGTGCATACGGGGCAGCACTTCCCAGAGCCCGAGGAACAACACCAACAGCACGATCTGACACCCCAGAACCAGACGCTTGTTACGTCGCGTGCGCCGCAGGAATGCGCTGTATTGATTGCTCGGCGCAGTGGCTGACCGCAAGGGAACAGCGGCGATTGTATTAGTCGTCATGGCTCATCCTTCCACATGCACATCGATCTCTTTCCACAGCATCTTGAAATATTCATTGAATTCAGGAAGGCTGCGTGCGGCGAACGGCGTTGGCCGCTTGTTTTCATAACCAGCGAATGAAATGCGGTGCTCGGACTTTACGCGACCTGGGCGGCGCGAGAGAACGATGACCCGGTCGGTCATGGCGATCGCTTCGCCGATATCGTGCGTCACCAGGACTGCGGTCTTACGTTCGCTACGCAGTACCTCGGTCACTTCGTCGGCAATGGCCAGGCGGGTTTGGGAATCCAGCGCGGAAAACGGCTCATCCAGGAGTACCACATCGGGGTCGGTCACGAGCGTGCGGGCAAGCGCCACCCGCTGCCGCATTCCGCCAGAAAGTTGACGCGGATAGTGCTGCAGAAAATCGCCAAGGCCGCACTTTTGCAGCAACTGAATGGCGCGTGCCCTGGCGATTTTAAGATCCATGCCCTGAATCTCGGCACCAAGGATCGTGTTATCGAGAATGGTGCGCCATTCATAGAGATAATCCTGCTGCAGCATGTAGCCCACGTTCCGCGACGGAGCAACCAACGCGTTGCCATCCAACAGAATTTCGCCTTCCGTCGCAGGCAGGATACCGGCCATGATCGACAGGAGCGTGCTTTTGCCACAACCGGATTGGCCGATAATGCTAACGAATTCGCCGGGCTCAAACGTCAACGAGATATTGGAAAGCGCTTCTGTCTCCGCCCGGTGCGTGAAGTAACGCAGCCCGACGCCCCTCAGCTCAAATTTATTGGCTGTTTCATAGGGCAGGGGCGCCTTGTGAACGGGCACTGTCATCATTTTGCGAGCTTTGCAAAATCGTTAACGACGATGGCACTGGGCTTGACCCGCTTGCCGGTTTCGAGGAGCCCGCTCGCAACGAGAAGATCCTGCAGCCGGTCAAGCGCGGCTTCTTCAACAACCGGCGTGGTCTTCCACATCTTGTATTTCTTGTAGCGCTCAATTGCGGCGACCATCTGGTCCGGCGTTATGCCAGGAAAATAAGGCAGCGCGATTTTTGCGAGCTCCGCCGAACTGGACTGCTCCACAAACTTGAGGGCACGCGCGGTGCCGTTAGTCCAAGCCTGTATCGCTTCAGGATTCTTCTTGATATAGGCGTCAGTGGCAGTGAAAACGGTGTAGTCAACAGGCCCGATCTCGTTACCGATCGATGCGAAGAAATAAGCCTTTCCGTCTTTCTCGAGCGAGCTTGCATCGGGCTCCGGGAACAGTCCAAATTCCTGTTTGCCAGACAACCACGCGCCGACGTGTGCGGCGGCGCCAATGTTGGTGACAATGGTCACATCCTTTTTCGGATCGATGCCGTTCTTGCGCAGCGCGCCTTCAAGGTAGACCAGCGGCGTGGAAGCACTGCGCCACCCGATCATGGTTTTGCCCTTGATCGCGCTCCAGTCTGCTTTCGCCACCGGAGACCGTGACATCAGCATGAACCCGTCAGTCGCGGTAAGCCCGCTAAAAATCTTCACTTTTACCGGCGACTCGCTGTTCTGCACATACACCGGAACCTCCGGCCCCATCAGCACGATGTCAGCGCTGTTGGACAGAAGGGCCGCCATGGCCTTGTCGCCACCCTGCGACGTCTTCATGGTGACGTCGAGGCCGGCGTCCTTGTAGTAGCCCTGCGAGATCGCGACATAAGAGGGCAAATACAGGACAGACCGAATTACTTCCTCGTAGCGGACCTTGATCAACGGCTTTCCGGTCTGCGCCTGGGCTACGGTTTGTCCCAATGCTGCAATAGCGACGGCGGCGATGCAAACGGCATTCTTCAAGCTACCCATTTTCGTTTCCTTGAAATTTATTGGTGTTAAATGAAGCGCACGGCAGCCGTCGATTCGGCGAGCCCTTGTACAGGTCCTCGGCCCGGCTTACGCCGCCTTGCCCGATTCGTCGTAGTAGTGAATCTCAAGAAGCATGCAGCCGTTTTCTGACTTGAACGGGCCGTGATGCGCGCCAGGAGGCCGACATGCGTAGGTGCCCGGTTTGAAACTGGTCCCACCCTTGCCATTCGCATCGTTTCCAACGGTCAGGTCGCCGGAAATCAGGTAGACCTCTTCCCAGTAGTCGTGCACGAACGGTGCGGTAGTGTAGACGCCCGGGTCAAAGCGCAAGTGACGGGTGCGGGAACCGGTCTTGTTTTTTTCGTCGATGGACCCGGCCAGAATCTGTTGCTTGATGCCCTCGGGATAACCGGCCGGCGTTTCCCAGCCGGTCGTAAGGTCAACGGTATGAAACTCCTTGTGTTCCTTATGGATCGCCATATCAATTCTCCTGTTTTAGTCGATGTATTCGAGTGTGCGCACGCGATATGCATGCTTGAGGGTGCGCTTGCGGACCGGGTCTTCCAGTTCCACTTCAAACAGTTCGCCGCCGCCGATTTTTCCGATTACGGACAAGGTGCCGCAATACATTGCCGTTCCCTCGGGCAGTTTGCCCGATCCACTCGCATAGCGCTCCATCAGGTCTTGCGGCGTGCGCATCTTGGACACCGGGCCTTCCTGGTACAACTCGCGCTTGCCGTTCCGTGTCACCCACGAGCGCAGCATCAGGCTGTCCCAGTGGCCAGCCACGTCTTCCAGACGCCATAACTCGGTGCTAACCGGCTTCGGGCACATCTGCTTCGAGACCGTGACGCCATAGGTCTCTACCTTGCGGTCCGTGTGGTCAGAGCCCACCCCAACATACAGGCCGTCGGCCAGCGACACAATGACGAACTCCGCTTCGCCGCTGCCATCGGTGCCCGTCACGTCAAGTTCGGAGTCCGCCGTGAACAGGTTCACGCCGACCCGATAGAAGCAGGGCACCGTGCGCGGCCGCGCTACACCGATAGCTGCCAGTTCCGCGATGTGGTGTTCTACTGCCGCCGCGTCGCGACCGGTCCAGCCGGCGATAACGAGATCACGGATTTGCGCTTCGCGCGGTTGTCCGTCGATCGTGAATTTCAGTTGCTGCATGCGAAAGTCTCCTTTTGAATTAATGTGCTGCCCATTCGATGGTGCTGATGTCAATGCCGTCCTTGTACATATCCCATAACGGCGACAGTTCGCGGAGCTTTGCGACCTTGGTCTTCAGGAGCGCAATGGCGAAGTCAATCTCTTCCTCGGTGGTGAAGCGTCCGATGCTGAAACGAATTGAGCTGTGCGCGAGTTCATCGGAGCGACCCAGCGCCCGCAATACATAGGACGGTTCCAGGCTGGCCGAGGTACAAGCCGAACCCGACGACACAGCAATGTCCTTGATTGCCATGATAAGGGATTCGCCCTCGACAAAATTGAAGCTCATGTTGAGGATGTTCGGCGCAAACCGTTCCAGGTCGCCGTTGATGAATACCTGTTCGACATCACGCAATCCCTCCAGCAGCCGCGCCCGCAGGCGCGCAATCCGCGGCACTTCCGTCGCCATCTCTTCGCGAGCGATGCGAAATGCTTCGCCCATGCCGACGATCTGATGCGTGGGCAAGGTGCCCGACCGCATGCCTCGTTCATGCCCGCCGCCGTGGATCTGCGCTTCAATGCGCACGCGCGGTTTGCGCCGTACGTACAGGGCGCCGATTCCCTTGGGGCCATACAGTTTGTGGGCTGTGACCGTGAGCAAATCGATCTTCAGCGCCTGCAAGTCGATTGGCACCTTGCCTGCCGCCTGTACCGCATCGCAGTGGAAAATGATGCCGCGCTTGCGGCACATCTCGCCAATGGCGGCAACGTCCTGCACTACGCCGATTTCATTGTTGACCATCATGACGGACACCAGAATCGTATCCGCGCGGATTGCCGCCTCGAGCTTTTCCAGGTTCAGCAGCCCGCTTGGTTCAGGGTCCAGGTGGGTCGCCTCAAAGCCTTGCCGTTCCAGTTCGCGCACCGTATCGAGCACGGCCTTGTGCTCGGTCTTGACCGTAATGATGTGATGTCCGCGGGTCCGATAGAAGTTGGCTGCGCCCTTGATGGCCAGGTTGTTTCCTTCGGTGGCGCCGGAGGTCCAGATGATCTCGCGCGGATCGGCATTCAGCAGCGCCGCTACCTGCTCGCGCGCTGCCTCCACCGCGTCGTCCGCTTCCCATCCGTAGGAGTGGGAGCGGCTGGCGGGATTGCCGAATTTCTCGGTGAGGAAGGTGACCATCTTTTCCGCAACCCGCGGATCAACCGGGGTTGTCGCGGAATAGTCGAGGTACACCGGGCGCTTCGCCATGTTGTCCTTCTGGATTGTAGAGGTGCTCATCCCAGTGTCGCCGCCCTCTGCAAGCTGGCGATCATGGAAGCGCGCAGGAGAAATTGCCGGGCCTTTTCCGGGTCGCTGGCAATGTCTTCCATTTTGGCGCGATACCGCGCGCGTTCTTCCGGATCCTTGATCTCCAAGTCCTTCTTGTTCTGAATGGTGATCTTGTCGACATACTCCACCGCGATCGGGCGCCGCTGGCGCTCGTAGCGATCAAGCTCGCTTTCGTCGGCTTCCTTCAGCCAGACGCGGGCCAGCTTTTCCGCAATGTTGAAGGCATCATGTACGCCGCCATTCATGCCCATGCCGCCGAGCGGATTGTTGATGTGGGCGGCGTCGCCGGCAAGGAAAGTCCTGTGATTGCGGTAGGTCGGTGCGATGCGCTGATGCACGTTGTACAGGGTGCGGTGCGCGACCTCATAGTTGCCGTCCCGCGGACACACACGCTGAAGCTTTTCCTGGATATAGGCCTCGCTCAAGAGTGTCTCTTCGCTCTCGGCCGGATCTGTTTGCAGCATCACGCGCCAGTGGGTGCCAACCCTCAGCAAAAAGAACCACTGCTCCGGGTCGGCGAAGTAACTGACCGAAGCGAGGTCTTCAAAGTGTTTGGAAAAGTCGAACGGCGTTGTCAGCACCAGGAACCGTTCGGGCCAGGTGAAGCCCTCCAGAGTCATTCCCAGGCTCTCGCGTACCTGGCTGCGCGCGCCGTCAGCACCGATAAGATAGCGGCCGCTGATCTCTTCGGTTCCGTTCGCGGTCTCGACTGTGACGGTGACTTCCTCGTCCGACTGCTTGACGCTCATCACCTTGGCGGAGAAGCGCACTTCGGTTTCCGGGCTGTTTGCCTTCAACCAGTCCAGCAGAACCCCATTCAATTTGTATTGCTCGCACTGCACCCGGTACGGGTACTTTGTCTGGTCCTGAATCAGCGAAAAATCAAACTGCACATGCCACCCGTTGCGGTCGCGATACTGCAGGCTAGGCGCTTTCAATCCCATTTCGATCAGGCGCTCGGACACGCCGAATCGTGAAAGCATGTCCAGCGTAGACGGATGAAAAGTCGATGCCCGCAAGTTCTCCGGCAGCGTTGGCTCGGCTTCGAGCACAATGACCGGCACACCCCGTTGCGCCAGCACGCAGGCCGCGCTTAATCCGACCGGGCCAGCGCCGGCGATAATAATCCGTTCCTTGTTACTCAACTTGCACTCCTGTGGCGATTCAATAAAGTTTCAACGGCCATGCCGATACGAAGCAGCTTGTGGTCATTGCCGTTCGTGGCGGCCAGCATCAGTCCAACGGGCGCATCGCCCTCGGCATGACAAGGAAGCGACAGAGCGCAGCCGTCCATGAAATTGATGACAGTGGTATTGCGCAGCACCAGGCCGTTGGTGGCCAGGAAAAGCGCATCGTCAGCCTCCAGCGGCGCCAGCGCGGGCGGGACGACTGCAACCGTTGGCATCAGCAATACATCGAAGTCGTTGGCAATGCCGTCAAGCTCACGGTTCAGGGCAGCGCGCTCCTGCATGATGCCGATATAGCCGGCTGCGGAGATGTCCTGGCCGCGCCTGATCCTGGCAACAATGCGCTGGTCATAGCTGGCCGCGCGTTCGGGGGAATCGATATTGTGCTGGTGGATCGCATAAGCCTCGGCCGCGATCAGCCCGCCTTGACGGTTGATTTCGGGAATCCGCGCCAACTGTGGCATGCGTACTTCAATAACGTGCGCACCCGCCGCAGCCAATACTGAAACGGCCGATTCAATGGACCGGGCGACTTCGGTGTCAACGCCGTCGACGACATAGTCCTGAACCACGCCGACGCGTAGCCCCTTTAGCGCAAACGCGTCCAGCATAGGAATGTCGACACCAGCCATGACGGCGTCAAGGATCGCGCAGCAGCGCACCGTCGGCCCCATCGGTCCGACCGAATCGAGGCTCTGAGACAAAGGGAAAGCGCCGGTTTTTGGTATGCGTGACGCGGTTGGCTTGAATCCCACCAGCCCGCAAAACGCTGCCGGTATGCGCAGTGACCCGCCGGTGTCAGTGCCAACCGTGGCAACCGCCATGCCGTCGGCAACCGAAACTGCACCGCCCGACGTGGAGCCGCCAGGTATGCGGCCGGTGCCGCGATCCCACGGGCTTCGCGGGGTGCCGGTGTGCGGATTCAGGCCAAGGCCCGAAAAAGCAAATTCCGACATACCGGTCTTCCCGACGATGACTGCGCCTGCTTGCCTCAGCCTTGAGACGACGACCGCGTCTTCCGTTGCCGGCGGCTGATTGCGTCTGACAATCGATCCGGCAAACGTCACTTCACCAGCCACATCGAAAAGGTCCTTGATCGAAATGGGAAGACCGGAAAGTGGCGGCATCTGCACGCCACTGGCGCGTAACAGGTCACTCGCCTTTGCGGATGCCAGAGCGCCGTCACGGTAAACTTTAGTGAAGGCCCGAGAGCCTTCGCCGTCTGGCGCAGCGATGCGCGACAGCGCAGCTTCGGTCAATTCTTCGCTGGTTACCCGCCCCTTCGAGAGGGCGCGGGTCAAGTCCATGATTGATTCCATCAATGCATCCCTGGTAAGGGCCGGGTGAACGGCCGGACCTTGAAAAGACTCTTGTTGTCCCGGCTACGGAAGGCGCTGGTTGCCACTCTAGTCGACCTTGGCGCCGGAAAGCTTCACTGCGCTCCCCCACATTTCGAGGTCATGTCGAATGCTGGCAGCGAAGGTCGCGGGGGTATCGCCGACAGGAGAGATGCCGAGCGCTTCCAGCCGCTTGATCGTGTCCGGCTCCTTCACCGCCGCCTGCACATGCGCCGAGAGATCGGCGACCACGTTTTCCGGTGTGCCGGCAGGCGCCAGCAAGCCATTCCAGGTGTGGACAGCGAAATCCGGAAAGCCGGACTCAGCGATGGTCGGCACGTCAGGAAGCTGCGGTATCCGCTTTGCGCTGGTTACAGCGAGAAGCTTGATCTTGCCGGTCTTTACGTAAGGAAGTACTTCGGCGACGTTAGCGAAATACAGGGGCACGTGACCGGCAAGCAGATCGGTCAGCGCCGGTGCTCCGCCCTTGTAGGGGACGTGGACCATTTTCATTCCCGCCCGCTTGAAGAACAGCACCGCCGCCAGATGCGGCACGCTGCCCGACCCAGCCGAGGCGTAGTTCATTCCATTCGCTTGCGTCTTGCTGTAGTCAACCAACTCCTTGATGGACTTCGCTGGCACCTCACTGCTGACCGCAACCACCAGCGGATTGGAGCCGACAGTGCTGATCGGAGTAAAGCTTTTAACTGGATCGTAAGTGACGCGTTCCATCGCGGGCGCAATGGCAATCTGTGCCACCGCGCTCATGAGCAGCGTATAGCCGTCGGGCGCCGACTGGGCCACGTACTGGGCTGCGATGACGCCATTCGCGCCCGGCTTGTTCTCAACGATAAATGCCTGGTGGTAGACGGCGCCAAGGCGTTGCGCGATCAGGCGCGCCTGGCTGTCGGTGTTGCCGCCCGCAGGATACGGCACGATGATTTTTACCGGCTTCTCAGGCCATGCCGCTGCATGGGCCGAGGGGGACAGCATAAGGATTGGCAGCAACGCGGTGCAGGCCATTGCATAGAGGCGGCGGATCGACATGAAGGTGCTCCTGGAGAATCGGTCTGGCGTGATTGCGCAGTGTCGAGGACTTAGTGTATTTAGCCGGAGCTACCAGGTCCAACCACAAATTCTGGTGCGTGCCGATAAGATCTTCTTATCGATCTGCAGCAAGCGGGCCGGCCACCGCCTGATCGGGGATTCGCGCTACTTCGGGGCCGTGTTCAGCGCTGAATTCGCGCGCCACCTGGCGCGCCAGCGATACCGCTGATGCGGCAATTGGGTGCGCCGGTGCACCGCGATAGGTCGCAAAAAGCGTGAGGTCTGGAAACGGTGTGCTCACCTCGAGCACCTGCAATTTTCGCTCCGCGAGTTCCTGGGTGATGACCGCTGGCGGCAAGACGGAAATGCCGAAGCCGTCGAGCGTTAGCCGGATCATGGCCGCGACCGAAGCAATGGAATTGAGATGCACATCTTCCGCATCGACATTGGCCAGCAGGCGGGTAAGCTTGTCGTGCGGAACAGAGTTTCGCGGGAAGCTGATGATTGGATAGCGACAAAGGTCCAGGACCTCCAGACGCTCTTCACCAATGCCGAGCAAAGGGCTTGCTACCCACCGCATCGGGAACAGACACAACGCTTCACTTTGAATATCCTCTCCGGTTGCAGGAATGCTTTGGAACGAAACGTCGAGGTTGCCTTTCACTAGCTGTTCAGACAGGTGAATCGAGGTGTCGCTGGTCAGTTCAATCAGGATTTTTGGATAGAGCTGATGAATCCGCGCGAGGAAGGTCGGCAACAGGCTGTGGACGATGGTCTCGATCACGCCGATCCGGATCGTTCCCTTGACAACGGCGTTGTCAGCGACATCGCGCTCCATTTGTTGCGACAACTTCAGGATGCGTTCTGCGTAGGTGAGCGCCCGGGCACCTTCCGGCGTCAAGCTCACGCCCAGGGAAGTTCGGTTGAACATCTTGACGCCGAAATCCTGTTCCAGACTTGCGATCCGGTTTGATACCGAGGCCTGGGTAGTGTGCAGCTTTTCCGCAGTCAGTCGGAAACTGCGCAGCTTTGCCAACCAGACAAAGGTTTCAAGGAAGCGGATGTTCATGGCGTCAGTTCCCTGAGATTGCCTGGCCCGGTCGGGCGGCGGCGGGATCGCCGCGGGGCAAACCAGTGTGCCCGCGACGACGCAATGCTACATCACCCGACTACCGCAACAGCTGCCTTGGCAAAACCGGGCCGCCCAAATGCCGGCGGACGAGCCAGAAAGGCTCCTCGAAGGCGACGATCCGTTCGCTCGCACACCGTCGCTTCGATTGCCTCCGTTTCAAACCCCTTCCGTTCAGACGCCTCCGACGCAGATGTACTTCAACTCGAGGTATTCGTCGATGCCGTACTTCGACCCCTCGCGCCCAATGCCGGACTGCTTCACGCCGCCGAATGGCGCCAGTTCAGTCGACAAGATGCCGGTGTTGACGCAAACCATGCCGTACTCGAGCGCCTCGGCAATGCGCCATAGTCGTCCGATGTTCTCTGTATAAAAGTACGCCGCCAGCCCATACTGTGTGTCGTTCGCGAGGGCAATCAGTTCGTCTTCATTCTTGAACCTGAAAAGCGGTGCGACCGGGCCGAAAGTTTCCTCCTCTGCGATCTTCATGCTGCGGGTCGCGTTACTCAATACCGTCGGCTCAAAGAAATTGCCGCCGCGCGCATGGCGCTTGCCGCCGGCGAGAACCTTGGCGCCCTTGCCGACCGCATCCTCGATATGTTCTTCCACTTTCGCGACCGCGGCGATGTCAATCAGCGGCCCCATCGTTACGCCCGACTCCAGCGCGCTCCCTATCTGCAGTGTGCCCACCGCCTCGGCCAGCTTTGCGGCAAATTTGTCGTAGACGCCGTCTTGCACAAAGATGCGGTTGGCGCAGACGCAGGTCTGCCCGGAGAGCCGATATTTTGAAATCATTGCGCCTTCAACCGCGGCGTCGATATCGGCGTCGTCGAACACGATGAAGGGCGCGTTGCCGCCCAGTTCCAGCGACACCCTCTTGACGGTGCCAGCGCACTGGCTCATGAGGAGTTTGCCAATCTCGGTCGAACCGGTGAAGCTGAGCTTGCGCACGACCGGGCTTTCGGTCATTGCCTTCCCGATCGGGGGTGCGTAGCCTGTAATTACGTTGAGCACGCCCTTGGGAATGCCCGCGCGCTCGGCAAGCTCGCACAATGCCAGCGCCGAATAGGGCGTCTGCTCAGCCGGCTTCAACACCATTGTGCATCCAGCGGCGAGTGCCGGGGCCACCTTGCGTGCCACCATGCCGAGCGGGAAATTCCATGGGGTGATCGCGGCGCAAACCCCAACCGGCTGTTTTATGACTAGTAGTCGCTTGTCGTTTTGGTGTTGCGGGATTGTGTCGCCATAAGCGCGCTTGGCTTCCTCCGCAAACCATTCGACGAAGGACGCACCATAGGGAATCTCCCAGCCCGCTTCGCGCAGCGGCTTGCCCTGCTCCAGCGAAATGAGGACGGCAAGGTCGTCCGCGTTTTCCAGAATCAGGTCATGCCATTTGCGCAGGATGCCGGCACGCTCCTTGGCGGTTTTTCCGCGCCAGGCGGGCAGCGCTGCATTGGCCGCCGCGATCGCCTCAATCGTCTCTTCCTCGCCCATGTCAGGCACCACGCCGAGTATCTCGCCTGTGCCAGGATTATCGACGGAGAAGGTGCCGCCACCATTGGCGTCACGCCATTCGCCGTTGAGGTAGCACTGTTGGCGGAACAGGCGGGCATCCTTGATGAGCGAGGACGAGGGGGCGGGTGCTTGCATCTTCATTGCTATGTTTCCTGTGCTGGAGTTCGTACTTCCCATGGACTTGCATGGGCATCACTCGGCCTTGATGTTGCCGGCCTTGACGATCTTTGCATAGCGCGCCGACTCGGTGCGCATAAGATTTGCAAGTTCAGCGGACGTGCTGCCGACGACGTCCATGCCAAGGTCCGAAATCTTCTTCCTGACCGTCGGGTTTTGCAGAATCGACCTTACTTCGTTCGACAGTTTCTCGACGATCGGTGCCGGAGTTCCCTTGGGCGCCAGCAAGGCGTAGATGGATGCGGATTCAAAGCCGGTCAGACCTTGTTCCTGCAGTGTCGGCACGTTCGGCAAAATGGCGGACCTCTTGCTGCTGGCGATCCCGATGGCGTGAACTTTCCCGCTCGCGATGAGAGGCGCCACTGCAGAAACCTGACCGAATAGCATGGTGATCTGATTGCCCAGCAAGGCAGCAGTGGCTTCCGATGTTCCCTTGTATGGGAGGTGCAACATCTGGATGCCGGTCGCCAGCTTGAACATTTCACCTGCGACGTGCGGCTGAGCGCCGACCCCTGGGGAGCCGTACGAGATTTTTGTCGGGTTGGCCTTGGCGTAGGCGAGCAATTCCTTCAGGTCCTTTGCCGGCACGCTTGGATGCACCACCAGGACATTATCGATGCTCGTCATAAGGGAGATCGGCTCGAAGTCCTTGATCGGATCGTAGCGAAGATTATTGAAGACGTGAGGATTGATAACCAGCGTTCCAGTCGGCGCGGACACCAGGGTGTAGCCATCGGCCGGGGAACGCGCGGTGGCCTCCATCCCTATGTTGCCACCCGCACCAACTTTAGTTTCGATGATGACGGTTTGGTGTAAACGGGTACTTAGCTCAGCCCCTACGATGCGGTCCAGTATGTCGCTCGGCCCGCCCGCCGAAAACGGATTGATGATCCGGATCATTCGGGACGGATAAGCAGAAGCCGACTCAGCAGTCGTCGACGACTGCGCCAGGGCGGAACCTGCATTGGTGAGTGCAAGCGAAAGGGATACGACTAGACGGGGGATGATACGCATTGGGCACTTCTCCTTGCTGCATTGGTTAAGTCGTTCTGGTTGCTTTCAATTTGTTCCGGCGCCCCATGTCATCTGGCGCGTCCAGCCATGCCGGGCGCCGGGCCCGAGCTCCCGTAGCACCATTCGCTTGCAGGGTGGCGTAGCGACCACTGCGTGTCACGTTTTTTGGCCCGCCTGTTTCCGAATCCCTGCGATAGTGGTGCGCGGTGTAATCGCTTCGGGACTCACGCGAAGTTCCAGCAGTGCCGGCCCATCCTGCCGCCTGGCGCGCTCGAACGCATCGGCAAAATCGGCGGTCGCTTCTACCAGTTCGGCATGGGCGCCGTACGCCTTCGCCAACGCGACAAAATCCGGATTGAACAGATCGCTGCCGTGGACGCGACCGGGATAATGGCGTTCCTGATGCATGCGAATACTGCCGTACATGCCGTTGTTAACGACGATAAAGACGATGTTCAACTTGTGCTGGGTAGCAGTCGCAAGTTCCTGGCCATTCATCAGGAAGCAGCCATCGCCGGCGAAGCAAACCACGGTGCGCTCGGGATGCACCAGCTTCGCCGCAACCGATGCCGGTACCTCATAGCCCATCGTGCCGCTGGTGGGAGAGAGTTGCGTGCGAAAGCCCCGGTATTGATAAAAGCGCTGCACCCACAACGTGTAGTTGCCGGCGCCGTTGACCACGATAGAGTCTGCCGGCAGCGTCTCACGCAGATGCTGCATGACGTCGCCCATGTCAACCGGGCCTGGCATCGGCGAATGCTTCAAATTATTCAGGTAATCGTTCCTGGCGCCAGCAGTCCAGTCTTGCCATGGCATTGAATCCAGCGGAGCCAGCGCCATGGCGGCCCTGGCGAATTCGTCCATGCCCGCGTTGATCATCAAATCGGCACGGTACACCCGCCCGAGTTCACCCGGATCGCGATGCACATGAACCAGTTGCTGCACCGGTTTGGGAATGGCAAAGAGGGAATAGCCGTTGGTGCTGGTTTCCCCAAGCCGCGGCCCCACCGCGACTACAAGGTCCGATGCCTTGATGCGGGCGGCCAGATTCGGGTCCATGCCCAGGCCGGCTTCGCCGATAAAATTGGGATGGCAGTGGTCCATCAAATCATGGCGACGGAAGCCGCAGGCAACCGGCAGATTGAACTTCTCGGCAAACTGCGCAATGTCCTTGCAGGCCTGGTCCGACCACGCACCGCCACCCAGAATCACCAGTGGCTGTTTGGCGACTGCCAGCATGCCCCGCATCTTCTCCATGGCGTCCTGCGCCGGGTGCGTCTCGAAGCGCTGATAACGCGGACTGTCGGGCACCGAAACCTGGTCGACCAGCATGTCTTCCGGCAGTGCCAGCACGACAGGCCCGGGACGGCCCGAGGTTGCAATATGAAAGGCGCGGCTAATGAATTCCGGAATGCGGCGCGCATCATCAATCTGGTCGACCCACTTGGCGATGTGCCCGAACATGTGACGGTAGTCGATTTCCTGCCAGGCCTCACGACCCAAAGTGTCGCGCGCTACCTGTCCTACAAAAACGATAAGGGGAGTGGAGTCCTGGCGCGCGGTGTGAATGCCAATGCTCGCATTCGTTGCACCGGGTCCGCGAGTGACGAAGCAGATGCCTGGTTCGCCGGTCAGCTTGCCATGCGCCTCCGCCATGTAGGCAGCGCCGCCTTCCTGCCGGCATACGATCAGCCGTATCGCATCCTTCTCTGTGTAGAGGGCGTCGAGCACGTCAAGGAAACTTTCGCCCGGAACGCAATAGGCGGTATCCACGCCATGGATCTTCAACGCATCGACCAGTACATGGCCCCCGCTTCGCGGCTTCATTTGCTTCATCTGCTTCCTTTTTCAAAAGTCATGGTACGTGACACAAGAGCCGCAGATTTGAAGCCTTGGCAGGCGCAATCGGTGCTGTCAACGGAGAATTAAATATAGTCGCGGGTTTCGAGATAGTCAATACGCTTAATTAACTAACTTAATTGAAATCGCACGCGGTCGTGCACTTCTGACTGGCGCACGCACCAGCGCAGGGCTTGAAGCAGATGCGCATTCGCCGCCTGGGGAATGCAGTCGCAATGCGCGCATTCATGGGGAGCACGAAAGTGCGAAGATTAGTTCCTTGCACCGGGCCTGCATTCCGGCTGCGCATTGGTAGCGCATTGCCTGCGCCCTGTTGCCGAAGTTGACTACGATTTGACAGTAGCTACGACTGCTGGCTGCGTTTCGCAGCCCTGGCCGCGCGGCCCCGCTGCGTGGTCTTGAGTATGTCCACCGTATGGGCAAAGTCGTCCATCAGGGACGCCACTGTCGTGGCAAGGTGGCGGAAGTCTTCGCCTGAAAGTCCACGAAACAGTTGATCGTTGACGAACAGGCGTTCCGCGGCGATCTGTTGCACCCTCTTCTCGCAAGCCGCGGTGACGCGCAACAGTACGCTTCGACCATCATCCGGGTTTCGCTTTTTGGCGACCAGGCCGGCGCTCTCAAGCTTGATGATTTCGCTGGTAATAAAGGCGGTGGACACATGCAGGCGTTTGGCTACATCGGTAATGCTGACGCCAGAAGCGTCCTGGTACTGCGCGATGATCATGACGATGTTGTATTGCGGCGAGGTCACGCCAAGTTGTGCCGCCAGATAGGCGCGAGCGGAACCAAGATAGCTTGCCAGCGAAGACAGGTCGTAAAGGAACTGCCGGAAATCACGATCTGATTTTCCGTCGCGATCAAGAAGTTCTTGCTTGGAAACGGTTGGAAATAGCTGGAACGCGCGCCCTGTACTGGCTCCGTCATTCGACTTTGCCGATCGGCTTGCCCCCCGCTTTTCCGCCGGCTTTGCTGGTGCCTTGGGAGGCACTTTGGAAGCCGCTTTCGGAACCATTCTGGACGACCCACCGGGCGATACTTTGGAAGGCACTTTGGCAGACGCCCTTGAAGGGGCTCCGGAAGCGCGGGGCGCACTGGCGGCCAAAGCCTTCTTTTTTTCTGGAGCGTCCATCGAGCACATCGAGCGGGTCTTTTTGGTTGAGCGGGTCACCGCCGGACTTTAACCAAAAACGAGTCTAAAGTATAGACGCTGAGATCGGCGCCGCAGGGAGTCCAACAATTTACTTAACAAACTTAATCAATTAACTTGACTAAAGCGATCCGTCTAAATTATCTTGAGGTCGAAGGCGTGGGCAAGCTGATCAAGGAACGCTTTAAGAAAAAGCGTGCCGGCGAAGGCGAGCAACACGGCGTGGCGTCAGCCCGTCGCACGGAAGACCGGGCCGAGGTGTTGCCGCGATCGTGTATTCATGCCCAAGCGTGTGTCCATTAATCCAGAATAGGTGGCTGAAACCATGTCTCGAACCGGAAAAAAACATTTAGAAAGCCTGCACGATGGCCGTCAGATTTTCATCGACGGCGCTGTCGTCAAGAACCACGTCGATCATCCCGCGTTCCGCGAGAGCATCAAGTCTGCTGCGGCAATGTACGACTACCAACTGCGGCCCGAAAATATCGAGCGCATGACGTTCACCTCGCCGAAAACTGGCGAGGCAGTGAGCCGCATGTGGCAACTGCCGACCTCCTATGCGGAACTGATTGAACGGCGCAATGCGCTGGAGTCGTGGGCCAACTTGTCTTGCGGCTTTTTTGGCCGATCTCCTGACCACGTCGCATCGGCTATTGCCGGCATGTATATGGGCATGGATCTGTACAAGAGCTCCGGGGAAAAATTTGCTTCGGCGCTCTCCGACTACTATGAATATGCGCGCGACAATGATCTGTATCTGACCTACGTCATCATCAATCCGCAGGCCGACCGCAGCAAGAGCGCCTCGGAACAGGCGGACGAGCATTTGGTCGCCGGCGTTGTGGACGAGGACCACGAAGGCATCACGATCAAGGGCGCCAAGATGCTCGGCACTGGCTGCCCGATGTCGAACGAGGTGATGGTTGCCTCAATCCAGCCTTTGAAGGCGGGGGACGAGAAATACAGCTTCACGGCAATGGTTCCATTGAACGCAAAAGGCGTGAAGCTGATTTCCAGGAAATCCTACGAGGCGTCCGCCGCCTCAAAATTCGACAACCCGCTCTCGTCCTCCTTCGACGAAAACGACAGCGTGCTTTATTTCGACGAAGTCAAAATTCCCTGGGAACGGGTATTCGTACTCAACAACCTGCAGATGGCGCAGGCACAGTGGCATGCCACGCCGGCCCATGTGTACCAGAACTACCAATGCCAGATTCGCCTGATGGTAAAGATGCGCTTCCTGCTTGGCCTGGCGCGCAAAATTACCGAAACCAATGGCGTAATCGGCTTCCCGCCAGTCAGGGAAACGCTCGGCCAGATGGCTGCCGAAGTGTCCATGGTTGAAGGCATGGTTGAGGCGATGGAAATCAGCGGCTCAATGTACGGGAAGTATTTTGTACCGAACGCGAAGCGGCTCTATTCAGCAACCGTCATCACGCAGCAGCTCTACCCGAAGTTCCTGCACTCGCTGCGTGAACTGGCAGGTGGCGGCATGATCATGCTGCCTTCTTGTGCAGCGGATTTCGCAAACGCGGAGATTGCCAGCCTGATTGAGAAGACCCAGCGCTCGCCTGCGACCGATTCCCTCGGGCGCGTGAAGCTGTTCAAGCTGGCGTGGGACGCTGTCGGCTCCGAGTTTGGCTCCCGTCACCTGCAATATGAGATGTTTTACTCCGGCGCCAACATGGTCACCCGCGGACACTCTTTCCGCACGTATGATTGGGAAAAGGCGGTCGGCATGGTAGACGATTTCATGGCCGGCTATGACTTGCCGGAGACTGCCGACCCTGCAGTGAAAATCGGACGCGTGGCCTGAGGGGCATTTCCATAGGGGCGCCTTTCGCCAAGGGCGCCTTTCCTGGACGCGTCGCATGAGGCCCGCTGTTTGAAACGAAGGAATCTCGACCATGGCTGCTATTGATACACGGGCGCTTCGAAATATCCTTGGCTGCTACGCGACTGGTGTGGCAATCATCACCACGCGGGCAGCTAACGGGCAACACGTTGCAGTCACCGTAAATTCGTTTTCCTCCGTTTCACTGGATCCGCCCCTTGTGCTCTTTTCCCTGGCGCGCAAGGCAAACGTGCTGGAAACCTTCATGCAGGCGGATCGGTTCGCAGTCAATATTCTCGCTCATGAACAGCAGGCGCTATCAAACATGTTTGCCAAGCCCTCCACCGCGATATTTGCGGAAGGGAGCTACTCTGTTGGCCTCGGCGGTTGCGCATTGTTCGGCAATTCGCTGGCCCACCTTGAGTGCACCAAGGCCTCGGAAGCAGATGGCGGCGACCACGTGATCTTCCTTGGTCATGTTACGCATTTCCATCGATGCGCGGCGACGCAGCCACTCGTGTTTTACTCTGGCTCCTACGGTACCTACTCCCGCGATCAGTGGAGCAAGTTGCCACCTTCGGATGGTTCGCTCTCCGAGTTTTCCGTAACCGGGTGGGGCTGACGCTGTCGACCCCTGCCATCCAAAACACCTACCTCAAGCATAAACCGATACTGGAGTGACCCACCAATGAGCCGCAGACTATTCATTTCCGCCTTGCTGACCGGACTGGCCAGCGCAACAGTGCTTCAGGCCGGGGTCGCTCACGCCGCCGATTGGCCGGACAAACCGATCCGGATGATCGTGCCCTTCGCGCCCGGTGGCAACACCGACATCGTTGCGAGGACGGTGGCGCAGTACCTCCAACCCTTGCTGGGCCAAACGGTCATCGTCGAAAACAAGGCCGGCGCGGGCGGCATGATCGCAACTGATTATGTGGCGAAGTCGCCTCCCGATGGTTATACGCTATTGATGTCCTCCACCGGGCCGCATACGGTCCTGCCGAGCATCATGCCCAACATCAAATACGATCCGATCAAGGACCTCGCGCCGGTCAGCAATGTCAGCAGCAACGCGCTGGTATTGCTCGTCAATCCTTCGCTGCCAGTGCACTCGGTGTCGGAACTGATCGCACTCGCCAAGCGGGAACCGGGCAAGCTGAGCTTCAGCTCGGCCGGAATCGGCGGCACCACCCACATGTCCGCGGAAATGTTCAAGGCCATGGCCGGAATAAATCTTCTGCATGTGCCCTACAAGGGTGGCGCGCCGGCGACCACGGCAGCGCTCGCTGGCGAGGTGCAGATCACCTTCGCGAACCTGTCGGACGCGATACCGCAAATGAAAATGGGCAAGCTTCGCGCCCTGGCGGTGACGAGCGCCACCCGCCAGCCGCAGGCCCCGGAAGTGCCAACCATCGCCGAGTCAGGCCTGCCTAACTATGAATGCATCGTGTGGAACGGCGTCGTCGCACCTGGAGGCACGCCGCCGGCAATTATCAACAAGATCGCTGCAGCCGTGCACACCATCACGCGCGACCCAGCCTTTCAGGCAAAAATGACGCAGATCGGATCGGTGCCCATTGGCGACACACCGGAGCAGTTCCGCGCCTTCATCGGAAAAGAAATAACCGCGTGGCACAAGGTTGTAAAAGCCGCCAACATCAAGATGGAACAATAACTGAGCGCTGGCGGGAGGCCAAAACTGGCTTCCCGCTGGTGTGTGCAAGCCCAGCGCCGCCGACGTCAAATCGTGGCCGCCCTCACTGTCCGCAAATCCAGGCTACTGATACTTCATAAGGAAATCCGCCTTGAACACAGAACTCCCCAAGGTCATCGACACACGCTTTCGCACCGCACTGAGCCGGCTGAAGGCTGCCGGACGCATTGACTGCTTCGCCGGCGAGGCCAGCACGGAACACGAAATCGCCAGCATCCTGAAAAAACGCGATGGCGGCAAAGCGATCCTTTTCCCGGAGGTCAAGGGATTCGACATGCCGGTAATGGGAAATTTCCTTGCCTCGCAGGCCAATTGCGAAGCTGCTTTCGGCATGGACTTCAAAGGGATACGCCAGCTTGTCGGGCGCGCCATGGCCAACCCGGTCGATCCCAAGATTCAATCGACCGCCCCATGGCAAGAGAATGTCTACACCAGCGACTTCGACATCGGCAAACTGCTGCCTGCGCTGCGGCATGCGGAGGATGATCCGGGCCGCTTCATCACCGCGGGCGTGGTCATCGTGCGTGACCCGGAAACCGGCATCTACAACGCCTCATATCATCGGCTGCAGCTGGTCGGCCCAAACAGTACTGCCCTGAAGATGGACTACGGTCGTCATCTGCGCCTTGCATTCGAACGTGCCGTCAAGCGCGGAGAAGACTTGCCTATCGCCGTCTGTATCGGGACCGATCTCTCGGTGCTCTACACCGCCGCGACCATGGGCTCACAGATGCCTGAGACGGCGGACGAACTCAAGGTGGCGGGCGGACTGATCGGCGCGCCCTTGCCGGTCTGTAAAGGAATCACACAGGACCTGCTGATTCCCTCTGACACGGAGATTGTGCTTGAGGGTGTCCTGCGGCGCGACAAAACCGTACATGAGGGGCCTTTCGGGGAATTCATCGGCTACAACTCTGCCGACGGCCCCGCTCCTGTGTTCGACATCACGTCGATCGGGCATCGCGATTCGCCGATCTACTATGCCATCAACGGCTTCGGCCGCGAAACCGTCATGCTGCGCAAGTACGTGCTGGAAGCCAGCCTGCTGAAAGTTTTGCAAGCGGCGACGCCATTCGTAAACGATGTGGAAATCACCGCGGGCGGCCTGCACCGTTTCCATGCCGTGCTGAGCGTGAACAAGACGTCGCCGCAGCACGATGGACTGCAACGCAACGCAATCCTGGCATCGTTCGGCGCCCTCAAGGACCTCGACATGATCATCGCCGTGGACAGCGACATTGATATCCATGATCCGGCCGATGTGGAATATGCGCTTGCAACGCGAATGGAAGCGTCGCAAGACCTGTTCGTCATTCCCGGCGCACGCGGACATGAATATGTGCGGAAGGGGAAGGACGGCATCCGCGCTAAACTCGGCATCGATGCTACGGTCCCGTTCGATCAGAAGGCGCGCTTTACCAGGGTCAAGTTCAAAGACACCCAGGTTGACGACAGTCGCTTCAACAGCGATACGGGTCGTCGTGTGCAATGGTTGAAATAGCGGGCTGAGATTGGTTGAAATAGCGGGCCGAGTAGCGCACCGGCCGCTCCTGGGTCCCTGCTGGGTCACAGTGGCTGCTGCAGGCTCCGGGACCACTGCCCCGGCTGGAGTGGCCGCCGATGTGGCCGCTACTCCGCCGGCACCATCACCACTTTCGCCGACGACGTCCGTCCCGCATCCAGATCGTTGAATGCCTGGGCCCCTTGCGACATGGGACGCGTCTCCACCCACTCCAGCGCGCCGAATGCGCCGCGATACAAGGCCGCAACTGTCGCACGCAGGTCGGCCGTCGTATAAGTGTAGGTTCCGAGCAGCGTAATTTCGGCCAGCGTGAGCTTTCGCATGTCGATCTCGCTGGCCCAGTCCTGCAATCCGATGTGCATCACCACGCCGCCCGGCTTGACCGCCGCCAGTGCCGTCTTGCGCGTTGCGACTGACCCTACCGCATCGATCACCACCGCGAAGGCGTCCTGGGCGGGGCTGCTCTGGCGCGGATCAAAAGTCACGCACCCGGCGTAGCGCTCCGCCGATTCGCGCCGCAGCGGATTGACTTCCGCCATCGTGACGTCATCGCATCCATAAGACCGAAGCAGCAAGGCCGACAACATGCCGATCGCGCCACCGCCAATGACGAGGATGCGGCATTCCGGCAGGGGACGGGTCAGCGCGCGCATGATCAGGTTGATTGCATGGAGGGCGGTTGCGGCAGGCTCCGCCAGGGCCGCCTGCAGGGCGCTCATGTCTTGCGGAATATCGATCAACGAGGACGCCGGTATCGACATGAATTCCGCATAGGCGCCGGGGCGCGTCATGCCAACCATGGTGCGGTTTGCGCAAAGGTTGTTGCGGCCCTGGACGCAATACTCGCAGGTGCCGCAGGTGATCAAGGGATTGGCGGTAACACGCGTGCCGGTTTTGACCTGCCTCATCGCGCTGTCAACAACGGTGCCGGCAAGTTCATGCCCCAGCACCAGTCCGGGCGAGCGACGCGGGTCATGCCCGTGCCAGGCGTGCATGTCCGACCCGCAGATGCCGACCGCGTCGATCCGGAGTATCACCTCACCGTCTTCGATTTCTGGGTAGGGACGTTCCTGCAACCTCATCTGCTTCGGAGCGGTATAGACCAGAGCCTTCATGAATGCCTCACTTTGCGGTATAGCCGCCATCGATCATGAGCGTTTGGCCTGTCACGTAGGCGGAGGCGTCGCTTGCAAAAAAGAGGGTGATGCCGTCCAGGTCGGACAGTTCGCCATTGCGTCCGATACAGGTCTGCGCCGCATGCCTGGCCGACAATTCCTGGTCGTCGAATATCGCAGCCGTCAGCGGCGTGCGGAAAAAGCCCGGTCCAATGGCATTGCAAGTGATGCCGTAGCGCGACCACTCCTGCGCAATCGCTCGCGTCAACTGCACCACGCCGCCTTTTGCTGCGCCGTACGGCGCCCCTTTGGGAAGGGCTCGGCTTGATTGCAGCGATGCGATGTTGATGATGCGACCCCAGCCACGCTCGCGCATGGCGGGCGCCAGCGCCTGGGTGAGGAAGAACGGCGCGCCCAGATGAAGGGAAATCTGCTGCTGCCAGCCTTGCGGCGTCACGTCGGCGAATTCCTGGCGAAGGTTGATTCCGGCCGCATTGACGAGGATGTCGACAGGGCCGAACTTGGCCAGGGCGGTGTTGGCGCATGCAGTAATTCCCGCGAGATCGCAAAGGTCGCAGGCAAGGTAGTCGGCCACGATGCCGGCGTCGCGCATGCGCAGGACAGCCGCCGCCAACTCCTTCTCGCGCCGTGCAACCAGCACCAGCCGCGCACCGGCACGCCCGAGCGCAAGTGCCATCGCCTCGCCAATGCCGGAGTTGCCACCGGTGACGAGGGCCGTTCGACCGCTCAAGTCAAAGAGCGCATTTGGAGTCATGGGATTCATGGGATTCATCCAGTCGGCTAAACCTTGACCGGAGTGCCCGTGTCGAACGCCTCGCCAGGGAAATATTTTGCCAGGCGATCATCCGCCGTCCTCGCATGTGCTTCCATCCCCTCCAGTCGCGAAATGCGTGCCGTGACGAGAGCAATCTCGCGGGATGATTCGCGCGACATGCGTTGCCACGTCAGCGTCTTCATGAACTTGTGCACCGACAAGCCGCCCGAGTAGCGCGCCGCGCCCTTGGTGGGAAGAATGTGGTTAGGCCCGCTGGTCTTGTCCCCAAAGGCGACTGTGGTTTCTTCGCCGAGGAAGAGCGAGCCATAACAGGTGAGATGTTCCAGCCACCAGTCCAGGTCCGCCGCATGCACCTCCAAATGCTCCGAGGCATAGCGATCTGAAACGGCAACGATCTCTTCCCGCGTTTGACAAAGTATGACTTCACCGTAGTCGCGCCATGCCGCGCCGGCCGCGTCGCGCGCGGTCGGTGGCAATGCGGCGATCAGCTTCGGCACACGTTCCATTACATCGCGCGCGAGGCTTTCCGATGAGGTGAACAACCAGGCAGGCGATTCATGACCGTGCTCCGCCTGGCCTACAAGGTCGCTGGCCACGATGGCGGGATCGGCACTGTCGTCGGCGATGATTGCCACTTCGGAAGGTCCGGCGAACACGTCAATGCCCACCTTCCCGAACAACATGCGCTTGGCCTCGGCCACGAACTTGTTCCCCGGCCCAACGATGATGTCGGCCGGCTTGCCCGTGAAAATGCCGTATGCCAGAGTCGCTATCGCCTGCACCCCGCCGAGCGTCATGATGATGTCGGCGCCAGCAACCTTCATCGCATACAGCACATGCGGATGAATGCCCTCGCCCTGATACGGCGGCGAACAGGCAATGACCAGTGGCACACCGGCTGCCTTGGCGGTAGCGACGCTCATGTACGCCGAAGCGATATGGGCATAACGGCCTGTCGGGACGTAGCAGCCTGCCACGTTGACCGGTATAACGCGCTGACCCGCGAGTACCCCCGAGTCGAGTCGGGAACTGAATTCGCGCAACGAGGCTTTCTGCACCAAAGCGAATTCATGCACCTGCCGCGCAGCGAATTCAATGTCGCGCTTTACGGCATCGGGTATGTCGCGCGTACGGCGCAAAATCTCTTCCGGAGTCACGATGATATCGCCGGCCCATTTGTCGAGCGTACGGGCGTAGTCACGTACCGCGTTCTCTCCGTTTCGCTCAATCTCGGCGAGCATGTCAGCCACGATCTTTTGCGCCGTCGTGGTTTCAATTTCCAGCGATTTCGCCGCTTTTTTCAGGAAGGTGTGCGATGAGTTTTGCACGTTATTTCTCCGGGTTCAGCAATGCATGCCAGGGGCGCGGACGGTATCTCGTGAGCGGCACCATGCAACGGCGCCGCCCACAAGAAATCAGTTTGCCCGGTCCGCAAATTCTTTCAGCTTCGGGTCCGCCGCGACCATTTTCAGGAATTGGTCACTGACGTAGTCCGCCGATTTCGGCACTGTCTGGATAGAGCCGGAATCGCGCATGAAGGTGCCAATCTGCGTAAACCAGCCGTCAACGTTCGAGCTTCCTGCCGAGCGGTCCATATTGCGCATCTGGCCCGCCAAGTCGAAGGTTGGACGGGTGTCGAATTCCTTTTTCATGGATGCCTCTGAAATGGAAACGCCGCCCTGATCGTAGAATTTCTTCATCATCGCAATGGCTTCCGGCTGATGCGCATTGGCCCATTTCCAGGCGCGCAGATAAACCGCCAGGAATTTCGCGACGTTCTGCGGATTCTCTTTCGCATAATCCGCGCGAACGATCAAGGCGCCCGGCACGACGGCGCCACTATCCTTGCCAGAACACAGTACCCGTGCACCGGACTTTTCTTCCATCGTGTAGATGTTGGGCGCCCACAAGCCGCCAAGGGTGGCGTTATTGGAAGCCATGGCCGAAATAATTTCGGACTGCCCCATGTTCTTGATGGTCACGTCAGCCTTGCTCAGGCCGTATTTCTTCAGGCAGCCCTGCACGGCATAGTCGCCAGTCGAGTTTGACGTCAGCACGATGGTCTGACCTTTCATTGCGGCCGGATTTTTCATGAACTCATCCGCCTTGTCCTTGCGCACCACGAGTGCGTTGCCGGCGGATTCGTCGTTGGTGAGGCCGATCGTCAAGATGCCGAAACGCTGAAATCCGAGAATCGCGGGTACGGACCCGGTGCCACCCACATCCCAGGACTTCGATACCGACGCAGCGATTTGCGGCACACCAGCCGGGAAGGTGCTGAAGGTCGGCTTGAGACCCAGTTCTTTCCACCAGCCTTTTTCGGTTGCGATATAGAAGGGCAATGCCCAATAGAGCGCGGGCTGGTAACTGACCTTGATTTCGGTGAGGTCTTGCGCCTGCGCCGGCGCGGGCATCGCAGAAATCGCCAACAGCAATCCAGCCAGTGTTGCAAGTTTTCCCCGCAGCTTCGTGATCATGAAAGTCTCCTTTTTTGTAGGGTGAGCGGTGCGTTGATGTGTGTGTCTGCCTGCATTGCTACTGTTTAGTGGCGATCGCCATGTTCGGCGCGCAGCGATTTCCAGATATGCGTACGCAAATGCACGAAGGACTCGAGATCCATTACGTCTTCGATCCTTTCATGACGGGCCCAGTCGGAAGTTTCCCGGACGCTCTTGATGTCGATGACTTCCTTTACCTTTCCTGGGCGGCCAGTCATGACGACCACCCGATCCGCCAGGTACACCGACTCTTCGACCGAATGCGTAATGAACAAGACGGTGCGCGGATTGAGGCGGGCAAGCCGTACAAGCTCCTCCTGCATTACCACCCTGGTCTGTGCATCCAGCGCGCCAAAGGGTTCGTCCATCAGCAGTACATCCGGATTAAGCGCATAGACCCGCGCGATGGCGACGCGTTGCTGCATGCCGCCCGAAAGCTGGTGCGGGAAGGCATTTTCGTATCCAGCCAGATTCATCAACGCGATATTGCTCTGGATGATGTCGCGGCGCTGTGCCGCGGCCACACCTTTCGCGCGCAGCCCGAATTCAATGTTCTGGTAAACCGTCTTCCACGGAAACAGGGCGAACTGCTGAAATACCACGGCACGTTCAGGCCCGGGGTGCATGACGGTTTTGTCCGCGACGCTAACCCGGCCTTCCGTCGGAAACTCCAGGCCGGCGACCATTCGCAGGCAAGTGGTCTTGCCACAACCGGAGGGGCCAACAATCGCGACGAATTCGCCGTCGTGCACATGCAACCCGATATTGTCCAGTGTCAGGAAGTCCTTGCCGTCACGCTCAAATACGCGGCTCACTGACTCGAATCGAATGTCACTCATCTGTTCTCCAGGCGCCGGTTACAGGAATGGCTCATTGGCCGTGCCCACGTTGAATGTGTGCCTCGACGCGGCGCAGGATCACATCGATCACCACGCCAACCAGTCCGATCGCCAACATGCCGCTCATAACGATCGGTGTGTTGATGCTGCTCTGCCCCTTTGTCATCAGGTATCCAATGCCGCTCGAGGCGACGATCAGTTCGGCGCCAACCAGCGACTGCCACCCGAGCCCGGCCGAGACGCGCAAGCCCGCAACGATCGAAGGAATCGACGAGGGAAGCAGGACCTCGGTGATCATCTTGAAGTTGGATACGCCGAGCATTCGTGCCGCTTCGATGTGGCGCGTTTCCACCTGCCTGGCGCCGCGATAGGCATTGATGAGGCAAGGCGGGAATGCACCGCTGAAGATAATCAGCGTCGGCCCGCCGATGCCGGTGCCGAACCAGAGCGCCGCGAAAGGCACCCACGCAATGGGCGCCACGAACCGCACCGCCTCGAACAGCGGGCTAACGATATCGTCGAGCCAGCCAAACCATCCCATCATCAGGCCAAGCGGAACAGCGATCAGCACTGCGAGACCGAAGCCTAGGCCGAAACGTATCAGGCTCGATAGCAAGTGTTCCTGCAAGGTGAAGCCGGCGAACGGCGCCTGCATCAACTGGATAAATTTCTGCAGTACCTCCAGCGGAGTGGGCAAAAACTGAGGCGGGGTCAGGCCTGACATCGCGATGAGTTGCCACAGGGCGAAGAACCCGACAAATCCGGCTATGTTCAGCGCAACAAGTTGCGACCTTGATGGCTCCCGGGGGTTGGCGCTCATGCCCGCTTCCTCCACGGCATGACTGCCTTCTCGACCATGCCAAGCAATGCGGTCATGACACCGCCGCAGACGGCGACCGATGCCATGGCGACCAGGATCATGGCGGAATCAATGTCCAGCGAACCCTGCGTGAGAACGTGCCCGAGTCCCGCCGCTGCGCCGATCAATTCCGCTGCAACCAGTGTCGTCCACGAGGCCTGGAGCGACAGGCGCAGGCCAGTGAAAATCATCGGCAGGGCGGCCGGCACCAACACCTCGAGGACATAGGCGAATTTACCGATGCCGAGGGTTTCGGCCGCTTCGACCAGACACGGATCTATCGTACGCACCCCTGTTTGCGAATTGATCACCGAAGGTACGAAGGCGGCGAACCAGATCACCATCAGCTTGGCTGCGTCGCCAAGCCCGAGCCAGACAATGGCAAGCGGAATCCAGGCAAGCGGCGGTATGGGGCGAATCAGCAGAAAGACAGGGTTAATGAGTGCGTTTGCGCGAACGGAAAAACCCATCAGGAGGCCAAGCGGAACGCCCACCGCTACGGCGGCGGCGAACCCCATCAACACTAGCTTGCAACTGTGGAGAATGTGCTGCAGCAGGGTGGCGTCCGCGTAGCCCTGACGGGAGATGCGGAGGAACGCCTGCCAGGTCTCGCTCGGCGGCGGGAAACGGATTGGGTCGATCAGGTTGAGGGGTCCGGTAGCGAGATACCAGAACAGCATCGTAAGCACAACGGTGGCAATGCCGATGCATTGCCGGCGTTGAAGGCGCGGCCAAAAAGAAGCCGGCAATGACGGCGCCAGAAGCCCGATCCTTGTCCCTGTATTCAAAACCGTCTCCTCAATCCGAGGTGCCTGCGCGATTAATGAAAGCGCTTTCAGTAATATTGCAATAAAATCGACAGATGTCAAACCAATTCGGCGATTTTCCTCGCAAGCTCCGCTTGGGTGGTCGTCCGGCAAAACGCGCTGTACACTGAAACCGGCTTTCATTCCTGCAGCATTTAACTCCTCACTGCGACTGTTCATGGCACAGCGAACCAAACTGGCGGACGTAGCACGGTTGGCTGGCGTTTCTTCGGCCACGGTTTCCCGATCGCTCAACTATCCGAACCTGCTTAAGAAAGATACGCTCAAACGTATCCAGGACGCGATCGTGCGATTGGGCTATGTTCCCAACAGCGCGGGACGGGCGCTGGCGTCACGCCGGACCCAGACTGTAGGGCTAGTGGTGCCAACGCTGGACCATGCGATCTTTTCGCGCTTCACGCAGACCATGCAGACGGCCTTGGCAGAATCGGGCTACCAGTTGCTGATTGCCTCGCATGAATACAACCCGACGCTTGAGCTAAGCGGCGCCCGTGCCCTGATAGAGCGTGGCGTCGATGCACTGGTATTGGTCGGTCTGGAACGCAGTCCGGCACTGGACGAATTGTTGACCCAAAGCGGCATACCAATGCTGGCCACGTGGGCGCTTGATCGCAGCGGGAAATCGGCATCAGTGGGTTTCGACAATCACGCCGCAAGCGTTCTGGCTGCACGCCATTTGCTGGCATTGGGACACCGCGAATTCGGCGTGATATCTGGCTTCCTGCACCACAACGACCGCGCCCGGGCGCGGGTTGAGGGGGTGCGTGAAGCGCTGGGCGATGCAGGAATAAAGCTGTCGGCAGCGAGCGTTGTCGAGCAGCCGTTCACCTATGCTGGCGGACGAGACGGCCTGCGTGCGCTGGCAGCGCTATCGCCGCGCCCCACTGCTGTGCTGTGCGGGAATGATTTGCTGGCGCTTGGCGCCTTAATGGAATGCCAGTCGCTGGGACTGGCGGTACCGCAAGAGATTTCCGTGGTCGGATTCGACAACCAGGAGCTTGCATCGCATTTTGCTCCTGGCTTGACGACCATTAACGTACCAGCAGCAGACCTTGGCCGAGTGGCCGCAGGCACAATCCTGCAACTCCTCGCTGGAGACGTGGTACAGGCCCCGGTCGAGCTGCCAATTGAATTGGTGGTTCGCGGAAGTACTGGTCCGCCGCCCACTCCGGGCAGGCCTTGATCGCGAGACCCGCGCCAAAACGCGTGGTGTCTCGCGACAAGGCCTAGTGCGTCAGACGTTCATGACCGAGATGCTACGCGCGTTGAGGTAGGCGTCCAGCGCCTCCGGCCCGCCTTCCGAACCGTAGCCGGAATCCTTGATGCCGCCAAATGGCATTTCCGCCGAAGGCATTGCAGGCATGTTGACCCACAACATGCCGACTTCGACGCGGCGCGCCAGCAGGTCTGCATTTTTGAGTGAACGCGTAAAGGCATATCCTGCGAGCCCGTACGGCAAGCGATTGGACTCAAGGATTGCTTCTTCAAGCGTATTGAAACTGCGGATCGCCGCCATTGGACCGAACGGCTCGTCGTTGAAGACTTTCGCCTTGATCGGCACGTCCGTCAGGATAGTCGGCTGCCAGAAGTTGCCGGTATCGCCGATTCGTTCGCCGCCGGAAAGCACGGTTGCGCCCTGCGCGACCGCATCTCTGGTGAACTCTGCCATGGCGGCCAGGCGACGTGGATTGGCTAACGGTCCCATTTGCGTTCCGTCCGTCAGGCCATCGCCAACCTTCAGGTTGTTGGCATGCTTCACCAGCGCCTGCTCGAACTCCTTCCGGATGCTTTCATGTACCAGGAAGCGTGTCGGCGCAATACAAACCTGCCCCGCGTTGCGGAACTTGGCGCCGGCGGTGGCCTTCACCGCGAGCGAGATATCTGCATCTTCCGCAACGATCACTGGGGCGTGGCCTCCGAGCTCCATGGTCACCCGTTTCATGTGCTGACCCGCCATTGCGGCAAGCTGTTTGCCCACTGGGGTTGAGCCGGTAAAAGTAATTTTACGAATGGTAGGATGCGCGATCAGGTAGCTGGAAATTTCGGCTGGATTGCCGTAGACCAGGCCGAGCACGCCGGCGGGAATACCGGCATCGGCGAAGGCCTGGATCAGCGCTGCGGGGCCCGCCGGGGTCTCTTCCGGAGCCTTGATCAGCATGGAACAACCAGCAGCCAGGGCGGCGCTCACCTTGCGTACCACCTGGTTGATCGGGACGTTCCAGGGGGTGAAGGCAGCGACCACGCCAATCGGGTCCTTGAGCACCATTTGACGCATGGAGAGGCTGGACCGTGAAGGCACGATGCGTCCATATACCCGAAAGCCCTCTTCGGCAAACCACTCGATGATGTCAGCGGCAGCGAGCGCCTCGCCCTTGGCCTCGACCAGCGGCTTGCCTTGTTCCTGCGTCAGTACATTGGCTATGTCGGCAGCGCGCTCACGCATCAAGCCGGCTGCCTTGCGCATGATCTTGCTGCGATCGGCCGGCAGCATGTCGCGCCATGTCTCGAATCCTTTCTGTGCGGCTTCCAGCGCGCGGTCCAGATCGACACGGCTGGCATGCGCAACGCGCCCGATCTCCTTGCCGGTGGCGGGATTGTGGACGGCCAGGGTGCGGCCGTCGGCGGCGTCTTGCCAGCTATTGTTGATAAACAGTTGCGTGTTGGGATAGGTCATAGCGTTCTCACTTTATCTCCGGTCCATCCCGTACCGTTAGGCATCCGGATGCAGGACCATGATTTGTTTGACGGCAGAGTTTGGCGGCAGACAGCGGCCGACAGCTCACAAGTGTCTGCCAGGAAGTCTTGAAACGAACATCGGGATTCGAATCAGTCTGCAAGCTGCAGCAATTATGTCCGAGATTGTCTTTTCGGGTGCGTTCCCCGCTTTGTCCGGTGCTTCAGCGCTTGTCATTCTGGTAATCTGTCCTCGACACCACGGAGTTGCACCTTCATTCGCAAAGGAAGACGCCATGCCCGACGTTCCGCTCACATCAAGCCAGATAATCGTTCAGGCGTGCCTGTTCCTTGTTGCTGCAATCGCCGGCTTTGGCGGCACCCTGCAGATGGTTCTTGGCCAACCGGAGACCTCAGCGCGACTGGACAATGTGCACCGCTTCATGGCTGGGGTTTATCTCTCTACCGGTGTCATCTCCCTGTGGGCCGCTTTAACGGTCCGCCAGCAAGGCGATCTGGTGTATCTGCTGGCGCTTGGGGTACTACTTGCGGGCGCAGGCCGCCTGGTCTCGATCAGCAAGGTGGGGCTTCCAAAGCCGGCCGGCATTTGGCTCGGTTATCTGGTTCCCGAATTGCTTATTCCGTTCATCATGGCCGGAGCGCACTACGCGGGCTCGTAGGACCTGCAAGGCAAGACATCGTGAAGCAAGAGGTGCGGAGTCGCGGGTGCGCGGCTGCGCAGGCTTCTGGAGCCGCCACAAGACCTCCAATGGCGACGCACAGGAGAAGGACCACACCTGAGCCGCTGCGGTCAGAGGACGGCCGTCACTGGCGCTTTGCGGGTTCCAGGCTTTCAATCGTGGACATGAGAGTTTGATAGGTAACCGGCTTGGTGAGATGCGCATCGAAGCCGGCATCGCTGGCGCGTTCCTTGTCCTCCTTCCTGCCATAACCTGTGAGCGCGATCAGCACCACTTTCTCCATGCCGGGCCGCTTGCGCACTTCCCTCGCTACGTCAAGGCCGCTCATGTCCGGCAGGCCGATATCCAGGACGATGATTTGCGGGTTGACGCTGCCGACTTGAGCCAGCGCATCGCCGCCGGTATTGCACTTGAACACGGTGTGGCCCTCGATCTCAAGCAGCATGCTGAACATGTCCACTGCCCCGACATTGTCATCCACCATCAGCACTCGATAGGAAGACGCGTCAACGTCCGGTGCGACGGCATGCCGCGGTTGGGGGGCCTCTCCTGTGATCGAAGGCAGGCGAATCTCGAACGTACTTCCCTGCCCCGGCCCACCACTCGCAGCGCTGATTGTTCCGCCGTGCAGTTCAACCAATCCTTTCGCAATCGACAAACCCAGGCCCAGCCCTTCGCTGGCACCCTCCAGCACGTCTTCAGCCTGCATGAAGAGGTCGAAGACGGCCAGCACGTTCTCCGGCGAGAGGCCAATGCCGTTGTCCTCGACGCGGATGCAGATCTCATTTTCCTGCGCCTCTGCTGTCAGACTGATGTGCCCGTGCGGCGGCGTGAATTTGCCCGCGTTGCGCAGCAGATTGCCCACCGCCTGCGCCAGCCGCACGCTATCGCCGTCAATCCAGAGTACTTCCGCGGGTAACTGCACCGAGACTTTGTGTTCTCGTTGCGCCATGATTGCGGAGGCAGTCTCCATTGCGGCTTGCACAACCGCCTGCACGCTGGTCGGTTTCCTTTTGAGGTCGATCTTGCCCTTGGCGATCCGCGATACTTCGAGCAATTCATCAACGAGGCGAATCAGGTGCTTGGTCTGGCGCTTTATGGTCTCGTGCGCCAACGCCTGCGCTGATGATGGATTCGGATTGAGGCGACTGAGCAATTCAGCGGCGGTAAGGATCGGTGCAAGCGGGTTGCGCAATTCATGGGCCAAGGTCGCCAGGAAGATGTCCTTGCGCCGGTCAGCTTCGCGAAGTTCCTGCTCCACCCGGCCCAGGCGCAGCAGTGCCCTCACATTCGCAACCAGTTCCTCGGGTTCGATCGGTTCGAAGAGATAATTGTCGGCGCCGCCATCGAGCGCCCGAATCTTGTCGGCGCTAGCGATGTAGGATGCGGACGTCTGCAAAACCAGGATCGTTTTTGTAAGGGGATCCTGCTTCAAGCGACGGCAAACCTCGAAGCCGTTAATGTCGGGAAGTTTGATATCGAGAAGAATCAGCGCCGGCTGCTCGACCTGCGCTCGCGCAATGGCCTCGCTACCGGTGCCTGCTTCGATGACTTCGAAACCGGCGCGTGTGAGGACATGCGACTTGACATAGCGAGCCGCTTCGGTGTCGTCAACATTCAGGATGAGGGGGGTTTTCACGCTGGCAATCATGATTTCACGGCGCGCCGTTCCGGCCTTGCCCTTGCGCAAAGATCGCAGGAAGAACCAGTGTAAAAACCGAACCGCGGCCCGGCTCGCTACGCAGTTGCACAGAGCCGTTGAGCACCGCCGCCAGCTTGCGACAAAGCGGCAAGCCGAGGCCAGTGCCCTTCACCTTGCCTTGCAGCCGATTTTCCACCTGACTGAATTCTTCGAAAACCAGGTCCTGATGTTCCATGGCGATGCCGAGCCCCGTATCGGAAACTGAAATCCTGACCATCCCATCAGGGCCTCGGGACGCAGCCACGACAACCTCTCCCGTTTCCGTGAATTTCAGGGCGTTGGATATGAAGTTTCGCAGGATTTGGGACACCTTGCCTTCGTCGGTAAACAGCTTGCCGACGCCTTGCGGGTCCTTGAAAACCAGACTTACTGATTCCGATGGCAGCAGCGGCCGCAGCATGCCGCGCAACGCGCTAAAGAGGTCCACCAGATCGAGCTTCGCGGGATGCACATCGACATGGCCGGCTTCGATCTTCGCGACGTCCAGCAAGTCGTTCACCAGTTCCGACAGCGACTCGGCGCCCTTGAGAATAAACCGCACCTGCTTCTCCTGCTCCAGCGACAGTTCGCCATCAACGCGCTCGAGCAGTATCGAGGAAAGCGCCCGGATGGAGCTAAGCGGCGTGCGGAATTCGTGACTCATGTTGGACAGGAAGCGCGACTTCGCTTCATCCGCGCGCCGCAGGGATGTCGCTTTCTCATCCAGTTCCGCATAGAGGGCGACGACACCGCGGTTGGTGTCTTCGAGTTCGCGCGTCAGCTGCAGCAATTCATCCTGCCGCGCCTTCAGGTCGGCCAGCGTACCCAGCAATTCCTGATTCTGCTTTTGCACCTCATAGAGCGTGATATCCGCGGGCACCGTCATTAGCTGTGCGCTCGACTCGCCCACGCTCTTGCTGGTAAGGAGCGGCGCGGCGGCGGGGAGCAGCTTCTTCAATACGATCCGGGTGCCATTCCCTGGCGCCGTCTCGATCTCGAACTGGTCCATCAAGCGCCGCGCGCCAAGTATGCCGAGGCCCATACCGGTGGCGCTTTGATATTTCCCGGAGAGGATCAAGTCAAGGTTGGCAATGCCGGGGCCTTCATCCTCGATTCTGACCAGGAGCGTCTGCGGCACGCTTTGGCCTTCAACCGAAAATTCGACTTTGCCGCGCGAGGCGTAATTGAATACGTTGCGCGCCAATTCCGAAACCGCGGTTGCTATTCTTGTCTGGTCCTGTCCCACGAAGCCGCATAGCGCCGCAACCTGGCGCGCCCGCTGACGCGCGGCGACCACGTCCAGTTCGCTGTTGATGCTGACGGTAAGAAGGCGCAGTGACATGCTCAACCGATTTCGTTATTGCGGATGACGAGCACGGTCGCGTCGTCGCGATCTCGAGAAAAGTCGCGGTACAGGACCGCTGCGACGAGGCCCGGGTGATGCGAAGCCAGGCCCGGATAAGTGTCAAGTGACCAGCGTGTTCCGAGTCCGTCGGAGTGCATGATCAGCATGCAACCGCGGCTCCACAGCGCGTCGAATTGCTGGACCTTTCGCATGTTGCTCCCAACGATGCCATTCAGCGACACCAGTTGTTTGCGCTGCATGTCGCAGGTGACGCAGGCAGCGATATTGCCGATACCCGCGAAAACGACTTCGCCTTTTTTCGAGTCAATGCAGGCGACCGCGACCGCGGCGCCACGCGTTGCGCGCAAACCGGCATGTGCGTCATCCAGCAACGTCGCCGGGGTCTGACCGTGATCTTTACCAAGCACCGCAGTGGCCGCTTCGGAAGCCGCCGCGGCGTCCGGTCCATGCCCAAGCCCGTCCGCCACCATCACGGTTGCCTCGCCCGGCGCGACAACGACTCCCCAGGCGTCGCCGCACACATCCTCGCCATCGAGAGGGATGCAGACTGTGCCAACCTTCCAGGGATCGTCATGAATCGGCTTTCGGGCCGAAGCCCAGATCGCCATCCATACAGCGGTGCCGGCATTCGGGGTCGAATAAATGTCGAAGTCGTCTGCGAGCCGCTGCATGGAGCCGAGGCCGACGCCGTAACTGCCCGAGGTCGACACGCCATCTCGCATGCTTGATGCGACGTTCGACATGCCGGGCCCGGCGTCGAGCGCAACGACTTCCACGCCGACCACGCCGCCAGACCTTGCAGGGGCAATCAATATTTCACCCCGCCCTGCATGCTTCAGAATATTCGTGGCGGCTTCCGTGACCACCAGGGCAACCCGACCAACCGCCGTTTCATCAAGGGCAAGACGCGTCGCAAGTGCGCTACCGGCCCGGCGCGCCACGGCAATGTCGCTTGAATCCCTTATCCAATAGCGCGTCTGACGCGCGCCCGTACTTAGTAGGGTTTCCATTTCGTGATTTTTACCGTAGTGCCCTTGCCGACTTCCGTTTGCAATTCGAATTCATCCGACAGGCGTTTCGCGCCGCTCAAGCCGAGGCCAAGACCGCCACCGGTGGTAAAGCCATCCTTGAGGGCGAGGTCGACGTCGGCAATGCCAGGGCCCTGGTCAACGAAAGCAAGGCTGATACCACGCCGCGAGCCGTTCGACACCCGTATGAGATGCGACTCGCCGCCGCCACCGTAACGCAAGGTGTTACGCGCCAGTTCGCTTGCGGCAGTAACCATTTTCGTTTGGTCAATCAGGCTGAAGCCGAGGTCTACCAGCCATTGGCGTACCGCCTGGCGAATACGAAGCACGTCTTCATCGGATCGCAATGGCAGCACGAGGGCGTTTGCGTCCGTCATGTTCAATTCATGTGCCTTTCAGTTTCCGGCTGGGAGCAAGCTCAATGGCGAGCCCGGCCGTTTGGCTTCGGGTCATCAGCCTGCTCGAGAAGCCTGATGCCACGCTCCACGTTGAGTGCTGTGCTCACACCCTCGAGCGTCAACCCGAGCTCAACCAGCGTAATGGCAACCGCCGGTTGCATGCCGACCAGCACGGTCCTTGCGTCAAGGATGCGTGCCATCGCCGCGGTGTTGCTGATCATGCGGCCGATGAAGGAGTCAACCATATCCAGCGCAGAAATGTCGATCAGGACGCCCCTCGCCCGCTCCTTGACGATGCGGGCCGTGAGGTCGTCCTGCAAAGTCATCGCAAGCCGGTCGTGCATGTCAACCTGAATGGTAACCAGCAGCAGGTTGCCCATTTTTAAAATGGGGATTCTTTCCATTGAAACCTCAGTCGTGGGCGTGGGAATTCGTGATCGTCGATCCGGTACGCTGGAGCGCGACTACGAAGGCGTCAGCCAAAGTGGCCTTTGTCGTGACGTCTTCCAGATTCACTCCGAGATGAACAATGGTCTGAGCGATTTGGGGCCGGATGCCGCTGATGATGCAGTCCGCTCCCATCAGGCGCGCCGCCGCCACCGTCTTGAGCAAATGCTGTGCGACCAGCGTGTCCACCGTCGGCACGCCGGTTATGTCAACAATCGCAATCATGGCGCCGGTTTCCACAATCTTCTGCAGAAGGCTTTCCATGACAACCTGGGTGCGCGCGCTGTCTAGCGTGCCAATCAACGGCAATGCCAGGACGTTCTTCCACAGTTGCACCACAGGTGTTGAGAGCTCGAGCAATTCCTGCTGCTGCCTCAAGATGACCTGCTCGCGTCCCCGCTGATACTCTTCAATGGTGAACAGGCCGAGCTTGTCGAACAGGCTGCTGGTTGCCACGATTTCTTCCGCAAGCGCTAGCGGTTCACTCTTAAGCTCTTTGCCGAAAATGGCGAAGAGCGGATCCTTCAGCGCGAAAATAAAGGTGGCCGTCTCGCTGGGAGAAAATCCCTGCCGCACGCGGGCCTGCGAGATTTCTGCCAGCAGTTCACGTACTTCGTCCCATGAAGAACTCTCAATATCGCGTGAATTACCGGCCGCCGCGGCGCGCGCAACAAGCGGAATGAAGCGGGCCGCCTGCTGTCCGATTTCCGCCTCGGTCACCTTGTCGCGACGGACGTACCGCGACAACATTTCCTTCAGCCATTCCTTGAGAAGGGGTTCGTGATTCCGTTCCAATATACCGGCCAGGCGGCCGGTAGTTTCGTTGCTCATTGATTTCTCCGTAACGGTGGAAATTGCGACGGGCCGGTACAAGGGCAATCAAGACCTCTCGCAGTAGCCGTTGGCAGGGTTCGATTCTTCGAATTTCCGATTGGGGCCCGACCGAGTTGGCGATCTTGTTGGCAACGTCCAAGTCGGCAGATTATACGAAATGGGCAGCAACGGGAATCGAACGAATCACTCAAGCTTTATCCTCGTCAAGCTATTGCCGCGTCGCATGCCGAACAGCGCAATGTGGTGATGGGTGGGGGAGTTAATGCGCCGCTTTTGAACCTCCGGTGACACCGACGACGCTTCAATTGTGGTGGCAGAGCGCAGGTCAAACGAGCGCGTTTCTTGATGCAGCCGACAGGATCCATCCTTGGCCTTGGGCACGCGGCAATCCACAACGCTGACGAGTCTGTTCTGTTGGTCCGCACCGAACACGAGACGCGATGTGTCGGCGCCGGCCCGTCTTGCCCGCGTGCTCCCAACCCGGCTTGAAAGACAGCTGCGCCACGAATTCTTTTTCATTTCAAGGACTTGTCTCGAACCGCTGCTGCGCGGGGGCGTCTGGCATGCCGCCTGCTGTAGCAATGGCGAGCCCAACACAATCCGCTCAAACCCAGAACCCGTAACCACGCCCTTCAAGGAGATTCACATGAAAGCACTGATCATCAAAGATTTGGCCGTAACCGCGGCACTCGATACCACGGCCATGGCAGCTGTACGCGGCGGCTATGCCTGGAAAATGCCCGCCAGCCTTTCCGGCTTCGTCGGCTATGACTTCCCCGCCTCCGTCGTGAGCACCACCGTCAAGCTTGACCAGGCGAACAACCAGTGCCAGAGCAATGCCACCGGCAATGGCTCGGCTGTCTTCGGCGGTTGCATTTCCGCCTACAACAACCAGCAAGGCTTCAACTCGATCGGCTGATGTCCACAACCGCGGGCCGAGTTCCGTGGAAGGCTCGGCTCGACCACTCACTCAAGGAAAAAGGAGCAGAAAATGTCTTTCTTAAAAGCTGTAGGCGGCCTCGCCGCCGGGGCGACCGTCATCGCCAGTGCACTCGCCGTCAGCGTCGTTCTTGCGACACAGGGCTATGACCTTACCGACTATCACGATGTCAGCATTGTCCCCATGGAGGTGGCTTCACCGGCAGATGACGCTGGAACGGCGCTGACAAAGGGTGGCAGCGCCATGGGCTGGAGTGAGGAATGGAGCGATGTGCAAAAATCGATTCCTTCCAGCGGTGCAGAGGCGCGTCCCGCGGAGACGTTTTGAAAACGGTCGCGCCGGCTCTGGCTCTGGCCCTGGGTCTGGGTCTGGTTCTCGCTCTGGCTTTGGGGCTAGGTCTGGCTCTGGGTCTGGGTCCGAGTCCGTCATGGCTTGGCCTGGTTCGGTTCGGGCAGTGGCTATGGCGGGAGACCAGGTAGAAATGGCCCACGGGTTAGCGTGGGCCATCCAGGTTGCATTACGTGTGCAGCGGCGCACACGGGTAATTCTCAGGCAGCGCGTCGATTTGCCTCTATCCGCGAATCTACCAGCGTGACGAGCTCATCAAGCGGCGCAAAACGCAAGCCCTTCTGCAGTGCCAGGGTTTGCACCAGCCGGTCGACCCGCTCGATATTGCGAGCTCCGCCGGCTAACGCGCGGGCCGCTGAAGAAGGGCTGCCCAATCCGGTCGCGGCATTTGCGTACTTCTCGAACGGGACAAGGTCCGCCTGCGCCGCGCCGACCGTTCGGCAGACACCGCCGACCCATTCGTACATTGCGCGCGACGCTTCAAGATCGCTGTGTACCGCATCCTGAATCGAACGCACGCTGTCTTTTTGCACGCAACGGTAGTTACCGGCAAGGAGCATGCTCCACTTCGCGAGCGGCACAAAAATCGATTCGAATACCTTGAGCTTCACAGGCAGCTCTACCGGGCCGTCAGGCGTATCGAATCGAATCGCTTCGATGTCGGCCGCAAGACTGCGCAGCATGGCGGTGTGGGCCTCCGATTCGAAGCGCGCGGCCTTGAAGTTCGTCGGCAGCCGCACCTGCAATACATTGGTCTTTTCTTCCGGCGGACGAAAGGCCTGCGGGTCGGGACTGCACAGCGTCATTGTTGCCGGGTCGAAGGCGTCCCATACGGCCGGGTCGGTATAGGCGTCACGGCAGGAATTGGCGTCTATGCCGGGAATGCGCTTCAAGAAGGGCAGCGGCGGCATGTTCATGATCGACATCGACGGCACCCCGGACTTGGCCACGGCAGCGAGCAGTTCACGGACGCCCGGTGACGCATATTGCGGCTCCTGCATCGCCAGGGCGACGAGGTCAAAGTCAGCCGGATCAACCTCCGCGGGCACCGACGCAGAAAGCTTGCCCGGCAACTTGCGTGAATCGATTTCCACCAGGCCGCTGATGCCCTTGACGGGCATCCTGACCCGTATGCCTTCCACGTTGATCAGGTCCGCTTCCGCCGGAAGGCATACCAGCTTGACGGTGTGTCCCGCCAGCAGCAGCTTTGCACCGAGCAGTGACCCGTACGATGCACCCATGATTAGTATTTTGTAGGTCTTCAATTCTTGTCTCCTGGTTGTCTTTTATGATCCATCACCTGCACGCCACGCCAGCGGAACCCTTGTGGGGCCAACACCCGCTGAACGCGCCGTTTAACGCCCTGGCCGCCCTTGTTTCGGGGCGCGCCCGATACCGATACTGAATGCTGTTTGCAAAAGAGGCGCCAGCAGGCGCCCCTTCAGGTTGATCGAGCCTGATCGATCAAGCCACCTTCAGCATCGAAGGGCTTTTCTTGCTCGACAAATGCTCCATTGCGGCCAGCACGCCGCTCGCCGCGAGCGGAACGCCCGCCATCCTGAGACCCATTTCACAGCCCGCAAGCGTTGCCATCAAACTCAGGTCGTTGGCTTCGCCGAGGTGACCGATGCGGAACATGCGACCTTTCATTTTGCCCAGCCCAGTGCCAAGCGACATGTCGAAGTTTTCGTAAATGAGCGCGCGGATCTTGTCTGCATCGAAGCCCTCTGGCGTCATCACGCCGGTCAGTACCGGCGAGAATACCTCGGGGTCGGCGCATTGCACCGGCAAGCCCCAGGTATTGACCGCCTTGCGGCAGGCTTCGGCGAGGCGTTGGTGACGCGCAAAGACGTTGTCGAGGCCCTCATCAAGGATCATGTCGAGTGCTTCGGACAGACCATAGAGCAGGTTTGTGCTCGGGGTGTACGGCCAGTAGCCGGTCGCATTCATTGCGATGATTTCGGTCCAGTCCCAAAACGCACGCGGGAGCTTCGCGACCTTGCTGGCAGCGATCGCCTTTGGAGAGACAGCGTTGAAGCTGATACCCGGCGGCAGCATCAAGCCTTTTTGCGAGCCCGAAACCGTGACGTCGACGCCCCATTCGTCGTGCCGGTAATCCGCCGACGCCAGGCCGGAGATGGAATCCACCAGCAGCAGTGCCGGATGTCCGGCGGCGTCGATCGCCTTGCGCACGGCGGCGATATTGGAAGTGACGCCGGTCGAGGTCTCGTTGTGGACGACGCAAACCGCCTTGATGGTGTGTCCGGAATCCTTGCAAAGGCGGTCTTCGATCAGGTCGGCACGAATGCCATGGCGCCAACCCTCAATGCCTGGCAAGCCGAGAAACTCAGGCTTGAGGCCGAGCGCATCCGCCATCTTTTTCCAAAGCGTGGCGAAGTGGCCGGTCTCATACATCAGCACCGCGTCGCCCGGGCTAAGGGTGTTGACCAGTGCGGCTTCCCATGCGCCGGTTCCGGACGCGGGGTAAATGATGACTGGCTGCTCGGTCTTGAATATCTTCTTGATGCCCGACAGGACCTTCAGGCCGAGTGCGCCGAACTCCGGGCCGCGATGATCAATTGTGGGATAACTCATGGCCCGCAAGATGCGGTCTGGCACCGGGCTCGGTCCGGGAATCTGCAGAAAATGACGGCCGGCCGGGTGGAAATCGAGTTTTACCATATTGTGCCTTTTCGAGGATTTTTGTATATTGTATTCAAAATTACTCTAGCACCGGACGTTTGCTCCGTAAAGAAGATTCTCGTTGATCGGCACTGCGTTATTGCACTCTCAATGGGGATCCGGGCGGCCGAGGGCGACGAGCAGTGCCGTTGCGCGGGTCGTTCTGCAGAAGCGTTCCATGCCGGGTTAAAAGGATGCAGACGCCGGGAATTACCCTGCCGCAAATGCGGTCCATCCGGAGCACGTTGCGCAAAGGAATAAGGCTCCCGTCAAAGCGAGGCGTCCGTTCAAGCGGTAAAGTCACTTGTTTCGGCGAAAACTTTCTGTTGGCATAAAAACTGCAGCGCATGCAAAACGATCGGTGTCCGGGGAAGCCCAATTGACTGCGGCCAGACTGTCCGACTACTCGTGCAGGCTCGGCAAACCAACCCATTTTGAAATTTCTTCCTCGCCATGAATGCAATCGAAACTCATGAAGACGCGGTTTTGGAGTCGACAAGATCGCGCAGTGGCCTGCCCGGCCTGGACGATATTCTCGGCGGCGGATTTACGCCGAACCGCGTGTATCTCGTCGAAGGCGCGCCTGGTACGGGAAAGACAACCCTCGCGCTCCAGTTCCTGCTTGAAGGGGAACGGATTGGTGAAAAGGGGCTGTACATAACGCTTTCGGAAACAGCGAATGAATTGAAGTCGGTTGCCCGCAGCCATGGCTGGAATCTGGACCGCCTGTCCCTGTTCGAATTGGTGAACGACATTGACCTCGACCTTGACGCGGAACAGTCGATCCTCCATCCGTCTGAAGTCGAGTTGGGTGAAACGATCACGAACGTTATGCGGGAGGTGGATCAGGTCAAGCCGATCCGGATCGTCTTTGACAGCTTGTCCGAACTGCGCCTGCTGGCGCAGAATCCGCTGCGTTATCGCCGCCAGATTCTGGCGCTCAAGCACTTCTTTTCGTCCCGTCAATGCACGGTGCTGATGTTGGACGACAAGACGTCCGATCCGAGCGACCAGCAACTCCACAGCATTGCGCATGGCGTGGTGAGCCTCGAACAAATTGCCCAGGAATTCGGCAAGGAGCGCCGCCGCCTGATCGTCGTTAAAATGCGCGGCATCAAATTCCGCGGCGGGTTTCACGACTTCACACTTGATACCGGAGGACTGCGCGTATTCCCTCGCCTGATTGCGTCAGAGCACGGCAGGGAATTTTCCGCCTCGCCAGTGTCGACTGGCGCGCAGGACATCGACGCACTGCTCGGCGGCGGACTTGTACCTGGAACCAGCACGTTGATTGTGGGACCGTCAGGAATCGGGAAGACGACCGTGTCGGTGCGTTGTCTGCTTGCCGCGCTTGAACGCGGTGAAAAGGGTGCTCTCTACCTGTTCGATGAAGGCTTGGGCACCCTGCATACTCGGAGTGCTGCGCTTGGCATGGATTTGCGCAAGCACATGGACAGCGGCCAACTTCATATACATCACATCGACCCGGCGGAACTGGCGCCCGGCGAATTCGCCCATATGCTGCGCGATGCAGTTGAATTGACCGGTGTGACGTTCGTGGGAATCGACAGCCTGAACGCCTACTTGCAGGCGATGCCGGGCGAAAAATACCTGACCTTGCAGATGCACGAACTGCTTACTTATCTTTCTCAACAGGGCGTAACCACGGTCCTGGTTCTCGGCCAGCACGGCCTTATCGGCGAAGTGCGCAGCGAAATAGACCTCAGTTATCTGAGCGACGCTACCGTACTGCTGCGCTACTTTGAAGCGAACGGTCGGCTGCGGCGCGCCGTCACTGTGATGAAGAGCCGTACCAACGACCATGCGCAAACAATCCATGAGCTTCGGCTCGGGCCGAACGGCATTGAAATCGGCAAGGCACTTGAAGGTTTCGAGGGCGTCCTCACCGGCGTACCAAACTATCACGGCGCTACACCCATGATGTCAGTGGGGGGCGTGGCGGATGGAGCGTAGCAACCCAAACGAAGACCGCATCCTGATTCTTGCCCCGCGCGGACGCGATGCCCAAGTGATCGTGCATGTGCTGGCCCAGGACGGGCTTCGATGCACGGTTTGCGCGGGCCTTGACCAGCTCATGGAGGAACTGGAAGCCGGCGCAGCGAGCAGCCTGATTGCCGAAGAGGCGCTACACGATGTATCGGTCGCCCCGTTGGCGGCGTGGCTGTCGAGACAGGCTTCCTGGTCGGACTTTCCCTTCGTACTCATGGCGTCGAAGCATTCCAGGCCCGGCAACATAGCAACCCGAGCGCTGCTGGAAAGCCTGAGCAATGCGGTGATTCTTGAGCGTCCAGTAAAGGCCGAGACACTGCGCCGCGCAGCCGCTTCGGCTTTACGGGCGCGCAAGCGGCAGTACCAGGCCCGGAGGGACCTCCACGACCGCATACAGTCCGAAGAGCGCTTGCGCATGGCGTTACAGGCGGGGCATCTCGGCTCCTGGGAACTGCACCTTGATGAGCAGGTGCTGGAGGCGTCCGCCAAGTGCAAGTCCGATTTTGGACGGGGGCCGCTGGACCCATTTACTTATGACGATCTGACGGCGTCGATCCACCCCTCTGACCGCGAGCGCCACGCTGCGGCGATCGAAAGTGCCATCGCTTCACTCCGGGAGTTTGATATCGAGTTCCGCGCTATCTGGCCCGACGGCACGATGCATTGGGTTCAGATGCAGGGAAAAATCAGCCGTGACACGGAACAACGCCCCTTGCACATGGTCGGTGTCACGCTGGACGTCACCGAGCGACGGGAAGCGGAGCGCAGCTTGCAGGAGAGCCAGAGAGCGTTAGTGCAACTCAATGAAACGCTTGAAAGCCGCATAGAAGAAAGAACCGCCGCGCTGGCACAGGCAAACGACCGCCTGATGAATGAAATCACCGAGCGGGAAAGAGCCCAGATCGCCCTGATCCAAACCCAAAAAATGGAAGCGATCGGCCGCCTGACTGGCGGTATCGCGCACGACTTCAACAACCTGCTCAGCATCATCCAGGGCAACCTGGACCTGATTGATCTGGTCTCGATGGACGAGCGTGTCAAGCGTATGGCCAATGCCGCCCGCCGGGCGACCGGACGGGGCGCAAAGCTTACCAAGCAGATGTTGGCCTTCGCCCGCAGTCAGCGACTGGATTTGAAAGCGATTGACCTGACGGTCGCCATGGAAGGCATCGGCGAATTGCTGGCAGCATCGCTCGGTGCAAGCATTGAAATAGCTTTCGAGCTTTCCAGAGATTTGCCGTTGGTGAAGGCCGATTTGAACCAGATTGAACTGGCCCTTCTCAACCTGACCATTAACGCCCGCGATGCGATGGCGCATGGCGGCAAGCTGACCATCCGGACCTCGATGCAGCATGCAACGCAAGACTTGCTGCCTGAAGGCGAGTACGCCGTTATTTCGGTGACAGACAACGGACCGGGGATTAACTCGGAAATTCTCCCTAAGGTATTTGACCCTTTTTTCACGACCAAGGGGCCGGGCAAGGGCACCGGTCTAGGTTTAAGCCAGGTCTATGGCATTGCGCAACAATCAGGCGGCACTGCCCGCGCGTTCAGCAAACCCGGTCACGGCGCTACGGTGGAAATCTGGTTGCCACTTGCCGCGCCCGGCGATGCCCTCATTTCGGAATCGACTGAAGAACCGCTCTCCGAAAGCGATGGAAATCGGGCCAGAATCCTGGTCGTCGAAGATGAACCGGCAGTGCGGCAGTTCATGGTGGAGTCGCTGGAGATTCTCGGCTACAGCGTGTCACAGGCAGAGAACGGCGAGGCGGCGCTCGACCAGCTGGACTCAGCGCGACCCGACCTTGTCATCACGGACTTCCTCATGCCAGGCATTTCTGGTGCCGAGGTTGTGGCCCGGGCGCTTGAAAAATTTCCTGATTTGCCGGTCCTTTTCGCTACCGGTTATGCTGACATGGATGCGATCGACAAGGTGATGGGCAACAACATCGTCCTCAAAAAACCTTTCCATATAAACGAATTATCTCGTCACGTTCGACTGGCCCTCGGCCGTCATGGTATGCAGCACCCGTGAACCTGCGCTAGATGCATCCAAAAGGATTCTCCAGGGCTAGAACGCCGCTGGTTGGACCGTCGCTGCCGCCGGCCTTTTCCCTCTAAAGCCTGAGCTCAGCAATTCGGAGGCACGAGTGCACGGAGATCAGTTATAGTGCCAAGGCAACATTGCACTACACAATGCGGTTTGCGGCGTTCCGCGTTGCATGCATTCCGTTCGCCGCTAGGGCCTTCCCGCAATGGACGCAACATGGACTCACTTACCGCGGGCACTGCCCTCGCCGTCATTCAGGGCTGCCTGGCCTTGTCAACGGTCTGCCTCTATTTCGCCGCGCCAGAGGAGCGGTGCACAAGCTGGTGGGCGGTCGGTTCGCTGCTCTTTGCCGCGGGCGTGATGCTCGTAGTCTGGAATGCCGGCGCACCTAGCCATCTTCCTCTATTGATCGGCAACAGCCTGCTCGTGTACGGATGCGTCATTCACTGGCGCGGCCTCCAGATTTTCTTCAAAAAGCCTCGATCGGTCGCCGGTTGGTATCTCGCCGTGCTCTTTACCATGGTTTTCGAGCTGCTTCTGCAATCGCAAGCCAGTGTCATGCAACGCACAATCTTCGTCTGTTCTGCCCTGACAATCTGCAGCGCCTTATGGGTAAAGGAGCTCTGGCCCCGGTCACAAGCCGAACGCAGCATCGGGCGCATGACCGCAATGCTTGGCGTTTTTCTCATCCTGGCAACGTTCAGCATTCGGGCGCTGACGCTGCTTGCCAACATGACTACCTTCCTGCCTACATCGAACCAGCCCATCAGCGTGGCGGTGACCTTCATTGTGCCAATGGCAGGAACTCTGCTTTTTTCGTTGGGGCTGTTCCTGCTCTACTTTGAACGCATCGTCGACGACAGGAATCACCTTGCAACGCACGACGAGTTGACAGGCATTTCAAACCGACGCGCCGTCGTGCTGGCAGGCGAGCGCGAGCTCGATATGGCAAGGCGTTTCCGCCGCCCGATCACTGTGGCGATCATGGATATCGATTTCTTCAAGGAGATCAACGACCGCCATGGACATGCTGCCGGCGACGATGTATTGGTAGCTCTGGCGCAGTTGCTGGGCGAGAGTTGCCGGGCGGTCGACCTGGTAGGGCGTTACGGTGGCGAAGAATTTGTAATCGTGTTGCCGGGCGTCGATCGCGACAGTGTTGAAGTCGTTGGCGGCAAACTGCTCGAAGTCGTCGCCAATCATCGCTTTCAGCACTGTGAGAGGCTGACTGTCAGCATTGGCCTGGCCGTCTTGCACCCTGGCGGGGCGGACCACGTCTCATGGCGCACGCTGGTCTATCAGGCCGACATGGCCCTCTATGCGGCCAAGGCCGCAGGACGCAACTGTATCCGGGTCAGCCCGCAAGGTGGCTACCTCTCCGTCGTCGCGCAGCAACCGCCGCCGATAGCAGCCTAGCATTTCCACCGCATCAGAATCTCCCCGTCCAAGCCAACATGCCGCACCTGACCGAGCTCAACCTTTACCCAGTCAAATCCTGCGCCGGGATTGGCCTGGAAGAAGCGACCATCACAGCGGCCGGACTGGCATTCGGGCGCGTGCACGATCGCGAATGGATGGCGGTCGACTTGAAAGGCGGCTTCCTTTCGCAGCGCTCCCACCCGCGCATGGCGCTGGTGACGCCGGAAATCGGCGAAGAAGCGCTGGTGCTGCGCTCGCCAGGCATGTCGCCACTTAAGCTGCCGATCGCTCCGTCAAGGCCGAATGCCCCGACCCGCACGGTAACCGTGTGGCGCGACACCTTGCTCGCGGAGGATTGCGGCGACGCCGCCGCCGCATGGTTTTCCGAGGCGATCGGCGGTGCCTGCCGCCTGGTCCGTTTTGATCCGCAGGCCGGACGCTTTGCGAACTCGCAGTGGACTGGCGACATCGTCGCGCCCAACCGTTTCTCGGACGGCTATCCGTTCCTTGTCGTTTCCCAGGAATCGCTCGATGACCTCAACGAAAAACTCCGTTCACACGGTCGGGAAGCGCTGCCGATGGACCGGTTCCGTCCTAACCTGGTCATCGCTGGCGGCTATGCATTCGACGAAGACCATGCAGGGGTAATCTGCGCCGGCGAGGTTATGCTCAAGCCGGTGAAGCCGTGCCAGCGCTGCCCAATACCCTCCATAGATCAAACCCGCGGCGAGTTCGGCCCGGACCCACTCGACATCCTGCGCACCTACCGGGTCGATCCGCGCCTGGGTGGTGGTATTACCTTCGGCATGAATGCCGTGCTGGTGCGCGGCGAGGGCCTCCTCCTCCGTCTTGGTCAGCCAATCGAGATGGAGCTGGCGTTCCAGGACTGAACCTCGAATAGCGCAACATTGCTGTGAAGTCCCGGTGAAAAGCGCCTCGCCTTATCATGGGGCAAACTTGAGCGCGCACATTCGTAACAGGCTCGATATTAATCCGGCGCGGCCGGACCATTTGAGCAGCCTAGATAACTGGCTATTGAGACGGTTGCCGCATCCTGGAACACCGTACGTACGGACGAACCATCAGCCCCATGCCCGACCAAGACAATCCCGAGAACCTGGCCCTGCGCCGTCAATTGGACGCGCTGCTGGCTCAGGCGCGCCTGAACGAGGAAATCATGCGGCGGCACCAGCAGATCGACCTCGCTTTCATCGGCGCGAGCGGCTTTCGGGAATTGATTGAAAGCGCCTTCGACGCCTTCGTCGAATCGTCCGAGCTGGACGTGGTAACGCTTGCCTTGCTGGATCCCGACTACGCAATGCGGCGGGTATTGATTGACCTGGATGTGGCGTTCCCGGACTACCCAAAGTTGCTTTTCCTGGATAAGCCCGCCGGATTCGGGGGCCTGCTGGGCAACCTGCAAAAGCCCGTCCTTGGCGCCTGGTCGGAACCAGAGTTTGGCAGCATGTTTCCGAAACCGACGGTGACGCCGCGCAGTGTCGCCATCCTGCCGCTCCGACGCAACGGTGAACTGATTGGCAGTCTGAATCTGGGCAGTTTCAGACCCCTGCGTTACGCGGCTGGCATGGCAACCGACTTCCTTGAGCACCGTGCCTCGGTCCTTGCTCTCTGCCTCGAAAACGTCATCAACCGGGAACTGCTCAAGCATATGGGCTTGACCGACGGCCTTACCGGCGTTAGCAACCGGCGCTATATCGAGCGTCGGCTCGTAGATGAAGTTGGGCGCGCCTGCCGCCATGGCCATGCGCTTTCATGCATGTACATTGACATTGACCATTTCAAGCGGATTAACGACCAAATCGGCCACCAGGCGGGAGATGAGGTTCTGCGCGAGGTTGCCGCCCGCATTAAGCTGGAGTTGCGGCTGTCGGATGCGCTGGGGCGGTTTGGCGGGGAAGAGTTTCTGGTTCTGCTGACGGGGACCGACCAGCCCGGTGCATCGACCCTGGCCGAGCGCATGCGAAAGCGCATCTCAGAGCCGCTGCGCATTGACTCCGGAAAAGAACTGCATGTGACTGCCTCAATCGGTATCGCCACCATGAGTCGGCCAGACCCGACGCGGGAAATTGAAAAGCTCGGAAAGGAACTGGTCGGCGCCGCGGACCGGGCGCTCTATGCCGCGAAACAGGCAGGACGGGACAGGGTGGTCGCCGTGCGGTTTTAAGCAGCCCGCCAGCAGACGGCAAAGCGCGCGGCCGGCACGACAATAACGCGGATCACGCCTTGATGGAGGACTCGCCGGCCGCCTGTAGCGCGGTCTGCAGCGATGCATATTTGGCCTGCAACTGATCGTGGCTTTCGCGCCATTGCGGATTGAATGGAATACAGCTTACCGGGCACACCTGCTGGCACTGCGGCTCACTGAAATGGCCAACGCATTCGGTGCATTTGGCCGGATCGATCTCATAGATTTCGGCGCCCAGATAAATGGCCTCGTTCGGGCATTCCGGCTCGCAGACGTCGCAGTTGATGCACTCGTCGGTGATCATCAGGGCCATGGCGCGGCCCGGTGTCGATTGCTGCCTTGAATTCGTTGCCTGTCGATGCGCTGCATGGTTGCCTGTCTATCCGCCGAGCGATTCGATTTTTTCCTTGAGCCAGCGGTCAACCGAGGGGAATACAAATTTTGAAACATCGCCGCCAAGGATGGCGATCTCGCGGACGATGGTGCCGGAGATGAATTGATACTGGTCGGACGGCGTAAGGAACAGCGTTTCGACATCGGGAAGCAGATAGCGGTTCATGCCAGCCATCTGGAACTCGTACTCGAAGTCGGAGACTGCGCGCAGTCCTCGAACAATCACCCGCGCATCATGCCGGCGAACAAAATCCTTGAGCAGGCCGGCAAAACTTTCGACCTGCACGTTGGGGTAGTGCCCCAGGACTTCATTGGCAATGGTGAGTCGTTCGTCGAGCGAAAAGAAGGGGCGCTTGGCCTTGCTGTCGGCGACGCCCACGATCAGCTTGTCAAACAATCCCGATGCGCGACGCACCAAATCCTCGTGGCCCCGAGTCAGCGGGTCGAAGGTTCCGGGATAAATGGCAGTAACCATGTCGGCTCCTAATAAGAACGCGCATTATGCCCGAGATTGTTGCACCGCCATCAACTGGCAGGACGACGGACCAGCAAGTGGTAGAACACCATGCCCGCCTTGTCGGCACGCACGACCTCCCAGCCCTGCAGCCAGGGCATCACCTCCGGGCGGAGAGGTGCTTCCGATTCAGCATAGACCATGCCAGTCGACCTCAACAGCGCATGGCACAAGGGCAGCAGTCGCGGCAGCCACTCAAGATGGTAGGGTGGATCCAGGAAAACAAGGTCGAAGCGGCGGCTTTCTTCGGCGCCGTCGGGGCCGGCTTCCGCTCCCAGTCGCGCCGCCACCCGAGCCGCGTCGCCCTGCAGGATCTTGATCTGCGTCGCGTGCAACCTGTCGCGACTGTCCTCAAGCAGTTGTACCGCCCTGGAATTGGACTCCACCAACAGAACCTCTCGCGCCCCTCGACTGGCCGCTTCAAAACCAAGCGCGCCACTGCCAGAGAACAGGTCCAGGCAACGCTTGCCACCCCACCCGCCGCCCAGCAGGTGATCCAGCCAGTTGAAGAGTGTCTCGCGAATACGGTCCGGCGTCGGGCGCAATCCGGGGGCATCGAGCACGGTCAGCGGCGTGCGCTTCCACTGGCCACCTATAATTCGTATGCGATGCGGCGAGGAGGCCGCACGGGTTTTGGGGGAGCCAGTGTTGCGATCGGCGTTCCTGCCAATGCTCCCCGACAAGGTGCGGGCCATGCTGCTACTCCGCTCCAACAATCACGGTGGAAAGGCGATCGACCGCAACGTGCCGGGCAAAAGCTGCGCGGATTTCCGGTATGCCGACCTTTGCCACGTTCGCGGTCCAGGTGTCGAGGTAATCCAGCGGCATTCCGTAGAAGCCAATGACAGCAATGTTGTCGAGAATCTTGCGGTTGTTGTCGATCCGAAGTGGAAAACCGCCAATGAGATTGTCCTTGGCTGCCTTCACTTCCGTCTCGGTTGGGCCCTCGGCCAGGAAGCCGTTCACGGTGTCTAGCACTACCTTCAATGCATCGTTGGTTTGCTTCTTGGCGGTCTGCAATCCAATCTCGAACGGTCCCGGCTGTGCCATCGGCATAAAGAAGCTGTTGACGCTGTAGGTTAATCCCCGCTTCTCCCGTACCTCATTGGTCAATCGTGAAACCAGCCCGCCTCCGCCGAGGACATAGTTACCGACCAGCAGCGGGAAAAAGTCCGGATCGCCGCGTTGCAGGGCCGGCATGCCAATCAGGATATGCGCTTGCGACGCTGGATGCGGTATGCGCTGCTCACGCGGGGGCGTGGAGGCCACAGCCGGCGACACCGGTAAAAGCGGCGGCAGGGCGCCACCCTGCGGAAGGCGCGCCGTCAACTGACGCGCGATAGCGTCGGCCTGGTCGCGTGTCATGTCGCCAATCATGGCTACCACCGCATGGTTCGCCACATAGTATTTCGCATGAAAGGCCTGCAGGTCGGCGCGGGTAATGGCGCCGACCGAGGCTTCGGTCGGCTCATTCCCATACGGATGCGCGCCATACATCGTGCGCCAGAATGCCTTGCTGGCAATCGCTTCCGGCCGAGTCAATTGCTCGCGCAGGCTGGCGACAGTGCGTGCCTTGTCGCGCTGTAGAAGGCTTTCCGGGAAGGCCGGTTGCGCCAGGACCCGCGCCGCAAGCAGTACTGCCCGGTCGCGCTCCGCGGACCGGGACAAGGTGCGAAGCGTCAGCCCGCTGCGGTCGGCGCCGGCAGCCCCGCCACGTTGCGCCGCAATGTCGGCAAAAGCGTCAGAGATGCGCGCTTCGTCCAGCGCCGGTTCGGCTTCACCGTTCGGGCCCCGCCCTTCTCTTGTGCCGCGCGCCAGCATGCTGTTGGTCAGCGCCGCAGTGCCGCTCTTGCCGGGCGGATCCCGACGGCCGCCGGCATCGAATTCCACACTGGCGTCTATCACCGGAAGCGAATGGTTTTCGACAAAAAAGACGCGTGCGCCATTGGCAAGCGTCCAGTTCTGGATCTGGAGCGCTGCGTGCGCGGCGCCATGTACGACGACCATCAACAGCACGGCAATAAGTTTTCGCATGGGTCGCAAAGTGGAAATAGGTGTAGGAGGAAGTGGGTTTGGCGGCGCCGTTCAATGCGCGTGCTGGGGCGGCGGCGGTGCGACCTTCTTTTCAGAGAGCGGCAAGGGCACAAGGTTGGCGACGGTAAGCGCGTCATCACCGAAATATTTTTGGGCAACCTGCTTCACTTGCGCAGCCGTGACCTGGCCGAGCTTTTCGATGATGCGGTCGATCTGCTTGTGTGAGATGCCGCTCATTTCGATCGTGCCGATCTCCATCGCCTGGCCAAAAATCGAATCGCGCTTGTAGATCTGGCCTGCAATAAGCTGGTTTTTCACTCTCAGCAATTCCTGGTCCGAGACACCGTCGATGGCGACCCGGCGAACCTCGCCACGCAGACGCTTTTCAAGCTGGTCGCTGGTAACCCCTTTTGCCGGTACGCCGTCCAGGACGAAAAGCGAAGATCCACGTGCCTCGGAAGAGTAACTTGCGCCGGCTGAGTTGGCGATGCGCTCGGTTCGCACCAGCGTCGCGCTCAAGCGGGCATTGTCATAGCCGTCCAGCACCGCCGCAAGTACTTCAAGCGCGTGCACGTCTTCATCCTTCTCCACGTCCCGCAGCGAAGGCGTGTGGAAAGCCAGCGCGACATAGGGATTTTCGGCGGGAGCCTTGACTGTCACGCGGCGAATGCCTTGCTGCGGCGGTTCGGTCTGTGGGCGTGTAACAGCCAACGGGCGGGCCGGTATGGCGCCGAAATTTTTTTCCGCCAACGCCAGCACTTCCTGCGCATTGACATCCCCAACTACGACCATGGTCGCGTTGTTTGGAACGTACCAGCGGTCATGCCATGCCTTCACGTCCTGCACGGTCATGTGCTGAAGGTCATCCATCCAGCCCACGACCGGGTGATGGTATGGATGGGCGACCCAGGTCGCCGCGTTCAGTGCCTCGTACACCAGCGCTGTCGGCTGGTCGTCGGTACGCAAGCGCCGCTCTTCCATGACGACACGGATTTCGCGTGAGAACTGTTCCGGATCGAACACAAGATTAACCATGCGGTCAGCTTCGAGGGCCATCACTGCGCTCAGCCGCGATTTTTCAATTTGCTGGAAATAGGCCGTGTAGTCCTTGTTGGTGAAAGCGTTTTCCCGCCCACCCATCTCGGCCACGCGCTTGCTGAATTCGCCCGGCTTCAGGGTGGTCGTGCCCTTGAACATCATGTGTTCCAGGGCGTGCGCCACACCCGTCGTGCCGTTGACCTCGTCCATCGCCCCAACCCGGTACCACACCATATGCGCGACTGTGGGGGCACGGTGATCTTCCTTGACGATCACCTTCATGCCGTTGCGCAGCATGAATTCCTGGGCAGGCTCCGCGTTGACTGCGCAAGCCACCAAACCAAGCAGAACTGCAAGAAGCGCTTTGGGACCAAATTTCATGTTTTCGCTCTGTTAGAATGAAGACCTTTTGCGCCTGCCACCAAGTCCCGAGGCACGAGCAAAAACTCGACTGTTGACGCCGTCGGCTGATCGGCCAAGGTTTGGCGAGCGCCGTTGTGGTAGTGGCCCGCGTGGCGTAGCCAATCGACAACCGCAACACCAGACTCGCCGATTGTATCCGCTGGCGCTGCACAGTGTTCTGGCGCTTCGCATTGAGTGCAGGTTGCCCGGCTCACTGGCAGCACTGGTACTGCACCCTGTTATCCCCTGCTCCGGCACTATTGATTTGAATCCCCATGTTTAGTTTCTTCAAGCGAAAACCCAAACCGGAACCTGCCCCGGAAACCGCCCCGGAGATTGTGGCGCCATCTCCGGCTCCGTCGCCGGAGCCTGCGCTCGCACCTCCTGCACCGCCGGCTTCCACCGCACCGATTGCGCCGACCCTTCCGTCGCGCTTCGCGGCCCGACCAGCGGGTGGCAGACCGGCAGGCGTTGCTCCGCCCGCTGCCGTGCCGTCGCCTGCAACCGCATCGACCACTGGGACGCTACCGGCTCCCGCAGCCAGTGGTGCGCCTGCTGCCATTCCGCCGCAGCCACCGCATGCCGTGCCTGCTCAGGCCAATGGGCCGTTTTCACCAGCGGCCCGGAGCGCGGGGCCGTCTCAAGCCGTTCCCGCTACGCGGCCTGCGACGATGCCTTCAGCACTTGCTTCTGCGCCACCAGCGGCGACCGCTGCGGCACCTGCAGTGCCGCACTCGGTTACGCCGGTCGGGCGACCCGTTGTGCCACCCACCGTGCCACAAGTCGGGCGACCCGTGGCCCCACCCGTCGTGCCACCAATCGTGGCGAAAGTCGCTGCGCCGGTTGAAACGGTCGAAGTGATCGAGGAAGCGCCGACTTCACCGGAGCAGAAAAAATCCTGGCTGGCTCGACTCAAGACAGGTTTGTCGAAGACTTCGTCCGGCCTTACCACCTTGTTCGTCGGCGCCCGCATTGACGACGCGTTGTTCGAAGAACTCGAGTCGGCCTTGCTGATGGCAGACGCGGGCGTGGTTGCAACCCAGCACCTGCTCGACGCCTTGAAAAAACGCGTTAAGGCAGAGAGGCTTACTGAAGCGGGCCAGGTCCGAACTGCATTGCGCGCCTTGATGATCGACTTGCTGAAGCCCCTGCAGAAAGCACTGGTCCTCGGCCGGCACCAGCCGGTGGTCATGATGATTGCCGGCGTCAATGGCGCTGGTAAAACGACCACTATCGGCAAGCTTGCAAAGCACTTGCAGGCGCATGACCAGTCCGTACTGCTGGCCGCGGGCGACACCTTTAGAGCCGCGGCGCGCGAGCAATTGGCGATCTGGGGCGAACGCAACAAGGTCACCGTTATTTCGCAGGAGTCCGGCGATCCGGCGGCGGTGGCATTTGATGCCGTACATTCGGCCCTGGCGCGCAAGATCGATGTGGTCATGATCGACACGGCGGGACGCCTGCCTACCCAGCTGCACCTCATGGACGAACTCAAGAAGGTGAAGCGCGTGATAGCCAAGGCCATGCCGAGCGCACCGCATGAAATTCTTCTTGTTATCGACGGCAATACCGGCCAGAACGCGCTGACGCAGGTAAAGGCTTTCGACGACGCGATCGGTCTTACTGGCCTGGTGGTGACCAAGCTCGACGGCACGGCAAAAGGAGGCGTGCTGGCAGCAATCGTGACGAGCCGCCCAATACCCGTCTATTTCATCGGAGTCGGTGAAAAGATTGAGGACCTGCAGCCATTCAACGCCGAAGAATTCGTCGACGCCCTGCTTGGCTGAAAAGGGTCATCTAATTGACTGCGGGCAAAGACTGGATCCGAGAGTCTCCAATCGCTTGGGCCCCTCCGGTTTATCGCTGTCGTGACCACGGTTTACAGTTGTGCCCCCGGGCCGGCGACTCCCCCGGCACGGATGGGAACCGATCCGCGGCCTATGAACTCCAACTTCCGCTTTACCGCGCCCGGCAACGAGCCGGCATGAAAGCACGGTGACTTTTGTTGACATGGCGCAAACGTTGGTAAGTTGTGCGGTCAGAGTTGCTTTACGCGTGTCATGGTCATCTCTTCCGGGCTGCCAGCCCATAGGAAAAACACTATTCCCTCGGTAGTAAAGTCCGCTTAGCACTCTCCACCGGGGAGTGCTAACATACTCGTCGTAGCGTCGTCCTTATCACTGGAGTTGCAAGAAAATTGAACAAGCAAGGAGAAAACATGAGCGCATTGTCTGCACCGGATGCCCTGATCCCCCTCGGCCCAAAGGCCCTGGCGCTGGGATTTACTGGGAATTTGGGCAATATCGACGCCTATATTTCTGCGGTCAATCGCCTTCCGATGTTGTCGCACGAGGAAGAAATGTCTTTCGCCCGTCGGCTGCGTGACCACAATGACCTGGCCGCAGCCCAGAGCCTGGTGCTGTCACATCTTCGCCTCGTGGTGTCCATCGCGCGGGGCTACCTCGGTTATGGGCTGCCCCATGCCGACCTGATTCAGGAGGGCAATATCGGCTTGATGAAAGCCGTGAAGCGCTTCGACCCTGACCAGGGCGTCCGCCTGGTGTCGTATGCGATGCACTGGATCAAGGCCGAAATGCATGAGTACATCCTCAAGAACTGGCGTTTGGTAAAGGTTGCTACCACCAAGGCGCAGCGCAAGCTGTTTTTCAACCTGCGCAGTCACAAGGAAAGTCTCGATACCATGACGCCGACGCAGGTGGATGCGCTGGCCAAGACGCTGAACGTGAAGCGGGAAGAGGTCATCGAAATGGAAATGCGGCTTTCCGGACGCGACATCGCGCTCGAAACGCCTGCGGATGACGAGGACGACCGGTTTTCGCCGATCGCTTACCTTTCGTCCGATTCCGCCGAGCCGACCCGGGTCCTGGAAGCGCAACAACTTGACCGCCTGCAGTCGGAGGGGCTGGAAAGCGCCCTTGCCAAGCTGGACCCGCGCTCACGGCGCATCGTGGAAGCGCGCTGGCTGGCCAACGACGACGGATCGGGGGCTACGCTGCATGAGCTTGCCGATGAGTTTGGCGTTTCGGCTGAACGGATCCGGCAAATCGAGGCGGTTGCACTGAAAAAAATGAAAGGGTCGCTGGCGAGCTTCGTTTAACAGGAGCCGCAGCAGGCGTTCGGGAATCGACGAACGCAAACCTGAAGTCTGGAATGCCCCGCGGTCTTTACGACCGGCGGGGCATTTTTTATGTCTGAGGGAAGGGTCCGAACGCAGGAAAGGCGGGCGCCGATTTGAGGGTGCTATCTTTGACGCGCGATCCATCCCCGGGACGGGGAGGCGAAGTGGATTGGATCGGATCGAAACCAAGCTAATGAAACGCTACGGTTCCCGGTCCGCCCTGCGCGCCCAGGGTGCATGCCTGGTCAGGCACCCGCCAGCAGCAACTTAACATCGTGGATCACCGGTTCCGGCCCTTTCCCATTGCGCAGGAACAGCCGTACGCGCCCTTTTGGGTCAAACACATAGCTGCCCGCCGTGTGGTCCATGGTGTAGCTACCTGCCTCCTTCCCCGGCACCTTTTGGTAGAACACCTTGAAGTCCTTGGCCACCTTTGCCGTTTCGGCACTATCGCCACGCAAGCCGAGGAAGCGCGGGTCAAACGACGGCACGTATTTCGCCAGGAATTCCTGGGTATCGCGCTCAGGGTCAATTGTGATGAACAGCACCTGCACCCTGTCTGCATCGGGACCAAGTTGCTTTAGCACCCCCGCCATTTCTGCCATCGTGGTCGGGCATACATCCGGGCACTGCGTGTAGCCGAAGAAAGCGACGACCACCTTGCCCTTGAAATCTGACAGTGTGTGGCGTTTGCCATTGTGGTCCGTCAGCGAGAAATCCTTCGCATAATCGATTCCGGTGACGTCGGTATTCTCGAAGCTGGAATTGGCTGGAGAAAGCAGCATCTGCCCGCTATCGGCGCCCTTGTCGCCGCAGGCCGCGACGCTGAGCAGGACCCCCATACAGACGGCTATGAATGCGGCGCGCATCAAAGTGGAATGTAGTGGTCGACCAACAACGCGGCGAACAGGAGCGACAGGTAAACAATCGAGTAGGCGAAAGTCTTCCGCGCAATAATATCTGTGTAGTGCCGGTAGATGCGCCATGCGTAGCCCAGGAAAATTGCGCCAAGAACGGCCGCGCTTGCAAGGTAGATGAGGCCACTCATGTGGACGACATACGGCAGCATGGTGGTAGTGACCAGTACGATGGTGTAAAGCAGAATCTGGAACTGCGTGAACTTCAGACCGTGGGTGATTGGCAGCATTGGCAAGCCCGACTTGGCGTAGTCGTCGCGGCGGTAGAGCGCCAGTGCCCAAAAATGCGGCGGCGTCCAGACGAAGATGATAAGGACAAGGATCCACGCCTGCATTGGAAGGTCGTTTGCCACCGCGGCCCAACCAAGGGCGGGCGGCATGGCGCCCGAGAGGCCGCCAATGACAATGTTTTGCGGCGTCGCCGGCTTCAAAATCATGGTGTAGACCACCGCGTAGCCGACGAAGGTGGCGAACGTCAGCCACATGGTGAGCGGATTAACGAAATTGTAAAGCACCCACATCCCTGCGCCGCCAATCACGCCAGAAAACAGCAGCGTCTGCTGAACGCTCAACTCGCCCATTGCCATCGGACGGCGCGCAGTGCGCGCCATGCGTGAATCGATTTCCCGCTCTACCAGACAGTTGACCGCGAAAGCCGCGCCGGCAAGCAGCCAGATGCCAACGGTTGCGGCAACCACGATACGCCAGGACGGCAAGCCGGGGACCGCGAGGAACATGCCGATAACAGCGCAAAACACCGCAAGCTGCGTGACGCGAGGTTTTGTCAGCGCCCAGTACTGGGCAATGCGGTTTGGTCGAATGGACAAGGTGCTCATGCGAGAATCTTTAGCGCTGCTCAAGTTGGTTGGCGCCGGACAGGACCTGCGGCTCAGACGGTATGCAGGCGGGCAGTTGACACGTTGGCCGAGCGCACGGGGGCCAGCGCGACCTTGTAGTTTACCATGACGAGCGTCGCCAGCAGCGCCGCCGCCCCGCCGTTGTGCAGCACCGCGAGCGCCAGCGGCCACTGCAGAAAAATGGTCGAAATACCGCTTGCCAATTGCACGCCAAGCGCTAGCAGCAGCCAGCGCGCGCTTCGTTCCATGCCGGGTATGCGCAGTGCTCTGTGACCAAGCCAAAGCAGCATTGCAGCCACCACGAATGCGAACGTGCGATGCGTCAGATGGATCGCTGTCAGCGCCGGGAACGGCAAGAACTCGCCGCCACTGGTCTTGCCAAGGTCACGCCACAACGAGAAACCGTTGGCGAAGTCCATCGGCGGCAACAGTACGCCATGGCAGAGCGGGAAATCGCTGCAGGCAAGCGCGGCGTAATTGGTACTGACCCAGCCACCGAGCGCAATCTGGCACGCAAGCAGTATCAGCGCTACAAGGGCCGGCTTGCGCAACGCTGCCGCCTCCGGCGCAACCGACAAGTGGGCGGCATGGCGCGCTGCCAGCAACGCCAGCAACCCGAGCAGCGTCATGCCGAGCAAAAGATGCGTCGTCACGATGACCGGCTGCAGTTTCAATGTGACCGTCCACGCGCCGAAAGCGCCCTGCACGCAAACCATTAGGAACAGCAGGGTTGGCAGTGCCGGCCGAAACAGAGGGTCTCGCCGCGCCGACTGCAGCCACCGGCGCCAGGCCACCACCATCAGCGAAATGATCAAGACACCGACCGCCATGGCGAGATAGCGATGAATCATTTCGATCCAGGCCTTGGCCACTGTCACCGGACCGGTTGGCATGGCGCCTTGTGCAGCGCTGATTTCGGCATGCGCCTGGAATGGATTGGCCTGGCCATAGCAGCCTGGCCAGTCTGGACAACCGAGGCCCGAATCGGTCAGCCGTGTAAAGGCGCCGAACATGATTAGGTCAAAGGTGAGGAAAAGCGTGACCCACGCCAGCTTCCGATACTTGTTGGGGTCGGAAGACACCCAAACAATCGAGATCGGCAACAGCGCAACCAGCAGGCCAGTGATGGCGAGTTGGGTCAGCATGGCGGCATCATCCTATGGCGGAGGCCTTCAGCAGTTTGGTCAGGTCTTTCTTGACGCGGCCCGGATCGGCATCCTTGGGAAATCGCATCATCAGGTTTCCCAGTGGGTCGATCATATAGATGTGGTCCTTCGGCGTGGTGCCCGCATCCACCGGCAACCAGGATTGCACCTTATCGGCGCTAACCCGCAGCATCTGCGTGCCGTCGTATTGGCGCATGACGGTTGTCTCCAGCGGCTTGCTGTCCGTGATCAGCCACACACGCTCAATGCGGTCCATGTCCTTGCCCTGCATCAGGCGCAATTGCCGCATCTCCAGCAGCTTTTTTTGGCACGCTGCCGCGCAGTCGCCGCTGTCGACCTGAAGCATCAGCCACTTGCCCTTGAAGTTGTCGAGGCTTGCCGGTACGCCATCCAGAGTGGTGCTGCCGAGCGCCGGCACAGGATAGCGGCGGGGATCAATGAGATCGCCATAATTGGTGCGTCCGGCCGGCTTGATGACATAGTAGGCAAGGTAGGAAGCCAGCATCGGCGTCGCGCAAACCGCCAGCACGGCCAGCAGCTTCCAGCGTCCTCCAGACCGTTTGGGAGTATCGGAGTTTGCGCGACCGGCAGCTAAACCATTTTCGGTCTGCCCTGCGCGTCCCGTCGCCTCGCCATGTCCCCTAGGCGTCTTGTTGGATTCCCTATTCGGCTCCCTGCTTCCGCTGGGCTCTTTACGCCCCTGCACTGTTTGGTCCACGTCGAAATCCTGTTACGAGAAAAAAAATGAGGGCCGTTGCGGCAAGCGCGTACCACTGGAAAGCATAGCCGAGATGGCGCTCACTGCCTGCGGACGGCTGCGGCCAGTCACGCACAAGCTTGTCCTTTACCGCGATGTCACCCGCTTGTATGTCGCCAGTCTGCTCGATGATGAAATCCACCATCGGCAGATGCGCATCCCGCGCGAAGTCAGACGCGCGGACGTTTTGCAGAATTGCTCCAGCTTGCAACGGCGCGGCGCGTCCGAGTTGCATCAAGCGGCCGGCATCCTGTGTGACACGTCCGGTAATCCGGACCTGCCCGGCCGGGGTAATCAGCGATGGCCTTTTCATGCGATCGCTCGGGTCGCGCGGCACCCACCCGCGCGCCACAAGCACATGCAGGTCGCTGCCGGCAATTTTCAATGGCATCAAGACGTAAAAGCCGGCGATGCCCTGGTGTGGCCGGTTATCCAGATAGACCGGCCAATCGCGCAGGAATTCCCCTGAGACAAGCACCGTGCGGAACAGCAGGCTATCCGGATTGTCGGATTGGACCCGGGCACGATCAAGCGACAAGGGCGGCAGCGTCTGCCGCTCTGCGATGCTCTGGGCTATGGCTTCCTTTTCATCGGCCCGGCGCAACTGCCATTGGCCGAGCATTACCCCGATCACAACCACGACGACCGTCGCGATAAAGGGAATCCAGCGCCACCGGAATCGCAGTTGACTAGGCATTACAATATCCGGCGGCGCGGAAAGGCATGCGTGCACCGCTTACCTGGAACAACATGAAAATTATCGTTGCAATCGCGTTTGTCCTGATTATTGGCAGCCTCGCCTCGGCGCTATTTTTCCTGATGCGAGACAAGGGAAGAACTGACCGCACAGTATGGGCCTTGACCATGCGTGTCGGTCTTTCGGTCGTTCTTTTCGTACTGTTGTTGCTGGCATACCGACTCGGCTACATTCAGCCAACCGGCATACGCTGAGTTGCGTTGAACTGCATTAAAGCTGTAAAAAAACCCCAGAAGTTGACGTCCAACTTTTGGGGTTTGTTTCAACCGGTATGACGCATTAGTGCGCGGTCCACAAAACCCGCTTCGCGAACGGCGACGAAGTCCTCTGCGGGCAGCGGGCACAACCGTGGTTGACTACAGCCAGTACACCACCACATAGAGTCCGAGCCAAACAACGTCGACAAAGTGCCAGTACCACGCCGCGCCTTCGAAAGCGAAATGCTGGTCCGGCTTGAAGTCACCACGCAATACGCGAAACAGCACCACCGACAAGATTATGGCGCCCATGGTTACGTGGAAGCCATGGAAACCGGTCAGCATGAAGAAGGTTGAACCGTAGATCCCGGAGCTCAGCTTCAGGTTGAGTTCGCTGTACGCATGGTGATACTCATAGGCCTGAAAACCCATAAAGGTTGCGCCAAGCAGGATCGTGAGGAACAGCCAGACTGCGGTCTTGCTGCGGTGGCCGGCGCGCAGTGCGTGGTGCGCAATGGTCAGTGTGACGCCAGAAGTCAGCAGCAGGGCAGTGTTGATGGTCGGTATGGGAAACGGCCCCATGGTGCGGAAGCCTTCGATCGTACCGGCCGGTCCGCTATTGCCCCATTGTCCGGTGAATGCGGGCCACAGCAGCTTGCTGTCTAGTTCGGCCAGCTCCGGCATCGTGATGCTTCGCGCATAAAAAAGCGCGCCGAAAAATCCGGCAAAAAACATGACTTCCGAAAAAATGAACCAGCTCATGCTCCAGCGGAAAGATGTGTCGATCCGCGCGCTGTACATGCCTGTTTCAGACTCGGAAATCGTCTCGCCGAACCAGTTATAGAGCACAACAAGGAGGCAAAGGATGCCGAACAGGTTGAGATACGGCGCCCATGCCGCACCGTTGACCCATCCTGCCGCGCCGACCATGGTGAGCAGCATTGACATGCCGGCAAGCACCGGCCAGCGCGACGGGCTGGGGATAAAGTAGTAAGGCGCGCTGACGTGTTGTGTACTCATTTACTTCTCCCGATACTGATTTTCGAATATTTTATGTCGGTGTTCGGCATGCCGGTTAAACCCGCGCGGTCGCCTGCTACTGCGCCGCGCCTATCACTTTGCCACCACGATGCGCACTACCGTCACCAGCAGTCCAATGAAAAGAAGCGCACCGATCAGGCCGGCGATGACGACATGCACCGGATTAAGCTGCGCTGCATCCTTCTCGTAATCGCTTTTTTTTCTGACTCCAAAGAAAGACCAGAATACCGCTTTTACCGTTGCGCCAAAGGAGACCTTGCGCGACGTCGCTTTGCCGGTAGCCCTCTGCGCGCTTGCAGCATCTTGCCCGGTCGACCCGCCGGGTATTTTCCGCTGGTCTGCCGAGTTCAATCCGTTAGAACCTTTAGATTCGTCTTTCATAAGCTGCGTACCCGCGCAAACTTCACACTACGGGGGCCGGCACCTCCGGTTGTTTCGCCTGCTTCGGAGCACCGCCTATCTCAAAAAAAGTATAGGACAAGGTGATCGTCTTTACATCCTTGGGCAAATCCCGGTCAACGTAAAAGACGACCGGCATCTGTCGTGCTTCGTTGGCCTTCAAGGTCTGCTGCGTAAAGCAAAAACATTCCACCTTCTTGAAGTGGGCACCCGCCTGCTGCGGCGCGTAGCTCGGTATGGCCTGAGCATTCACGCTGCGCGACTGCGTATTGACCACTTCATAAACCACCTGCGTCATTTCGCCCGGATGGACCTGCACGCTGCTTACCGTTGGCCTGAAACGCCACGGCCCCTGCGAGTTCGCATCGAACTCCACGGTGATCGTCCGGCTTTTGTCGACTTGTGAGTTCGACGCCGCGTCAAAGCGGGTCACCGCGGCTTCCTGTGTGCTTAGAACGTTGATTCCGGTCAGCTCGCAAATCTGCCGGTACACGGGAATCAACCCATAGCCGAAACCGAACATCACTACCGCCACGATAACCAGCTTGCGGAGCATTTGCCCGTTCAGCGAGCGTCCCGCCGAACCGGATTCCGGTTCCGCAGCGGCGCCGGTTTCGTGATCGTTTTTCATTTCAGCTCAGCCAGAGTCGTCTCACGAACACGCTGACGAAGAACGCGAGCGCCAGCGCTGCCAGGATCAAACCGGTCCTGAGGTTATTCGGCTTCTTTGGTGCGGGCATGACTTTTTCGAAGGGCCAGGCGACTTTGCGCGTCGCCCCTCGTTTCCTTTTTTACTTGACCAGCGGTGGTTCTTCAAAGGTGTGGAATGGGGCCGGGCTCGGCACGGTCCACTCGAGACCTTCGGCGCCATCCCATGGCTTGTCCGCTGCTTTTTCGCCGCCGCGGATGGAAGGGATGACAACAAAGAACAGGAAGTAGACCTGGGACAGGCCGAATCCGAACGCGCCGACCGTTGCCAGCATGTTGAAGTCGGTGAACTGTGCCGGATAGTCGGCATAGCGGCGCGGCATGCCGGCCAGACCCAGGAAGTGCATCGGGAAGAAGGCGACGTTGAACCAGATCAGCGAATTCCAGAAGTGAATCTTGCCGCGGGTTTCGTTGTACATGAAACCCGTCCACTTCGGACCCCAGTAGTAAAACCCGGCGAACAGGGCAAACAGCGAGCCAGCCACCAGGACATAGTGGAAGTGCGCCACGACGTAATAGGTATCCTGCATCTGGATGTCGATCGGCGTTACGGCCAGGATCAGGCCGGTGAATCCGCCCATGGTGAACACGAAGATGAAGCCAACCGCGAACAGCATCGGCGTCTCGAAGGTCATGGACCCTTTCCACATCGTTGCGATCCAGTTGAAAACTTTCACACCGGTCGGAACCGCGATCAGCATCGTGGCGTACATGAAGAACAGCTGTCCAGTGACAGGCATGCCGGTCGTAAACATGTGGTGTGCCCACACGATGAATGACAGGATCGCAATCGAGGACGTCGCGTACACCATCGAGGCATAGCCGAACAGTGGCTTGCGGGCGAAGGCTGGGATGATCTGCGAGATGATGCCGAACGCCGGCAAGATCATGATGTACACCTCTGGGTGCCCGAAGAACCAGAAGATGTGCTGGTACATGATCGGATCACCGCCACCTGCGGCATTAAAGAACGAGGTACCGAAGTGGCGATCGGTCAGCGTCATGGTAATGGCGCCAGCCAGAACCGGCATCACCGCGATCAGCAGGTAGGCCGTGATCAGCCAGGTCCAGCAGAACATCGGCATCTTCATCAGCGTAAGGCCAGGAGCCCGCATGTTGAGGATGGTGGTGATGATGTTAATGGAGCCCATGATGGACGAGGCGCCCATGATGTGCAGCGCGAAAATGGCAAGGTCCATGCCGGGGCCCATCTGTGTGGACAGTGGGGCATAGAGCGTCCAGCCTGCAGCGGTCGCGCCACCTGGAACGAAGAACGAACCCGCCAGCAGCAACGCCGCCGGAGGCAGCAGCCAGAACGAGAAGTTGTTCATCCGCGCGAAGGCCATGTCGGCCGCGCCGATCTGCAGCGGAATCATCCAGTTCGCGAAGCCAACGAAAGCCGGCATGATCGCGCCGAACACCATGACGATACCGTGCATGGTGGTGAGCTGATTGAAGAACTCGGGCTTGAAGAATTGCAGGCCCGGCTGGAAAAGTTCGGCCCGGATCAGCATGGCAAGCAAACCGCCGGACATCAACATGGTCAGCGAGAACCACAGATACAAAGTACCGATGTCCTTGTGGTTGGTGGCGTATAGCCAGCGCCGCCAGCCGTGCGGATGACCATGCGCGTCGTGCGAAGGATCGTGCAAATGATCGTGAGAGTGATCCACTGCGTGACCGACTGTCGTAGTGCTCATGTCGAACTCCTGATTTTCAGTTACTTGCGCGCAGCCAGCACTTCAGCTGGTTGGACGATATTTTCGCTAGCCTTGTTGGACCAGTTGTTTCGGGTATAGGTGATGGCCGCCGCGATATCGGTGTCCGACAGCACCGGCTTCCAGGCCGGCATGGCGTTCTTGCCGTTCAGGACAATCGCGATTTGCGCCGCCTTCGGGCCGTTCACGACAGCAGAGCCGTCGAGCGCCGGGAACGATCCAGGGATGCCCTTGCCAGTCGCCTGGTGGCATGCCACGCAGTTCGCCGCATAAACTTTTTCACCACGCTGCTTCAGCTCGTCAACCGTCCAAACCTTGTTCGGATCGTCCGCCTTGGCGGCGAGTTCCTTCTTCTTGCCATCGACCCACTTCTTGTAATCGTCATCGCTGACTACGTTGACTACGATTGGCATGAAGGCGTGATCCTTGCCGCACAGCTCGTAGCAATGGCCGCGGTAAACACCGACTTTCTCGGCGCGGAACCAGGTGTCGCGCACGAAACCGGGAATCGCATCCTGCTTGACTCCCAGCCGGTTTACACCCCACGCGTGGATGACGTCATTGGCGGTAGTGATGATGCGGATTTTCTTGTTGACTGGCACAACGACAGGATTGTCGACTTCCATCAGGTAGTTGTCGTTCTTCACCTTTGTGGAATCGACCACCTGCTCGTGCGGCGTAGAGAGCGCGGACAGGAAAGAGATCCCTTCACCATCGCCCTTCAGGTAGTCGTAGCCCCACTTCCATTGCATGCCGGTCGCCTTGATGGTGATATCGGCATTGGATGTATCTTTCATCGCCACCACGGTCTTGGTGGCGGGCAGCGCCATCAGGATGATGATGACGAAAGGAACGATGGTCCACGCGATCTCGACCACGGTGCTCTCGTGAAAGCTGGCCGACTTGTGGCCGAGCGATTTACGATGCTTCAGCATTGAATAGAGCATCACGCCGAACACAGCGAGGAAAATCACAAAGCAGATGCCCATCATCCAATGGTGCAGAACGTCCATCTCGACCGCGATGGGCGTCGCCGGCGGTTGGAAGTTCATTTCCCGCACTGCCGGGCCGCCCGGGCTATCAACCACTGCCCATGCTGGCATGCCGGCCGCCAGCAGCAGCCCACCCAGCATCAAAGACTGAAGGCGCGTCGCAAGTTTCATGTTTTCCTCAAAAGCCCAAATAAGAATTCTGTTTATCCGCGCGGAGCGACTCACTCCGTAACGCGACCTGCAATTCACGTGCAAACTTGCGCCGCGCCGACTGCGCCACAAACCGGCCAACCTCAAGGCGCCGACCGCATGGGTTGGCACTGCCTCGACCGGCCAACGGGGTGATCGACCCCTGTCCCTGCTGCCCCTGCTGTCCCTGCGTATCGCGACAATGCAGTCCGACCATGCCGCGATACACGCCCGGGATATCGACCGTAACCAGCCGACCATCCAGTCTCGTCTGCCGCGCCACGCCCGCTTCGACGAGTTCAACGAGCAAGTCGCCGTCATCAAGAACGATCCGCTCGTGATCGTTGGCATGGCGTCCGTAGTACAGGAAAGCCAACCCGACAGCGAGCATTTCCGGGATGGCAAAACAAAGGACATACCAGGCGCCGCGGACCGTGGCAAAAACTGCGACCGTCAGGGACGCTGCGCACAAAGCCCCATAGACCGCGAGTAACTGACGCGGTGATATTGAACAGTTGCGCTTCAGGACCCATTCGGCTGTCATGCTACGCACCCAGACGCGGCTGCCATGCCAGGAACCCAAACGCGCCGCTCGTCAGATACTGGCCGCAACGAGAACTTAACGACAGACAAGCTGGATCGCCGAAATACGGCACGCGCTTCGCCGCGCAAAACCAACGAAGTATAAGTCTTAACCGGGGTGGTTATCAAGCACAACGCTTGCCACATGGGCACCGTCCCCACGTCCTGAGAGCTCACTTCTTCCTCGACTCGAAGCGCACGATCCACTCGCCCGCCGCCGTGGTCCGACTCACCGGCCTGAACGCATGCCCGTAGATAATTTCGAAGGTCAGCGCGATCAAGCCGTCCGGGCCGCGTGCATTTTCCAGCTGCTCTGTGAGACGACCGTAGGCCCCACGCCCCAATAGACCGTGGGGCCGGTCCGATCGCGGGTTGCCACCAAGAGATTGAACGTCGGTTAGCAGGCTTGCGGCGGACTTGTAGGTTACCGTAAGTACCTCCATGTCCATGACCGGGGTAGCAAAACCGGCACCGATCAGCATGTCGCCAAAATCATGCATGTCGACGAACGGCAGCGTGTGAGGCGCGTCGTTCACGGCGGCGAACGCGGCACGCAATTCGCGGAAGGTGTCGGGCCCAAAACAGGAAAACATGAGGAGTCCATCGGGCCGCAGAACCCGGCGCCATTCGGCGAATATCTTGTCTGGCTGCGGATGCCAGTGCAAGGCGAGATTCGACCAGACCAGGTTGACGCTTTCATTGGGCAGGGGGAGCGCGGCGAAGTCGCCGCACACCAGGTCGAAAGCCTCGGCACCGCCGGACAGGGCCGTCGTCGGCAACCAGCGCCGCAACGCCTTTTCCATGGTTGATCGCCCTTGCGCCTGGGCACGCTTCCCCTCGTTTAGCATGGGCGGCGAAGCGTCGAGGCCGATCACCTGCGCCGCGCCAAAGCGCTGTCGCAATGCCGGCAAGTCGGCGCCGGTGCCGCATCCGGCGTCGAGCACACGCTGCGGCGCTATCTTGACGAGGTCGAGGCGCTCGAGCATGCGCCCTGAAATTTCGCGTCGCAAGAAATTGGATTCAGCGATCCGCCCGGGTGAGCTGAAAAGTCGGCGGACCAGGTTGAGGTCGATTGGCGCGCTGCGGTCTTCGGAAGGCATGACGGGGCGGACGGGCAACCAGGTTTTTGCAGAAAGGTTATACGGACGGGAAAGGCCCTGCCCGAAGTGAGATAATCGCGAGCAGTTTACACGCATGAAGGCCTGACCGCTGCATGACACTCCGACTAAGCCAAAGGGTTCTTGATGGACTGCCCTCGCTCTCCGCGACCTTGGGCCGACTCGTTCGCGCAGCGCTTCCGGCGAGTTGTGCGTTATGCGGCAGGGACGCAAGCGATGGCCTCTGTGCCGTCTGTGCCGCGCGCTACTTCGGCCAGGCGGCGGCCCGCTGCCGCCAGTGCGGGCTGGCTGTCATGACCAGTGTGACCGGGGTGACCGGCATAACGGTGGCCAGTGCCCGCTGTGGCGCCTGTCTGGCGCATTCACCGTCCTTCGACGCGACCATCGTCGCAAGCGAATACGCCGCACCCGCCGACCAGTTGGTACTGGGCCTGAAATTCGGCGCACAGCTTGCACTCGCGCCTTTGCTGGCCCGCCTGTTACGCGACAGCGTGCTGCGCGCCGATGCTGAAATGCAGGCACACGGCTTGCCCGAACTTATCACGGCGGTGCCTCTCGGTGCCAACCGTCTTGCTTCACGCGGCTTCAACCAGGCACTGGAAATTGCGCGGCCGCTGTCAAGGGCACTTGGCATACCGCTCATGCCGCGCCTGATGCTGCGCCTGCGCGACACGTTGCCGCAATCAAGGCTCTCACCAGCCCAGCGCAAGCACAACGTAGAGCATGCTTTTACCCTCACGCCGGCCGGCATTGACGCAGTGCGCGGGCGGCACGTCGGCATGGTGGACGATGTCATGACGACCGGCGATACGCTGGATGAAGTGGCAGCGACGCTCAAGCGATTCGGGGCCAGGAGAGTGACGAACCTGGTGTTCGCGCGGACCGCGCCGCGTCCTGCGACGGTTCAGGATGCGTATGTTGCCAACAGGAGAACAGCTTGTTTCACGTAGTATTGGTCGAACCTGAGATTCCGCCCAACACGGGTAACGTCATTCGGCTATGCGCCAACACTGGCGCGCATTTGCATCTCGTCGAACCACTCGGCTTCCCGCTTGACGATGCGAAGATGCGGCGAGCAGGGCTCGACTATCACGACTACGCGACCATGCAGGTGCACCGTGACTGGAATGCTTTCCTGACTGCGGCAACGCCCGACCCGGCACGGATGTTCGCCATGACGACCCACGGCTCGACCGCCTTTGCTGAAGCGCGCTTTCAGCCGGGAGACGTGTTTGTGTTCGGGTCGGAAACGCGAGGACTGGATCCTGCACTGCTGATGCGCTTCCCCGCCGGACAGCGCCTCCGCCTGCCAATGCGCCCGCAAAGTCGAAGCCTTAACCTGTCGAACACCGTTGCGGTGGTCGTCTACGAAGCATGGCGGCAGCAGGGCTACGCCGGTGGCGCCTGATATACTTCTGCCGATCCGCCAGGCCGCATCAGCCCAGTTGACGAATGCGATGCGCCTGGCGCCGCCGCATCGTCCCGGATCCAACTCCACCCACTCCACTCTTGCTCCAAGGCGTTCATGATTTCCCGCATTCTCTGCGTTCTTCCCGCACTGCTCCTTTCTACTACGCTGGTATTCGCGCACAGCTTCCAGGTAGGCGACCTCAAAATCGGCCACCCTTACGCACTGCCGAGCATTGCGCAGCAACTGACCGGCGCGGCCTATCTCTCGATAGAAAACACTGGGCAATCGGCCGATCGCCTGCTGTCAGTCAGTACGCAAGCGGCGCGCAGCGCGACCTTGCACACCATGACCATGGACGGCAATATCATGCGTATGCGCGAAGCGGACGCAATGACGATCAAACCGGGCGCCACGGTGGTCATGAAACCGGGCATGGGTTTTCACATCATGCTCACCGGTCTGAAATCGCCACTGAAAGTTGGCGACCGTTTTCCGATAACGCTTACTTTTGAGAAGAACGGCAAGCTGGAGGTCACCGTGGTGGTACAGGATAAGGAAGCACGGTCCGCCGCGGCTTCGGGCTCTGCTTCGGCTTCGGGTTCAACTGCGGGCGGAGCATCAGAACCGGCACCCGGCGCCGCTCACCAGCATCAACATTAATCTGCTTTCGAATTGACGCAGTGCCAGTCATGCCTGGCCCGGTCAGTGGTCCCCTAGACGCTCGCCAGCTTGAAACGCGGCTGCATCTCGCCCGTCACGATACCCCGATAGTTGCGAAATTGCGGCCGACTCCAGGCGGCCAGCGGCGACGCTTGCGGCGTTTTCAACAAGCCGAGTTGGCGCAGCACTTCGACCGCGACGCATTGCAGAGCACGTCCGTCGCCACTCTCTACCTTGATCGCAATCCCGATTCCCAGCGAGCGGATGCCGATCGCCTGCACGCCTTCAGCGCCGACCTTGGCGACCCAGTCGCCCGGAGCGCATTGCATCATGGCGAGATCGCTGCGTCCGGCGCCAGAGACAAACTCGGGATGCGCGGCCATGGCGTGAAACAGCACGCTAAGCGTATCGCCGAATTCCGCGTCCGCCACGCCGCTCGCCAGGCGGGCATAGGCAAACGCCAGCCGCCACAGCGGCATTGCGTAATTCGGCGCCGAGCAGCCGTCAATCCCCTGCTTGAGACTTTCCTGCGAAAGGCCAGTGAAATGCGAGAGGCTGTGGCGAACTGCTTTTTGGACCGGGTGGTCCGGGTCGAGATAGCTGTCCGTCGGCGCCTCGTGCATCACGCACCATGCCAGGAAGCCGGCATGCTTGCCACTGCAATTGTTGTGGAGTTGATTGAATTGCGCCTGGGCCGGCAATGGCAGTTCAAGCGCTGCAAAGTGCAGCGGCGGATGACATCCGCAATGTAAATGCTGTTCGCCGCAACCGATTTTTCCCAGCATGTCGCGCACCGCCTGGACATGCATCGGCTCGCCGGAATGGCTGGCGCACATTAACGCAATTTCGCGTTCGGTAAAGCCCATGGTCGACGGTCCGTCCGCCGCGACGAAGGGGGCTGCCTGGAACGGCTTGATGGTGGAGCGGGTGAAGGTGAGAAAGTCCGGATCGCCGGCGCTGTAGATCAGGTCGCCGCGTTGATTCACGACCGCAACAGATCCACGGTGGACCGATTCCACCTCCTGGCCGCGGGTCGAGACTGCGAGAACAACAGTATCCATGCAACTCTCCGGTAATGCGGCCTGCGCAACCATCAACATGGAACTGGAACCAGAAACGACTATCGCGATCGCGCGACTCTCTCCAGCAGACTTGTGGTCGAGCGTTGGTGCTCGAAATCGATTGCCACCGCCCGGCCGCCATACGCTGTAACGGCCTGGCCTTCCGGAATGGCGGCCATGTCATAGTCGCCGCCCTTGGCGTAGATATCGGGCCTGGCGCGCAACACGACCTGCAGCGCGGTGTCTTCCTCGAAGCAGACGACCAGGCTCACCGATTCCAGCGCCGCTAGCACTGCCATCCGGTCTTCACATGTATTGAGCGGCCGGTCCGGACCCTTGCCAAGCCGCTTAACCGAGCGGTCGGTATTCACCGCTACCACGAGCGATCCGCCGAGCGCTCGCGCTTGCGCGAGGTAAGTCACATGTCCGCGATGGAGAATGTCAAAGACGCCATTGGTCATCACAACCGGCTTGGGCAAGCGGGAGACCCGCTCAGCCAGTGCGACTGGCGACACTATTTTTTCTTCGAAATCTGGCATGGGCGATAGCAGGAAATTTATAGTAGGCGACACAAGGGAAAACCGGCGGAAGCGGGTCGTGCAGAACCGCCACCATGCCTCCGATGCCATCTGGACCGTCGGCCGCCCTGTCCCACACTTTCGACGCGCGCGCGACAGAAAAACTGCCGTGCAACGCATCCCGTTCTTCCGCCGCGCAGGCTCTAGGCAGGCGCCACCTTGCCGGCCAGCGCCAGGCGCGCGAGTACTTCCTTGCGATAGCGGTTCAACTCCTGGACCGAACCGAAGGTGCGCTCGAAAAGTAGCGACATATTGTGCAGGATACGCTCAATAACCTTGCGCTCCCATTCGGCGTCGAACTTGATCTGCTGGTCAAGCCAGGCTTCCAGCCAGTCCGGATCCGGCAATCGGCTTTGTACCGTGTCATTCGGGAACAGGGCCTGATTAACGTGCAGATTGGTCGGGTGCAGCGGCTTGTCAGTGCGCCGGGCAGACGCCATCAATACGCCGATTTTGGCGAAGGCGGCGCGAGCAATATCGCCACATTCCTGCAACGCCTTTTTCATATAGCGCAGGTATGCCCCGCCGTGGCGCGCTTCGTCCTGGCTGATGATTTTGTAGATCTGCTTGATGACCGGTTCAGTGTGCCAGTCGGCGGCACACCGGTACCAATGGTTGAGCCGGATCTCGCCGCAAAAATGGAGCATCAGGGTTTCGAGCGCAGGGGCCGGGTCGAACTCGAACCGGACGTTGTCCAGCTCTTCTTCGCTCGGCAGGAAATCGGGGCGGAAGCGCCGCAGATACTCCATCAGGACCAGTGAATGTTTCTGCTCTTCGAAAAACCAGACGGACATGAATGCACTGAAATCGCTGTCGCCACGATTGTCCCGCAAGAACATCTCAGTTGCGGGTAGTGCCGACCACTCAGTGATTGCGTTCATTTTGATCGTCCGCGCCTGTTCATCCGTCAGTTTCGACGGGTCGAACTGGTCCCACGGAATATCGGTTTCCATGTTCCAGCGAACTTGTTCAAGCGATTTGAATAACTCTGGGTACAGCATACGAACCTTCTAAAGTTAAGTGCTTGATTCTATCAAGAAAAACGCGAAAGACGTCAATGAGCGCGATTGACGAACGAACCGACGGAATTACCAAGTTCTGCATTTCCGACTAGCGGGGAACACAACCCATATAGCCATATACGGGGTTTCTGGCTGCATGGATGTATCGAGCGGCAGTGACCGCCCTAGTCATCCCATTCCACTTTGGCCTTCCCGAAACCGCCATCGTTGCAACGCAAAAATGTTGAATCCGATGCGCATCCCGCCGCGTATTGATTCATGGAGACGCACCCGAACCGGTTCCGCCGCATGTCTGGCCAGACTGGTTCCAGTCAATCTCATTGTGCAAAAGCGAGGCGCACGCCCCCCGGCACCACTGGGTTAGCCGCCGCTGCACTTTTTGTACCAGGCGCCTCTTTAATGCCTGGTGCGTTCAGCCTTCTGAGGGAGAAGCGATGAAATTAGCCGTCGTTGGTGCCGGTATTGCCGGCTTGTCGTGCGCATGGCGCCTTGCCGGGACTGGCCACGACGTTACCCTGTTCGAGGCGAATGATTATTTCGGCGGTCACACCCATACGGTTGACGTGGAACTCGACGGATTTACCCATGGCGTTGATACCGGTTTCCTGGTTTTCAATCACAAAACCTACCCCAATCTCGTCGCCCTTTTCGCTGAACTTCAGATCGAAACCGCAGCGACCGACATGTCGTTCTCGGTCAAGCATGCTCTTCCATCAAACGGCAGACCGCGCCTTGAATGGTCGGGCGGAAGCCTTGACACCGTTTTTGCACAGCGCAGGAACCTGGGAAGCCCGCGCTTTTTGCGTATGCTCCGCGATATCCTGCGCTTCAACAAGCAGTCTACGTCCCTCGCGTCCTCGTCCACTGACATTGAACTGAGCTGCTCGCTCGGCGACTTCTTGCAGCGGCACCGCTACAGCGACGAATTCCGTGACTGGTACCTCCTGCCAATGGCAGGCTGCATCTGGTCTTGCCCGACCGCGCAGATGCTGGCGTTCCCCGTATCGACTTTCGTCCGCTTCTGCCATAACCACGGCCTGTTGCAGGTTAGCGACCGGCCCCAATGGCACACTGTCCGCGGCGGCGCCCGCCAATATGTCGAAAAACTGCTGGCGGCCATCCCCCAGCAACGGCTCGCTGCGCCCGTCGTTGCAATACGACGTGTCAATCCCGGACAGGTTCCGCAGGTGCGGGTAGACACGGCCGTGGGCAGTGAAATGTTCGACCAGGTTGTCATCGCTTGCCATAGCGACCAGTCGTTGCGCCTGATAGCAGATCCCACACCGGAAGAGCACGACATCCTGGCGGCCGTGAAATACCAGCAGAACCGCGCGGTGCTGCACACCGACGCATCGGTATTGCCGGAGTTGCGCAAAACCTGGTCCGCCTGGAACTATCAAAGCATCTCCGGCGCAGAGCCGCGCGTATGCGTCCACTACCTTATCAACAAGCTGCAACCGCTGCCTTTCTCGACGCCGGTCATCGTTTCCCTGAATCCGGTGCAGGAACCGGCCAGCCGAAGCATCATTGGCAGCTTCGATTATGCGCATCCGGTGTTCGACGCCGCTGCTGTTGCGGCTCAGTCGCGCCTCGCCAATGTGCAGGGGCGTCGCAATCTCTGGTTCGCCGGCGCGTGGACCGGCTATGGGTTTCATGAAGACGGATTGAAGTCGGGCCTGGCCGTGGCCCGTGCCATCACGCGGCAGGCCGGCATGGAGTCGCTGGGACGGGCGGCCTGATGCACGCACCGCAAAGCCCTTATAACGCGTCGAACAAGCCTCAACTGTGCTTCGGCACCGTTCGGCACAAGCGCCTGCGACCTGCAATCAATGGCTTCGCGTACGGCGTGTATTTCATCCGCCTCCCCTTGCGCAGCATGGCATCGTCCGCAGGCGCCGAATCGCCTGGCTTCAGCAGATGGTTCTCTCGCAATCGCTTCAATCTGCTGTCGTTCCATGATGCTGACCACGGCGACGGCCGGCAGCCGCTGACGCAATGGATCGACGGATTGCTGCGAGCCGAAGGCATCGGCGACGCAGACGGTGAAATCTGGCTTCAGACTTTTCCCCGCGTCCTTGGCTACGTGTTCAATCCGGTCTCGTTCTGGTTTTGCCACCGTTCCGATGGCGCTCTGCGCGCGGTCCTGTGCGACGTTCGCAATACCTTCGGCGAAAGGCATGCCTACCTGCTCGACCAGGGCGGCCCACTGCGCTACGGGGAGGAACTAACCGCACGCAAGGTATTTCATGTCTCGCCTTTCTGTCGCATTGAAGGCGGCTACCGGTTTCGTTTCATGCGGGCCTCACGCCAGGTGGGCGACGCGGCGCAGGAACACGTCGTCGCCCGCATCGATCACGACGATGCCCAGGGCCCTCTGCTGCAAACAAGCGTTTCCGGCATCGCGCAAGCTGCCAGCGACCGCCTCGCCCTCAAGGCATTTTTCAGTTATCCGCTGATGACGTTAGGCGTCATCGCACGGATTCACTGGCAGGCATTGCGACTGTGGCGCAAGCGCGTGCCGTTCATTTCCAAACCCCTCCCACCTGCGAGTGATCTCTCCCGATGAACAGCAACATGCTTAACGCATCAACCCTGCACTTTGACAAGCCCCACGCCGGCCTGCAACTGGACGACGTGCCATCCCAGGCCCGCTTCGCTTTGCAGCTGCTGTCGCGTCTCCAGCATGGCGCGCTGCGGCTCGAACTGCCAGACGGGCAAAGCACCGTATTTGGCGACGGCTCATATCCGGTCACGCTACGGCTGCTGAGCTGGGACCTGTTCAATGCGGCCCTCAAATCCGGAGACATCGGCCTGGCCGAGACCTGGATCGACGGCCAATGGAGCACGGACAACCTGCCGCACCTGATAGAGATAATGGCGCGCAACCGGCATGCAGTCGAAGCTGTCATCTACGGCACCTGGTGGGGCAGCCTGCTGTATCGCGCGCGGCACCTGTTCAACCGCAACAGCCGCGCCGGCAGTCGCAAGAACATCCATGCCCACTACGACATCGGCAACGCGTTTTATCAGCTGTGGCTCGATCCGTCGATGACCTATTCCAGCGCCTTGTTCTCCACCAGCCACGTCGGGGACCTGCAGGACGCCCAGGATGCAAAGTACCGTCGTGTACTGAAGGAACTGCGGGTCGGCCCGCAGGCACGCATTCTTGAAATTGGCTGCGGTTGGGGCGGCTTTGCCGAACTGGCTGCGCGTGAAACGGATGCCAAAGTTACCGGACTGACGCTGTCGACCGAGCAGCTACAGTATGCGCACCAACGCATCGCACAGGCCGGCGTGGTCGACCAAGTGGATTTGCGGCTGCAGGACTACCGGGATGCAAGCGGCGAATACGACGCCATCGCCTCCATTGAAATGTTCGAGGCGGTCGGCGAAGCATGGTGGCCAAGCTATTTCAGTTGTGTGGCGCGCAACCTGAAGCCGGGCGGCAGGGCCTGCATCCAGAGCATCGTGATTGCCGACGACTTGTTCGAGCGCTACCGCAAGGGCACTGACTTCATCCAGCAATACATTTTCCCCGGAGGCATGCTGCCATCGCCCTCTGCCTTTCGCCAGCATGCAGAACGACATGGCTTGCGGGTGGTGAACGAATTTGCTTTTGGCGCCGACTATGCCCGCACCCTGGCGGAATGGCGCAGCGCCTTCCATGACAAGCTGCCACTGGTGCGCGAGCAGGGGTTCGACGACCGCTTCCTGCGCACCTGGGATTTCTACCTTGCCTATTGCGAAGCCGGCTTTCGCGCCGGGAATATCAATGTGATGCAAATCACGCTTGAGAAAGACTGACATGCTGCGCGCGACGTTACGACGCAAGTTGCACCGCCTTCTGTCGCGCGCCATCGTGCTTTGCGGGCTTGGGATCGCAGCGACGCTACCTGCGCTGGCCGGCCCGACAAGTTTGCCGGCAGCGGTTGCAGCGGACATGCCGGGTGCCCGGCTAGCGGGCGAAGGCAGTTTTCGGTGGATGGGATTGAAAATCTACGACGCCGCACTGTGGGTGGGCGACAGCGGCCTTGACCCGGGGACGCCTTTTGCGCACCGTTTCGCGCTTGATCTGGCTTACGCCCGCAACCTGCAAGGCAAAAAGATAGCTCAGGCCAGCAGCGAACAGATCGAGAAGCTTGGCGAAGGTAGCCCGGGTCAGCTCGAGGCCTGGACCCGGCGCATGGAGCAGCTATTCCCCGACGTTGCCGAGCGCACGCATATTACTGGTGTCTACTTGCCAGGTCGGGGCGCGAATTTTTACCGCGATGGCAAGCGTCTTGGCGAAATAGCGGACCCCGATTTCGCGCGAGCGTTTTTTAGCATTTGGCTTGATCCGAGGACCAGCGCGCCCGACCTGCGTACCGCGTTGCTGCGCAATGCCGTCAACCGGCCTGCCGGCGTGGCGGTCGACAATCCAACCCCTCCGTCGACGGCGCGCTGACCATGCTTTCGCCAGTCCGCCCGGGTCGATGGCAGCTGCTCAGCTATGGGCTGTTCGGGCTGCCGCTCGCCCTGGTTGCGCTACCGATCTATGTCTATGCGCCGCAATTCTATTCATCCGGTTTCGGCCTGCCGCTTTCCCTCATAGGGCTTGCGCTACTTCTGGCGCGAACCTGCGACGCGCTGATTGATCCGCTGCTGGGCGTCATGCTTGACCGCACCCGGAACGGCATGCGGCGCTTCATCATCGTTTCGCTGCCGCTGATGGCGGCCGGCTTCGTGGCCCTGTTCCACCCAGCTTCGACGGCGCAACAAAGTCCCTTCATCTGGTTCCTCTGTAGCCTGACGTCGGTGTACACGGGCTTTAGCATCGCAACTATTGCGCACCAAAGCTGGGGGGCCGCCCTGACTCAGGCGCCAGGAGAACGCGCCCGAGTGACGGCGTGCCGGGAGGCCTGCGGACTGGTCGGCGTATTGCTGGCTTCGGCGCTCCCGACAGTCGCTGGCATGGGGTCATTGTCTGTCGTCTTCGTTCTAGCGCTGGCCGGTTCCGCCGTACTGCTCCTGTTTAATTCACCGACACCGGCAAGCGTTGTAGCGAGTGGAACAGGGTCCGTGCTGGCCGGAATGCCGCTCTTGCCCGCGTTGCCCAGGCCGGCATGGTCCGCCATCGCGCGCCCTTTTCGCAGCCGGCAGTTTCGCTGGCTCTTCCTGGTATTCGCGTTGAATGGCACCGCCGCCGCCATTCCGGCCACGCTATTCCTGTTCTTTGCACAGGACCGTCTTGCGCTGGGCTCGCAGACTGGTATTTTCTTGCTGCTCTATTTTGCCGCGGGCGCCGCCTCCATGCCTTTCTGGAGCGCGCTTTCCCGCCGCCATGGCGAAGCACGAGCATGGCTCGCCGCAATGCTGCTGGCGGTGGCGGCTTTCGCCTGGGCTTATGGTCTGGCGCCGGGCAATGTCCTGGGCCTTGGCACTATCTGCATCGCCTCTGGCATTGCGCTCGGCGCCGACCTGGCGCTGCCGCCAGCGCTGCTGGCTGCCGTCATACGTCAGGCGGGTGACAGCGGCCAGCGGGAAGGCGCCTATTTCGGCGTCTGGAGCTGGGCTACCAAAATGAATCTCGCGCTGGCGGCGGGCATTGCACTGCCACTGCTGGATCGACTTGGCTACACGCCGGGCCACCCGGAGCCGGCAGGGTTGCACGCACTCGGCATCGCCTATGCGCTTGTCCCCTGCTTTCTCAAGTTGGCAGCTGCCGGCCTGCTGTGGCGGTCACCGCTGCGCGAGCTTTGAATCCGCTTCCCTACTCTACTAACCCGCCATGAAAAATTTCTTAATCCTTCTGCTTGCCGTCTTGCTCGCCATGCTCTCCGCCTGCTCGACCGTCAACGATTTCTCCTACCTCGACAACGAAAAGCCGGCGCTGGATCTCAAAACCTGGTTTAACGGGACGCTCGATGCCCGGGGCATGTTTCAGGACCGGTCCGGCAAGGTGGTCAAGCGCTTCCACGTTGAGATCCTGTGCAGCTGGCAGGGTGACACCGGCACGCTCGACGAGAACTTCCTTTATGCAGACGGCACCCGGGAACGCCGGGTCTGGACATTAAGGAAGACCGGGCCCAACCGCTTTACCGGAACGGCGCCGGATGTAGTTGGCGAAGCGAGCGGCATCGTGTCGGGCAACGCGCTTCACTGGAACTACGTATTGGCGCTGCCGGTAGACGGGCACATCGTGAATGTCGATTTCGATGACCTTATGGTCCTGATGGACGACAAGGTGATGCTTAACCACGCGACCATGAGCAAGTTTGGCATTCGGCTGGGCGAGGTCACGCTGTCGTTCCAGCAGCGTGCGCAGGTGCGACCATGATGAATCCGCCGCTACGGAACTGGGCTGGCAAGCGTGTGTGGGTGATCGGCGCCTCGTCCGGCATCGGCGCTGATACCGCTCGCAGCCTCCTGGCAAGCGGCGCGCGCGTTGCCCTGTCGGCGCGCCGGCCGGAGGCCCTGGCTGCTGTCTCGGCCGGCCATGCACACGCCCTGGTCGCGCCCGCCGACATGACAAGCCATGACGCCATCATCGGTGCGCGCGACATCATCTTGCGCGCGTGGGACGGCATTGACCTGGTTCTTGTCGTGGCCGGCGGCTATAACGAAATGCGAGCAGACGCTTTCGACCTCGCGGCAGCGAATCGGCTCGTCGACCTTAACCTGCGTGGCGTACTGAATTGTCTTGATGCCGTGCTGCCTGTTTTGCTGCGACAGGGCGCCGGCGGGATTGGCATCGTATCCTCTTCTGCCGGCTACAGCGGCTTGCCTCGCGCCTTGATTTATGGCCCCACCAAGGCGGCACTGATCAACCTTTGTGAATCGCTTTATCTGGATCTGCGGCCGCGAGGTATCGGTGTTTACCTGATTAACCCGGGCTTCGTCGATACGCCCCTTACGGCTGGCAACAACTTTCCCATGCCAGGGCTGATGTCGCCGCAGGCTGCAGCCACGACGCTACTGGCCGGCGTGCAAGCCGGCGAATTCCACATTCACTTTCCGCGACGCTTTACCAACTGGCTGCGACTGGCACGTCTGCTTCCCTACAGCTGGTATTTTCCGCTTGTTCATCGGGTGACTGGATTATGAAACCTATTGCCACGGATGCAAACAGCCTTGATCGCGTCGTGCAATTCTATGAAACGCTCGACCGGGCCGCGCTGGTTCGGCTTGAGGCGCTGTATGCGGAAGGTGCATTCTTCAAGGATCCGTTCAACGAAGTGCATGGCGTGCCCGCGATCCGACGAATATTCGAGCACATGTTTTTGCAGGTAGATGCGCCGCGCTTCGTCGTCACCTCAAGTCTCGCGCAGGGCGACCAGGCTTTCCTGGTCTGGGAGATGCACTTCCGCATGAAGCGCCATGCAACTATGGAGCACTGCATACGCGGCGCCACCCACCTTCGGTTCGGAACTGGTGGCCTGGTAGAGCACCACAGGGACTACTGGGATGTGGCCGAAGAGCTCTATGAAAAGCTGCCACTGCTTGGAAGCCTGATGCGCTGGCTTAAGCGCGCTGGCAGAGCCCGGTAGCGCGTACTGCGCAAGTGCCACGGGTTGCTGGCTATCGCTACAGAGGATGCGGACGCTCCCGCGCAATTGCTATGGTGCCGCCGCCTTGCGCTTCCTCGTCGCTGAACCGCCTGTTCCAGCGGATTTTTCGGATCGTGGCGCAGCCTTGCCGGTCTTGCCGCTCTTGGACGCCACTTTTGCGCCCGCTCTGGATCCAGCGCCACTCGACTTTTTGTCAGCCGCAGGTCTTGCCGCGGATTTCGACGTGGATTTCTCCGGCGTGGAATTTGCCGTTCCCTTGCCATCCAGGTCCGGGACAACCGCGGTTTGCACCGCCTGCTTAAACTGGTCCTGCAACAGGTTCCACCATGCGGCGGGGTTGGCGAACGGCGGCATTGCGCCAACGCCTTCCGTCGCGCCTTCCCTGGTGCCTTCAGCGCGCGCCGGCCGCGATGCGCTATCCGCTGCCCCAGATCCCGGCGCTGGCGGCTTGTCGGCCGTGGGTGGCGCAAATGAGAACGAGGAATCCGATCGTGAGGCGGTCTCTGGCGGCGCCGGGTCCGGGACATGCGGCGGGGTGTCCGGGAAAGTAAATATCGCCTTGTCTGGGGTGGCAGGCATGCCAGCCGCGTGCACCATTGCGCTCATGCTGTCGCCCATGGTCTTCAACGCGGTAAGGGTGGCGCTCTGGACCTCCAGCGCCTGTATTGTCCCGCGCAGCATGTTCATGTTCAGCGTCATCCAGGACTCGACCGCTTTCAGATCGGCAATTTGCTTGTCAACGCTTTCCACTGACAGGGTTGGCATCGCCATGCCGGGGACCTTCGCGCCGCCGCCCCACATGTTCTTGACGAACTCCATCGTGTCGTTCATGGCGTTCATTCCTGGCATTTGCCCGAAGTTGGCAGACATCGATTCGAAGGTTGGGGATTTGGACATGGTCAGTCTCCTGTTTCACCTAGCGTAGCAGATATCTGGCACACCAAGAATACCTGCTCCGAGCACTTGATCTGGCTCACGGGCCTACCGACTTCGCTGCCCCCGTGGACGGCCGCTTCATCACGCAGGACGTGGGAAGGGCGGTGGCCTCTTCGGGAAGGTAACGTTCGGTGCGAAAGCCAAAGCCGCTGCCTTCGTTGTCGAAGCGCACGCCGTCGGTGGCAGCACGCTGCATCACAGAGACATAGAGCGGCTGTATCAGTTGATGGTCGGCGGCGCGCATGGTCGCGTGATGAAATGCGTTGCTAAACTGCCCGCCTTCGAGGGCCCGCGCCACGGCAGCAGATTCGGTCGATCCGGCCTTCTCGATGGCCGCGCTCAGCATGTCGATCAGGACGTGCATGCGCAAGTGGACATAGTCATCCCGGGGCGACGGATAGCGGACGGCGAAACGCTTGTAGAACGCGTCGCTTGCGGGGACGCCGACGTTTGGATGCCATTCGGCGACGGCGCGCACCCGTCCAACGCCGGATTCGCCAATGGCCGCAGGAGCGCCGAGGCCGTTGCCATAAAACGTGTAAAACTTGAGGACGAGGCCGGATTCCTTGGCGGCTTTCACCAACAGCGTAAGGTCGTTACCCCAGTTCCCGGTAATGACGCTATCCGCGCCGGACGCGCGAATCTTTGCGATGTAGGGAGAGAAGTCCTTGACCTTGCCAATCGGGTGCAGTTCGTCGCCGACAATGGCAATGTCGGGCCGCTTCGCTGCGAGTTGCGCGCGTGCCGCCTTTGCCAGTTGACGTCCGAAACTGTAGTCCTGACCGATCAGGTAGATCTTGCTGGCGCGGCTGTCCTGCCGTATCACTTCAGTCAGCGCGTTCATCCGCATGTCGGCGTTGGCGTCGAAGCGAAAATGCCAGTAGCTGCACTGGGCATTGGTCAGGGACGGATCGACTGCAGAATAATTCAGGAACAGCACTCTGCTTTCCGGCGACCGGTCATTGTGCCTGGTGACTGCCTCGCTCAACGCCAGGGCCACTGCCGAACTGTTTCCCTGCAAGACAAACGCGATCTTCCGGTCAATCAGGTGCTGCAATTCCACCAGCGATTCTTCGACTGCCTGCTTATTGTCGAAAAGCACAAGCTGAAGCGGATGGTGTCCGTCCGGAAGATGCACGCCGCCGCGCGCGTTGACGTTCTCAATGGCGAGGCGCAGATTGCGTTCAACGGCTTCTCCGGCATTGGCAAAGGGGCCGGAAAGGCCCTCGATCATGCCAAGTCGAATTGGCTCGCGAGTCGGCGCAGCGGCGGAGCACGGCGTGGAAAAAGCGATCGCCGCAACAAGCGATGAAAGAAAGACTACAACACGCTCGCAATGCATTAAAGGCATCCTTAAAACGGTTAAGAGCAGGGTCCGACGGCAAGCACAGTCCGGTCATGACGAGCGACCGCCCCATCGCGCTCGCTTTTGGCATCATCTTTCGGTTGCCATGGAGGCCTGCCAGGACTACTAACGGTTTACACTGGCGCCATGCTTCAAGACCACAAGGCTCGCAACGCGGGCGCCACCCCGCTGCGCATCGTACGCCGTGGTGTCGTGCTGCTCGCGGTTTCGCTGCTGCTGCACGTGCTGATAGTGGATTGGGCCGCCGAGGCAATCGGGGTGCCATTCTTGCAGGACCGACAGCAAAGTGCAATCGTTGTCGAGCTGCATAGTCCAGCACCGAAAGTGCGAGCAACGCCCATCATTTTTGCGGCGACAGCGCCGTCGACACCGCGGCCCGTCACGCCGCCCCGAAAACCGGCGGCCCGGCTCAAACCAGCTCCAGACGCAGCACTTCAAAGCGCTCCGGTTGCCTTTGCGTCGTCTGATTCATTGACCGCGGCACTCGAGACGCCCGCCGATCCGATCGCACAAGATGATGGCGAAGTGACAGCCGCGGTGCCGCTGAGCGAGCCGGCAACACCGACCGTTCCAATCCCAGAAGCGGCCAAAGCCGTTGATCGGCCCGACTTCCACTTTGACCCGCCACCGTCCGCCGAACTGAAGTACGACGTGCAAGCCTTGCGTGAAGGCCAGACGGTGTATGGCAATGGCGCCATCAAGTGGGTCTCATCTGGCGGCACCTACACCGTCCACGGGGAAGCCGGCGTCCTGTTTTTTACCGTACTCGATTTCGACAGCAGCGGCGAGATCGACAAGGACGGCGTGGGTCCGGCGCTGTACTCGGAAAAGCGCTTTCGGCGCGCCCAGACCAACACGCATTTCCATCGTGATCGCAACCTCATCAGCTTCTCGGCATCGACGGTTACCTATCCGCGCAAGGGCGGCGAACAGGATCGCGCCAGCATTGTGTGGCAGCTATCGGCATTGGGCCGTGGCGACACCAGCAAATTCGTTCCGGGGGTTGAACTGGAATTCTTCGTCGCGGGGGTACGCGACGGCGAGCCCTGGCGCATGCGTATCGTCGGCCAGGAAGACATCGAGGTCGGCGGGACCCGGATGCAGGCGTGGCATGTAGTGCGTCTCCCGAAACCGGGTTCCTATGACCAGAAAATAGACATCTGGTTTGCGCCGATGAAACAGTGGTACCCGGTGAAAATCCGCTATACCGAAACAAATGGCGAATACCTCGATATGGCTCTGTCGGCCGTGCATCCCGTAGAATCACGTTAATCATTTGCCATCCCGGTCCGCCATGTCGCCAATCAACGTCTTCGCTCTCCCCGCGTTTCCACATCCTGCATTCCGCTTCGCTCGCTTACCGCTCTTGAAAAAGTTTGCAGTGCTTGCAACGTTCGCCGCGTTTTCCGCCATGCTGCTTTCCCCGTGCGTCGCGCAGACCTCGGACGCAATGCCGAAATACAAAATCAACCTGCCACCATCGGCCAACCTGAGCTATTCAATTACCGCCAAGCAAAGCGGAATAGCACTGAACGGCGAGGCGCAGTTGCGATGGACCCAGGGCAGCGGAAAGTATGGCGTGATCGCCGAATCGAGCGCCATGTTGTTTGGCAAATTCCTTGAAGAGAAGAGCGAAGGCGCCATCGATGCCAACGGCCTCGCACCGCAAGCCTTTACCGAAAAGCGCATGCGCAAGGAGCCAACCACCGCGACCTTCGACCGTCAGGCAGGCAAGATCAGCTTTACCGATTCAAAGGAGACGTATCCGATTCGCGGCGGTGAACAGGACCGGACGAGCGTGATCTGGCAACTGATCGGCGCCGCGCGCGGCGCACCTGAAAAATTTAAACCGGGGTCGAACTGGAACTTTTTCGTGGTCGGGCAGCGCGATGCTGAGCCATGGATTTTCCAGGTCGTGAACCAAGAAAAAATAACGACGCCGCAGGGACAGCAAAACACCTGGCATTTGCTTCGCAAGCCGCCCGCCAACTCCAAAGGCCAGCGGCTAGACATTTGGCTCGCCCCCGCCCTCGAATCGTACCCAGTGAAGTTGCGCTTCACCGAAGGCAACGACGACACCATCGAGCAGGTTCTGGAAAAAATCGAAAAGAAGTAAAACGCCAAGCACAAGCATGCCTTCGCAAACAGCCCTTGTTCTATTCAGCGGCGGCCAGGATTCCGCCACCTGCCTTGCGTGGGCGCTCGCGCGGTATGAGCGCGTTGAGACGATCGGCTTCGACTATGGACAGCGTCACATTGTCGAGTTGACGGTGCGTCCGGCAGTTCTTCAGAAAACCCGCGAGATGTCGGCCGACTGGAATGCGCGGCTGCGGGAAGATCACATGATTGACCTCTCGGTCCTGGGCGAAATATCGGATACCGCGCTGACGAGTAATGTAGCGATTGCCATGCAGGCCAACGGCTTGCCCAACACGTTTGTCCCGGGCCGCAACCTGCTGTTCCTCACAATCGCAGCGACCGTAGCGTACCGACGCGGGCTCAATGTGCTGGTCGGCGGCATGTGCGAGACGGACTATTCGGGTTATCCAGACTGCCGTGACGAGACCATGAAGGCTATGGAGAAGGCGCTGCAATTGGGCATGGCAACGCCCATGGCAATTGCTACGCCGCTCATGTGGATCGACAAGGCCGCTACCTGGAAACTGGCCGAGGACCTGGGCGGCGCGGCCCTGGTCGAGATGATCCGCACCGAGACCCATACTTGCTATCTCGGAGAGCGCGGCGCATTGCATGAATGGGGGCATGGCTGCGGCCACTGTCCGGCATGCCAACTGAGGGCACGCGGCTATGCGCAGTACCGCGGCGCAGTGAATCCTGAGGGGATTACCGGCACCTCGCAGGAGCCGGGCGGGTGATCGTTGCCGGCGCAAATCGGCTTCCGTCTGCTAGAGGGAATCCATGAGAGCGGACAAATGCCTTGCGGTTTTCTTGACCAGTATTTTGCTTCTGGCGGGCTTGCCGGCAGCGGCTCACGAGTTCTGGATGACGTCCACCCCCTTCGCCGTTCCGACCGGCGGGACAGCCGACGTGAACCTTTACGTTGGCCAATTCTTCGAAGGTGATTCCATACCGCTTTCGGCACAATACGTAACCGACTTCCATCGCTATACCGTAGCCGGCGCCGAAGATCTGATCAGGCTGGTGCCACGTTCGTCACGAGGCGGGGTGAGCGTAGCGTTCAAAACGCCCGGCGCCCATGTGCTTGCGATTGACACCCATCCCAATCTTGTGACGCTCTCTGAAGATCAGTTCAACTATTACCTTGCGGATGAGGGACTCAGTTCGATCAAGCAGTTACGGGAGGAGCGGGGCGGCTCGCCTGGTGCCATTGAAGCCGCCAAATCCCTGGGTGCGACCAAGCGCAACCGCGAACAATATCGGCGGCACATAAAAGCGTTGGTCCGGGTCGGAGGAAAATCGGATGAGACGGTATTTATGCATACCGGCCAAAGGCTGGAAATCGTACCGCTTGCCGATCCACTTTTCTGGCAGGCCGGCACCCCTCACAAGTTCCGCGTGCTGTATGAAGGCAAGCAGCTGGCCGGGGTGCTTGTGAAAGCATGGAACAAGCAGAACATGCAGACACTTGCGATTCGCGCGGTCGCCAACGACGAAGGTCTGGTCAGCCTGAATCTTCCCTTTCGCGGCATGTGGATGTTAAGCGCGGTACATATGCTTCCAGTAACCGATGACCCGGCGCTCGACTGGCAAAGCCTCTGGGCAAATCTCAGTTTTGAACTGGATTGAGGTGGCGAAGTAATGCAATCAGGGGCATTGGGCCTTCGACTGCGAATCAGATTGCCGCGCCCCTATTCAACACACCACTTCACGCGTGAGTCTGCATAAATCCAGATAGCGACGTGACGACGGCGCGAAAAATCCTCTGGCGCATGCAAAGCAGATTGCCTTCTGCCAAGACGGTGTAGTCCCTTTCCGACAAGCCAATCTACCCTCCACCGATACCGGCGATAGTCGCCCCGCGGGACAATGTCGCACTAGCAGCGAACGCGCAGGGTGGCGGCCTCCTCTGCGCACTCGCACTGCCCCAAACTGGAGGAATACATGGCATGGAACAATCTGCAGTCCAACGGCAGCGGGGCAGTCGCACGAGCGCCGTTACCGACCTTGCGACTGATCGACAAGGACCTGCAATCCACGGCTGAGACGCCAAACCGGGATCTCTACTTCGCGTTATCGCGGTGCACCCCTTCTCTGGAAGCGCGCACGAAAGCGAAAGACTTGCTTCGAACCTCGCTGCAAGGTTTCGGCGACTTGCACACCGTGCTGGACGACGACCTCCCGACCGACTTCGACGATTTGGAGCAGTGGAGTCTGGCGTCGGTCGCACAAGCCGGTGCGGATTACCAGGCTTATCTCGCTGCTCGCAAGCAGGGTGAGCCGCGCCGCTATTTCCCCACGCGGTCCCATGCCCTCCATTTCCTGAAGGCGGTGGCGCCGACCAAGTTGGTGGACGGATCATGGCTGTATGGCCTTGCCCGCCAGTGGGACGATCCAGCCTTTACCCCGCTGGTTCAAACCTATCTGGATGAACTCGGCAATGGCATTCCGGAGCAGAACCATGTTGTGATCTACCGCCGACTGCTTTCCGCAAACGGGTGCGGCAACTGGCAATCATTACCAGACGATTACTTCGCGCAAGGGGCGGTTCAGCTGGCTCTGGCACACAGCGCGGAAGAGTTCCTGCCGGAGATCATCGGATTCAACCTCGGTTATGAGCAGCTGCCCCTGCATTTGCTAATTACCGCCTATGAGTTGGATGAGCTTGGCATCGATCCGACTTATTTCACATTGCATGTCACCGTTGATAATCTGGTGACTGGCCACGCGCGAATGGCGCTCGATGCGTTGTCAACCTGCGACCGGGGAAGCCTGTCCACGCGGGAGTTCCAGGAGCGGGTGCGACGGGGATACCGCCTCAATAACGTTGGCGTGTCGACCACCGCCGCAATAGCGGCGTTTGACCTGGAGCACGAGGTTATCGCGTGCCTCACGGCCAAGGCCGTCGTGGGCCAGCATGTGCATTCCAATTACTGCCGCTTCGACGGACGCGCGGTCAATGACTGGCTTTCAGACCCCGCCGCCATTCCGGAATTTCTGGCAACGCTGCAACGGCGCGGATGGATTCAACGCCATCAGGACCCGACCAATAGCCGCTTTTGGCGGCTCGTTCACGGCGATCGCGCCTCGATGTTCGGCGTCTTCATGCCGAATGAACTGCAACTGATTTACGACTGGATCGCAGGCGATACCGCGAACGGCGCCTCTTATCTGATGACCGCCACAACGACCACTGACGCGAAAGACATTCGGCAGCCGTCCGTGCGGGTGACGCCGTTCCGGACGCAACGTCGAAGCGGCGCGGCGGTCAGTGCGCTTCAAGCTTCTGAAGCCAAACCACGAAGCGCTCGTGGATTGCTGCGGCTCCCCTCGGAACATCGCGCCGTAGCGGCTGGCGAACGGGATATTGACAGCCAGTCCGCGCTGAGCGCGGCCGGTTTCCGTTTCGAACTGCGCGACCTGGAAGAAAAATTGGCGGCGGCTTCCAGCCGCGAAGAGATGGCAGCGATTCTTGTGCCGCTACTCTCTCCGGCGCGTCACCATACGCCGCAAGGCCTGATGGCTACGCGGGTTTTTGCGCAATTGCTGGCGTTCGCCGGCGCCTGAAAGGACTGTCATGGGCGATTCGCTGACGGACGCCGCCGACCTGGCATTGCTTCATCTTGGAAGCTTGCTACGGACCGAAGGCTATCGCTTCACGACGATCACGCCCGCCTCGCATGCGCGCGTCAATGCTCGGCCCTCAAACAGACTGGCCCGCGACAACGCAGGCGTTTTTGGATGGAGTCGGGCGTTTGAGCGTGAAACCGTGTCGGCGGCCGTCTTTGATGCGATGGAAGCGGCGGGCATCTTGCAAAAAGACGGCGATTATTGGCGGAGTAGCTTGCGGTTGTCTTCGCTCGGCGATCTGCTGTTTTTTCACTCTGCGTTTCCAACCGACGCCAAGGACGCGGTTTTCTTCGGTCCAGACTCGTACCGGTTCGCGGCGGCCATTCAAAACCTGCTGGACGAGGACATCGCGTTCAACACGGCGATTGACGTCGGCTGCGGCGCCGGTGTTGGCGCCATTCTCGTTGCAGCCGAAGGCGCGGCATTGAAAGTGATTGCCTCGGACATCAACGACGCCGCGCTGCGGCTCACTCAAGTCAATGCGGCCCTCAATGGTGTAACGGTCACAACCGTTCATAGCGACATACTGGAGTCTTGCGAGGGCAGCTTTGAATTGATCCTTGCCAATCCGCCTTACATCATGGATGCGGCTGGCCTCGCGTATCGTGACGGTGGTAGCGATTTCGGCGCCGGGATATCCATGAAGCTGATTGAGCAGGGCCATGCCCGACTTGCGCCGGAGGGACGACTTTTGCTCTATACCGGATCCGCGATTGTCGATGGACGAGACCCGCTGCGCGAATGGGTCGAGGCGCAATTTCCGCGGTCGACGGCGTCCTGGGAATATGGTGAACTCGATCCCGATGTTTTTGGCGAAGAGCTGTCGAAAGACGCGTATGAAACCGTCGACCGGATCGCGGTCGTGGTCCTTGACATGAGAAGCCCTGCCGCCTGAGCCCGAATACAACGCCAGGGCGCGCGTGGTTTCTCACGTGGCGGGTGGCTAGATCCAGGCCTCTACCGCGACGTTGCGCACGGTCTCCGTGGCCGTGAACGCGCGCAATTACTTCTTGCCCCTCCTTGTGCCGCTGCCCGCGCCGCAGCCCTACTTGTGCGAAGCGTCGGCAAGTCGGTCACGGATGCCTGGTTGGCAGGACACTGTGACGACCGCTTGTGTTCGCTTATGGAACGTTTTGGCCTATTTCGTTACTTACCTCCCATTAGAAGTCGGGAGATGCGTGATGGCGAACAGAATAAACCACGGCAAGCCAGCAGGAAGGTTGGGGCTTGCGGCCAGTCCGCCGACAGTGCGCAACGAGGATATGGCGTCCACTTCCGGCAAGGCGCCGTCTGGCGCCAGGCTTCCGCCACCCGCCCTGGGCAGGTCGGAGGCCCGAAATTTCATCCGGAAGCAGGTCCAGCAGGAGAAGCTTTCCGCTGAGGTGCTGCAGGATCTGCGTCGGCCCGCCCAGTTCCTGGAGCCGGAGCTTCATCGCGTCGGGGACTCCTGGGAATTCCGGAACATCGTCCTCCACTCGAAGAGTGAGCAAGCTGCCCCTGCCCTCGTTTCGTCATTTGCCAGTCTGGGTTGGAAGCAACCGCCTACGTCCATGCGCAATCGCGCGCTAGTCAAGGTACAGTCAGAAGTGACCGAGAAGCGAGGACAGAACATCTTCCTGCTGGACGTGCGCCTGACAAATGAAGGCAGCAGGGTGTGCATGCTTCGGCAGGACGACTCCGCGCAGCTGGCGGTGGACCACAAGAAGGGAAACCAGGAGCTCGTGCAACAAGCAGTGAAGGCGGACCGGAAATGGCTTTCGCTCACCCGGCCAGAACAATGGAAGGGCACGCGGTTGGCCGGCCAGCAGCGGGACAGCCAGGTCGAGATGCTTGTCGCGCGCTTGAACGAGGTCGCACTCGATTCCTTTGCCCGCAGCTATGTCGACTTTGTCGAAAGCACGCCATCGTTGATGCTGGGGATAATCAAGGCCGGTTTCGGAAAGGTCGACCCCGACGACGACCATCCATTCGAGACTGACAAGGCGGACGTAACCGCCCGGCTGCTGGAAAGGTTTGCGGACCGCCGAATCACGAGCGATGCGGTGAAAAAGCTGCCCGCGCAAGTCCTGGGTGACTGCTTTCGTCGACTGCTGCATAGCTGGGACGGGCAACTTCTGAATGCCGACCGCGCCATGCTGGTCGCGCTGGACTGCGGCGAATTGCAAGGGCAGCACCTTGAACAGCTTGGCCATCACATTAGCGGATTGCCAGGCGAGGAGCGCGATTTCCTGGGCGTGGTGCTGAAGAGCCTCCAGCAATTCGACGACGAACTGGGTGACGTTTGCACGCGGCTGGCACCGGCGTTGATACCAGGTTTTGAAATATGGGACAGAATGCCGGCGCGCATCATGAAATTCATGGTAAATCACGTCGACCAATTGTTCCCGGCCCTGCCTCCACTCGAAAAGCTGCAGCGAGATCTGCAATCCTCCCCTATCCGCTTTAGCCCGCCCGACGCGATCAGGCAGGCGTTGGTCTAGGCAACCCGCCAGACGGCACTTGCCCACGAGGCGGGTCCTGATGCCGTCCAGGAAAGAGGGAGGCATAAGGCCTACCGATCTTGGGGCCTGGTTTGGCTGGAATGCTGCCTGCGCCGCATTAGTCGGCCGACGCGCGCGGATGATAGCTGAGCACGGACCGACCCCCTACCTGAACCCCGCGCTGGAGCCGGCGCTTCCACCAGAACCGGAATCACCCGCGCTTTCCTGGCCAAGCGACTGCTCCAGCGCCTGGCGCGCCGCCATTCTTGCCCGGGCGGCCGGGTCGCGCGCGGACGCGATAGGGGCGCTCGGTGCCTCAACCGACGGCGCGCCGCCTGCAGCGCCGGCATCCTGCTGCTGCCCCCGCATGAGCATTTCCATGCCCTGCGCATCGCCAATCAAGGTCGACCCGTCCGGTGCCTGACGTACGAGTATTTGCGATTCAGCCTGCGTAATCTGCGCGTCCAGCCCCGGTTGCACTCGGCGGGCTTCCATCAGCATGGCTGAATGATCGGGCTTGGGGAATTTCGCCTTCGCATCTATCAGCTTTTCCTTCAGCGCCTCCTTGAAGAAATCGGCCACCAGCAGCAATGCGTTATGGCCGCCCTGCCCCCAATAATCGCTGCGAATGGTAACGCGCGCGTCGTTGAAGCCGATCCAGGATCCGGCAACCAGGTTCGGATGCATCATGATGAACCAGCCGTCGGTGTTGAACTGTGTGGTGCCAGTCTTGCCCGCCACATCGGCAGTAATGCCAAACCGATTGCGAACCGCCGTACCAGTGCCACGACTGAGCACACCGCGCATCATGTCGATCAACTCCACTGACGACTTGACGGACATGGCGCGCCGCGGCGCGTCGCTGAACTGGGCCACGACCTTGCCGTCGCGATCGACAATGCTGCTGACCACGATCGGCTTGCGGTACTCGCCCTGTTGCGCAATCGTGCTGTAGGCCGATACCATTTCCAGCAGCGTCACGGGGCTGGTGCCAAGGGCCAGCGAAGGCACCGGATCAAGGCGACTGCGCGTAATGCCGGTTGCCTGCGCCAGGCTGACAATGTCCGGCAGGCCGACATCCCGCATCACTTGCGCCGTGATGGTATTGCGCGAGAAGACGAGACCATCGCGAAGAGTCATGGGCCGACCCGAACCGACCGTCATGTCGGTCGGTTTCCACATGCTGCCATCCGGCGCGCGGATTTCGATCGGGCCATCCGGGTAGGACCGGTTCGGACTAAAACCCATTTCGAGCGCAGCGCCGTAGACAATCGGCTTGAAGGTGGAGCCGGGTTGCCGCATGGCCTGCGCGACATGGTCGAACTGGTCCCGACTGAAATCGCGGCTGCCGACCCATGCCTTCACTTCTGACGTCACCGGGTCGATGGCAACAAAACCGGCTTCCAGGCGCGTCTTGCTTTCACGCAGTTGCGCCATAACCTCGGGGTCAGCGCGCAGCCGCGAAAGAACAGCTTTCTCGGCCTGCCCAGCCGCGACGGCCTTTCGGAACTGCGGCGTTTCACGAAGGAAGCTGTCGAGCAGGTCGCTGCGTTCGCTCCAGAAATAACGGAACGGTTCAACGCGTCGCCGCATTGAGGTGTAGGCCGCTGGCGTTTGCGACAGCAGGTGCTGTGACTTCTGCGCCCATTCCACGTCGACTACATCCTGCAAGGCTTTGGTCTGGCGAGCCACCGAGTTGATTGCAAGTTCCTGCAGTTCGGGATCGAGCGTGGTGTTGATCACGAGACCATCGGCATAAAGGTCGACGTCATTCTTCTCGGCCCAATCAGACACCCAGCGACGAACGTAGTCGGTGAAATGGGTGCTCACGCCGGCCTGCTCCGGCTGCCGGTTGAAACGTATCTGCAAGGGCTTGGCCCGCATCGATTTGTAGTCATCCGGCGACAGTTCATGAGCCCGTAATAACTGGTTCAATACCACGTTGCGGCGGGTTCGGGCGCGTTCCGGATTTACTACCGGATTGTAATAATGGGTTCCTTTCAGCATGCCCACCAGCGTCGCGCTCTCGAGCACATTCAGTTGCGCCGCCGACTTGTCGAAGTAGGTGCGCGATGCCATCTCAATGCCGAAGACGTTATAGAGAAACGGCACAGTGTTGAGGTAAATTTCCAGTATCTGGTCCTTGCTGTATTTCCGCTCTATCTTCTCGGCGGTGACCATTTCCTTCAGTTTGCGCATGATATTGCGCGAGCGACCGATCTCGTCTGGGAACAGGTTCCGCGCAAGTTGCTGGGTGACAGTGGATCCGCCCTGCGTATCGCCACCGGCGGTGTGGAACAGCGCGGCCGCAGTGCGGCTGAAATCGACGCCGTGGTGCTCATAAAAGCGCTTGTCCTCGGTCGCGACCAGCGCCTTTGCCACATAGGGCGAAATCCGGTCCAGCGGCACCCATTCACGCTGCAAATTCTTGAAGCTGCCGAGCTGGCTGCCGTCGGCCGCCAGGATAATGCTGGGGCGCTCCGCCTTGATATCCTTGAGGCCATCTACTTCCGGCGTGTCCGGCCAGACAATGAAATAGATGAATGCGACGCTGATCCCGGAAAGCATGACGCCGGTGAAAAGCACCAGCTTGAGTGTGTGCAGCAGCTGCGCCCAGATTTTTTGTCCGACTGTATAAGTCCGGGGCGTGCCCGTCCGGCTTCCCATTCGGGATGTCTTGCCCGCAGAGGCAGGAGACTGTCCCCCGTTGTCGTCCGTTTCCAAATCGATTCTCTCTTTTGCAGACGTGAGTGATGGAATTTATGACAAGACATTCGGCCTTTAGTTTTGCTTGCCGCACAAACGCACGACTGCGACAGAAAGGATGCCGGGAACTAATGCGAATAATCAACATTGGTTGCTATTGGGCGAGCGCAAAAGCGCGGCGTGGCGGCTAACGCCACGCCCAATCTGGAGCGCGTTGGGTGGGGTCGACACCGGACTGTCTGTAGTAATCTTTGCGCGCGTAGGGTCAAATCCGGCAAAATCGCTCAGCGCGTGAACCGCTGCCTGTGTCCTAAAGGGATCCAGGCATCTGGGCACGCGACTCCCACTTCATGAAGGCACCATTACATGGCGCAGATCTATCCCACCGGTTGGCAGGAAGTCGATGTAACGGGCGCCGCCTTGCGCGAAATTGAAACATTAAGGCTGCTGGACCGTGCGCTGGCCGACGCACCCTATTCGATTTATCACGGGGTGCACTGGACGAACATTCACCATGGTTTCTCAGCATATGGCGAGATTGATTTCATCCTCGTGGCACCGAATGGCCGGGTGCTTCTGATCGAGCAAAAGTCCGGGTTCCTGACTGAGACGCCGGACGGCCTGGTAAAAAGTTACCAGGGTCGCGAAAAGAATATTCAGAGCCAGATCCAGCGCACCATCCAGGGGTTGCTGGCCCGCTTTGGTCGTGCCGGGCAAAATCTCTGGATCGACTACTTGCTGTACTGCCCCGACTACCTCGTAAAGAATCCGCTCGCCGCTGGCGTGCATCCCGAACGCATCATTGACGCAGGAAACAAGGGAATACTAATCAAGACCATCCGGCAACTCCTTCCCGTGGGTGAGGCAGTGCCGGAGCTGACCAAAATCCAGCGCTTCTTCGGCGATATCCTGAGCCTCAAGCCGGACCCGAGCGCCATGATCGGTCATGCCACCGAGCTTGTGACACGTCTCTCGGGTGGGTTGGGAATTTGGGCCCGACGCCTGGAATTCTCGCCTTACCGTCTGCGCGTTACGGGCACGGCCGGCAGCGGCAAAACGCAACTGGCGCTGGCCGAATACAGCGCCGCAGTTGAAGCCGGCCTGCGCCCGCTCTATGTCTGCTACAACCGGCCTCTGGCGGACCATGTCCAGCAACTGGTTCCACAGGGCGGTCGCGTCGGGAGCTTTCATCACCTGTGCGACGCACTTGCCCGCGCCTGCGGCATGACCCCGGATTATGGGTCACCCAGTGTCTGGGAGGAACTGGAACGTCTGTCGTCCTCAGCACCATTGCCTGCCGACTGGCAGTACGACGTTTTGATCGTGGACGAGGGCCAGGATTTCTCCGAAAGCTGGCGTGATATCGTCCTGCGCATGCTGAAGCCGGAAGGTCGCGCGATCTGGCTGGAGGACCCGTTACAGAACCTGTATGGCCGGGCGCCGGTGTCGTTGCCGGGGTGGGTCACGCTGCATTCGCAAACCAACTTCCGCAGCCCGCGCCAGATCATAGACATGTTGATTTCGATGAGCGGCGCGGCCGGCAGCGACACGCCATCATTGCGCGCCATTGAGGCGGCCAGCCCGATCCTGGGCGCCGACATCGATATCCATACCTGGGCCGATGGTGACGTTGCAGCGATGGTCGAGCGTACCAAGCAAGCCATTACCGGGTGCCTGGCCGCCGGCTTTACGCGCCAGGACATTGCGCTGATTTCATTTCGCGGCCGGGACAATTCAGCCTTGCTGAATCTTGACGCGCTCGGTGCCCACAGGCTCAAGTCCTTCACCGGGGAATACGACCTTTTTGGCAACCCGGTATTTCGTGAAGGTGAACTGCTGGCAGAATCGGTCTATCGCTTCAAGGGTCAATCGGCGCCGGCGGTTGTCTTCACCGAGATTGATTTCGAAGCAATGGATGAACGAACCTGCCGCAAACTGTTTGTCGGCATGACGCGCGCCCGACTGAAGTTGACACTGGTGTTGAGCGAGCGGTCAGCAAGGTGCCTGCTAGGGAGCGGCGACGGAAATTGAACCTTGCGGGAAGTACCCGGCGTGCCTTTCCGTTGAGTCCAATTGCAGCGCTTGATTTGGCCGGCTTCGACGGTCAGGCTGCAGGCAGGAGTGCTGTTGATCCTGCGGTCGCGCTTGCCATAAGACGGCCGAGCGCCTTTGCGTTGCTGGCGCAGGTCTTGCGAAACGCCGCACTGATCCGCGCATCGCCGGCCGCCTTTAGCCAAAACTCGGTTGCGGCCCGGCAGGCGACCTCCCAATCCTCCTCTTCCTCCGGCAGTGGAAGCACCGGCGAAAATTCACGCCGCGGCAGTTCGACGCCTCGCATGGGTGCGTAGTGCATGGGAAGCATGTCGTACACCGGAGCCAGCCTCAATGCAGAAACGCCGTCCGTGCTGGGTCGAAACGCCAGGTTCCCGTCATGCATGTCGCTATTGGAGATCAACTGGCCAAAGTGGCATAAACGCCGGATGTCCCGCGCAGCCACTTCGCTAATCATCGCTTGCTCTAGCATGCGCTGCGCCCCGGTAGTCCAGGTCGCCGTGGACAGTCCGAAAAGCGCGGCATTGATCGAAGCCCAGGAGCAAACGCCGGAGCGACCGAACATGCCATGCCGGTCAAACCGCAGCACTTCGAGAAAGGTGCGGCCGTCGAATTGGTGAATGCTGCTTTGCGCTGATTCAATGCCGAGATGGGCACTTACGGTCCGCAAGGCGAGGTGCTCGCAAACAAGGAGGTCGGCCCAGCGACGCGTACCGGCGGATTTGTCATTTCCGGAAAACTTGACGATGACATGCACCGGCCCGCCGTCGTGCATTTTGCAGGCGGTGAACTTGGGGAATTCACCACCGGCCGATGAACCGACCACGCCGAAGTTTAACGCCGCGCGCGCTTGTTCTGCATACGCTTCGGGGATCTGATCGTCGGTGAGGAAGTGCGGCGGATCCTGGATCGCGCCAAGGAAGCGACGATAGGCTGCAGCGCCGAGGATGTAGCTTCCCGGCTGGTCTGCTCCGAAAATCGATAGCGCCCAGAACACATGGTCTTCCGACCAGTCGCGCGGATCTGCAGGCACCTGTAGCAGATCGGCGTTCAGGCGAGCGAAGTTCCGGCCGAGGAAACCCTGAGGCCGCATGTCGTCCAGCGGATAAGGGATGCCGTCGAACCAGCCGTCGCGCATGTCTCCTTCGAGCGGCCACTCGAGCTCTCTTTTGAAAGCCATGGCGCAACCGGCGGGATGAATGAGATCGAGCGTCGCAACCTCCGCGCCGCGTCCATTCTCGTCTATGCGATACAGGCTTATCGGCCCGGTTTCGCCGCGCAGCGTGCGGCGGGCCGCATAGGCGGTGCGTCGGGCCTTGCCGCGCGTCACCACTTGACCACCGAGCGTCTGTACTACTCGCATCAAGGTGGGCGCACTGATTTTCTCGCGTTCGCGCAAGTACTTGGCCGGCATGCGATGCCAGGTTCGCAAGGTCCTTAAAATGGCGTCTGGCGAAGTTTTCATGAAACGATTTATGAAACGATTTATCGTGGACTTGCCCCTATGGTATCACGGGTCAATTACCTTCAACTGTGCACTTCTGAATGAAATGATTTGGTGACCAGCCTGATTGGCCTGAAAGACAGGCTTCAACGCACGGGAACGGATTGAAACTTGAAGGGTTAGACGCTGATCTACCGTCGCAGGCGAACGGTTGGGTGCGCGGTCAAAGGAATCGCCGCACCCTTGTAATGCTCGGAGCCGAGGTCAGCGGGCGTGATGAAGCAGCGGCTTGCATCGCCCCGCGGCGCACTTCCGCCATCGGACCAGGCAATCCGCCAAGGCACCCGTCAGTGGAGGGTCCAGCCCCTCCCTATGCCGCGTGCCTTCCTCCGCCCTGCACAGACCCGGAGCGGAATCCGGCAACCAGTTCGGCCTCCTTCTGCCGTGCTGCCTTAAGATGCCGTTCCTTGACGTGGCCAAAGCCCCGGATGTCTTCCGGGATGCTGGCGATGGCGACCAGTTGACCAAGGTTGCCAGCGTTAACGAGTGGCAGCAGGTCTTCCAGCAATGCACGGTATTGCGTAATCAATTCCCGCTCGACCTTGCGCTCTGCACTGTGGCCGAACGGGTCGAGCACAGTGCCCCGCAGGAATCGCAGCTTCGCCAGGACGCCGAATGCCTGCATCATCCATGAGCCGTACTCGCGCTTGACGAGATGGCCCTTGTCATCGCGTTTGGCAAGCAGCGGCGGGGCGAGATGAAACTTGAGCTTGTAATCGCCTTCGAACATGCCGTCAATCTTTGCAGCGAAGGCCTGATTTGCATACAGGCGCGCGACTTCATACTCGTCCTTGTAGGCCATCAGCTTGAACAGATAGCGGGCAACGGCTTCGGTCAGTCGCATCGACGTGCCGCTGCCGACCAGTTCGCTCTCCACCTTCTGAACGCGATCCACGAAGGATTTGTATTGCGCGGCATAGTCAGCGTTTTGATAGTCGGTGAGGAAGGCGATACGCCTGGCAACCACGTCCTCAAGCGTGGGGGTGCGCTTGAACTCGATTACCTGCGCCGGGACGTTTAGCTGCGCCGCCTTTTCAACCGCGGTGAGGTCCGCCGCAGCCAATCGGCCCCACGCGAATGCCTGCGTATTGAATTCGACCGACACGCCGTTCAGGCTGATTGCTTTCAAGATGGAGGCTTCGTTGAGAGGCACCCAGCCCTTTTGCCAGGCGAAGCCCAGCATGAACATATTGGTCGCGATAGCGTCGCCCATGACGGCGGTAGCCAACTTGCCGGCATCAATAAAGGCGGTGTTGTCGAGGCCGCAAGCCGTCTGAATGTCGTGTTCTGCCGACGTGCGCGGGAATTGCCAATCCGGATTGCGCACGAAGGCTGCGGTTGGGGCGCCGGATGAATTGATGGCGGCGTGCGTGCGCGACTCGCCCATGCGTGACAGGGCGTCTCGCCCCGCAGTAACGATCAAATCGCAGCCGATGACAAGGTCGGCCGCGCCGGTGCCGACTCGGGTCGAATGGAGCGCTTCCGGATGGCTGGCCAGGCGCACGTGCGACAAAACCGGGCCGCCTTTCTGCGCGAGTCCGCTCATGTCGAGCACCGAGCAACCCTTGCCCTCGACATGGGCGGCCATCGCCAGAATCTGGCCAACCGTGACAACGCCGGTCCCGCCGATGCCCGTTACTAAAATCCCGAACGGTTCACCGATTGAGGGAACGGTCGGCTGCGGCAAATTAGCGGTCCGCGGCATGCCGGGCTTGCCGTCTGCTCCAGCTGCACTCGCAGCGGCTTTTTTGGGCTTGCGCAGTTGGCCGCCTTCCACCGTGACGAAGCTGGGACAAAATCCGTTCACGCAGGAATAGTCCTTGTTGCACGTGGACTGATTGATTTGCCGCTTGCGACCGAACTCCGTTTCGAGCGGTTCAACCGAGAGGCAATTGGATTGCACGCTGCAATCGCCGCACCCTTCGCAAACCGCTTCGTTGATGACGGCACGCTTGGCCGGGTCCGGGTACTCATTGCGTTTCCGGCGCCGCCGCTTTTCCGAGGCGCACGTTTGGTCGTAGATCATGGCGGACACACCGGGGCATTCGCGCAATTCGCGCTGCACCGCATCGAGTTCGCTGCGATGGCGTACCGTTACGCCCGGCGCCCAATTGACATTCGACGGATACTTGTCGGGTTCATCGGTGACGACGATGATTGGCGTGACTCCCTCGGCCGCAATCTGGCGCGAAATCATTGCCGGGTCGAGCGGGCCATCGACATGCTGGCCGCCTGTCATGGCGACCGCATCGTTATAAAGAATCTTGTAGGTCAGGTTGACCTTTGCGGAGACGGCGGCACGAATCGCCAACAGGCCGGAATGGAAGTAGGTGCCATCGCCGAGATTGGCGAAAACGTGCTTCTCATCGGTGAAAGGCGCGTTCCCGATCCAGGTCGCGCCTTCGGCGCCCATGTGGGTGAAGGTCGCGGTTTCACGATCCATCCAAAGTGCCATGTAGTGGCAACCAATGCCAGCCAGGGCACGGCTACCTTCGGGGACTTTGGTGGAAGTATTGTGCGGGCAGCCGGAACAGAAGTAGGGAATGCGGTCCTTGCTCGGGTCGGGAGCGCCGACCTTGAGCACGGCTTCCTTGGCTTCAAGGTACGCAATACGCTCTCTTACCCGTTGCTCGATCGGATGACCGGCGAAATACTTGATGATGCGGCTGGCGATAGCACGCGCGATCTGCGCAGGGTTCAGTTCATAGGTCGCCGGCAGCAGCCAGTTTCCATGCCCTTCATCGCGGCGATTGCTCCATTCGCCAGTGTCGTCAAACTTGCCCACCACCCGCGGTCGCACATCGTCGCGCCAGTTGTAAAGTTCTTCCTTGAGCTGGTACTCGAGGATCTGACGCTTCTCTTCAACCACGAGGATTTCTTCCAGGCCCTGCGCGAAGTGGCGCACGCCTTCCGCTTCGAGCGGCCAGGTCATACCTACCTTGTAAAGGCGAATGCCGATGTCGCGGGCAACCTCTTCGTCGATGCCGAGATCTTCGAAGGCCTGGCGCGTGTCGAGATAGGATTTACCGGCAGTGATGATGCCGATGCGCGCATGCGGGCTGTCCCAGATAATGCGGTTCAGGTGGTTCACGCGCGCATAGGCCAGCGCGGCATACCACTTGAAGTTGTTCATGCGCGCTTCCTGCTCCAGCACCGCATCGGGCCAGCGAATGTTGAGGCCGCCAGGTGGCAGGGCGAAGTCTTCGGGCAGAACGATCTTTACGCGGTCCGGATCAATGTCGACCGCCGCGCCGGACTCCACAACGTCCGTCACGCATTTCATCGCAACCCAAAGGCCGGTGTAGCGACTCATGGCCCAGCCATGCAAGCCGTAGTCGAGATACTCCTGGACTGATGAGGGGTATAGCACGGGTATGCCGCAGGCTTTCAGAATGTGTTCGCTCTGGTGCGCCGTGGTCGACGATTTCGCGGCATGGTCGTCGCCCGCCAGCACCAGTACCCCGCCGGTTCTTGAAGAACCCGCCATGTTGGCGTGCTTGAAGACATCACCGCAGCGATCGACGCCCGGGCCCTTGCCATACCACATTGAAAAGACGCCGTCGTATTTTGCGCCAGGGAACAGGTTCACCTGCTGCGTTCCCCAGATGCTGGTGGCGGCAAGGTCTTCGTTGACGCCCGGGTGAAATTTAACGTGATGCGCCTCCAGATGCTTCTTCGCCTTCTGCGCAGTCTGGTCGACGCTGCCGAGTGGCGAGCCGCGATATCCAGAGATGAAGCCCGCTGTATTCAGTCCTGCTTCCAGGTCGCGCTGCCGCTGCAGCATGGGCAAGCGAATCAGGGCCTGGGTGCCGGTAATGAACGCTCGTCCGCGCTCGAGCGTGTACTTGTCGTCCAGCGTTATCCCGGTTGATGCGGTATCGCCAGCAGCCGGCATTTCCGGTGCGAGCGAAGTTGTCAGGGGTGCGTTCATGGAGTCTCCGTGAGCCAAAAATTTTGTCTTTGGGTGCGATGGTTTCGCTGCCAAACTGATCCGTCTTGTGAATGGACCGTCCTTGATCTGATATGAGGAAGCCTAGCACACATGGGAACGCTGCTCCATGCGCGGCGCAGCATGGTTTGCGCCCAGGGTGATGTGCTTCGACGTAGCTTCTAATGGCATGGCTGCCGCCTTCTAGTCGCCTCGATGAGGCCCGGTCTGGCCTCCATAGCGCCACGATTGCGGCGACTGAATTGAGCAGTATTTAGAAAAGTTCGGAAAGAATGCGAAAGGCTCTATCACACGAGGAAGCGGCCGATGCAGGCAGTCGGCGAAGCGTTGTGATGCCACTGACACGAACAAGACCAGCTAGCGATCGAGGGAAATATCAAGCGCGCTGCAAGCGCATGCATGGCACGCTCGCCGCAAAGTTCATGCACGAGTTTGGCGCTGCCGACGCAGGAACGGATCAGGCCATGCCGGCCGGATCCGTTCAATTTACTTTTTTCCCGCTCTATATTGCAAGGCTTAACGCTGGATGTCACCACCGCTCAGCCCCGCAATCAGACTTGAGCGTTAGACGGCGTTGAAACCGCAGGTTGAGATGCCACCATCACATCCAACACCTGTCTGCGGTGGTCGTTGCTGCATTTCATCAATGCCTGATTTGCCATATCCCGAGTAGTAATTTTTTTGCCAGAAATCTTCGACAACAGGTCCAGCGCCCCCTTTAGCTTCGGGTCAGCCACGATGTTCTTGGCAAAGGTTGCCCCCACCACGTCAATTGTCATTTGCGCCAAGGCTTTATCGGAGCTGTGGTCCTTGGCGCGGAGCTTGAATTGCTCCTTGCCGCAAAGTACGTCGGCAAAGTAGTCCTGGTGCTTCAACACGACGTCATTGAAAGATACGCTATTGCCGTCAACATCGTTGTAGCTTTTGAATAACCATCCGCCGCCGCGCTTCTTTTCGATGCAAAGATCCGCTTTTATCTGGGCCGAATATCGCGACATATCCTTTCCACGTTCAGCGTAGGCGACCGTGACTTTTTGCGCGATGAACGATGACAGTATTTTGCAGTCAGTCGAGTTCGGTAGCTCGTTCGCCTCAATTCCAACCCATTCAGCCAACGCTCTAAACGCTTCGACATCGTAGAACGCAACAAGGTCTGAGAACCCGGCGGAAATTGGCGTGGCGTAGTCATGCTCCACGTCCTTGTCGAGCTCATCCACGAAGCTTGCGTTAATCTTTAGCGAGTCATCATATTGGGCGAACCGATTCGTTGGCCCCTTGAAAAGAGGATGCTCGGATGTTGAATGTGGCCGCAATTCAAGGTGCTTGCAAATTTTTCTAAGGGCACCGGCGAGGTCAATCCGTACTAGTTGATTGTCGCCCTTGAGCCCAAGATTACCGGTATGCATATCGAATTCATCGCCACGCAAAGCGGGAACCGTCACCTTCTCGAAGTTTTGATATTGTCCTTTACTGAACGCGTTTTTGATAAACCACTGGGTTCCGGTCATGCCGAGATACCACGGCTTCTCCTTTGGGACCGGCATACCGTGTTGCGCGTAAACATCTTTATAAAGGTCGCATTTATAGTCCGTTATATAGACGGAAGCGGCGTATATATCGGATGCCTTGCGGTTCACACCATTGGAAGTGTCGACGAGATGCACGTCGGGAAACAAATCGGGGTGCCTGCTACGGAATATTACAGACCCGAGAAACTCCGTCATGTTTTTGGCGATAACTGGTTCGAATTTCAGTAACGCCAATTGTGCCTTGTCGAGTTTAGCGATTACCCTGCCGTCCGCAAGACATAGCTGTCCTTTTTGATGCTCCGTCACATCGAATTTTCCGGCTCCGTCGTAGCTTACGCGAGTGATATCACCAGCCTTGTTCCGTATAACAGTGATTTTTTGGCCGTCGACATCCTTTGCCTCATCCCGATCATTCAAAACATTAAGCTTCTTCCCGCTCAGGTCAATGCATTCCGACTTTTTGTTCACGAGCAGGTGAATCCCTCCCTTGGCGCCGGCACCATGCTGACCGCCAGCTTTCTCGCCTTTGTAACTCCAAAAATGTTTTACGCCATTTGACGACGAAGAAGAGGGCTTGCTGTGCAAGATGGGCCGAGCAGTGGAGCTCGTCGCGTCTTGCGCCACCTGGTCATGCGGGCCGGTGACGATGGCAGTGGTATTGCCCTGTACCTGTAACTGCGGCAAAACGCTGGCCGGGATATCAGGCGGCAGGCTGGACGGGCGCGGCGGTGGTGCATCGGCGACCTTGTCACGCGGGTTTGCAAGAACCTGCGGATTGCAAGACAGGACGTGGGTTGCCGCATTCGATGTATTCGCATCGACGCTGCCGGGGCTGGTGCTTGTCAGTGAGGTGGAAGCAGCCAGGCCAGGAAGGAAGCTTGGGGTCGCATGCGAAAAAGGAGATGGCGGGGGCACGTTGGGACCCGTTACAGGCTGCCCGCGCGGCGAACTGGTCCCGTTGATCGGTATTTCGGCATGTGGATGGACGACCGCTTGCGGGATCGTCGCCATGACCAGGGTTGCCGCAAGGGGCGCGACCGGTCCACTGCTGCTGCAAGAAAACGCACTTTTTTCGGCAACAGGTGTTTTGCCTGGTTCGACCGGACCGGTTGGCCCTGCCCCGCTTCCCCGCAGTGGATTCGACGAATTCGATTTCATGATAGCTCCCCAACCAAAGATTGACGCTCGCCGCTACGCAAATGAGATTGCTGAACCAGGATCGAGTTGGAAGTCGGGCGGCGGATCGTTCCCGCCGATGTAGGCCCGCCAAATGGCCGCCAGGCCGGCGACATTAAGCACGACAGTCCTCAATGTGCTCGCCGAAGGCGAATCGGCAAAATAGTCGTAGGCCAATACCAATTCCCCTTGCGGTCCATCCATGCCGATACGAACGCCACCGGTCTTCTGCCAGAGCGCGTTGTAGCAAAGGAGGAGTTCGTAGAGCGCGAACTGTTTTTCACCCGGCGCATGCCCCAACGACGAACTAAGCACCAGTCTCTCCGGCGTTTCCGTCGGCCGGATGAAGAGAGTCGAGCCATCCTCGAACCGGATCGTCCAAAGCGATTCTTCAACCTGTGAGAGCGCGTTGTTATCCGGAAGGACGCGACCGAGCTCGGTAATTAGCGTGCGTGCACGTTGCAGATCGTTCGACACAAGGCCCCCTATGACCGTATCCCACCAATAATTCCCGCCCCAACGGGCCTAATCGGTAATAGATGTAGTGTGCGTTTATCAAACCGTCAACACTTGTTTAGGTTTGAGATCGGGCCGGACGAAACAGCATTGGAGGGGCGAGCAAGGCGCTCCAGCGTGACCGGAATGCACCATTGAGAGGTCTACGCAGAATCGGACGTGCGCCCAGGTGTGGTGGTGGTAGCCGCGATAGCTGCGTCGGCGTGGTGCTGTGATGGCCGCGTTGAATCAGCCCTTCATCGGTCGGGGACTGCGGGCAGCGAAGCGACCTCGTTCCTCAGCGAGGCAATACCGGAGGCTTCACCATTTCGCCTGGCAGTACGACATCAGCGGGGAACCCGGGCAACGCTTTCAACCGCGCGTATATCGGGGTGAAATCCGGTGCCGTCTCCTCGAACAACTGATTGAAGCTGCGAATGACGAAATAGCTTTCCTGGAACGAGTCTATCTTGTAGAGGGTGCGCATGACGCGCTCGACGTTGAAGGCAAGACGATGCGGTTTCGGGCTGGTGAGGCAGTAATCAATTTCGCCGCCCGACGACAGAATGCCTGCGCCGAAAGCCCGCAGACCGGCAGGCCCTTCAATCAGCCCAAACTCGATGGTGTACCAGTAAAGACGGGCAAGGAAAGGCAGTCCCCCGAGCGGCATTGCCTTGAGTCCGCCCTTTCCGTACTCCTGCAGATGGTCTGCGAAAACCGGGTTGAACAGCAAGGGCACGTGGCCGAAGAAGTCGTGGAAGATGTCCGGCTCGACGATGTAGTCAAACTCCTCGGGTTCGCGCAGCCAGACCGTGACGGGAAATCGCCGGCTCGCAAGATGCTGGAAGAAGGTCAGGTCCGGCACCAGGCCAGGAACCGCAACCAGTTCCCAACCGGTAGCGCGCATCAAGGACTGGCTCACCTTTTGAAGGTCCGGAATGCCTTCGCCCGCGTCAAGCGCGGCAAGACTGTTAATAAATTCATCGCAGGCTCGGCCAGGCAGCAGAGCCGACTGGCGCTGATACAAGCGGCGCCACAGCGCGTGCTGCTCGGCCGGGTAGGCCTGGCAATCCTGCTGGACCACATAATCAGCGTCCGCGCGGGCATAATCACCGCGCAGCGTGCCGTTCTCCGACTTGGCGGCGAGCGTCGCGAAAAATTCCGCGCGCTCCTTCTCCGATAGGCTGTTCGACATTGCCGTCGCTTCCCCGAGCTTCATGCTGAAACCCCGTCGTCCTTGAGGACGCCGCGCCGAATCTGGTCAAGCTCGATCGACTCGAACAGCGCCCGGAAATTTCCCTCTCCGAAGCCCTGGTCGCCCTTGCGCTGGATGATCTCGAAGAAGATTGGACCAATGACGGTCTGGGTGAAGATTTGCAGCAGCAGTTCTCGCCGGGCATCAGTTGTGCCGTCGATCAGAATGCGCAGTCGGCGCAGTTCTTCCAGACGTTCGCCGTGTTCCGGCAGTCGCCGATTTACCAGATCGTAGTAGGTTTCTATGGTGTCCTGGAAGGCGACTTCGCGCGCTTTCATTGCCGCGACCGAAGCGTAGATGTCGTCAGTGCCGAGTGCGATGTGCTGTATGCCTTCACCATGGTACTGGTCAAGGTATTCGGCAATCTGCGACTTGTCGTCCGAGGATTCATTGATGGGGATACGTATCTTTCCGCACGGTGAAGTCATCGCTTTTGACTTGAGCCCTGTGTGCTTGCCTTCGATATCGAAGTAGCGCAGTTCACGAAAGTTAAACAAGCTTTCGTAGAACGAGGACCATTCCTTCATGCGCCCGCGATGGACGTTGTGGGTGAGGTGGTCGATATAAGTGAGGCCGTAGCCGGCGGGGTTGGGGTCGGCTCCCGGTATCGCGACGAAGTCGACGTCGTAAATACTGATGTCGCCGATTGCGCCCGGCGTGCTGGCTTCCTTGCCCCGCCAGCGATCGACAAAATAAATCAGGGAGTCGCCGACGCCCTTGATCGCGGGTATGTTGAGTTCCATCGGGCCATTGCGGTTGTCGAAGCCCCATGCACCGAGTTCGAGTGCGCGACGGTAAGCCATTGCAGCGTCCTTGACCCGGATCGCAATGGCGCACACCGAAGGCCCGTGCTGGCGCGCGAAACGTTGGGCAAATGAGTCCTGCTCGGCATTGATGATGAAATTGACGCCGCCCTGTCGATATAGCGTCACATCCTTGTGGCGGTGGCGCGCGATGGCGGCAAACCCCATTTGCTCAAACAGCGCGCCGAGCGCCTTCGGATCGGGCGCGGCATATTCGATGAATTCGAAGCCGTCGGTGCCCATCGGGTTTTCCCAAGCCTGCTCTGCCATGTCGGTCTCCACTGCGCGGATGATTGATCAGGAAGTATAGAGCGCGGCCCAACACATAAAATTGCGATTTCTCGGGCGTTTGCAGCAGAGACGCAATAATATGGCGCGATACTAATTTTTCTGGGCAGATATGACCCGCATTCCACTCGACAAGACAGACCGCAAAATCCTGGCCGTCCTGCAGTCAGATGGTCGCCTGACGAACCAGGAAGTGGCTGAACGGGTCAGCCTTTCGCCCTCGCCCTGTTTGCGACGCATTCGTCGCCTGGAAGAAGCCGGAGTGATTCGCCAGTATGTCGCCTTGCTCGACCCCCGAAGCATCGGCCTTGGACTTTTAGCCTATGTCAATGTGCGGCTAGAGAAGCACGGCGATGCCGGGCCTTCTTCACGCGCGCCGGCTTCGCCCCGCAGTAATTTTGCAGCGTCGGTCGAGCACTGGCCGGAAGTTGTGGCGTGCTATGCGATGACAGGCGAAATGGACTACCTGCTGCGGGTTCATGTCGAAGACATGGAACATTTTTCGCGGTTCATGATGGAGACGCTGCTGCGCCATCCGGCGGTGCTCGACGTGAAGTCGAGCTTCGCATTGCAACGCATCAAGGACACGACCGCGTTGCCGCTGGCGCAGGCCTAATTATGAGTATGACCACTTACTTTTTGCTGGAATCGCTCTTGTTCACCCCGATCCGGCGCAACAACTTGACCGCAGCCCGGTTGTTCGCCTTGTAGGCGTAATCCAGCGTCGCGACTTGTTCCTGAACCGCTTCGCGCAGCATGCTGCCCGGGCTAGCGGGAGAAAGGCTGAGATAGGCGTCGGCCTCGCCATAAGCGCGCTGTATCTGCATGCCGGCTTTCCTGGCGATGTGAATCATGGCCTGATTTGATGCAAGGCAATGCATCATCAGTGTGTCAACATCGGCATTACGGCAATGAATCGCCGCGCGTTCAAACAGGCGGGTGCCCACGCCCAAGCCACGAGCGGCCGGCAAGACCGACACGCCCAGTTCCGCGATCTTTTCCTTGGTAGTGACGTCCGCCAGCGCCGGCACTTCTGTTCGTGGTGCAAAACCAAGATGGCCCACCCCGATCAGGCGGAAACTATCGTCGTGGACGCCAAACACCGCATCCCGCCCGAAATCCAGTCTTTGCACGTAGCGCGTGACCAATTCGTCCGGCAATTGCGAACCGAAACGCAGCAGGCGATCTTCATTATCGAGAGAAAGAAAATGCATCAATATTCGGCGCCGGTCCCGTTCCGACAACTCCTTGATGCGTATAGCCGTGCCGTGTACCGGTTCGGCATCAGTGCCATGTGGCGTACTAACGTTGAACATGTTGTCAAAAACTTTGTTGGACTTCATTACCGCCTCTCGCAACGCGCCCAGATGGTGCAGCGCACAAAGCCATTCTAGGCTATGCGACCGGACTATGCCAGCGCCTATGTGACGACCGACGGTCAAGCTCGATTCATGCCAGCGATTTTGCGAGAAGTGGTGTGGAGAAAGGCATGGTCGGCAACGCTAAGAACTGCTACGCGCCACTGTGATCAGGGGGCCGTTGTCAGCGCCCCGTTGTGTCAGCCACACGCTTCACGCGGGCGGCCCGGATCGCCTCGGGAATGCGTGATGGCTGATCGGGATAGTGCGCCGCAATCTCCATGGCGATTTTGCCCGCATCGACCGCCCTGGCAGCGGCGAGCGCTTGTTCCAGATAGGCGCCTTGGGGCACTTCACGGTCCTCGAAGCCGGTTCGGCCGCGAGAGTCGAAACTGCAGGCCAGAAGCATGTCGACAAACCGTTGTGGCTTGCGGAATGCGTCACACCGTTCAAACAGATTAATGATCGTAGCCGCGCGCAGCTCGAACGCGCGCGCGACATTGCCGTGTTCGCGCGCCGTTATTACGGCGAGTTCACGGCAATCGTTTGGCACCTTCAGCCGACGGCACACCTGCTCCACCAGCTTGACGCTCAAGCCTTCATGGCCGTGATGGCGTGGCCACATGGATGAAGGCGTTGCCGCCTTGCCGAGATCGTGCGTTAGCGCTGCGAAGCGGACCGGCAAACTGGCACCGTCTTTCGCTGCGATGTCGATCACCATCATGACGTGCACGCCAGTGTCAATTTCAGGATGATGCAAAGCCGGTTGCGGCACGCCCCAAAGCGCATCGAGTTCCGGGAGGATGCGCGCAAGGGCGCCACACTCCCGCAACACGCTGAACATGCGCGACGGCGTAGCCTCCATCAGCCCACGCGCAAGCTCTTGCCAAACCCGTTCCGGAACCAGCGCGTCGACTTCGCCCGCCTCTACCATGGACCGCATCAGGGCATTCGTTTCCGGCGCCACCGCAAAGCCCGCAAAGCGCGCGGCAAAGCGTGCCACGCGCAGTATTCGAACCGGGTCTTCGCTAAATGCTTCGGATACATGACGAAAGATTTTGGCGCTGAGGTCGGCACGGCCATTGAACGGATCGACGATGTCGCCGCCATCCGTCATTGCCATCGCATTGATGGTCACGTCACGCCGCCCGAGGTCCTGCTCAAGCGTGACGTCTGGCGCAGCGTGGACCTCAAAGCCGGTATACCCTGGCCCGGTCTTCCGCTCGGTGCGGGCCAACGCGTATTCTTCGTGGGTTTGCGGATGGAGGAATACTGGGAAATCCTTGCCGACTGGCCGGAACCCCATGGCGAGCATCTCATCGGGTGTGGCACCGACCACCACATGGTCGCGATCCTGTACCGGCAAGCCGAGCAGGCCGTCACGTACAGCACCTCCCACCACATAAGTCTTCATCGGCGCTTTGACTTGCCGTTGGTCTCGATCGGGGCTTCATATTTGCTGATCACTTCAGTTTCCGCCAGGGCCTGACTGGTCCATTTGAGCACGGCAGGATGGGCGAGCACGCGCTCCATGTACCCCTGTAACGCAGCGCCGAGAAAAACATCGTAGGTTTGAAAGCGGGTAACGACTGGCGCGAAATAGGCGTCGGCGATGGAAAAGTCGCCAAACAGGAAATCATGGTGCCCGAAATGCGACAGGCATTCTTCCCAAATTTCGCAGATGCGTCCTATATCGCCTTGCGCTTCCGGGGTGCGTCCCTCGCCTGGAAAACGCGCGCGTATGTTCATCGGCATCGCGGTGCGCAAGCCACCGAATCCGGAATGCATTTCGGCGCACATGCAACGGGCCAGGGCGCGCGCCGTTGTGTCGGTCGGCCACATGGCTTTCTCAGGAAATCGCTCGGCGAGGTATTCGCAGATGGCGAGCGAATCCCAAATTGTTATCTGGTCAGCCAGCAGCACAGGCAGCCGCCCTGACTTGGCATATTGCGCGATCTTCGCCGAGGTGTCGGCCTTGTCGAGTGCGATGCGGACCTCTTCGAACGGAATCCCGAATGCGGTCATCGCGACCCACGCGCGCATCGACCAGGACGAGTAATTCTTGTTGGCGATGACCAGCTTGAAGCCGCTCGGCCCCGTGCTTTTGTCAGAGCGCAAAGGCGCGGTCTCGGCGTCGAGTTGCTCTACCTGCTCGCGGTCAAGTGTCTCGATCGCTTGATGGGATTCCATTCTGTAGCACCTTGAGAAAGAGCCGCTCGCCACAGCATGGGAGCTTGTGAGTTGGTTGTCTATGCGCTGTCTTGCTGCAAAACCGCCAGCGACGCGAGCCAGATTTGCAAGAATAATTCCCGGCTGAAGTATTTGCAACGCACCCGACCGCGGTGCGCAGGAGAGGCATCAGACCGATCGACTCAATGTCACTTCATGAGCGGGACGATGCACGGTAGCGCTCGTAGCTTGCGGCTCTTCCCGCACCCGACAGGTAGTACGGTGCAATGCCATCCATCGCAGTCGGAGCGGGCAACCAAGCGGGCCGCTGCCCGCTGCTTCCCACGTTGTCGACTTTCATTGAATCGAGGTTGTCTCGACTCATGAGTGGCTCGCCGGGCAGGAACTCAAGCATCAGCGCCTGGAGCCGCGCCAACCAGTTCGGCAAACCGATAATTGGGCGGGGATGTCCACTCCAGATTCCCGCGAGCCGCACCAACTCGCGCAAGCTGAATACCTCCGGCCCGACCAGCTCCACAACCTGAGCCATCGTTTGCGGCAACCCCAAGGCGAGCGCAAACGCGTTGACTACATCACCTACATAAACCGGCTGGAAACGCGCTTCGGCACAGCCGAGCGGCATGACGGGAAAGTGCTTTTGCAGGCGAGCGAACTGGTTGAGGAAATTGTCGTCGGGTCCGAAAATGACCGACGGCCTGAAGACGGTCCAGGAAAGTCCCGCCTGCTGACGAATGGCCGCTTCCCCGGCCGCCTTCGAGCGCGAATACATCGATGGACCCTTGGCGTCGGCGCCCAGCGCACTCATGTGAAGCAGGCGCGACACGCCGTGCTCAACACAGGCAGCGGCCAGCAAGGCAGGCAAGGCATGGTGGGCGCGTTCGAATTGTGGTCCCCAGGGGCTTCCACGCTTGCCTGCCGAGGAATGAAGGACACCTGTCAGGTTGATCAAAACATGCGCGTCGCCCAGGATCGACGCAAGCGCGGCGCGGTCGAATATGTCGGCTTCAATAACAGTCACACCAGGCAACAAAAGCAGGTGTCGGGCGCGTGGCAGGCGGCGCGTCGGCACCAGCAGCTCAAAGCCCTGGGAGGCCAGCAGCGCGATCAGGTGGCTTCCGACAAATCCGCTGCCACCTGTCACTACGATTCGAGTGCGAGTCACGAACTTATCCTCCAGGATGCCGGGAATGGCAATCAGCGCCTGCCGTAGCAGAGTAAGCGGGGAGCGGCGCGGCCGCTACCTTGCGAGGACGCGACCAACCGCTGGCCGTGCCATCTGTTTCCGACCGCCCGTGCTGCACAAGTTCACTGGAACGGCTCGGCCGAATCGCCTGCCGGCGCGCTGGCCGGCGACACCATGCCCAAGCGCCTCTTCAGCGACTGTGGGCTGTTCTCGAACATTGCAGCGTAGTAGGTCGCGTTGGACAATACGTTCTTTACATACCCGCGCGTCTCATTAAACGGAATAGTCTCCGCAAAAATGGCACCCTCGACTGGCCGGATAAGGGTTGAACGCCATGTGCGCGGCCGGCCCGGACCGGCATTGTAGGCAGCAGTCGCCAGCGCCTGCGATCCATCAAGCGCATTGAGAACCATGCTGAGGTAGTTGGTGCCGAGCAGGATGTTGGTCTGGATATCATTGACCATGCCAGCATGGAAGCCAGTCAGACCGATTCGGCGCGCCACTTCACGCGCCGTGCCAGGCATTATTTGCATCAGGCCAGAAGCGCCGACGTTAGAGCGCGCCGCCATGATAAATCGCGACTCCTGCCGGATCAATCCGTAGGCCCAGGCCTTGTCCAGTCCGACCGCGCGCGTCGCCGCATGCATCACATCGGCGAACGGGGCGGGAAACCGTTGTGTGAAATCGAATTCGGCTCGGGTTCGGTCTGATGTGTTCACCATCCGGTCGAGTACATTATTTTGCCGGGCGTATTCAGCGGCGGCGAGAATCTGGCGGTCATTCATCTTGCGGAGTTGCCAGTTCCATTCCCGGTAGCCTTCCCAACGCATGTTGAGATCAATGAACTTCAGGGCCCGGGCAAACCCGGCATTGGTTACGACCGGAGCCATCTCGTCGGGGGTGACTGCCGCGGCACGTGGCGGTATGACGATCTTCTGCCCCAGTTCTTCGAGCGCCAGTTGTCCGTAGAACTGCGTTTGGCTGGCAATAGAGCGGAAGTTTTCGTTCGCCTCTTCCAGCTTCCCTTCTGCTTTCAATGCACGGCCGTTCCAGTAGATCCAGGTGGGATCCTGCCCAAGGCTGGCCGGCATGGCGCCGATCCAGACTTTAACCATGGTCCATTCACCGCGTCGCAAGGCAGAACGCACGCGCCACTGATACGCGTCCAGGGAAAGGTCTATCGGGCCGGCCTTGCGCCAATAATCTACGGCATCCGGCGCGAGCTTGAGAGCCGCCTGGAGGGCAATCTGGGCCCAGCCTTGCGCCTGCTCGAGCGCAGAAAGCCCAGCCGACTCGCGGGCCAGCGCTGCGCCGGCCTGGTCTGGACTGCTGCGCGCAATGCGGCCAAGCGCCACGATGAACAACTGATGCGTAATGGTCGATGCGCCAATCCCGCCCGCGATGGTCTTCGCCGGTGAATCGATCGCCTGCATAACCAGACGGTCCGACACGTTGCCGATGGCGGCGATACGTCGCGCGACATTGCCAGCGCCGACTTCGACAGCAAGCCGCACCTGGAACCACAAATCCTCGGCGCCGAACTGCCCGTTTTGCATCAGCGCATCAATCAGTGCCGGACACGCTTCGCCGTAGTCCTTCGGTGAACTCAGCACCACCCTTGCATCGCTGGCCACATCCTGTTTTTTGTCTGCGCGCGACATGAGCGCATAACATTTGAGTTGCAGGTCATCGTCCAGAGCGAAGCGGGGATATTGCTCGTCAAACAGCACCCAGTTGCGATTGCGACCAAGTTCGAGCAGCCAGTCGTTGCGCAACCGGTCGGCGATGGCTTCGCCGTCGTAACGGGCGAGGTAATCCCGAATCTCGCTTTCCGGCGCAATGCGAATGCGCGGCTTGAGGCTGAAGTATTCAATGTAGGAAGGAACCGGGTAGTCCCGCAACCGGGCAGCGAGATCGGTCGTTTTCAGCACGTCATCGCGGCGTGCCGCATCTCGGAGCGACGCAAACAGTTCGTCCTGCCCGGGGGTGGTTTGAAGGCGGGTCGAAGCCGGCGCGCCTGCGGTCGTTGGCCCCAATTGCGCTTCTGCAGTGGGAACGAGCAACACCGCGCTCGCTGCCATCAGCAACCCGGAAATCCATTTCATGCGGAACATCGAATTGGCCTTGCTCTGGTGAAGTTGAACGATGACTTAGAATAGCATGTGCGTTCCGACCCAAGCACCCGACCCGGTGTTGTGTTGCGCATATAACGACACAGACAAAAGCGATAAATCTTGTTCACAGCGAGGCCCGAATCGGCGTGACATCAAGCAGCGACGCAGAGCAGCGACATCGTGCAGTGGCACCCAGGGAATCGCGGGGATTTGCATGCAGCCATGGCATGAGAGACTCGCTTCTTCGTGAGTGGTACGGTGCAACACCACGTTTTGCGCAATTCCCGCCACCTTTCCCTGCTTTCGATTAAAGCCATGCCTCACAAAGCCGCGCTCCGCAAATCCTTGATAGCAGCCCGCCTGGCAATCCCCGCCGAACAACGCCGGCGTTGCGACGCCGCTATCGGCGAGCGGCTGCTGGCGTGGCTGTCGTTGAACCCGCAACAGACGATCGGCGTGTATTGGCCAATCCAGGGAGAGCCGGATTTGCGGCCGATCTATGCGTCACTGGTAAACGCCGGCGCGAGGCTGGCGTTGCCGTTGGTGTCCGAGCGTAACGCGCCGCTAAAATTTTCAGCGTGGCGTCCCGGCGACGCCTTGATGAAGGATGCATGCGGCGTACCCGTGCCCGCGGTGGAGTCCGCGCCAATATTGCCGGAGCTGGTGTTGGTGCCTTGCGTGGGTTTTAACCATGACCTCTTCCGAATCGGCTATGGCGCGGGTTATTACGACCGCACGCTGGCCGAAGCACCGCAGGTAAAATCCCTCGGAATAGCTTACGACGCGTCACTCACGACGTTTGACCGGGCGGCGCACGACGTGCCCCTCGACATCATCTTTACCGAGACCGTCGCGCTCGTTCGGAAAGATCCAGTCGCTGCCAGAGTGCTTCCGTCGCGGCGGCCTGGTTGAGCGTATAAAAATGCAGGCCAGGCGCACCGCCGTCGAGTAACTGCTCGCACAGGTGCGACACGACGTCCAGTCCAAATGCCTTGATCGACGCGCTGTCGTCGCCGAAGCTGGCCAGCTTCAGCCGGATCCAGCGCGGAATCTCAGCCCCGCACATTTCCGAAAATCGCATCAGCTGCGAATAGTTCGTGATCGGCATGATCCCTGCAACGACCGGCACGGTAATTCCCAGGCGCCGCACGTCTTCCATGAAACGAAAATAAGCGTCGGCGTTGTAGAAGTATTGGGTGATCGCTGCGTTGGCACCAGCCGCGACCTTGCGCGCGAAATTGTTGAGGTCATCTTGTGGCGATTTTGCCTGAGGATGCATTTCCGGATAGGCGGCGGTTTCGATATGAAACCAGTCGCCCGTTTCCGCCCGAATGAACTCGATCAGCTCACTGGCATATCGAAATTCACCGGAGGCGTAGTCCACTGCGCCAAAGCCGCTCGGCAAGTCACCACGCAGTGCGACGACGCGACGAATGCCGTGACTCCTGTACTCGGCCAGAATCTCGCGCAAGTCCTGACGTGAGCGTCCGACGCAGGACAGGTGCGGTGCGGCCTGATGGCCTTCGCGCTGAATTTCCAGCACCGTGTCACGCGTGCCGGCCTGGGTCGAGCCGCCAGCGCCAAAGGTAACGGAAAAATACGCCGGTCCCAGTGCGGCGAGGCGTGCGCGCGTAGCACGAAGTTTTTCGGCGCCTTCCGCCGTTTTTGGCGGGAAGAACTCAATGCTGAAGACGGGCTGACTCATTGTTTTTTCAGAATGAGCGCAGACAACGCCCATGAAATGATGCTGTAGACCAGCGCGCCGCCAATGGCGGACCAGAAGCCGGCGACGTGGAAGCCCGCGACCAGGTGTGATACCGCCCAGAACATGAGCCCGTTAATGACGAAGATGAACAGGCCGAGCGTCAGCAGCGTGACCGGCAGCGTCAGCAATACCAGCACCGGTCGTACCAGTGTGTTGACCAACCCCAGCACCAGTGCCGCGATCAGCGCGGCGCCGACACTGTCGACTTGTACCGACTGCATTAAATATGGAACGGCAAACAGAGCGATGGCGTTGATCAGCCAGGCGAGCAGTAGACGCATGCGGTTCTCCCCTTCTTGTTATTTGTGCGCTTGGCGTGCGCGATGCTTGCATGGACTTCCGGCCAAAAGTGCTTGCCCTGGTAGTCCCGCTCCAGCGACCGGGGTGCCTCGGTTCCGGCCACAGCCCCGTCCTCCTTGCGACGCCAGCAAGGTACCGGACCGGGCCGAAGCCCCTTCCGGTACCCGACAGCTTAGTAGCGGTAGTGCTCCGGCTTATACGGGCCGGTCTGCTTGACGCCAATGTAGCCGGCTTGCTCTTCGGTCAGCTCGGTCAGTTGGGCGTTGAGCTTTCGCAGTTGCAGTCGTGCGACTTTTTCGTCCAGGTGCTTGGGCAGTGTGTAGACGCCCACCGGATAGTCAGCCGTATGCGTGAACAGCTCTATCTGCGCAATCGTTTGATTGGCAAACGAGGAGCTCATGACATACGACGGATGACCGGTACCGCAACCAAGATTCACCAGGCGGCCCTCGGCAAGAAGAATGATGCGCTTGCCGTCGGGGAAGATCACATGGTCGACTTGCGGCTTGATGTTTTCCCAGGTGTGCTGCTTCAACGCGGCGACTTCGATTTCATTGTCGAAGTGACCGATGTTGCAGACGATCGCCTGGTCCTTCATCCGCTTCATGTGCGCTTCGGTAATCACATGGTAGTTGCCGGTGGCGGTCACGAAGATGTCGCCATGCTCGCATGCATAATCCATCGTAACCACGCGGTAGCCTTCCATCGCAGCCTGCAACGCGCAGATCGGATCGATCTCTGTGACCCACACTTGTGCCGATAGTGCGCGCAAGGCCTGGGCTGAACCCTTGCCCACGTCCCCGTAGCCGGCAACGACGGCAACCTTGCCAGCGATCATGACGTCAGTGGCACGCTTGATCCCGTCAACCAGTGATTCGCGGCAGCCGTAGAGGTTGTCGAACTTCGACTTGGTGACCGAGTCGTTGACGTTGATGGCGGGGAAAGCCAGCTTGCCTTCCTTATGCATTTGATACAGGCGATGAACGCCGGTCGTTGTCTCTTCAGTCACGCCCTTGACTTGCGCCAGACGCGTGGAGTACCACGTCGGCTGCGTTTCGAGACGCTTCCTGATTGCATTGAACAGGCAGGTCGATTCTTCCGAATCCGGATGGTCCAGGACGCTGCGATCCTTCTCGGCGCGGGCGCCAAGGTGCAGCAGCAATGTTGCGTCGCCGCCGTCATCGAGGATCATGTTGGAGTAGCTACCGTCCGGCCATTCAAAGATCCGGTGGGTGTAATCCCAGTACTCTTCCAGAGACTCACCCTTGAAGGCGAATACCGGAGTGCCACTGGCCGCAATCGCCGCGGCAGCATGGTCTTGCGTGGAGTAGATGTTGCACGATGCCCAGCGTACGCGTGCGCCCAACGCTTCGAGCGTCTGGATCAGCACTGCGGTCTGGATAGTCATGTGCAGAGAACCGGTAATGCGTGCGCCCTTAAGCGGCTGGCTGGCAGCGAATTCGTCGCGAATCGCCATCAGGCCCGGCATTTCTGTTTCTGCAATACGGATTTCCTTCTTGCCCCAGTCGGCAAGTCCGAGGTCGGCTACGAGGTAATCCTTCGTGGGGGAATTTTTTGCTACGGCGCTCATCACGCCCTCCTTTCCTGTGGAAAAAAAGTAACGTGAGCGCGGTTGCAATGGTGATTTGTCAAGCCTGGCAGACGGGGAGGACTTCAGTCTGTCGCAACGCTCCTTGACACCGCCGTATTCTAACCAAAAATGGCGCTGCCGTCAGGCCTGCTTCGCCGGATTTGCTTGCCGCAACCATCCGGAAGCTTGCCAGGCGAGGATGTACAGCAGGCCGCTCAAGGCGCCGTACCGATGCGCCGCGGTGACCACCGGAGCGCCGATCCACTGCGATGCGGCTGAGGTTGTGGACACGCCTCCGGAACCTGCAAACTCTAGTCCCAGCTTCACCCCAAGAAGAAGCAGTGCGCCGACGCCAATCCACAGTGCGTCACGTCCCGCGGCGCTGTTCATCCCTGAATGCGGACCTGCCGTCAGGTCGCTCGCGAAAGTGGACATGCCGCCCAGTGCACAACCGGCCCACAAGCCGTGAAGCACACCGGACAATCCGACGTACCAGGTGATGGTCGGATCGAGGCACCACAACATGAGGTTCACACCGAACGTGGAAGCCAGCAGGATGCCGACACCGTGCCGCAGCGGCAGCGCCTGCCACAGCAGTTCGCACACCAGTAACAAGCCGACCAGATTGGCGATAAGGTGCAGCGTGTTGAGTTGCACCAGATGCGCCGTGAACAGGCGCCAGACTTCGCCAGAAAGGATCGCCTCGCGGTCGTAACGAAGGTGCTGAAGCGCGCCGGGACACCACGTGAAGATTGCAGCGAGCACCGAGACCACTGCGCACAACATCCATTTCGGTTGTGGCAGGCGGACGGTGGCGAGTCCCATGGTGGCGGTCTCGGAACCAGGACTTTTTAGTCTGCCGCGCGACTGCGTGAGCGGCGGCGACGGATCGAGCGTTTGAGGCGCATGCAGGCGGCCAGTGCAGCCAGGCCGAGTAGTGAGGTTCCGTCCAGGCTGCCCCCCCCACCACTGCCACTGGTCGCACCAGTGACATTGACCTGCACCGTGCCTTGCGGGCTGGCGTCGTAGCTGTCGCTGGCGTAGTACACGACCGAATATTTTCCGACCGGTGTAGCACTCGGCCAGCTGAAATTGCCATCGGCATCAAGTGTCGCTCCGGCAGGCAACGAGACGGCGTGGAAGATAGGGCTATCGCCATCTACGTCGGTGGCATCAAGCTTGATGCGGACGGCACTGCCTGCGGTGATGTCGGTTCCCGCCGCCGTCATAAGAGAGGGCGCGGTATTAACCCGCACGGTGGCCGTCGCAGTGCTTGCCTTGCCACCGCTATCCACGACGGTCAGCGTAAAACTGTAGATGCCAACGGCCGGCGCGGTGAAGCCTGCAGTGGGGGTGTCCGGACCGGAAAGCGCAACCAGCGCCGGGTTGCTGGGTGACGCGGTCCAGGAGTAGGAAACGATGGTGCGACCATCCGGCGCTGTCCCGGTCGCCGAAAGCGTCACAAGGCTGTTCGGCGCCACGACCTGCGACGGCTGTGCAACACTGATGTTCGGCGCCACCATGGTCAGCGCGGCGTACGCGTCCAGTATGCCGGCACCACACTTGCCGACGTTGGCTGGGAGGGTGCAGCTGGAACCGGCCGGATGAGGTCGGGCAGATGCGCGCAGCAATGACGTGATCTGCGTCGGCGTAAGTGATCCGTTCAGGGAAAGCATCAGCGCGATGACGCCACTGACATGGGGCGCCGCCATGCTGGTTCCCGTCATGAGAGCATAAGTGTCACCGCCTGGTGCGGTATTGGGCGTGGTGCGGCTGCTGTTGGACAGCGAATACACGCCGGGGCCATTCGCGGAGGTGAAGTTGGTGCAGCCGGTTGCCGTCGTACCGCAGCCGCCGCCTGGCCCGCTGATGGTGACTTGCGGTCCGATGTTGGCATAGGTCGCATTGTCGCCGTCGATGGCGTTAGCGGTCACCGCAATCACCCCGGAGCAGTTTGCCGGTTGACTCACCGTTGATACGCCATCGTTGCCCGTGGCGGCAACAATCACCTTGCCCGCACCGACCACATCATTGACCGCGCTCTGAAATGTATTGGAGCACGCCGAACCTCCAGCACTGGCCAGGCTCATGTTCAACACGTTGGCCGGGTTGGGGTTGCTGCCCACCCCTGGAATCGAGTACAGCCCGGCGGCCCATCGCATGCCATCGACGATGTCGGAAGTAAGGCCGCCGCATTTGCCCAAAACCCGAACCGGAAGAATATGCACATTGGGCGCAATGCCGGTGCCGCCTTTGCCATCATTCATCAAGCCCGCAATGGTGCCCGCCACATGGGTGCCGTGCCAGCTTGAATTGCGCGCAGCGGTCCCCGCGCCGCATTCGTCGGCCAGGGTAAAGTCGCCTGGGTCCGAGGCGTCGGCGTCGCGGCCATCGCCATCACCGTTTGCGACATTCGTTCCATTGAAATTGCTGCTGGCTGCGATGAAGTCATACCCCGGCAGGACAGTGCCCAGGTCTGCATGCTGGCGATAACCAGTGTCCAGCACAGCGACCGTCACCGACCCGGTGCCCGTGGTGAGATCCCATGCCGCGGGGAGATTTGCGCCGCCACGATTAATGCCGCCCGGTGCCATGTAATGCCACTGGCGGCTAGCGTAGTCGGGATCGGTTGGTATTGACGCGGGGTAGACCATCCGGTCCGGCTCAGCCATCTCAACGCTGCTGTCTTTCATCAGCCGGGCTGCGATCACCCGCGCCTCCGACAGGGTGACGCCACGGCGAAGTCGCACGACATGCTGTTGCCCCGACATCTGACGCGCCACAACCATTTCCGTCTTTGCGGCGGTGCTTAGCAGGCCGGCGTCTCGGGCACGCAGTGCCGCCTCAAGTCGCTTGCCGTTACGATGGTGCGGCTTCACGATAAAGGACCAGACCATCTCTTCGCCGGCGGGACCCGCTTTGGCGATTTGCGCCGGCGCCAGGCCTTGCTTTGGAACGAGACCAGTCGCCGTGCCGGCGCCGACAGTCATCGGCGCGACGGCGCAGAGGGCAAGCGCCAGTCCAGCCCTGCGCAGAGCTTGCAACGCCGGCTTGATGCGCCGCGAGAGTGCCGCGCTTTTGATGTCTGCCGTGAATCCTGAAGATTTTGTGCCGGTTTGGCTTGCCGCGGGAACTGCTTTGTTCAGGAGTTGCATTACTGCGCTTTCAGGGGTGCGTTGACTTCAACCCACTCGACAGCGGGATGACTTTCAAGAATTTCCAGTCCAGGGGAGGCGCTTCGAACTGCGGGGGCAGGTTGACTTACCAGGCATGCATCGCCTGAAACGGTCCGGAGAAACTGAATCCTCGTCCCGGTTGTTGCAGATAATTTGTCGATGTCGGCGGCGCTGCACTGAATGCTGCCGGGCTTGAATTTGATGATTAACTGGCGCGTCGGCAAAGCGCCGGCGGACTCGGGAGAAGCACCGTTTTGGGCGTGACAAGCGGACATGGGAACGGCCAAGCACAGGACTAGCAAAGAGGCGGCGCGTCTGGACTGGATGGCGAGCATGATGGGCTCTTGGATACAACTTTATTTACCAGACGAAACTCTAGCAGTTCGCACTGTTACCAATAGGAATTAAGTCGGCGCGTGCAGCGCGCTTACAACAATGTTGTGCAACTGAAAAGTAGAATTAGGATCGCAGGCATTTGTTGTTGTATTTGGCGCTGCAGCGTTATTGAACCTGCTTTGGCCGAACGAAAATGGTTGCCGCTGTGACGGCAAGCCAGACCAACACTTGGGACGGGAGCGCCGCGCCCAATGAGTTGGGAATGGTGCGATCCGCCAGACTGACGCCGGCTCGACGGGCGTTGAGCGACTGCGAAGGCCGGACTGATGGGCAGTCGGCGAAACTTATGTGGCGATCGAGGTTCGGCTGAGCGGCCCGACCGGGTCGTCCTGGCGCGGGTGGAGAGCTTCGAGCGTTTTCAAGGCGGGACCGGAGTTGAAGCCGCTCAACGTGGCCGGAGAGTCTGCCAAAGGTAAAAACCAGAAAAAGAAAATCACAACTGCAAGCTGCCGAAACAAATAGGCCGGCAAGCCGTATCAAGACTGGATCGATCCCCCGCTGACTATGGGGAGATCGATCCGAAACGCGCGCGTTCGCTTCGAGGGTGTTTCAGAACCCTGGTTCGGAGCCCTGGTTCAGAGCCCCGCGCCGGCCCGCAAGGCAGCTGCCTTGTCGGTACGCTCCCAGGTGAATTCCGGCTCTTCACGTCCGAAGTGTCCGTAGGCTGCGGTCTTCAGGTAGATGGGGCGCAGCAGGTCGAGCATCAGCACGATGCCTTTCGGACGCAGGTCGAAATGCTCGCGAACCAGCTCGGCGATTTTTTCGTCGCTGATCTTGCCAGTACCGAAGGTCGTGACCATGACGGAAGTCGGCTTTGCAACGCCGATAGCGTAGGAAATCTGAATCTGGCAACGGTCGGCGAGGCCGGCAGCGACGATGTTCTTGGCCACGTAGCGACCAGCATAGGCGGCTGAGCGGTCGACCTTGGACGGGTCCTTGCCCGAGAACGCGCCGCCGCCATGCTGCGCAGCACCGCCGTAGGTGTCGACGATAATCTTGCGACCGGTCAGTCCGCAATCGCCCTGTGGACCGCCGATGACGAAGCGACCCGTAGGATTGACCAGATAGCGGGTGTTTTTCAGCCATTCCTTCGGCACCACCGGCTTGATGATTTCCTCGATCACCGCTTCCTCAATCGCCTTGTGCTCCATCTCCGGAGAGTGTTGCGTCGAGAGCACGACGGTGTCGATTCCGACCGGACGGTCGTCAACGTATTTCAGCGTCACCTGCGACTTTGCGTCCGGACGCAGCCATGGCAGCCGGCCATCCTTGCGCAGTTGCGACTGGCGCTCGACGATGCGGTGCGCGTAGTGAATCGCAGCCGGCATCAGCTCCGCGGTTTCATTGCAGGCATAGCCAAACATCAGGCCCTGGTCGCCGGCGCCCTGGTCGAGATCGATGCCGGAACCTTCGTTGACGCCCTGCGCAATGTCGGGCGACTGCTTGTCATAGCAGACCATGACAGCGCAGCTTTTGTAATCGATGCCGTAGTCAGCGTTGTCGTAGCCGATGCGCTTGATGGTTTCGCGTGCGACGGCGATATAGTCAACGTTGGCATGGGTAGTGATTTCGCCGGCGAGAACGACAAGGCCGGTGTTGCATAACGTCTCAGCGGCAACCCGGGCCTTGGGGTCCTGGGTGAAAATGGCGTCGAGGATCGCGTCGGAAATCTGGTCGGCGACTTTGTCGGGATGACCTTCCGAGACGGATTCGGAGGTGAAGAGATACTCGTGGGACATGGCAGGCTCCTGTTGCTGTTCAAGGCTGGTGATGTCGCGGCCAACCTAATGAGCCTGCGACGCTTTAGCGAGATTTATATACCGCCTCGCAAGTTGTCTATTAACTCGGCGGTGAATGCTGGCTGGGAACCCGAGCGCCAAATGAAGAAGTCGGGCGGGTTCCACAACGCATGGTATTTTACCGGTCTTTCCGACCAACCGCCAACATCCCCTTCCGATTAACGCAATGCTTGTTTTCCTTTTCCGACTTATGTCCCGATTGCCGCTGCCGGTTTTGCATTCGGTCGGCGTTGCGCTGGGTTGGGCGGTGTACATTGCAAGCGCTTCATATCGTCGGCGCATGAAGGAAAACATTGCCCGCGCCGGTTTCAGCAGCCATCTGCATGCCGCCATCGGCGAGTCTGGCAAGAGTCTGATGGAGCTGCCCTTCCTCTGGTGCGCCCCGCTTGACCGGGTTGCCGGGTCGGTCAGCATTGTGGACTGGGACATGGCGCTGGAATTGATCGATTCGGGGCGCGGCGCAATCTTCCTGACGCCGCATCTCGGTTGTTTTGAAATGCTGGCCCAGAAGGTATCAACCCTGCGCCCGCTAACGGTGCTCTACCGACCGCCACGCAGCGCTATGCTGCAGCCGCTGATGGAAGCCGGACGCACGCGTCCCAACCTGACGCTGGCGCCAGCCAGCCTCAAGGGCGTGCGCATCATGCTGCGATCCCTTCGCAACGGTCAGACCATTGGCCTCTTGCCGGACCAAGTACCGCAAAGTGGCGAAGGCGCATGGGCCGAGTTTTTCGGCAGGCCGGCATACACCATGACGCTGCCCGCCCGCCTGCATGAATTGACCCGAGCGCCAATCATGCTGGCCTACGCGTTGCGCCGGCCGCGGGGCCAGGGTTACACCATGCATTTCCTGCCGTTTGGGCACCGGCTCGACGGCACGCCGGAACAGCAGGCGCGTGCCATCAACGCGGCCATGGAAGAGGTGATTGCACAGTGTCCGGAGCAGTACTTCTGGAGTTACAACCGCTATAAGACACCGCCGGGGGTAACGCCCCCGCTCGCGGATCAGGCCCCTGCAAGCGGCGCGCAAAGGACCGCCGCATGAGGCTGCTGCTGGCAGTGCTGTGGCTGCTTCACTGGCTGCCTTTGCCGGTGCTGGGACGGCTCGGCAATGCCATCGGCCTGGTGCTGTTTGCGTTGATTCCTTCCCGCCGCCACATTACCCTGACCAACCTGCGTCTTTGCCTTCCCGAGCTTGGCGCTTCCCAAAGACGGCGCCTCGCCCGCAACCATTTCAAGGCCTATGCCCGCAGCATTCTGGAGCGTGGCGTCCTGTGGTGGGCTTCGGAGCGACGTCTGCGTGCCCTGATTGTGATTGAACCAGGCGTGCCACTCGCCGACATTGCCGCCGGACCGGTCATTCTGCTGTGTCCGCACTTCGTCTGCCTCGATGTCGCCGGCGTTGCCGTCATGCTGGAATCTTCGCTTTGCTCAATTTATACGCCGCAGCGCAACGCCGCCTTCGATCGCGCGCTGCGCCACGGCAGAACCCGCTTTCGGCCCATCACGCTGGTCTCGCGCGCTGAAGGCGTCAAGCCAATCCTGCGTGCCCTGCGCGGAAATCAACCGTACTTCATGCTGCCCGACATGGATTTCGGCGCACGCGAATCGGTATTTGTCCCGTTCTTCGGCGTGCCTGCGGCAACCCTCGCTGCTCCAGCCCGGATTGCGGCCGCGACCGGCGCCAAAGTGATTCCGGTGGTGGCGACCTTCCTGCCGAATTTTCGCGGCTGGCGTGTTCGCTTCTACCCAGCGTGGGAAGATTACCCGGGCGATGATCCGGTCGCGGCGACCCGACGCATGAACGCCTTCATCGAAGAGCGCGTGCTGGAAGCGCCAGAAGAGTACTTTTGGACCCACAAGCGCTTCAAGACCCGCCCAGCGGGAGAACTTGGCGTCTACGATGACAGCGCCACAGGGTAACCCGTCCAAAACCCCACTTATAATCGATCCATGAAACTTAAGTTCACCAAGATGCACGGCGCAGGCAACGACTTTGTGGTGATCGACGCTATCAACCAGCAGGTCGACCTGAGCACAGCGCAGTGGAAGCGCATCGCGGACCGCCGTTTCGGCATCGGGGCCGACCAGATTCTGGTGGTCGAGAAGCCGCGCTCCCACAATGTCGATTTCCGGTACCGCATCTTTAACGCCGATGGCGGCGAAGTTGAACAGTGCGGCAACGGCGCTCGCGCCTTCGTCCGCTTCGTTGTGGACAAAGGCTTGACCAACAAGCACGCCATCCGGGTCGAGACCCAGGCCGGCGTTATTGAACCCCGGCTTGAGGCGGACGGCCAGGTCACCGTCGACATGGGCGCGCCTGTCCTGGATGTCGAAAAGGTCCCGTTTCATGCGCAGGGTCTCGAGCCGCTGATGGAGGGCCGCGAGCAGTTATGGCCGCTCGTTCTTGGGCACCGGACTGTCTGGGTTTCGGCGATATCGATGGGCAATCCACACGCGGTGCAGGTCGTTGCCGACGTCGAATCCGCCCCGGTTTCAAGCGAAGGGCCGGCGATCGAGCACCACCCGCGCTTTCCGAAACGCGTTAATGCCGGCTTCATGCAAGTCCTTCACCGCAACCGTATAGCGCTTCGGGTTTTCGAACGCGGCGCAGGCGAAACCCTGGCCTGCGGCACCGGGGCCTGCGCGGCAGTCGTCGCGGGCATCCGGCGTGGCCTGCTGGATTCTCCCGTAACGGTGCAGACCCGTGGCGGCGAACTCGTCATTGCATGGGATGGCGAAGGGATCGACCCCGTCACCATGACCGGGCCCGCGGTCAGCGTCTTCGATGGCGAAATCACGCTGTAGCGTCTCTGGTCCGCGATTTGCCAAAACGGCAGGTATTCCGACCATACCGATTCGGCAAATCTGTTTTTTTACCGTGGCCGTCGGTTAGAATCCAGCGATACCGCACATCACACGATTGAAACCATGACAGCAACCCTTGACGCCGCAAGCGTCGCCGGCTTCCTTGCGGACCATCCGCAGTTTTTTGAAGAACACGCCGACCTACTCTCCAAAGTGCGACTTAGCAGCCTGCTTGGCGCGCGCACTGTGTCGCTGCAGGAGAGGCAGGCGGAAGTCCTGCGTGACAAATTCAAGAGCCTCGAACTACGGCTCGCCAATCTGCTTCGCGTTGGCGAGGAAAACGACGCGCTGCATGCAAAATATCTTGCCTGGACCCGATCGCTCCTGCTCGCGCGAAATGATGTGGACTTGCCGCATATCCTGGTCGAAGGATTGCGCTCCATCTTTGGCGTGCCGCAGGCAACGCTGCGCATCTGGAAGGCCATGCCTGAATTCGCGCACACCTGGTTCGCCGCCGAAGTCACAGAAGACGCACGGCTCTTTGGCAACGGACTGGCAAGTCCCTACTGCGGCGCCAACAACGACTTCGAGGCTGCCACATGGCTCGACGAGGCAGGTGGCATAAAGTCAGTTGCCTTGCTTGCGCTGCGGAGCGCACCGGAGTCCGACGCGTTTGGCCTGCTGGTCCTTGGCTCACCCGATGCCAACCGCTTCAGCGACGATATGGGTACAGATTTCCTGTCGCAGATAGCCGAAACGACTAGCGCTGCGCTGGCCTGCCTGCTGGACTGACATGGGTGGGGCTACCGGTGCGGCAAGCCTGGCAACCCTGTCGGCGAACCTATCGACAGGCATGGAGGCGCCATTGGATCCGAGCGTCACATCTGGCAGGAACCTCAGGTCGGATGCGAGGGTTACATCCGATGCCAACGCCAAAATGTCCGCACTGTCTCGAGCGCGATTCGATACGTACCTTGATAGCCTGCTAACCCAACGCAAGCTTTCGCCGCACACCGTTGACAATTACGGGCGCGATCTCGAGGCGCTCGGACAGTTTGCCTTCAACCTGCCCGGCACGCCTGAATTGCCGGAGCTTTCCCATTTCCACATACGCCGCTTTGCAGCGCAGATGCATGCAACAGGCCTGAATCCGCGGTCGATCGCTCGTCGACTGTCTGCCTGGCGCGGTTTCTTTCGCTGGCTCGCGGAGCAGGTAACGTTGGCGTCGAATCCAGTGGATGGCGTCAAGGCGCCAAAAACTGCGAAGGGGCTGCCCAAGGCGCTGTCGGCAGACGACGCGGTGCGACTGGTATCCCAAGGCCGTCCCGGGGAAAACGCAGAAACGCCCAGCGCGCGGTGCAACCGGGCCATGTTCGAACTGCTCTACTCCAGCGGCCTGCGCGTCTCAGAACTGGTGTCGCTGGATTATCGTTACTCAAAAGAAGACAAGTCCACTGGCTGGATTGATTTTGACGCCGGCGAAGTGCAAGTCACCGGGAAAGGGAACAAGGCGCGCTCGGTGCCGGTGGGTGGCGCCGCGCTCGAAGCGGTCAGGCAATGGATCGCCGTGCGTTCCGCCGTCGCCGCCCCGGGTGGTGACGGCGGCGCAAGCGGCGTCGCGCTATTCCTGAGTGATCGGGGCGGCAGGATGTCACCCCGCGTTGTGCAAACCCGGATCAAGGCGCATGCGCAGTCGCTCGGCATTCCGGTTGATGTGCACCCGCATGTGCTACGGCATTCTTTCGCTTCGCACCTGCTGCAGTCCAGTGGCGATTTGCGCGCGGTGCAGGAGATGCTCGGGCACGCCTCAATCGCCGCCACGCAGGTTTACACCTCGCTCGACTTCCAGCGCCTGGCGGATGTGTACGACGCGGCGCATCCCCGGGCAAAAAAGACCTCGGGCGTGCCATAACACCCGAGGGCCTTGAATTTTCTTTTGAACGCCTCAATATCGCAGTGTACAGAATGCTTCGCGCGACTTTCGCCGCGTGGCAACCGCTTCACATTGCAAGCACACTAGAACCATGGCTTTGATACCTGCAACCATACTCACCGGCTTCCTCGGCGCCGGTAAAACCACGCTGCTTAACCGCATATTGCAGGAGCCGCACGGCCATCGCCTGGCGGTTATCGAGAACGAGTTTGGCGAGGAGAACATTGATAACGAAATCCTGGTGCAGGACAGCAGCGAGCAGATCGTTGAAATGAACAATGGCTGCATCTGCTGCACCATACGCGGCGACCTTGTGCTTGCGCTATCGAGCCTGCAGCAAAAGCGCGCTGCCGGACTGCTGCATTTTGACCACGTTATCATTGAGACAACCGGACTTTCCAACCCTGGTCCAGTCGCGCAAACGTTCTTCATGGACGAAGAAATCGCCACGCATTTTCTCCTCGACGCCATTATCACTGTGGCGGACGCGCGACACGGCATGCAGCAATTGGATGAGCACGAGGAAGCACAACGCCAGGCCGGGTTTGCCGACCGCATCCTGCTTTCGAAGACTGACCTGGCGAGTAGCGACGAAGTGCAGGCGCTGACCGCGCGCCTCAAACGCATTAATCCTCGCGCCCCGATTTCGCATGTGCACATGGGTCAGGCCCCGGTGGCAGACATTCTCGACATCCGGGGATTCAACCTCAATGAAAAGCTGGAAATCGATGCCGACTTTCTCGCGGCGGACGAAGCCCATGCCGCGCACGGCCACGACCACGACCACAATCACGAACATGGCGACGCCGAGTGTTCCGACGCGAGCCATGTCCACGCGGGAGCCGGAGGGCACCGTGACGATATTGCCGCATTCGCCTACCGCAGCAGCCGCCCGTTCGATAGCGCCCGACTCGATGAATTCCTGGGTGGCCTGATTCAGGTTTATGGGCCCCGACTATTGCGCTACAAAGGGGTATTGTTGATGGACGGTGCCGACCGGAAGGTGCTGTTCCAGGGAGTGCACCAGATAATGGGCACCGACATCGGCGCGAAGTGGCAAGAAAACGAGCCTAAATTGAGCAAAATCGTTTTCATCGGCAAGAATCTTCCCCGCGAAACCTTTATTCAAGGTCTCGAACAGTGTTTGGTATAAACTACCGTGGTTTTAAAAGGGGGGTCGGGCGATTAACGTGGCGGCAATAGACCACAAAACCCGAACGAGGCCAGGCAGTTCATCAGGACGAGGACAAGGGAATATGAACGCTTCCGTTACAACGACTGCCAAAAAAAGCGCTGCAAAAAAGACAGCGGCAAAGACAGCGGGCACGACACGCAAACCTGCCGCGCAAAAGCCGGCAGTGCCGGCAAAGTCCTCGTCGGCCCGGGAAGTCGCCAGCCCAAAAAAGAGCACGGCGCGTAGCGCCTCGCCAGTGGGCGCATCAGGTGCCGGCGCAGCCAAAAAAAGTAGTCCTGATGCGGCGCGCGCGGCCAGCAAGCCTGCGGTGCTGGAGAAGCCAGCAATGCCTGCTACCACTGCGGCGCCCGCAGCAATTGCGACGAGCGCCACAAGAGTTGTTTCCAAACGCCCTGCCGAGCCCGCCGCACTTATGAGCGGCAACAAGGCCCACGGTGGTTCCCCGAATAGAATTGAAAACACACCAGTTTCAAAGGTACGAGAAGTGGCCACTAAAACATTGAAAGCATCCACCGTCGCTGAAGGTCCGGACGGACTCATCACCGAGGCGCAACTCCTCAAGATGAGCGACAAGGAATACATGAATGCCGCCCAGTTGGCATTCTTCAAGGCGCGCCTGCAGCAACTTGAAAAGGAATTGCTGCGCAACGCCGGCGAAACGACCGAGCATCTCAGGGAAACCGTGCTTGTGCCCGATCCGGCCGACCGCGCTACCATCGAAGAAGAGCATGCGCTCGAACTGCGCACACGTGATCGTGAACGAAAGTTGCTGAAGAAGGTGCAGCAGTCCATCGCCAGCATCGATTCAGGCGAATACGGCTGGTGCGAGGAAACCGGGGAGCCGATCGGCGTTCCCAGATTGCTGGCACGTCCAACGGCGACCTTGTCATTGGAGGCGCAACAGCGTCGGGAATTGAAGCAAAAGCTTTACGGCGACTGACCCCGCTCTGAGCGCGGCCAACCCGGAGCGACTTTTGCGTCGGGGGCCGCACTTGCCGGGTGCGCCCCGCCCGCCCTGCCAGATCACTCACCTCACACTTCTCCCGCGCGGCGCCGATATCGGGCTGCCATCTGGGTTTCTCTCGATCGCCTTTGCTCCCCCGGCGCACGTGTATCCAGCCTGTCGACTTCATGCCGATAACTCGCCGCCGCTGTTTCCGCTCTCGGGTATAGCGCTATAATTTCCGGTCGCAACACCGACGCATCATTCAAGCGGAACAAGGACATCGTGGGATTTTTCGGCCTCTTCGGAAAGAAGGAAGACAAGGGAGACAAGACTCGGAAGTCGGCAGCCAGGCCGGCGGAGAACACTTCCTCACGCCGGCAGCAGGCCGAGGGTGATGGCTCTGGCGTGCCGCAGCAGATCGGCCAGTACGAGCCTGCCCGTGATGATGACCGCAATGCCCGCAACCTCGCGCGCGGCGACGCCACGGCAAAAAAAATCGACGCTATCGAGTCCGCGATGTCGTCCGAATTCACCGCGTCACGTCCGGCATCCACTGGTACTTCGGGGCCGACCGCGGAGCGGTCCGCCGACAACGTCACGCCGGCCAGAATACATCCTCTAACTGCGCATCCTCCAACTGCGCATCCCCCAACTGCGGTCGCGCCCGGCAAGGCTGGAAAGAGAGCGGTGCCACTTCCAGTTTTCGAATCGACCCTTCCGAGCATCGGCATGTCGACAGAATTTCTTCTTGGCGACGCCAGCAACTCCATCTCGATCGAAGTCGCGGACTCCGAGATGGCGCAGGCGATCGAGGAAGCCGCCATCCTGTTTGCAAATGACCAGACCGACCTGGTTGAGCAGGTGTTACAGGCTGCGATTGCCGACGAAAACCTCGGCGACAGTGCACAGACCGCATGGTGGATGCTGTTTGACTTCCTCCAAATAACCGGCAAGCGCCCAGAATTCGAGAGCCTCTCTATCGAGTACGCCGGCAAGTTCGAAACCTCGCCGCCGTCGTGGCTCAATCTGGCGCAGGCCGACACGGTTGTGCCGTATACCGGCACGTCCACTACGCGCGCTACGGCCGTGCCATCCGTTGCATTTTCGGGCAAGCTTGATGGCGGCATTATCAAGCTGCTGGAGCGTGTGCAAAAACTCGCGGAAGCCAACCGCGCATTGCGCCTGGAATTCTCGCGTGTATCCGACGTGGACCCGGTCGGCTGCGGGCTGCTGCTGCGCAGCCTCAAGAAGTTGCAGGCTAGCGAGCATGATCTGGTGCTGGTTGGCGCGCCAGATCTGGTGGAGAAAATTCGCGTCATCGTCCAGGTTGGTCGTCGCGACGAAACCGAGGCACCATGGCTTCTGATGCTGGAAATCCTCCGACTGCTGAATCGGGAAAAAGAATTTGAAGAAGCCAGCATCGACTATTGCGTCACGTTTGAAGTCTCGCCGCCGGCGTTTGTAGCGCCGCGAAACAACGTCAGCACGGACGAAGAATCCGGCTCGGGAAAGATCGAGACGGACAGTTTCATTTTGCCGGTCGTGATCGATAGCCGTAGCGCGCAAGTTCTGTCCGCAATCGAAAACTTCGTGGTGTCGCACGACCCCGCGATCATCGATTGTTCGCGCCTGAACCGTCTCGACTTTACCGCCGCCGGCCAATTGCTGAATGTATTTGCACCGCTACACGCGAACGGCAAGACGATAGAAATGCAGAACGTCAACCATCTCGTTGCCTCGCTGCTACGGGTCATCGGCTTGTCCGATGTCGTTAGAATTCTTCCCCGCAAGCCCTGATTTTTCAGGCGCCCTCTCCGCGCCTGCAGTGCAAAATAAACGCGGCTGCAATCGGACAAAGGCATGTGCTTGCAATCCTGCGGCCTGCCCCCATTTCACCGTTTATGGCGCTTTGCCAACCAACGCACTTAATTTCAGTGAACCGCTTCGCTACCGACGTGTCACTCGAAAACCAAAGGGAAAGCATGGAACAATTTCACGGCACGACCATTCTGTCGGTTCGACGCGGCAACATAGTCGCGCTGGGCGGTGACGGTCAAGTCACGTTGGGCAATGTGGTGATGAAGTCCTCCGCCCGAAAGGTCCGCAAACTGTACCAAGGCAAGGTACTGGCGGGGTTCGCTGGCGGAACCGCTGACGCATTTACCTTGCTAGAACGTTTCGAATCGAAGCTCGAGAAGCATCAGGGCAATCTGTTGCGTGCCTCGGTCGAACTGGCCAAGGACTGGCGCACTGACCGCATGCTGCGGCGGCTGGAAGCAATGTTGCTGGTGGCGGACCGGGAAGCGACGCTGATCATTACAGGAAACGGCGACGTGCTGGAACCGGAAGACGGCATTGGCGCTATCGGCTCCGGTGGCGTATACGCGCAGTCGGCGGCGCGCGCGCTGCACGAAAATACAGAGCTTGCTCCGGCCGAGATTGTAGGCAAATCACTCACCATTGCCGGACAACTCTGCATCTATACGAATCTGTCCCACATTATTGAAACTCTGGACTAGCCGATCATGAACATGACCCCCAAGGAGATCGTCTCCGAACTCGACAAGCATGTCGTCGGACAGTCGAATGCAAAAAAGGCCGTCGCGATTGCGCTGCGCAACCGCTGGCGCCGGCAACAGGTCGCCGAACCGCTGCGCCATGAGATCACCCCCAAGAACATCCTCATGATCGGGCCGACCGGCGTCGGAAAGACGGAGATTGCGCGTCGACTCGCCCGGCTTGCTTCCGCGCCCTTTATCAAGATCGAGGCCACCAAATTTACGGAAGTCGGTTACGTCGGTCGCGATGTTGACACTATCATTCGCGATCTGCTGGACATCGGCATCAAGCAGACCCGCGAAGAAGAAACGCGCAAGGTTCGCGCGCGTGCCGCTGAGGCCGCGGAAGACCGCATCCTCGACATTCTGGTGCCGCCGCCGCGCGACTTCGGCTTCAATGTCAGCAATCCCACGGACGAAGCGGGCGGTGGCAATGCCACGCGCCAGACCTTTCGCAAGCGCTTGCGCGAAGGCACGCTGGACGATCGCGAAATCGATATCGAGCTGGCCGAAGCGCCGCCGCAGATGGAGATCATGGCACCTCCCGGCATGGAGGAAATGACCGAGCAGATAAAGTCGGTGTTTTCCGGACTCGGTGGCAACCGCAAGAAATCCCGCAAGCTGAAGATCGCCGAAGCACTCAAGCTCTTGACCGACGAGGAAGCGATGCGACTCGTCAACGACGACGACCTCAAGCAGAAGGCCATCAACAATGTCGAGCAGAACGGCATCGTATTCCTCGACGAGATCGACAAGATCGCCTCGCGCTCTGAAAACAGCGGCGGCATCGATGTGTCGCGCGCCGGCGTGCAGCGCGACCTGTTGCCGCTAGTGGAAGGCACCACTGTCAACACGAAGTACGGCATGGTGCGCACTGACCACATCCTGTTCATTGCCTCCGGCGCTTTTCATCTGGCGAAGCCCTCCGATCTGATACCGGAACTGCAGGGGCGCTTTCCGATTCGCGTGGAGCTGGAATCGCTTTCCATTGCCGACTTTGAACGGATCCTGACTGGCACCGACGCCTGCCTCACGCGCCAGTACCAGGCATTGCTGGCAACCGAAAAGGTCACGATCGAATTCCAGCCGGATGGCATCCGTCGGCTGGCTGAGATTGCCTTCTCGGTTAATGAAAAGACAGAGAATATTGGTGCGCGCCGACTCTATACGGTGATGGAAAAATTGCTGGAAGATTTGTCCTTCATCGCTGGCGAACCCGCCACGGCCGGTGACGATGCGCTGCCGGGAACGGTGCAAATCGACGCCGCCTATGTGGACCAGCGCCTGGGTACCCTGGCGGTGGACGAAGACCTGTCGCGCTACGTGCTTTGACGGGCATCGACGGACCTCGCAACCGGAACCGCGGTTATGGCAAACAAGGCATTGGCTCGACGTCAAAAGCTCGTCTTCCGGATTGAACCGTCACAGAAGGCGGCGCTCGGCAAGAAGCCGCGCAATCCTGTGGCGGTTGCGGCACATCAGCGCAATGCCGGGCCGCACCGTAAAACCGCGTCCTCCGTGCGCAATACGGACAAGCGGCTGATCGGGAAGTCGTTGGGCAAGGAAGAAGCAGCGGAGCGGGCAGCGGTGGCCGTGAAGGGCGAGGAAAAAGATTAAGGCAACGCGCGATCGCAACACACGGCCCCTGGCCGCACCGCGCCGCCGCAACGCGCAACTCGCCGCGGTTTCCCCGAGGGTCATGCCAGTCGACTCGGCATGCGGCGCTTCAAAGCCGGGCGCCGCTATGCAGTCAAATTACGGCGCATCCGCATCCAGGTCGATTCCTTCATTTCACCCGGAATACAAACAGGGCATTACCGGTGCCCGCCTGGAACTTGCTGGCGCCACCAAACGCGCTATACCCAGAGTTCACGATGAGGTCTGTGCCCGCAATGATCGGGCCTACGCCATCAATCGTTCCTCCCTGCACGGCATTCCCGGCTGCATCAGAAATCGGTTCGACATTGCGCGTGTCGCGTGCCCACAGCGGGGCTCCGTCGTTGGTTCTGAACGCATGCACCACGCCGTCGAGCGAACCTGCAAAGACCACGTCGTTGGTCACCGAAAGCGCCGCCGAAAAAATCGAAGGAACGGCAGCGCCCTCATGCTGGTGCACCGGATGCTGCTCCCACTCGACCTTGCCGCTTGCGACGTCCAGCGCATAGACGCCTGGCTTGCCGTTTTCAGCCAAAACGATTTTTGCCGGCGCACCTGGCTTGTCGAACACCGATAGCTTGTCGGAATTGAGATCGCTCACACCGACGTAAATCTTTTTCCCGTCCGTCGCCATTCCCCAATGGATGCCGCCAAGGTTGCCACCTGCCCCAAGGCGGCGAGACCAGACCAGCCGCCGGTTTCGCGGTCCAGCGCATAGACAACGCCATTCTTGGCGCCGCCAATAACCACCGGGCGGCCGTCGGGCAATTTCACCAGCATTGGGGACGCGCCAAAATCCAGGTCGGCGCCTTCAGGCCGGTCACATTTGCTGCCCCGCCCCCACAGCAGGGGCAACTGGCAGCTTACATTCCATGTGTCATTTGCCGTGGACTGAAACACCCAGCGCACGACACCGGTGCCCGTATCGAGCGCGATGATTGCGTCGGAAGTGTCGGTACCGGGTCGCGTCAAATTTTGCGCGGTCCCGACGAACAGCAAGTGGCGCTCCGTATCGACGGCTGGCGAGCTCCAGACGCTGCCGCCGTTTGGACCAAGGCGCGAAGCATTCCCCGGCTGGACTTGCGCATCCGGCGTGACGTTGAAGGACCACACGGCCTCGCCTGTATAGGGATTCACCGCCTGGACCATGCCATGGCTGCGGCAACACAAGCCTTTACCGAAAACTGTCGCAATCACCTCCAGCGTCGAGACTGGAATGAACAAATTGCCGTCGGCGTAGACGGGCGTGCCGGTGATCATATGGTGAGCGGTATCGGTTCCAACGAACCGCTTCCACACCTGCTTGCCAGAGCTCGCGTCAATGGCGTGCAGGGTGCCGTTAAGGTCGCCGGCGAAGAGCAGCGCTTGCCGGCTGCCGCCTTCGTTGAGGTAGTAGAGGGAACGAAAGGTGGTGAGGAGTGGGTTCGCGGCTGCATCGAATGGAGAATAGGACCAGTATTGGCAACCGGTCGTCCGGTCGATCGCGACGACGGCGAATTTGGTGGTCGTAATAATGGCTTGAGTCGTCACAACAGGCGAGCCACGCCGTTCATTCGCGCCGACCGCGGCATGCGATAGAACCAGGGTCAGTCCGCTTGCGTTGCGGGATGTGATGGAGGAGGTGCTGTTGCGGGTATTCGAAAGATCCGTCCCGAATCCATTGGACAGGACTGGGGCGTTGAGGTCTATCGGCTCGTTGCAAGTCACCGCGCCAGCCGCTCCAGTCACCCCGACCCCGAGGATCCATGCCGCCGCCAGACGTCGCCAGCGCCGTGGACCGGCATGAATGTGCATTGTCAGTCTCCTGGTCAGGTCTGCTATTCCGTTTGCCAACGTGCCGACGTGCTACCTGCCAGGGCGGCCGCGAAGTTGACGCAAGCGGGCCGATTCAAAAGGGGCCGAGCTCAAGGGGCTGCCCTCAATGTAACCGATCAGGAGCGACAAGGGAGGCCGATTGCAGTCGGCATACTGCCCTTTGAACAGGGTGCTGTGCGCCTTTGTCGCCGAACGGCTCCTGCTACTGCCGTGGCTGCGTGGAGAAGGGCTGGTAGGGCTGCTGTATGGCGCCGGACTGGGCCGCCCTGCCTCCGTTGGCCGCGCGGCTGCCCGCAGCTTGGGATTGTCCCGCGACAGCACTACCTTGGGACTGTCCCGCGACAGCGCCACCCTGGGCCTGATTTGCTTGTTGCGCTGGCTGCGCCTGAGCAGTGCCACTGGACTGCTGGGCCGATTGCGGGACTGGCTGCTGGGTTGATTGCTGGGCGGATTGCGGCCCGCCGCTATTTGTAGTTGCCGTGGATGACGCGCCGCTCATGCCGGCCCCGACCTGGTCCGAGGCCGCTGCCGGGGGCTGGGGCATCCCCGGCTGCATCGGGGTCAGATTGGGCGAGGGCTGAGCAGGTGGTACGGCACTGGATGGCGATGCGTTTGGCGGCGACACAACGGTCGTTGGCATGGCCGGAGCGGAACGTGCCGCAACAGGCGGGGTCGCACCAGGCACGCGTGAGACATCCTGCCCCCCGGGGGCACCAGCCGTCTTGGCATCGGTCGGCAGTTCGACCCGCTTGTTGACGCCGCCATCGGACAGCACGATGTACTGTCGATGCACTTCCTTGACCGTAACGCCAGGCGTGACTTCAGCATTGGCCACCACGTATTGCGGCGGCTTTCCGTTTGCCGAAAGTATCGCAATGCTTTCGCCCGGCCTGCCTGAAACAACGACGCCACGCAGCTCATAGTTGCTGGCAATTGCAACCGGCCCTGAACGTCCGCCAAACAGGCTGGACGCGGCCTGCAGTGGCGGCGCGACGTTGGCCGCTACTGGCGGTGGCGCTACCGGTCGCGTGGGCGGCTTGAACCATTGCATGGCCCAGTAGGCAAGCGTGGCGCACAGCAGTATGAACAGCAGGAAGCTTGCGAGGACAGACCAGCGTTTCATCATTCTCTCCTCAACATTGAGCGCATCTGCATTAGCGCACCAACTGGTTGATTTCAATAATCGGCATCAGCACCGCCAACACGATCAGCAGCACCACGACGCCCATCGCGAGAATCAGCGCCGGTTCCAGCAAGCCAGCGATGGTCATGGCCCGACGCTCCAGATCCTGCTCCTGAGCACTTGCTGCGCGATCGAGCATCGCTGGCAACTCCCCCGTCACTTCGCCAGCGCGAATCATGTGGATCAGCATTGGCGGAAAATGCTTGTGGACCGATAGCGCGCGTGCCAGCCCTACGCCTTCCCGCACACTGTTGGCGGCTTCTTCAACCTGGTCGCGCATGGCGACATTTGACAGCGTATCGCGACTGGTTTGCAAGGCGCGCAAGATCGGCACGCCGGAGCCGGTGGTGATTGCGAGCGTGCTCGCGAAGCGGGCCGTATTGAGACTGCGCTCAAACTTGCCATACAGCGGCGCCGTCAGCAGCCAGGCGTGCCAGCGCAACTTGGTGGCGGGATTTTTCAGCGCAGCCCGCCATGCAAAGAACAGGGCCACCAGCAACAGCGCCACAATCCAGCCATAGCTGCGAACGAAATCCGATATCGCCAGCATCATGACGGTCAGGAAGGGCAGCTTCTGCTTGGTGTTGGCAAACACCGAGACAATCTGCGGCACCACATAGGTCAGCAGAAAAATCACGATTGAAAATGCCACCACGGTCACGATCGCGGGATAGGTAAAGGCCAGCTTGACCTTCTGAACCAGTGAATTGCGGCGCTCGATATAGTCGGCCAGGCGCGACAGTACTCGAGACAACTGGCCGATCTGCTCGCCAGACGCAACCAGCGCGCGGTATATGTCGGCAAAGTCACGCGGATGCTGCGCCAGCGCATCGGAGAGCGAAGCGCCGCCCATGACTTCCGAGCGAACCGAGGCAATCAGATCGCGCACGTAAGGCCGTTCCGCCTGCTCGAGCAGCGCGGAGAAGGCTTGTTCCAGTGGCAGGCTGGCTTCCAGCAGGCTGGCCAACTGACGTGTAAATAGCGCCAGCTCGACGGTAGACAAGTGGTCGCCGAAGGATCGGCGCTTTACCTGGCCGGAGGCGTCGAGCTGGCCGGTGATGGCGTCGACCACGATCGGCACCAGGCCCTGGCCACGCAAATCGCCGCGCGCCGCGCGCGCGCTGTCGGCATTGACGACGCCCTTGCGGGTAGCGCCCAATGCATCAACGGCTTCGTATCGAAATGCAGGCAAGAAAAACTCCAGGTTGTTCAGTTGCGCCGGTTGGTCGGCCCGACGAGATTAATATGCCGCGATTAGTGTTACGGACCATGGTCGTAATGTTCGGGCTGCCATCCTTGGGTTGACCCCAAGACTTCCGTCCGAAGACTGCGGTCCGAAGGTTGCGGTCCCAGAGTGCGATCGACCGCTTCCGGAACCACCCGGGTCCCGGATCAATCCTTCGTCACACGCAGCACTTCCGCCTGGGTTGTTAAGCCGGCCGCTAACCAGCGTTCGCCATCGTCGCGCATGGTGCGCATGCCATCGCGTTCTGCCGTCTTCCGAATCTCCGCTTCCGAGGCGCGGTTGTGGATCTGCGCCGCGATCTCGCCGGTGGTCAACAGCAACTCATAGACGCCCACCCGACCGTGATAGCCGGTCTGGCCGCATTCGTCGCAACCCACGGCTTGCCAGTACTTGCCATCGAAGGTTTTGCAGTGCTCGCACAGTTTGCGCACCAGTCGTTGCGCCACAACACCCAGCAGCGACGACGACAGCAGGAACGGTTCGATTCCCATGTCGAGCAAACGCGTGACTGCAGCAGCGGAATCGTTAGTGTGCAGGGTGGCCAGCACCAGGTGGCCCGTAAGCGATGCCTGCACCGCGATCTGCGCGGTCTCCAGGTCGCGGATCTCGCCGATCATGATGACGTCCGGGTCCTGCCGCAAGATGGCGCGCAGGGCCTTGGCAAAGGTCATTTCAATGCGCGGGTTGACCTGCGTCTGACCGACGCCAGGCAACTCGTATTCGATCGGGTCTTCCACTGTGAGAATGTTGGTGGTGCTGGCGTTAAGGCGCGACAGCGCCGCGTACAGCGTCGTGGTTTTTCCCGACCCGGTGGGCCCCGTGACCAGAACGATGCCATGCGGCTGTGATATCAGCTGGTCGAATTGGGGCAAGGTGTCTTCACTCATGCCGAGATGCCCAAGATCGAGTCGACCGGCTTCCTTGTCGAGCAGACGCAGCACCGCGCGCTCGCCATGCCCGGTTGGCAGGGTCGAGACCCGGACATCGACTGGCTTGCCGCCGACGCGAAGGGTGATGCGGCCATCCTGCGGCAAGCGCTTCTCGGCAATGTCGAGTTGCGCCATGATCTTGATGCGCGAGATTAGCGAAGCATGGATCGCCTTCTTCGGTCGCACGATGTCGCGCAAGCTGCCGTCAATCCGAAAGCGCACCACTGAAATCTGCTCGAACGGCTCGATATGTATATCGGAAGCGCCCTCCCGCAGCGACTGCGTCAGCAGCGCGTTGATCATGCGGATGACCGGCGCATCGTCGGCCGATTCCAGCAAGTCCTCGACCGCAGGCATGTCCTGCATCAGCCGGTTCAGATCAAGGTCAGACTCGTACTCGTCCACCACCTGCGCGGCATCGCCGCCCGAGCCCGCGTAGGCCCGCGCAATCGCCGCCTCAAGCTCTTCATGCGGCATCGACTTGAGCTTGACCCGGCCGAAACGTCGACTCACCTCCGCGATAGCAGAGGGGCGCGTGGATTGAGACACCCAAATTTCAACCGCGGTACCTGGCAAGCCGCTGCGCTGCGCCAGCAATGCGTGGTCGCGCGCATAGGCATACGGAAGAAGGCGGGCGTCAAGGGTGGTGGCAAAACTCATGCGTCAATTTTCTCCTGGGTTTACGGCCGGTCTGTTGCGTATCCTGTATTGCACCTTGGTGTATGGCACCGTCGTCCTCAGGTCAAACGCAGCTTGACCTGCAGGAGACAGCCGCACCGAAGCCCATGGTGCCGGATCACTGCGTTCCCCGCGGAAGGTTGCGTTCCGTGGGCTGCGCCGCTCGTGGAGACAATTGCATCAATCCGGACTGCGGCGGCGACTGCCCGGGTGGCGACTGCCCCGGCTGCCCCAGTATGAAGGGTCCCGGCGACTCGCCCTGCTGGCCGGACGGAGCCTGTGAACCCGGCTGCTGCATCTGCTGACCGGGTTGCTGGTTAGAGTTCCCATTGTTGCCTCTGGTTCCGGGCGACAGGTTCAAGAGCGCGCCATCCCCAGGGCGACCGCTCTGCATCGGCGGCAGTTGCGGAGCCCCGAAGTTTGGCAGCCATGTGTTCGGGTCAGGCTGCGCGTTCTGTTGCTCGTTGCGAATGAAGGAATAACGGTCGCTGGCGACGTTGACGCTTTGGTCACTGGTCCGGATGACTGTCGGTCGCAGGAACACCATGAGATTGGTCTTGGTACGGCTGCGGGTACGGTACTTGAAAAGGTTGCCGATGATGGGCACGTCACCCAGTCCGGGCACCTTTTCCTCGCCATCCTGCACGTTGTCTTCCATCAAACCGCCAAGCACCACGATCTGGCCGTCGTCGACCAGCACATTGGTGTCGATGGCGCGCTTGGTGGTAATAATGCCGGCAGAATTCGTCACGTCCTGAATCGCCGAGGTCTCCTGGTAAATCGCCATCTTGACGGTGCCGCCCTCAGACACTTGCGGACGAACCCGCAGCGACAGGCCGATGTCACGTCGCTCAACGGTCTGGAACGGGTTCACGCCGGCCGCGCCGCCGGAGGCCTGCGTGGTGTACTGGCCGGTGACGAATGGCACGTTCTGGCCAACGATAATGCGCGCCTCTTCGTTGTCCAGTGTGATCAGGTTCGGCATCGAAAGAATGTTCGCGCCGCTGTCGCTTTCCAGCGCATGGGCAATCGCGCCGAGCGTCAACTGGCCGGCAACCTGGCGAAACAGTCCGAGGGAAATACCGTTGCCTGGTGGCGTCAGCGTCGGAGCAGCCGAAGTCGCGTTCGCCGCCAGTCGCGCCGCGGCAATATTGATCAGGTTATTGCCGGCAGAGCTGAAACCGGTGATGGTGCCAACCCGGTATGCGCTATTGGAATCTCCCGACAAGCCGGCCCACTGAATACCCAGTTCGGCCGCTTTTTTGGACGACACTTCTACGATCAGCGACTCGACATACACCTGGGCGCGGCGCGCATCAAGCTGGTCAATCACGGTGCGCAAGTTGCGGTACACCGCTTCGCTGGCCGTGATGATGAGGGCGTTGGTCGCTGCATCGGCCTGGATAAATCCACCCGGGCCGCCGGTCGGCAACGGGCCTTGCTGCGGGGCCGGCGATGAAGGCGGCGCCTGCAGGCCGCCGGTGCTGGCGTTGGCAGAGGTATTTGTATTGGGCGTCGGACTCGGTTGCGGCGTAGTCGATTGCGACGTGCCGCTGGTTGCGGTGTCGGAAGCAATCACGGCGCGCAGGGTTTGCGCGAGGCGGGTCGCTTCGGCGTTTTTCAGATACACCACATGCACGTTGCCTGGCATTGCGGTTTGCTGGTCCAGCTTTGCAATCAACGATTTCGCGAGGTTGGCGCGTGCCACCGACGGCGCCCGCACTATGACGGAATTGGTGCGCGGGTCGGCCAGCAGGCTGACCCGGCCGGCGTCGGCACTGGCGTTGCCGGCATTGCCGCCGCCGCCGCCCGTGTCGAGCAGGCGGTTAACCATGACAGCAATGTCGGACGCAATGGCATAGCGTATCGGCACCACATCAAGGTCGGCCGATGACGGTCCATCAAGCGAGGCAATGATCTTGGCAAGCCGGCGCAGGTTGTCCGCGTAGTCCGTAATGACCAGGCTGTTGGTGGCCGGATTGGCGCTGATCGTGTTGTTTGGGGAAATCAGCGGCCGCAGCACTGGCACCAGCGTGGCGGCCGATTCATAGTTCAGGCGGAATATTTGCGTCGCGATCTGGTCGCCGCGTACCGTGCCACCCTGGATCGGCCCCGCCTGCAGTTTCGCGTCTGCTTCCGGCACGACCTTGGTCAGGTTGCCGACGGTGACCATGGCGTAGCCCTGCAGCCTTAGGGACGAAGCCAGCAGTGACAGCGCCTGGCTCTTGGTTACCGGTTTTTCCGATACCAGGTTAATGGTGCCCTTGACCCGCGGATCGATAATGAAGGTCGTGCCAGTGTAATGACCGATCGCCTTGACGACGGACTCGATGTCGGCGCCGACGAAATTGAGCGTGGCCTGATTGCTGCCGGGATCCTGCGCTGCGGCCGGCTGCATGGTGGCGAACACGCATAGAAGAAGCGCTGCGACCATGCGGCGCCACAAGGCGATTCCCTGCGTGGTTCCCTGGGAGGTGGACATGTCTTTTTTAACCATTTGTTTGAATTGATTTTGAACGGGTGTGAGGCTCATCTGAATTCCAGCGCGATATAGTCCCGGGCACCCTCTTTACGTCGCTGACCCAAAAGGTTCAGCAGATTTGCCAGCCTTTCTTCCTGTCCCGCAGCAGCTTCAGCGCGGCCAGAAAACTGCAACCGCCCATTTACCAGCTTGCCAGCGCCCGACAGCATCAACGGCCCGCGGAGCGTGCTGAGGCCCATGGTAGCCTGTTCGCCGCGCGAATCCAGCGCCACGCGGTACGCACCCAAGGGTCGTACCGGTGAAAGGCGCGAAGCGACGTCCTGCAGTTCCAGCGCAGCCTGCCCGGAAACCAGAATGCGGTTTCCCTGGCGACTCACTTCCAATGGGCTCCATGACAATGACATGCGGCCTGACGGCTGAATCGTATTGAGCGGCGCGCCGAGCGCCGTCAGCCGCTCGGCCGGCAAGCTGACGGCGGCTGGCCCTACATGCCATTGATGCAAGCTTCCTTCTATTCTGACTGATTGCGACAACGCGTCCGGATTTTCTACTCGCAGATCCACGCGGCCCAGCATGACGAGGGGCGAGAGGCTCCAGCTGAAGCGGCCCGGCAGCAACGGCGTCACCGGGTCATTGCCGCCGGGGGCCGCACCGACGAAAGCCGATCCATGCCACAGGCTTCCCTGTGGATCGCCCAAGGTGAGGCGCCCGTCGGTCTGGGCTTCCAGCAGCGGTGACATCCATGCCGCCGGCAGGAAAACCAGCACTGTTGCAAGCACTGCCACCACTGCGGCGAGCAGCCAACCAAGGAACCGCATCACTGCGCTATCCCTGTACCCGCCTGCGTCGGCATAGGGTCGCGACGGTGCCAAATGCCGCCACCCGGACGAATGGCGCCACCCATGCAGGCGCGATAATGCGTCACCTATTCGCTCCTCTGCTGACGCAACGTTAAGGTTGCGCTGACCATGTCGGGTTGAGAAAGCGCAACGATGTTGGCGTCGACAAGTTGAATGCCGGAACTTTTCTGGCTTTCATCCACCCATTCCAGCAGTCCCGAAAAGGACGCTGTTGGCAAGGTCAAGCGCGCCGTGTCGCCGGTCACTGCGACGCCTTGCGCCTTGAGGCCTCTCTGCAGAAGGGAAGCTTCCAGGCTTTCGCGCGACATGGGGGTTGAGGCTGCTGCCGACTTGTTGGCAGACAGGCTGTTCGCTTCGCTGGCCATGGACTGCATCTGCGCCACCTGCTGACGCATCTGCGGCAGCGTCCGCGCCAGTTGCTCCCTTCCGGTAATTGCTGGGGAAAATGCGACGCCATACAGCAGGCCAAGCACCACTACCGCGGCGCCGACTGCCAGGAGTACGCGCTCGCGCTGGTTGCGCGCACCCCAGAAATCGGAGAAGGCCCGACCTGGCGCTCCGGAAAGCCCCGCTTTCATTGCGTGCTCCTGATTTGCCATACCGTGCCATTGGCAGGAGCGCCAGGCTGCGGCGCTGCCGGAGCAAGCGAAAGGCGGCGCGCAGCGAGGGCGCTTTTCATCTGGTCGGTCGGGACCGGGCTATCGGGTTTGAGTCGCACGAACAAACTGTGATCCTTGTATTCAATGGCGGCAATTGCGGCCGCCGACTTCGCCGCCGCACCGCCCGCCGCCGCGGGTCCGACTTCGTTCCAGGCTTCGCCGAATGATGCGAGTAGCGGAGCAAAATCATCGGGCGACGATTGGCCGGCGCCCCGGCGTGCAGCGGCAAGCTTCTGGCGCATCTGCGCAACCGGGTCCATGACGACCGGCTCCTTCGGGTAGGCGGTGCGAAATATTTGGGTCAGCGTGGCGCGCAGCGTGTTGGCTTCACTGCGCATGCGCCACCAGTCAAAATTCAAGCCCACGATATTAATCAGAAGGACAAGGCCGGCCAGGATCAGCGGCCAGCGGAAAGGCTTCCAGTTGAACTGCGGACCGGAGGATCCGCCGAGTCCTGGAACGAGATCAAGCGGGGCGCGCCCCATGGCGGTGAGCCAACGTTGCCAGTTGTCCGCTTCGATCGCTATGCGAGACGCGCCTTCGCTGCCGTTCGCGTGCAGCGTCGATATCGCCGACCGGTACGCGGCGACCAGGGGCAACGGCACATGCAACGACACCGGCGCCTGCGGCACGACCGCCAGCACCGACTCCAGCACTGCCGTAGCAAGGTCACCATCCGGATTGGATATCGGCAAGCCGATGCCGTCGCTTTCCGACAGGCGCAGCGCAAGGTCTGCATCACCCGACCAGTGCAGGACAGCAGCACTCACCCCTTGCTCTATCCATGGCAAACACAGCTGCGCCGGCACTGCCTGGACTTGCCTGGCGCCATAAGCCGTCACCATCTTTACCCAACCCTCAAGCCAGGCGCGCTGCACGACGGCCACGGTGCGACGTGGTTGATTGCCCGGAGCTGCCACCACCACGCACTGCGCCGGGTCGTCTATAAGCTGTTCTTCGACCAGATTAGGCAATGCGGCTTTCAGGCGCGCCGCCGACATCGGTGGCACCTGCACTTCAAGCAGGCTCACGTCGCTTGCGGACAAAAGCAACACGACGCGCTGCACGTCGGCCATCAAGCTGGAAAGGCCCGACAGCGATTCAACGCCCTCTCGCGTTGGCGCGGCACCCGGCACATTGCCGGTCAGCGCAAAGGCGCATTCCAAGCCGCTCCAGGTGGACGCGTCCTCCGCGATCGCTCTGGGCGGCAGTCGAATGACAAGTTGACTCAAGATCGTTGCTTTCCTTTCCTGTTTCGGCTTCGTGGTGGCATGCTGAAGCCGGCTAGTATTCTCGCACCCAGACCAGCCGGGTGGTGGCGCCGGTCCGCTCTACCAGTGCCTGCACCTGCAGTCCGGCACGGCGCATCTTGACGTTCCCGTTAACCAGAAAAAAGCTGGTGGCAACTGACAATTCGGATGAAGACGCCGACACCGATTTTCCCGGCAAGCGCTGCGCCAGATCTGTCAAATCACGGAAAGCGGCAGTCTTCCTGGCGGCGACGAGAACGGCCGCATCACCGGTTGACATCGACGCAATCCTGGCCCCCAACACCTCGGCTGGCGCCGTGTTAACGTTGACCGGCGTTACCCGTGGCAAAAAAATTACAAACTCGCGCAGCTTGTCCACAGCTTGCGGTGCAAACCCGGGCACCGCGAGCAGGTCGTCCACCTGGGTTAGCGCCAGTGCGGTTGGCGCGCCGCTGGCAACGGCGCCGGTTACGCCTCCAGTCGTGCCTCCGCTGGTGCTGCCCGCAGTGCTCCCCCCGGTGCTGCCGCCAGTGCTTCCCGTATTGCTTCCGTTCGTCAACCCGGCCCCCAGGCTACGCTGGCTTGTGGACGCAATCATATCCGCAGTTCCCTTCGCCAGCGCGGGATCAAGCCGCAAAGCCGTCAACAATCTCTCAAACACCGCAACTTCCGCGGGATTGATGACGCCGTTTGGTGCAAGGTTCGTCAAGTTATAGCGTGCCTGCGCATCGACGATTCCGCCCGACAAACTGGCATCGGCCGCATCGGCATCGGCCTGGCCTTCTTCGACATACTGGTTGAGCTTGGTGTCGGAAAGCGGCACCGCCCATGGTTCATCCAGAGTATCAATTGCCGAGTATTTCCCGTCCTCCCGAATGATCAGGCGAGCCCAATCCAGCGCGCCGCGAAGTATCCATTCCTTTTGAAGTTGCAGACGCTGATTCTCGATTGAGCGAACCTGGACCTGTTGTTGCCAGAACAGGCTGGCCACAATGGTCACCGCAAGTGTGGTCAGGAGCAGTGCCGTGATAACGGCCACGCCCTGCTGGCGCCGACCGCGGTAGGCAAACGAGCGCCGCGATGCTAACAAGGCGCCGCTCATACCGAACCGAGCAAGAAGTTTTTCAACATGCCCTGGTCGCTGCCCTGCAATTGCAGAACCACTTCAAGCCCGGTGTAAGCGAGACTGGTTGCGGCCGCCGTAGCCAGTTCAGCCGGATTCATGATGGCGCCATGGGACATGCTGGGCGGTTGACCAGCGCCCTGCGCGTTGGCCGCCGCCAGCGCTGCGCTCGCCGCGGTTTGCTCAGCGGCGTTGGTGTCGACCGTGCGCCAGCCCTTGCCGTCGTTTGCGTAGACCCGCATTGAAAATCCATTGACGCCGGACTGCAACTGGACCGCAGGCGTGGCGTCGTCGTTGGCGGCAGCGCGATTCCACAGGGCGTCGAGTTCAATCAGGTCGCGCGTGGCAACCGACTCGCGACGCGTCAGAGTCCCGTTTGTCAGTCGGTAAGTCACCACTTCAAGCCGCGTGGGCTGGCCGTCGGCGTAGACCGTCCGGATTAGCCGAAACTGATTCTGGTCGATCGCAATGGCACTGCGCGAAGCCAGCACATCGCGCGACACCATGTTGGCGCAATCGCTTTGCATCTGGGCAAAGGCTAGCTGCATTCCGCGTGTCTGGTCCAACTCGGCATTCAGCGCGACACGCGCACGCACGATGCCATCAAGGCCACGCCAGCCGAGCACCGCTACGAAGGCCAGCACGCTGATGGCAACCAGCAGTTCAACCAGGGTCAGGCCACGCTGACGCGTCGCTCGCGGCATGCTGCCACCGACGCGACGCAAGCAGCGTCCGGTCCTTGTCCGGTCGGCCGGGTTCGCGCCCGACAAGTCGACTCGCGCCTCAGGGAGCATTCGGCACCACCTGTGCGAGCTTGATTATGCGGCGGTCGGGATTCGACTCTTCTGAAACGCTGACCTCGACCCGGCGAAACGACGGGTTCGGCGTCGCAAAAACGTTTTCCATACACACCAGGCGCATCTCGCCTTGGGGGCAGGCGAAATTGCGCTGTCCAACCGCGGGCCATTCATGCGCCAGGCGGATTTGCGTCAGACGATTTTCCGCAGACCAGGTGGCCATCATGGAACCGCGAAGTCCACTACTGTTTTGCGTCAGGCTGCCCACAGCGCGCAGGCTTGCGCCAAGCGCGGTGCCGACAATCACCAGCGCTACCAGCACTTCGAGCAGCGTAAATCCGCCAGCCCGCCCCAGACGGCGGGTCCAGGAAGGCTTGATCGACGAGGTGCCTGGCGGTGGATACATCAGTGTCATTGCTCTTCAACGTTGAAATGCCCGATGCCGTCAGCCCGGATCGTTACGATGGCCTGGCCCGTTCCGAGTGTCATGACAAACGGCTTGTCCACCGGCTCACGACCGAACACCAGGCGCAGTGCGGAACCTGCGCCAGGTGGTGGTGGACTTAGCGTCATCGAGACTGGCGCGCGAGCGAAATCGCGCTCGTGCAGCATGTCATCGCCACTCAGAAGCTGCCAGGTATTCTCCTCGCGAATCAGAAATCGATAACGTTCCGAGTCGGCTTCGAAAGCAATAGGCCGATTTCGCACGATCGCTTCGTCGCGCGCGAGCTGTAGCAGCAAGGCGATGCGTTGCGCGTCGTTCTGCAATTGCTTGCGTTCGCCCGGCATGGCATTGAAGGCAACAGTGCCGAGCATGATGCCGGCGATAACCAGCACCACCAGCAGCTCAAGAAGCGTGAAGCCGCCGTTGCGCCGCCAATCCACGCGCGACGCCACATCGGACCGGCGGGCTTGCGCCCGAAAGCCGCTTTTGATTAAAGGTCCCACGACCCGATATCGGCATCGTTGCCGGTGCCGCCAGGTTGGCCGTCGGCGCCAAGGGAGAATATGTCGACTTCACCTTTCACGCCTGGCGAAAGGTATTGGTACGGATTGCCCCACGGATCCTTCGGCAATTTATCGAGATAGCCGCCGCTTTTCCAGCCATTGGCCGGCGGTCCGCTAGTGGGCTTTTGCACCAGCGCTTGCAAGCCTTGCTCGGTAGTGGGATAGCGCTGGTTGTCAAGCTTGTAAAGTTTCAGGCCTTGCATCAGCGTTGCAATGTCCTGCCGCGCGGCGACGACGCGAGCATCATCGGTGCGGCCCATCAGCTTTGGCACAACCAGGGCCGCAAGGATACCCATGATGACCACGACCACCATGATCTCGATAAGCGTGAATCCCCGCGCCACGCGGGAACGCACTGTCTTTCGAGGGTGAGATGGAATAAGGCGGCTGCCTGAGGCGTCAATGTTTCTCATAATAATGAAGGGAAATAAGAGAGGGTGGAGTATAAGGCCAAGGAAAACGACCCTGTCACTCTACGCTATTGATGAAAAGCAACCGGAACTGATCCATGCCGCATGACTAGTGAAGCTTGGGACGATACCTGTCATTAAAAGTGCCGACGCGCGTGTTTAGTGCGAATAATCTGCCTGTTTCCCTGTCTGATTCTCCATGTTGCGCGGCCGCGTTGCAAGCGGCAGTACCTCTGCCTCTGCGCCAGTCGATCGGAGACTTCAGCGATCAGAGGCTTTCAGTCCCTCGCCCCAACCTGCTAACCACCACAAAGGACGGAGACCATGTCATTGCACCATGCCAATTCCGCGGAAGTTATCAACGTCAGACCGCTCGGGGACCAGATCCGGGATGCCGTTTCGTCCGCCTTGGCCAAAACGAAACACCTGGAACTGATGCGGATCGTATTGCATGCCGACAAAAGCATGCCCGAGCACGCAGTGACGGGCGAGGTGACGATACAAGTCATCGAAGGCGCGCTCGAACTGCATGCGCACGGCAAGATACAGCCAATGCAGGCTGGAGATCTCGTCTATCTCGCGGGCGGCACACCGCACGCACTGCATGCCCTGCAGGATTGTTCCGTACTGATGACCATACTCCTGCACCAGCCGGAATGAATCAGCTTACCGCTTCGCTGCGCGGGTCACGCGCGAGCAGGCGGGACACCATGTCGCGCGGTTGATCGCCATCGAACAGCATGCCCGCCACTGCATTCGCAATCGGCATCTCGACGCCAAGTTTGCCAGAGAGTTTGCGGACCGCCTCTGCACAACGTACGCCCTCGGCAACATGCCCAAGCTCGGCGACGATTTGCGAAAGCGGCTTTCCTTGCGCGAGGCCCAGCCCTACCCGACGATTGCGTGACAGGTCGCCAGTGCAAGTGAGTATCAGGTCGCCCAAACCGGAAAGTCCGGTAAAGGTGTCGGCGCGGCCGCCGAGCGCAATGCCGAGGCGCGACATTTCGGCCAGCCCGCGTGTAATCAGCGCAGCCCGCGCATTCATGCCGAGTGCCAGGCCGTCAACCACGCCAGTTGCAATGGCCAGTATGTTCTTGACTGCACCGCCCACTTCAACCCCGATCACGTCGTCGGTCGAATACACGCGAATCGCACCACCATGCACTGCAACGACGGCGCGTTCCCGCAGCGAGGAACTGTCTGAAGCTACGGTCAAGGCACAAGGCAGACCGGCGGCGACTTCCTGCGCGAACGAAGGTCCCGACAAGGCGCCACACTGCACGCCCATGCCCAGTACGGATTGCATGACTTCCTGCGGGAGCATGCCACTGCTTTCCTCGAAGCCCTTGCAAAGGGAAAGCACGCCTGGAAGCGACTTGCCCCGCAAGCAGTTAAGCACGGGGCGCAGCCCGGCGACCGGGGTGGCGACAATAACGAGCCCCTGCTCCGGCGAGAGGCTGTTCGCATGAGCGATCGCCGCGTCGAGACCGACGTTCATACCCGCTTCAAGAAGCAGCGCTCCAGGCAGCTCGCATCCTGGAAGATACACTTCGTTTTCGCGTCGCGCGGCGAGCCCGGACATAAGCCCTGCGTCTCGCCCCCATAGCAGGACGTCATGGCGTGCAGAGAGCGCAATCGCGAGTGCCGTGCCCCAGGCACCGGCGCCAAGAATTGACAACTTCATGCGCCGCAGCCGACCATGGAATCAGTCACCCCAGACGTCGCCAGCCTTGACATACCCAACCTGCCCGTCCTTGTGCTTTACCCTGATCCACCCCGACGTGATCGGGTCCATGACGTCAAGCAGCACGCCCTTGTCGATGCTGAAGACGACTGCGCTGGCATCGTTCGGCGCACTGCGGATTTTTGCGTTGGGCGTGTTGCCGACGACGGTACGCTGCGACACCAGCGCCCGCGATTCGACCCAGGTCAAATCGCCGCCGGCATCCCGCACCTTGGTCCATTCGCCATTCACCAGCACCACTTCCAGCGGCATGCCACGCGGCGCCACGAAAATCTTGCGGCCTCGCTCCGTTGGCGCGTCGTACATGATGGCCGGTGCCGCGCCAATCGACTTGAACTCCACGGCATGCGCCAAGTTCGACAAGCCCGACAGGCAGCAGGGAAGCAGCAGCATTGCCGCCATGCGAAATAATTTCATGTTTCTCCTTACTGCCGAGTGATGGTTCGCCTGGCCGGGAAGCACAGTTCCGCTTGCATGGACTGCGCCGCGACTCCCGTACTGCCGCTGCAAAAATTTAGTGGCGTGCCGCGGTGCCGTCCGGCATGACCAAGCCGGATCCCTGTTCTGGCTGCTGCTCTTGCTGTTGCGCCAGCATCGCTTGCTGGCGTTGCTGGTAGAACAGTTCAAAGTTGATTTCCGACAGGTGCACGGGAGGGAATCCGGCGCGCGTAATCACGTCTGCGATGTTTGCCCGCAGGTACGGATAAACAATATTGGGACAGCCAATACCCAGGAGCGGGTCGAGCTGCTCCGGCGGAATGTTGCGCGCCTCAAAAATGCCGGCCTGCTTGCCTTCGACCAGGAAAGCGACCTTGTCCTTGATTTTCGCCGTAACAGTGATCGTGACGGTGGACTCGAACACGCCGTCCGCCAGCGACTCAGCGCCGACATCGACCGCGACTTCCATGTTGGGGGCTTCCTGCTCAAGGAAGATCGCAGGTGAATTCGGCTGCTCCAGCGACATGTCTTTCAGGTAGACGCGCTGGATCTGGAATATTGGTTGTTGGGACTGCTCGTTTTCATCTGCCATGGTGTTTGCTTTCTGTGAAGTGTGCGTGGCGACCGGTGGGCCGCCAGGGAATGTTGAAGCGTGATGTCTGATAGTGATTATAGGCGGCGCGGAAGCAGGATGCGCACTTGCGCCAAACCGCGGCCAGGTAGGCGCCAGGGAAATCATGCACCGCGGCGGCGACACCGCGCATGCTGAATTGCCTCAGGCTGCTTTCAACAACTCGTCAAGCTTGCCAGCGCGTTCGAGCGCCGACAGTTCGTCGAATCCGCCCACATGGGTGTCGCCGATATAAATTTGAGGGACGGTGCGGCGCCCTGTCTTTTGCATCATGTCCTGACGCTGCTGCGGTTCCAGATCGACTCGCACCTTGTCGATGCCATCTACTCCCTTGGCTTTCAACAGACGCTCCGCCATGACGCAATAGGGGCACACCGCTGTACAGTACATCAGCACCCGTGACTGCATAGTAAATCCTCCGTTACTTTGCCGTGGGCAGGCCCTGCGCCTGCCACGCAGCGATGCCGCCCGTGAGACTGTAGACATCGCCGAAGCCGGCCTTTTTCAATTGCGCGACCGCGCGCGGTGACTGAACGCCATTTGCGCAGACAACGATCACAGTCCGGTTCTTGAATTTGTCGAGCTCGCCAGCGCGCTTTGACAATTGGTCAAGCGGTACATTGCGGGCATCAAGCACATGGCCGGCAGCGAATTCGGCAGGCTTGCGTACATCGAGGATAAGGGTCTTGCCCTGGTTGATGAACTGCGTGGCCTGAAGGAGCGATACCTTGCTTCCCCGTCGCTGAAGGCTGGGCCAGGCCAGCGCGCCTCCAGAAACCAGCACGAGGACGAGCAGCCACATATTGTCAATGATGAATTTCACAAGCTTCCGATACGATGAATGGTTCGAGCCAACGACCGCATTATAAAATAGATCGCAATCCGAAATTGTTTTACGCGCGCCGGCGCGGCCTGGACCACCACACTTTCGTGTGATGGCCGACGCTAGCCGGCAAAGAACCTGACCACACTCTCGACACCTCCCATGTACAAGATCGTTTTTATGCGTCACGGCGAGTCCACCTGGAACCTGGACAATCGCTTCACCGGCTGGACCGACGTTGACCTCACTGAAAAGGGGATTGCCGAGGCACGCGAAGCCGGCAAGCTTTTGATTGCGGCCGGCCTCTCGTTCGACCTCGCCTACACATCGGTGCTGAAGCGAGCCATCCGCACGCTTTGGGTGACACTCGACGAAATGGACTTGATGTGGCTGCCGGTCGTGAACAGCTGGCGCTTGAACGAACGTCACTACGGCGCGTTGCAGGGATTGAACAAGGCCGAGACCGCCGCACGTTACGGTGACAAGCAGGTGCTGGTTTGGCGCCGCAGCTATGACACGCCGCCTCCGCCGCTGGAAGCAGACGATCCACGTGTCTCGTTCAACGATCCCCGCTACGCATCGCTTGAGTCCGGTGAAATTCCGCTTACCGAATGTTTGAAGGACACGGTTGCGCGCGTGATGCCGGTCTGGAATGAGTCAATTGCACCGGCGATCCGCGCCGGGAAGCGCATCCTGATTTCGGCGCACGGTAACAGCCTGCGCGCGCTGATCAAATCGCTCGACGGAATCAGTGACGAGGACATCGTTGGCCTGAACGTGCCCAACGGGCAGCCGCTGGTCTATGAACTCGATGCCGATCTCAAGCCGATCCGCAGCTACTACCTCGGCGATGCAGCGTCGATCGAAGCCGCCATGAAGGCTGTCGCAAGCGGGGGCAAGGCGCAATAGGGTTCGATCAGGTTTCCCGGCTTGAGAATGGTGGTGATGTCCGCCGAAGCCGGGTTACCTCAGACTGTCCTTGTCAATGCTTGCTGTCGCCACGGGGGAGCAAGCGGTCCGTGGCAGCAATTGCCAAAGCCGACATCAAAAATACCACGTGGATTCCTGTCTGGGCCAACAGGGTTTTCTCGTCGTAGGCAGCAGCGTTGATGAACGTTTTCAGCAAGTGAATCGAGGAGATGCCGATGATGGCGGTGGCGAGTTTGACCTTGAGCACCGAGGCGTTCACATGTGATAGCCACTCGGGCTGGTCGGGATGGCTCTCCAGGTTCATGCGAGAGACGAAGGTTTCGTACCCGCCCACGATGACCATGATAAGCAGATTGGAAATCATCACGACGTCAATCAAGCCGAGCACCACCAGCATGATCGTGGTCTCGTTCAACTTGGTCAACCTGACCGCGCCCGGAATGGCGACAGCATCGAGCACATGATGCAGGGCGGCCTGGTTACCCAGGGCCGCGCCGATCAGGTCGGACAGCTCAACCCAGAAATGAAAGACGTAGACGCACTGCGCCAGGATCAACCCAAGGTACAGCGGCAGCTGTAGCCACCGGGACATGAAAATGAAATTGGGCAGCGGGCGAATCGGGCGTGTCGGATCGGGGTCTTGAGGATTCATAGGTGTGCCATGCAGACAAAGTCTTTGACCGGCGCATTCTACATGGCAAGGCTGCTCCCGCAGGAGAACCGAACCCAGGGGCGACGGTCCAATCGGACGCTGCCGTTGCCATGGGGGCCGCTGCCTTCACCTCGATTCGGGGACGACTGCCTCTTCCCCGCACGCAAGGAAGAACATGGCAGGTGTGCAGAGGACTCGTCATCCAGGCCGATAAAACCGCAGCGTAAAGATGGTGGCCACCGGCGCGATGGCTGCCGTGGGATGGTCTACGTCGGTTTCCTGATTTGATCATTCTCCACCACGGTGCCGAATTCATGAGCAACTGCGGCAACAATCAGGCTATTCTTAAGCCGGCAGGATATCGCCGGTCCATGCCGCTCAGTCGCCGAGGCGTGTAACAGCGGCGGCAACGCGCAATCGGGTTTATACTTTGACGCTTGCTTAGCGGGCCGAGCGCTAGATTGAATGCAGCGGGTAGTGGTCCGGTAGCAAAAGGGAATCGCCGCAGGTGGCAAGGTGCATAAACGGCAACATTGCGTCATGCATCACACTCTGCGGTATGCAGGCCTCGCAGCAAAGGCATCACGCGACAAGGCACAGCGCATAGAATGAACCCGGCAGTTAATGTGCCGTTTTCAATGTGCCGTTTTCCAGCGTATCGGTCAGTGCCGTTGCAGTAACGGTCTTCATGGCGCCGACGCAGCAGTGGGTCCAGCAATCCCGGTAGCAGGTTTCGCAATACAGCAGCGGCTTTGGCAAAAACGACTATCCAATCCTTCGCGTCTCGCATCGCAATGCCGACCCGGCCGGCGGCAATTCCCGGCTGGAACTCAGGTGGAATATGAGCAGCAAATTCAAGAATTTCGGACTCATCAGTTTGGGCATGATCGCAGGCGTCGCCGGCTCCATGCAATTCGACGCGCTCGCGCAAAAGAACGTCGGAGTACCACTTCCGATCGATGAACTGCGCCAATTGGCGGACGTATTCGGCCTGATCAAGTCCGACTACGTCGAGACGGTGGAAGACAAGAAGCTTTTAACGGAAGCGATCTCCGGCATGGTCGCGTCTCTCGATCCCCATTCCGCCTATCTCGACAAGAAGGCCTTCAAGGAATTGCGTGAAGGCACACAAGGCAAGTTTGTCGGCCTCGGCATCGAGGTTGGGATGGAAGACGGCTATGTGAAGGTGATCTCGCCGATCGAAGACTCGCCAGCGTATCGCGCAGGACTGAAGGCCGGGGACCTGATTACCCGCCTCGACAGCACCCCGGTTAAGGGCATGACGCTGGACGAGGCCGTCAAGCGCATGCGCGGCGAACCGAACACCAAGATCACGCTGACGATCGCGCGCAAGGAAGAAGACAAGCCTTTGCTTATCACGATCATGCGCCAGGAAATTCGCGTGCAGAGCGTCAAGTCCAAGGTGGTGGAACCGGGCTACGGCTGGATTCGCGTATCGCAGTTCCAGGAACCTACTGTCGATGACATGGCCAAGAAGATTTCCGCCATGTATGCGCAGGACCCGAATCTGAAAGGCCTTGTGCTCGACTTGCGCAATGACCCGGGTGGCGTGTTGCCCGGCGCAATCGGCGTATCCGCGGCCTTCCTGCCAAAGGACGTGGTGATCGTCTCCACCAACGGCCAGTTGCCGGACTCCAAGGCAACCTTCTATGCGCGCCGCGAATACTACGGCAACCGCAGCGGTGGCGACCCGCTCGCCAAGCTGCCGGAAGCGGTGAAGAAGGTAAAAATGGTGGTGTTGGTAAATGCCGGTTCGGCATCGGCATCGGAAATCGTTGCGGGCGCCCTGCAGGATTACAAGCGCGCCACCATCATGGGGACGCAGACTTTCGGCAAGGGATCGGTGCAAACGATTCGCCAGCTTTCATCGGATACGGCAGTGAAGCTGACGACCGCGCGCTACTACACGCCGAACGGACGCTCAATCCAGGCCAAGGGCATCGTGCCGGACATGATGGTTGATGAGACTGCCGAGGGCGACGGACTGAACGGCCTGCGCCTGCACGAAGCCGATCTGCAAAAGCATCTCAGCAACGACAAGGACAAGGATAAGGACGCCGCAGCGCCGGCCAACCGGGTCGACGAACTGGAAGAAGAACAGCGCATTCTGGCGCTTGAGAAGAAGCGCAAGCCTGTCGAGCTGGGTGGAAAAGACGACTTCCAGCTGGCACAGGCACTCAACTTCCTCAAGGGCGCACCGGTTCAGGTATCCAAGGTGAAGGTCGTGGAGAACAAGAAAGAAACGACCATAAACAACAAGGACGAGAAAAAAGCGGCGGACGAAAAGAAAGAAAAAGAGAAGCCGACCGTGAAGTAAAAAACGACTGGTAAAGGTCGTTGGTAACAACTGTTGATGACGGGCCGTTGATAACAGAACTTTGGCAATAAGCCATTGATATCAGGTTACTGGACTGACCCGTCGGAAGTCTCCGGGCCGCGTGATATTGTTCACGCGGCCTTTTTCATATTTGAATGGATCATGGACGACCACCAACTGCTTCGCTATTCGCGGCACATCCTGTTAGACGAAATAGGCATTGAAGGCCAGCGTCGCATCCTCGCGGCGCATGCCCTGATTGTTGGCGCAGGCGGCCTTGGCTCGCCGGCTGCCATGTACCTTGCCAGCGCTGGCGTCGGGCGCATCACCCTGGTCGACAACGACACTGTCGATCTGACCAATCTGCAGCGGCAGATCCTGCATACGACCTCACGGGTCGGACTTTCCAAGGCAGAGTCGGGGAAAGCCACGCTGGCGGAAATCAACCCGGGCATTGAGCTTGTGGCGCTGACTGAAAGGCTGGCCGACCAGCGCCTGGATGAACTTGTAAAGAGCGCGGACATCGTGCTCGACTGCACCGACAACTTCGCAACCCGGCACGCGATCAACCGCGCCTGCACGACGCATCGGGTACCGCTGGTGTCGGGCGCGGCAATCCGCTTCGACGGCCAGGTGTCCGTGTTCGACACGCGCAATGCCGACGCGCCCTGCTACGCCTGCCTGTTTGCACCAGATCAGCAATTTGAAGAAGTGCAGTGCTCGACGATGGGTGTGTTCGCGCCGCTGGTTGGCATTATCGGTAGCACTCAGGCAGCCGAAGCGCTAAAGCTGATCGCAGGGTGCGGCGAACCACTCTCAGGACGCCTGCTCTTGCTGGACGCACTGGCGATGGAATGGACCAGCATCCAGATCGCACGCAATCCGGAGTGTCCGGTTTGCGGCAGCGTTAGCGGCGCTGCACCTTAAGGTACGAAACGTGGCGCGGAAAACTCAGGCGTTGGAACATAAGCGACGCGTCTCAAGGGCGTGAAGCGAAATCAGGAGCGGCACAACGGCCGCGCAACGCCGGGCAACCGCTTCGAAGCTTCAACGCTTTGATGCTTTGATGCTTCGATGCTTTCAAGCTTTCAAGCGTTGATGCGTTGAAGCGACGTGCCGGTTACGACAACAACACTGCAATCTGGGCCTGCGCACCTTCGGACGGCTTCTGCTTGAATCCTGTCTTTGCGTAACGCTGCCAGCGCCCCAACACCAGGGTGGCAATCATGCTAGCCCTCACCGCCACGTCGCTCTCTGAAGCCTGCCCCTGCGATACAGCGACCCGCAGCGATTGCTTGACCGCCAGTTCGACGCGCTCGATAAACTGGTTCATCCTGGCTTGCAGTCGTTCGTCTTCGTTGACCAGCGCATCGCCGATGATGACCCGCGTCATGCCGGGATTACGTTCCGCGAAATTAAGCAGCATGCCGAAGATCGCCTGTGCCTGCGACAAGCCATTCTCCTGCTGGGCGGTGATCTGGTTGATCAACCCGAATACCGTCGACTCGATGAAGTCGATAAGTCCTTCAAACATCTGGGCCTTGCTGGCGAAATGCCGGTACAGCGCGGCCTCTGAAACGCTGAGTCGGGCGGCCAGGGCTGCGGTCGTGATTTTTTCTCCCTTCGGCTGCTCCAGCATAGTTGCCAGCGTCTGTAGTATCTGAAGCTTTCGTTCGCCCGGCTTTGTGGTTGGCATGGTCGTTTTTCTAGTGGTACCCGCATGTGGGAACGAGGTGTTCAGCGCAGCCGATGCAGCTGCCCAGGTAGTTGCCTGACGGATTCTACTTTGACATCCACATAATGTGGGCGTTTTGACAGCATGGTGGCCGGTAAAAGACCGGACTGTGGCTGACCATCCGCCGCCGGGCGAAGGTAGCGTGTCACCCAGACGGTACGCAATCCCAGCATGCGCGCCGCCTTCAAGGTGCCCAGCGTGTCTTCGACCAATACCGTGCGCCGCGGGTTGGCGCCCTCTCTTGCAAGCAGTTTTCGCAGCAGGATGCGCGACGGCTTGGGCCGCAACTGCCGATGTACTACCATCGACTCAATCGGTACATGCCGGGCAAAATGCCGATGCAAACCGAGGTGCCGGAGGATCTCACGGGAGTAGCGGCGTGGCGCGTTGGTAAGCAATATTTTGCGGCCGGGCAGCCGCCTCAATAGTCGCGCCAGGCCTCGTTCAGCACGAATGAGCGAGACGAGATTGTCGAAGCGGTGCGCCTCGCGCAGGAAATCTTCGGGACGCACAGCATGGTGCTTTACCATCCCGAGCAGCGTCGCGCCGTACCGCTGCAAGTACGTGAGGCGCATCGCATTGATTTCGTCGACATTCGCCGGGGTTGTACCGTCACCCAGCATGTGACCGATGAAATCGTTCATGTTGCGCTTGATGGCCGGGAAAATCGCGTGCGACGCATTGTGCAAAGTATTGTCCAGATCAAACAGCCAGGTGATTCGTCGCATGGAAGCCAATATGAATTTGATGAAATCGCGGTGGAGATGTCTGCGTCCCGCATTGAAGGCGCGCTGGGCGGCCGCCGCCCTCGTGGCAGCGGCCCTGTCATTCGGCACGGCAAACGCCGTCGACAGTATGCCATCGGTGACAGCGCCAGACGCGGCGGTCTCCGCGCCGAACCTGCCAGCCTCCGCCCAACGGCGTGGCACGCTTTACCGGGTGCGCGACCACGGCAATACGGCCTGGCTGTTCGGCACCGTCCATGCTGGACAAGCCGCCTGGTATCCGCTGGAGCCGACTGTCACTGAAGCCTTCAACAGTGCTGGCCAGCTGGTTGTGGAACTGGATGCCCGCAATACGCAGGCGATCCAGTCAGCCTTCATGCGACGCGGCGTTTATCCCGAGGGCGACGTGCTGGAGAAGCACTTGTCCTCGACTACGCTGGCCGCCGCACGGCGCGTTGCGAGACGCTACGAGGTTCCGTGGGCCACCATAAGCACGCTGCGTCCCTGGGCTGTCACTCTCGTGCTCTCTGGCTTGATGCTGGAAAAGGCTGGCTACCAGTCCGCTCTTGGCGCCGACCAGTATTTGCTTTCCCGGGCCAGCAAGCTCGCCAAGCCGGTCACAGAACTCGAGAGCGCCGACCTGCAACTTGGCATTTTCGACCAGCTGTCTGCCGGCGAGCAGGAGAAATTGCTGGCTGAACTGCTAAAGGGAATCGAGGATGGGAGCGGACTTGAAAGAGCGATTGCGACGATGGACGGATGGTCGCGGGCGGATGAGGCGGCGGTTCTGCGAGTCATGCGCAAGGAACTCACCGGTACGTCTGTCACCGCGCTGTGGATGCGCCGCGTCGTGCTTGGCAAACGCAATCACGACATGGCGGCGCGCATCGCTACGCTGCTGAACAGCGAGCCATCAACGTTTGTCGCCGTGGGGATGTTGCACCTGCTCGGCAGTGACGGCGTGCCGCAACTGCTGCGGCAGCGGGGCATCGAGGTAACGAAGATTTATTGAAGCGCAATGACGGCCATCGGATGGCGGCCACCGGACTAGCGCCTGCAAACCGCGGCAACGAGAGGATCGTAATTTGGGATCTGTCGGAGCGAAAGCGCGGCGTTGCACGTTGCAAGTTGCACGTCGCACGTTGCGCGTCGCAGCGCCAAGTGAGTCAGGGCCAAGTAGCGAGTGAACGCCCTGCGACGTCCCGCTATTCCGCCTCCGCGCGCACTCTAGTGCGAGCGGATCATGGTGCCAAACGCCTGCTCGGTCAGCACTTCCAGCAAAAGGGAATGTTCGATGCGGCCATCGATGATGTGCACCGTATTGACGCCGGATTTGGCCGCATCCAGCGCAGACGAAATTTTTGGCAGCATGCCGCCGGAGATGGTGCCATCCGCAAACATGTCGTCGATTTCGCGCGCAGACAGGTCTGTCAGAAGGTTGCCCTGCTTGTCCATCACGCCCGGAATATTGGTCATCATGATCAGCTTCTCGGCCTTCAGGATTTCGGCGATTTTTCCGGCCACCAGATCGGCGTTGATGTTGTAGGCCTGGCCATCTGCGCCGAAGCCGATTGGCGAGATGATCGGAATGAAGGCGTCGTCCTGCAAGGCCTTCACGACCGCGGGGTTGATCGCGTCGATTTCACCGACGAAGCCGATATCGAGGAATTCGCCGGGGTTGTCCTTGTCCGGCATCTTCATCTTCCGCGCCCGGATGAGACCGCCGTCCTTGCCGGTCAAGCCGACCGCCTGGCCGCCGTAATGGTTGATAAGCATCACGATATCCTGCTGCACTTCGCCGCCAAGGACCCATTCGACCACTTCCATGGTTTCCTCGTCAGTGACGCGCATGCCCTGGATGAACACGCCCTGCTTGCCGATCTTTTTTAGTGCGTTATCGATCTGGGGGCCGCCACCGTGTACCACGACCGGGTTCATGCCCACCAGCTTTAACAGGATGACGTCGCGGGCGAACCCGTGCTTCAGGCGTTCCTCGGTCATGGCATTCCCGCCATATTTAACGACAATCGTCTTGCCGTGAAATTTGCGTATATAGGGAAGTGCCTCGGCGAGTATTTCCGCCTTGACTTGCGGCGGGACTGCGGCAAGCTCGCTCATATCGGGCATGGTGAATCCAGGAAAATGTGCTTTTCGCGATTTTACAGGTAAAGTCCTTTGTGCCCGGTACGGCTTGTCGGTTCCGGCCCAAGGTTTTCTCTCCGACGCCCTGCGCGCTCCACTCATGATGAACCCGTCACCCGCGACTACGCGCCTGCACTCTGAACTGGAAAGCCTGCGTCCGGCGCTGCTGCGCTTCGCGCTGCTGCAATTGCGCAACGCCGCCCAGGCCGAGGACGCGGTCCAGGAAGCGCTTGTTGCTGTCCTGGAAAAGCCGGACCGCTTCGCCGGCCAATCGTCACTGCGCACCTACGTCACCGGCATCATGAAGCACAAGATTATC
>JAQGMR010000012.1 GCA_028292265.1 Herminiimonas sp.
GCAGCGGGGCGGCAGACCCGGGCCGCCTTTTCTTGGTTCCGTTCTTTTGGCGGAGCAAAAGAATGAACCCGGTCGCCGGGCCGGAACCCGGCATGGTCACCCGACAGGGAGCCCGTATCGAGCACCGAAGGTATGCTCCGGCCACGAAGCGCACTCGAAGTCATGTCCCATAACGCAGGGCGAAGTAAGGCAGGGCGACTCTGCAAGCGGCAGCACTCCGGTGAGGCAGCACCCTTTCACTGCCGTGGGGGCTGGCCGGGTATTCGCCCCGGCGGCCGACCTCTTCTTTTGCTTCGCCAAAAGAAGAGGCAAGAAAAGGCGACCCGGGTCTGCCGCCCCGCTGCGCGGGGTCCCCACGCCATCGGCACCGAAATCGGGAAGCGGCGGAAACTCGCTGCGCTCAGACAGCCGCCGCTTCTGATCCGATTTCGATACCGCCGTCGTGGCGGCATACAACGGGGTTAACTTCAAAGGCACAAGCGACGGCAAAGGCAAAGCAACGTCAACGTCAACGTCAACGTCAACGTCAACGTCAAGCGCAACTGCAACTGCAACTGCAACTGCGACTGCGACTGCTACGGCCAGCTGCCGCCCCTGGCATTCGGGCCCCAAGCCCAACAGGTACAATAGCGACTTCGCGTATCGCCGCCATCCTCATCAGTCACCCCATGTCCACAATTACCACACCGACCCGCAAGGTCGGTTTCGTTTCGCTCGGTTGCCCCAAGGCCCTGGTCGATTCCGAACAGATACTTACCCAACTGCGCGCCGAAGGCTATGAAACCGCCAACAGCTACGACGGCGCCGATCTCGTTATCGTCAACACCTGCGGCTTCATTGACGCCGCCGTGCAGGAATCCCTCGACGCCATCGGCGAAGCGCTTAGTGAAAACGGCAAGGTAATTGTGACCGGCTGCCTTGGCGCAAAGAAGGATGCCCAGGGCGACGACATTATTCAGAAGGTGCATCCAAAAGTGCTGGCCGTAACCGGACCGCATGCGCTCGGCGAAGTCATGAACGCCGTGCACCTGCACCTGCCGAAGCCGCATGAGCCCTTCATGGATCTGGTGCCGGCGCAAGGCATCAAGTTGACACCACGTCACTATGCCTATTTGAAAATTTCTGAAGGCTGCAATCATCGGTGCAGCTTTTGCATTATCCCGTCGATGCGCGGCGACCTGGTCTCGCGTCCGATCGCTGAGGTGATGCTGGAAGCCGAGAATCTTTTCAAGTCCGGGGTGAAAGAACTGCTGGTGATTTCGCAAGACACCAGCGCGTACGGGGTCGACGTCAAATTCCGCACCGGTTTCTGGAATGGCAAGCCGGTGCGTACGCACATGACGCAGTTGGTGGCGGCGCTCGGCGAACTTGGCGCGTCCTACGGCGCCTGGGTTCGGCTGCACTATGTCTACCCGTATCCGCATGTGGACGATGTGATTCCGCTGATGAATCAGGGCGTGGTCGTGCCGTATCTCGACGTGCCGCTGCAGCATGCGCACCCGGCGGTGCTCAAGCGCATGAAGCGACCGGCCAACGGCGAAAAGAACATCGAACGCATTGCGGCATGGCGCGCCATGTGTCCAGACATCACCATCCGCTCCACCTTCATCGCCGGCTTCCCCGGTGAGACCGAGGAGGAGTTCGAATATTTGCTCGATTTCCTGAAAGAAGCGCAGATTGACCGCCTCGGCTGCTTCGCGTATTCGCCGGTCCAAGGCGCGACTGCCAATGAACTGGCCGATCCGGTGCCCGCCGAGTTGCGCGAGGAGCGCCGCGGCCGGGTTATGCAACTCCAGGAAACTATTTCGAAACAGCGCCTGCAAGCCAGAGTCGGAAAGAGTTTGCGCGTGCTGATCGACGAAGTGGACAAGGCAGGCAGTGCGGTCGGGCGATCCGCCGCGGATGCACCGGAAATCGATGGCGTGGTCTATGTCAAGGCACCGTACGAGCCGCACCGCAAGTTGAAGGTCGGCGAGTTTGTTGACGTGGCGGTAACCGCGTCAGATGCGCATGACCTGTGGGCAAAGGCGTGACGCCATGGTTTGCGCTCGTTTTGCATTGATCGCGTTGGCGCTACTGCCTGCCGCATTGAACGTTGCACGGGCTGCACCGACCATGGATGCGCCTGCTGTAGCCCAAGCCACCGGCGTCCCGGCTGCAATGTCCGCTGCCGCTAGCGGGCCGTTTGCACGACCGCTGACGCTGCGCGGCAAGTTGGGTGACAAGTCGATACAAATGCGGCTGCGCCCCAAGCCTCAGGCCGATGAAGGCTTGGAAGGGGAGTACTTTTACTTCGGCCGCAGCGCAAAAATCCTGCTGGCCGGCGAGGCCGAGGGCGACGACGTGGTGATGGAAGAATCAGAAAACGGCACCGACGTCTCCGGCCAATGGGAAGGCAAGCGGCAAGGCGATTCGCTGCGGGGCACGTGGACTTCTGCGGACGGCACCGAAACGCGCCCATTTGACTTGCATATTGATGTCGATCCTCCGGCGTTTGGCGGGACGGGAGAAGGCGTTGAGCGGACATCCGCGCGCAAGTAGTTATCAGGTCGTTGCCTTCTGAAAGGATCAAGCATGACCGAAAAAAAATCGCTGCAGACTTTGCTGTCCCACAGCGACTACGTTGCCCCAGAAGGCTTTGCCGCGCTGCCGGTGGCGATTCACCATGCATCGACAGTCTTGTTTTCCAACGTCGCCGCACTTCGTTCGCGCGACTGGAAAGAAAAAACCGGCTACACCTACGGCCTTCACGGAACCCCAACCACCTTTACGCTGGAAGCGCGCCTTGCCGAAATTGAGGGCGGAACGCACTGCCTGCTGGCGCCCAGTGGCCTGGCCGCGATTGCCATGGTGGACCTGGCTTTCCTGAAGACCGGCGACGACGTGCTGCTGCCGGATAACGTCTATAACCCGAACCGGGAACTGGGCAATTGGCTGGCGCAGGATTTTGGTATTACGGTCCGGTACTACGATCCGCTGGTTGGATCGGAAATCGCTGCACTGATCCAGCCGAACACCAGGCTGATCTGGACTGAAGCACCGGGCTCCGTGACGATGGAGGTGCCCGACATTCCCGCCATCTGCCGGGCTGCACATGAAAGGGGCGTGCTGGTTGCGCTCGACAATACCTGGGCGGCCGGTATTGCGTTTGCCGCCTTTGAGCATGGCGTGGACATCGTCATGCAGGCGCTGACCAAGTACCAGTCTGGCGGCTCGGATGTCCTGATGGGCGCAATCATCACACGCGACAAGGCGGTACATGAACGGGTTGAACTGGCCCACATGCGGCTTGGCCTGGGCGTCAGTGCCGACGACACCTACCTTGTGCTGCGAAGCTTGCCGAGCATGAAATTGCGGTTTGACGCGCATGACCGCGGTGGTCGACGGGTCGCTGCCTGGCTGAAGTCCCGGCCGGAGATTGAACGCGTCCTGCACCCGGCGCTGCCGGATTGCCCGGGCCATGCAATCTGGCAGCGCGACTTCACCGGCGCCGGTGGCCTGTTTTCCGTGGTCTTTGATGAGCGCTATGCCGAGCCACAGACTGACCGCTTCGTTGACGGCTTGAAGCTGTTCAAGATCGGTTATAGCTGGGGCGGCGCACACAGCCTGTGCGTGCCCTATCGCGTCCAGGCGATGCGCAAAGACTGGAAAGGGCAGGGGCAACTGGTGCGGTTTCACATCGGGCTGGAAGATCCGGATGATTTGATTGCGGATATTGAGCGGGCATTGCGGTTGTTGTAGGGTAGCCGTGGTCTTGACCCCACACCACACGGCCTCACCACTCTCCTAACCGGACTACATCGCTACGCTAATCCGCTCACTCCGCTCACCCGGCTCGCAAGCCCTGCCACGCGGCGGCTTAGCCAATCGTCTCAACCACGCCAGTCGCGCGCATGTTCTGCCGCAGCAGCTTTTGAATATCCTCCGAAGCCAAAGGCGAACTGAAATAGAAACCCTGCGTCACATCGCAACCATGGCGCCGCAAAAAATCCACCTGCTCGGCTGCTTCCACACCTTCGGCCACTACCTGCATCTTGAGGCTTCTCGCCATGGCGATAATGGCGCTTGCGATTGCCTCGTCTGCCTCATCACCCGGTATATCCACGATGAACGAGCGATCTATCTTGAGGATATCGATTGGAAACTGCTTCAGTTGCGAGAGCGACGAATAGCCAATACCGAAATCGTCGATGGCGATACGGATACCAAGCGCCTTGAGCCCGTCCAGCACCGCAAGGCTGCGCGCTGTGTCGCGCATCATCATGCTCTCGGTGATTTCCAGTTCCAGCTGCTCGGGCGCCATGCCCGCGCCTGCAAGTATCGTTTTAATGTCGTCGAGCAGGTTGTCGTCGACGAAGTGACGGGCAGACAGGTTGACCGCGATATGCAGCGACGGCAATCCGGATTGCTGCCAGCGTTTATGCTCCATGCATGCCTCGTGCAGGACCCATTTTGTGAGCGGCACAATGAGCCCGGTTTCTTCCGCAAGTCCGATGAAATCATGCGGCTGCAATAACCCGAGTTCGGGATGCTGCCAGCGCACCAGTACCTCCACGCCACTGATTCGGCCGGTCCGGGTAGACACCTTGGGCTGGTAGTGTAGAACCAATTCGTCGCGCTCAATGCCGCGACGCAGGCTGGATTCCAGTGCAAGCTGCTCGGCGGAATTCGCATCATCGCGCGCTGAATAAAACTGGAAAGTATTCTTGCCGGCGTCCTTTGCGCGGTACATCGCGACGTCGGCATGCTTCATCAACGAGAACTGGTCAAGCCCATCGTCCGGACAGACGCTGATGCCGATGCTCGCGGTGATGTGGATGATTTGCCCGTCAAGCGGATATTGCCGCACCAACGCATCGAGGACGCGGCGCGCCACTAGCGCGATGTTTCCCGCGTCGCTAACGTCTTCGAGAAGCACGACAAACTCATCTCCGCCAAGTCGGGCCAGCAGTTCACCCTGGCGCATTACTGCGCGAAGTCGGCGCGCCATTTCTTGCAGAAGATGGTCGCCGGCATTGTGGCCCAGCGTGTCATTGATGTTCTTGAAGCGGTCGAGGTCAATGAAGAGTACGGCGAGTCGCCGGCCAGACGGACGCGCTCTTGCAAGCGCCTGGGAGAGTGAGCGATTGAACATGGCCCGATTAGGCAGGCTGGTCAGCGCATCGTGATAGGCAAGATGTTGGATATGGTCCTGCAAGACTTTTCGTTCGCTAATGTCACGCGCTAGCGAAAGAAGGTGTTGCTGGCCATTGATCTCTATGGCGCCGATCCGCAGTTCTACGGGAAAGACTGACCCATCGCGGCGACGGTGTTCACTCTCGAGCGAAACTGCTTTGCCGGACCGGGTCGACTCAAGAAGCGATTCCAGTCTTTGAAGCGAAAGCTCGGGATCGATATCGGCCAGCGACATGTCAAGCAATTCAGTGCGGTTATAACCCAGTGCATCGCATCCACGCTGGTTCACGTCAATCAGCCGGCCACTGAAATCATGGACGTAAAAGCTGTCCGAAGCTTGTTCGACAAGAGCGCGGAAGTGCGCCTCGCTTTGGCGCAGCGCAGCTTCGGCCTGTTCGCGTTGGAAGAATTGGCCGATGTGGCGGCCCATGATGCGGGTACTCGTGAGCATTTCATGGTCCGCACGCTGGGCATAAGGGGCGAAGAAGGCCATGACGCCGATAGTTCTGCCGACGGCTCCGATCGGGAAGGCAAGCGCGGCACGAAGGCGCGGCGCAGGCAACCCCGGCACACTTCCGAGGTCTGGATCGGCACCGAGGTCCGGGACCCAGACCGGTTCGCCCTCGCGAAGTGCCCGTGCAAGCAGTCCCTGTCTCGGCGCCATCTGCGCAAGGTTGCCGGGACCTTGATGAAAGAGCGCCTCGGCACTGGATTCCGGACTGGCCCAGAATGCGGCGCGACGCAAGCCTTCGTCCTGCGCATCAAGAAGCCAGAGCGCCCCGCCATGCCATCCGAGTCCGCCGCAGATTGTTTCGATAACAAGGGGAATGACCTGCAGCGCGGAACCGCACCCGGCGAGAAGATGGGTCACCCCGTGCTCCATGGATTGACGCTGCTCGATCAATTTTCGATGCGTCACCTCCATCACCGTGCCGTGTAGGCGGCAGATTTGACCGCTCTCATTTCGCACCGGTTGGCCAATAAGGCGTATCCAGCGCAGTTCTCCATCGAGAGAAAAAAGGCGAACTTCCAATTCGAAAGTTTTGGCGTCGTGCAGCGCCGCGTCAATGCGATCTTTCAAATTCGGGCGATCGTCCGGATGCACGAGGCGAGAAAATTCCCGGTAGTGAAGCGGATCGGTCGCCGGAGAAATGCCAGTAATGCGGAAGCATTCCTCGGACCATTGGCCCGGCCCATGTGCGGCCATAAAAGACCAGTATCCCAGTCCGGCGATCCGCTGCGTCTCTTCGAGGCGCCCGACTGTATCCTGCAATGCCCTGACATCATGTGCATATTGCTGCGGCTCTTTGACCAGGCTTGACAGCGGGCGGTCGTTAAAGCGGCGCGCGCGCTGGATCGGCACGGCCGGTGCACAGGGTGGCGCCGCTGCCGGCGCTGGTTCGGGGTCGATGACCTGGTGTCTGGAGGGGGATTCGACTACGGGGAGTGACTCCACGCCGGGGGCGGCATGGTTTGATGGGGTGGCGTTGCTGAGTGCCGGCAAGTCGTTGTTGGCCGGCCAGTGTGCGTGGCGTTGTGTCATGGTGGTTCCAACTGAGCCAGGACCGCCCCGGGAATTCGTGCGGTACGACGGACCCGGAAATTTTTGCGTCGGGTGACGCAAAATTTATCCGGGGATTCCGCTCAGGGAACCAGCAATGCTTCGACGTCGCTCAGGCGAGGCTCATTCTATGCGGACCCACCGTGGGGACGACAAGCCATGTTCGACCTGTCTAACAATCTCAGTCGGGCATTGGCCGATTGTCGTTCAGATATATAAATCCTTTGATCAATCGGTATGCCTTCCAGACCCAGGCGACTCCGAAGACCATCCATGCAAGCGGGATGCCAATGATGGTCATGGCCAGCAGCACGCCAACCACTACCCAGACCACGTACCACCAGAACGACCGTATTTGCCAGTTGTGATGGCTGTACACGAAGGTGCCGACGGCGTCCTGCCGCTTCAGATAGCTGATGATGAGCGGTATCCAGGAGAAGGCGCCGAGTGAAAAAACCAGGCTGGCGCCGTGAAACAGATAAAGCCACCAGGCCAGATCCTTGCGGGATTGCACGTCGCTGTCAAAAACGAGTTCCTGAGCCATGAGTTTTCCTTGTGAGGAGGGTGATCTTTCGGAACCTGGAACCGGGTAAAGCGGCTACGGAAACAGGACTGCACTTAAAAATCCGAGGTGGTCGGCAGCCAGTCTAATGCCAGTGTGGCGTTGCGCGCCATCGGCCAAGCGGTCAACACCCTGCTAGAACAGGGACAAGATGCCGTCGAGACCCGAAAAATTCAAGGCCACATCTGCTTGCGACTGCACAATTGGTTTGGCGCGGAACGCGACGGACATTCCCGCGATGCGCATCATCTTCAGGTCGTTTGCGCCGTCGCCCATGACGATGGCGCGCGATGTGGCAACGCCAAGTTCGACGCACATCCGTTGCACCGCACGCATTTTTTCGTCTGCGTCAACGATGTCACCCTCAAGACGGCCACTCAGTTTTCCGTCCACTATCTCGAGCCGGTTCGAATGCGCCATGTCCAGCTGCAGGCGGGCCTTCATCCGGTCGGTAAAAAAGGTGAAGCCACCGGAAACCAGCAAGGTCTTCAGGCCCGCCGCCCGCACCGCGGCAAGCATTTTTTCCGCGCCGGGTGAAAGCCGCAGGCGCTCGTCGTAGACGCGTTGCAAGGCCGAAGCGTCGAGTCCGGCAAGCAAGGCAACCCGGCGTTGCAGGCTCTCGCGAAATTCCAGTTCGCCACGCATGGCGGCTTCGGTGATTTTTGCGACTTGCGGCTTGAGGCCTTGCATGTCGGCGATTTCATCGATGCATTCGATGGTGATGAGGGTGGAATCCATGTCCATCGCAAGCAGGGCAAAGTCCTGGAGGCGCCGGCCGGGTTCAATGAAAGTTGCGTCGAGGCCCGCCGCGAAGCTTGCCTCGGCGACCTGGTGTCGAGTGGCGGGGCTGTCGTCAACGCCCTCCAGGCGCCATACGTCTGGGCCTGCTTCGACAACGTCGATGGCCTGGGCCAGGTCCGCGAGTTGCGCGATGGTGGCCGGAAGGGCCGGGCTGCCTTGCAGGATGAGGTTCATGCGTCGTACTCGCTATGCGTGGAAACGGACGTGCAAACTGGCGTGGGAAAAGACGTGCAACCGGGCGTGCAAACTGGCGTCATGCTACCAGCGATCGAATCGCTGCCTTGACCTGCGAGACCCGGCTCGCGAGGTCGGGCATCTTCACGGTGATGCGCAGCTTGTCCTGGCCATTGAGCCGGATGTGCCGGTTCTTTTGCACCAGCTCAATGATACGCATCGCGTCGACTGGCGGATTCGGCTCGAATTGCAGTAGCGCCGACTCGGCATGGGCATCGATTTTAACGATGCCCGCGGCGCGCGCCGCGAGGCGAAGCCGGTGCGTTTCTACCAGCGCTTTCGCCGCCTCCGGCAACTTGCCAAAGCGGTCGATCAGCTCTTCCTGCAGGCCATCAAGTTCATCGGGCGTGCGGCCGTTGGCCAGGCGCTTGTACAGAGAAAGCCGCTCGTGCACGTCACCGCAATAGTCGCTTGGCAACAGGGCAGGGACGTGCAGGTTGATTTCGGTCGTGGTCGACAGCGGCGCGGCAAGATCGGGTTCCTTGCCGCTCTTGAGCGCGCGCACCGCTTCGCGCAGCATGTCGGAATAAAGCTGGAATCCGATCTCCTGCATTTCGCCCGACTGGTTCTCACCCAGCACTTCGCCCGCACCGCGAATTTCCAGGTCGTGCATGGCGAGGTAGAAGCCGCTGCCGAGTTCTTCCATCTGCTGGATCGCTTCGAGACGCCGCTGCGCAAGCTTGCTGAGGCTGCGGATCTCGTTTACCAGCAGATAGGCATAGGCCTGATGATGCGAGCGCCCTACGCGTCCACGCAATTGGTGCAACTGGGCCAGGCCGAACTTGTCGGCGCGATGCATGATGATGGTATTGGCGGTCGGGACGTCGATTCCAGTCTCGATGATGGTCGTGCAAAGCAGAACGTTGAAACGCTGCGCGACGAAGTCACGCATGACTTTCTCCAGGTCCCGTTCATGCATTTGTCCGTGCGCCACGCCGATCCGTGCTTCTGGTATCAGCGCTTCCAGCGCCGCCTTGCGGTTCTCGATTGTTTCGACTTCGTTGTGCAGGAAATAGACTTGTCCGCCGCGTTTCAACTCGCGCAGGCAGGCTTCGCGGATCACAGACTCGTCTTCGCTGCGGACGAAGGTCTTGATCGCCAAGCGCTTCTGCGGCGCTGTGGCAATGATTGAAAAATCCCGCAATCCTTCGAGCGCCATGCCAAGCGTGCGCGGAATGGGCGTCGCGGTCAGCGTCAGAACATCGACTTCGGCACGCAATGCCTTTAGCGCTTCCTTCTGCCGCACGCCAAAGCGATGTTCCTCGTCGATGATTACCAGGCCGAGGCGTGAAAATTTTACGTCCGGCGAGAGCAGTTTGTGCGTGCCGATTACGATATCCAGCGTGCCATCGGCCATACCCTTGATGGCCTGGGTCACCTCCTTGCCACTGCGGAAACGGGACAGTTCGGCAATCCGCACCGGCCAGTCCGCAAAGCGGTCCGCAAAGGTTTGGGCATGCTGCTCCGCCAGCAAGGTGGTTGGCGCCAGAATTGCGACCTGTTTGCCGCCAAGGACCGCAACAAACGCGGCGCGTAGTGCCACTTCGGTCTTGCCAAAACCCACGTCGCCGCAGATCAGGCGATCCATCGGTTTACCGCTTGTCATGTCGCCAATGACGGCGTTGATGGCGGCCGCCTGGTCTGGCGTTTCTTCAAAGCCGAAGCTTTCCGCGAAGGATTCATAGTCGTGCGCGGAATACTGGAAGGCGTGTCCTTCCCGCGCCGCGCGTCGCGCATACAGATTGAGCAGTTCGGCGGCGCTGTCGCGAACCTGTTCCGCCGCCCGGCGCTTGGCTTTTTCCCATTGCCCTGAACCGAGCGAGTGCAGCGGGGCATCTTCGGCGGAAGCGCCTGAGTAGCGCGAGATCACATGCAGCTGCGAGACCGGGACGAAAAGCTTGGTCTCCTTCGCATAGGCCAGCTCAAGAAATTCAGTTTCCCCTTCGCCGAGATCCATGCTGATCAAACCCATGTAGCGGCCGATGCCGTGGTTGGCATGCACAACCGGGTCGCCTATCTTGAGTTCTGACAGATCGCGAACCATGAACTCGACCTGGGTGACGCCTTCCTGCTTGCGCCGGCCAATACGGCGTCCGCTACCGGCGTACAACTCGGTTTCCGTGACGAAGGCCAGGCCACCGAGGTCGTCCGCCAGCTGGAAGCCGGCGTGCAGCGGGGCGACGCCGAGCATGAGTTTGGCGGACGAGGTCACGAAGTCCTGGTAGCTCTCGCAAGCGTCCGTCGCGAGGCCGAAGTCGTTCAGGTACTGATGCAGCGTTTCACGCCGGCCATTGCTATCGGCGCACACCATGACGCGCCCGTTTTGCTTTAGTAGCCACGCGCGAAAATTAACGAGGGGATCTTCAGCCCGGCGATTGACTGCAATGTTTGGCAGCGGGGCGGACAGGGCTGAGGGCTCGTCATCGCCGCGCACGACGATGCGCGCATGCGGTTTGGCAAGCGTGAAGAAATCTTCGCCGGTCAGGAATAGTGCGTCTGGCGGCAGCAGCGGCCGATCGCGATCCGCCTTGAGGAAGCGGTAGCGCGATTGCGTGTCGGACCAAAAGCGCTTGATCGCTTCATCAATGTCGCCGACCAGCGCTATGGTGGCGGCCTTCCCGAGGTAATCGAATATCGTGGAGGTGTGATCGAAGAACAGTGGCAGGTAATACTCAATGCCGGCGGAGGCGATGCCGTGGCCTATATCCTTGTAGATGGAATAGCGTGACGGGTCTCCTTCAAACACTTCGCGCCACCGGCTACGGAACGCGGTGCGCGCTGTTTCATCCATCGGAAATTCGCGGCCCGGCAACAGCCTGACCTCGGGTACCGGATAGAGCGAACGCTGCGTATCGGCGTCAAAGGCGCGAATGGTTTCTATCGTTTCGCCGAAGAGATCAAGCCGGTAGGGCAGCGGTGAACCCATCGGGAACAGATCGATGAGGCCGCCACGCACTGAATACTCACCGGGCGACATCACCTGCGCAACATGGGTATAACCGGCGAGCGTTAGCTGGGCACGCAGCCTTGCTTCGTCGAGCGTTTCGCCCGACTTGAAGAAAAAGGTATAGGCCGCAAGGAAGGAAGGCGGCGCCATGCGCAGCAGGGCTGTCGTGGCGGGCACCAGCAGCACGTCGCACTGGCCGGCGCAGACTTCGTGCAGGGTTGCCAGGCGCTCTGACACTAGGTCCTGATGCGGAGAGAACGCATCGTAGGGCAGTGTTTCCCAGTCCGGCAGCAGATGGCAGCGCAGCGGCGACTCGCTGCCCGCGGAGAACCAGCCAATCTCGTCGAGCAGGCGTTGTGCATCAGCGGGGTTGGCGACCACGACAGCCAGCATCTGCTGTTGCGCCTTCAGTTCGGTCGCCTGTTGGGCGAGCGCCCATGCATCGGCCGAGCCGTGGATGGCCGGAAGGGCATAGCGATTACCAGGCTGCGGAAGCGTTTTTTTTGCGTTGAATGACATCAGGTTAGGAGCGCGGGCATGGGCCGGCGAGTGAATGGTGCACGAAGCAAAACGCAAGAAGAAATCGGCGGGCGGGGTTGGACGCCTGACTGAATTGACACTGAAAAAGCTTGATGCGATTATACCAAGCTCACTGGGGGCGGCACGCTTGGCCCACCGCGAGCGGACGCCAAGCCGATCCGCTCCTGCGTGACACCCATGCCATGACCACCCGGAAGTTCCTTCATGCCTTTATCACGCTGCTTCGCCCTGATCCCCGCCGCTGGTGCAGGCGCGCGCATGAAGACGGAAATCCCTAAGCAGTATTTGCCTGTGGCCGGCAAGCCGATGCTGCTCCATTCGCTGTCCACCTTCGCCGCCAGCCCGTTGATCGAGCATGTGTATGTGGTTGTCAGTCCGGACGATGCGTATATCGAGGCGGTGCTGGAACACGGTGGCCTGCCGGCCGGGCGTATCTCGGTTTTGCGGGTGGGCGGGGCGAGCCGGCACGCGTCGGTTCTCAACGGCTTGTGCGCCGTGCAGGCACAAGTCGGAAAATCGGACTGGATGCTGGTGCATGATGCGGCGCGTCCCGGCATTACCGTGGACATGCTGGGGCGGATGATCTCTTCTCTGCGCCACGACGAGGTCGGCGGAATACTCGCGCTTCCCGTGGTCGATACCTTGAAAAAATCCGATGCAGCCGGCCGTGTCATCGCGACGGTGCCGCGCCAGCACATGTGGTCGGCGCAAACGCCGCAGATGTTTCGCTATCAGTTACTGCTGGATGCGCTCGCTTCAGCGCTGAATGCCGGGCTCGACGTCACGGATGAAGCGAGCGCCATGGAGGCGGGCGGCCGGCAGCCACGCCTGGTCGAAGGCAGTGCGCGCAACTTCAAGGTCACGCTGCCACAGGACGTGGCGTTGGCCGAACTTTACTTGAAAGGTTTCGATGGCTGATTCAATTTCGGCGGTACCACCATGGCGCATCGGCCAGGGTTACGATTGCCATGCGCTTGTCGCTGGTCGAAAGCTGGTGATCGGTGGCGTGACGATTCCGCATCCGACAGGGTTGCTCGGCCATTCGGATGCCGATGTGCTGCTACATGCCATTACCGATGCCATCCTCGGGGCGGCAGGCCTCGGCGACATAGGACGCCATTTCCCCGATACCGACGCGCGGTTTGCCGGTGCGGATTCTAGAGTGCTGCTGCGAGAAGCGGCCGCAAGTGTGGTCGCCGCCGGCTATGACGTTGGCAATGTCGACGCCACCATCATTGCGCAAGCGCCCCGCATGGCGCCATACATCGACACGATGGTGATGCATGTCACGCACGACCTGTCACTGCCCCCGGGGCAGGTGAACATCAAGGCGAAAACCAACGAAAAGCTCGGCTACCTGGGACGGGAAGAAGGCATCGCAGCGGAAGCCGTAGCGCTGCTGGTGCGCCGTATACCGGCGGCCCGGTAAGGGCGGCGTAGTTCAACGGGACCTCCGAAGCGGGTTAGGCATAAAGCCCGCGACCATTCGATAGACAAGCGGGTTCAGTGCAGGTGGGATCGGGTTGGCTGCAAGCGTCCGAGTCCAATCAGGCAATAGATATGGTCTACAATAAACAAGGCGTTAATTGAGTGGGCCAATTAGCCAGATTGATAATGTCAATTTGAGCTTTGTCTGCAAAACGCCCACAATCCGCTCACGGCGCACTCGGCCCTCCAGTTCTGTCGTCTGACCGCCGTGGCACTCGGCGGACATAGCGTAATCGGCATGTTTTACCCAGTGAAAAATCTCAACAGGAGAATCAAATGACTAACCTCAAAGGCTCGAAAACGGAAGCCAATCTGAAGGAAGCCTTTGCCGGCGAATCCCAGGCTAACCGTCGCTACCTCTATTTCGCGAACAAGGCTGACATTGAAGGCCAAAATGACGTCGCTGCACTGTTCCGTTCCACAGCAGAAGGCGAGACCGGTCACGCACACGGGCACCTCGAATATCTGGAAGTGGTGGGTGACCCGGCAACCGGCTTGCCAATCGGCTCTTCACGGTTGAACCTGCAAGCAGCTGTTGCCGGCGAAACGCACGAGTACACGGACATGTACCCCGGTATGGCGAAGGCCGCTCGTGAAGAAGGTTTTGACGAGATCGCGGACTGGTTCGAAACCTTGGCAAAAGCTGAGCGCTCGCACGCCAATCGTTATCAAAAGGCGTTGGACGCACTGGTCGACTAAGCGTCCTGACGTTTGCAAGTCACTCTCCCGTCTCGCGGGAGAGTGTGGGAACGGCATGTCCGGCAAGCCATTTTCGGCCCGGCGTGCCGACCCAAGGTTTCGGCGGCATGGTCCTCCATGGTGCTCCGCCGCCTGTCTGTATGCTGGAACACTCTTTGCGTGGCTTGCCGCTTTCGGCTGGCCTGCCGACTCACCAGAAAGATCAAAACAATGTCGAACCGCGAAGGCAACCTCGAAGCGCCGACCAGGCATCCGCTCGACTGGAAGAGCGACGACTTCAGTAGCGAAGCGTCACTCAACAAGGAACTGGAGCGCATTTTTGACATTTGCCACGGTTGCCGCCGCTGCGTATCACTTTGCGGCACTTTTCCCACGCTGTTCGACCTCGTCGATGAATCACCGACCATGGAGGTGGACGGCGTCGACAAGAAGGATTACTGGAAGGCCATCGACCAGTGCTATCTCTGCGACATGTGCTACATGTCCAAATGTCCGTACACACCGCCGCACGCATGGAACGTTGATTTCCCCCATTTGATGCTGCGTGCCAAGGCGTTCAAATTTCAGAAAGGTGAAGTTTCCTTTCGCGACAAGCTGCTTTCCAACACGGATGCGCTCGGCAAGCTCGCCGGCATTCCGGTTGTCACGCAGACGGTTAACGCGGTGAACCGGACGGAAATTGCCCGTGGTTTGCTGGAGGATACGCTCCAGGTAGACCGCAAGGCCTGGCTTCCGGAATTCGCGACGAAGAAGTTCGTGTCAGGCGCCGCCGTGTCAAAAGACTGGCCGGTTCGCGATGGCACCCTCACGCAGGGAAAAGTCGCGGTTTATTCAACCTGCTACGTTAATTACAACGAGCCTGGCATTGGGCACGATCTGCTGGCGATCCTGGACCACAATGAAATCCCCTACGTGATGGTGACGAAGGAAGCATGCTGCGGCATGCCGCGCCTGGAGCAGGGTGACCTGAAAGGCGTCGAGGAAAAGAAAAAAATCAACATTCCGCAATTGGCAAAACTGGCCCGCGATGGTTACGCCATCCTGACGCCAGTGCCGTCCTGCACGCTGATGTACAAGCAGGAAATCCCGCTCATGTTTCCAGAGGACGCAGAGGCCCAGCTTGTAAAAGAAGCGATGTGGGACCCGTTCGAATATTTCATTTCTCGCAACCGAGACGGGCTTCTGAAGAAGGATTTCAAACAGGAGTTGGGGCAGGTGTCGTACCACATTCCTTGCCACTCCCGCGTGCAGAACGTGGGTCGCAAGACAGCCGACATGCTGCAGCTCGTGCCAGGAACCACGCTCAACATTGTGGAGCGCTGCTCCGGCCATGCGGGGACCTTCGGCGTCAAAAAGGAATTTCACGCTGTCGCCATGAAAATCGGCAAGCCGGTCTTTAAGGCGATGGCGAACAAGGATCCAGATTACATTTCGTCCGACTGCGCTCTGGCTGGCCACCATATCGAACAGGGCATGGAGGAAGCCGGTTCGAAGCGGGCTGAACTTGCGCATCCGCTTGCGCTACTGCGCAAGGCGTACGGCATTTGACGCCGGATATCGACGCGATCCGAGCGCGACTAGAGCTCGACCACAAGCACGCGTCAACGACCACGTTGATCACACCACCAAACCAATTATCGTAAAGCACATCACACAAGGAGCATCGCATGGCAAGTGAAGGATTCCATGAAGCGCTGGACAAACTGAGTCCTGAAACAATGGACATGCACCGCGCCATCTCTTCTCTGATGGAAGAGCTGGAAGCGGTGGATTGGTACAACCAGCGCGTCGATGCCACGACCGATGCCGATCTGAAGGCGATCCTCATCCACAACCGTGACGAGGAGAAGGAACACGCGGCCATGGTGCTCGAATGGATCCGTCGCAAAGATCCGAAGATGGACCACGAGCTGCGGCAATCGTTGTTCAAGACAGGACCGATCGCGGGTGACCACGAATGATGACGAGACTCGCCAGCCGAGGAGAAAAAAATGCCGATTGATCGTGAAAGCCTTCTGACGCTCGAGGCGTACGCCAAGGCCCGTCCCGCCATGCGGACTGAAGTGATCAAGCACAAGAAGCTGCGCAGCGTTCACCTTGGGAATCATCTGACTTTGTTGTTCGAAGACGAGACGACCCTGCGCTACCAGGTGCAGGAAATGCTGCGTATTGAAAAAATCTTCGAGGAGGAGGGCATTCAATCTGAACTGGATGCCTACAATCCACTGGTGCCAGATGGCAGCAACTTCAAGGCCACCGTCCTGATCGAGTACGACAACGAGGTTGAGCGACGTGCGGCATTGGCGCGCTTGATCGGCATTGAGGACCGCCTGTTCATACAGGTCGAGGGACAGCCAAGGGTCTATGCCATCGCTGATGAAGATCTTGAGCGCCAGAACAGTGAAAAGACCTCGGCCGTGCATTTCGTACGTTTCGAGTTAAGCCAGGCTATGAAGAATGCGTTGAAGAGCGGCGCCCAGATCATGATGGGCTGCGACCATCCAAACTATCCGGTCCATCTCGAAGATCTGCCGCAGGAGACTTTGTCGTCATTGCTGAAGGATTTGGATTAGGCGACCGGCTTCGTTGCGCCGGCTCGGGCAACAAGCGGTTGGTCACACCGCCGTGGCGCGAGTAACGGCAGGAAAGCGAAGCTGCACCATCAACCCTCCGCCTGGCCGGTTAGAGAGGCGCAGGCGGGCGGCGTGGCGCTTGGCGATGCGGTCAACGATTGCCAGCCCGAGGCCTGCCCCGTTGGCCTGACTACGCGCCGCATCAAGCCTGGTGAAGGGACGGAGAAGGTTGTCTATGTCACCCTCTGGAATGCCCACGCCGCGGTCACCGACTTCGATGACGGCTTCCCCGGCTTCATTGCGGCAGGCAATATCGATCTCAGTGGTGTCGCCATTGGCGCTCTTGCCATACCGCCGGGCATTTTCAACGAGGTTGTTGACCACGCGCCGCAGCTCGGTCTCGTCGCCGCGCAGCATGACATTCTTCTCTATGGCGGCGCTCAGCCGGACATCTGGCAGACGGCCCGCTTCCTTCGCCGCATCCTCCATTAACGTGCTCGCATCGAAGACCGTAAACCGGTTTTCGCCAGCGGGTTTGGCATAGTCAAGAAACTGTCCAATGATGGCATCCATCTGCGCCAAGTCGGAGCGCATGCCGGAGCGCGCTTCGGCATCAAGGTTTGCCATTTCCACTTCAAGCAGCATGCGCGAAATCGGCGTGCGCAAGTCATGCGAAATGCCGGCGAGGATGATTGCCCGATCGGATTCGATCCGGTTGAGATCTTTCACCATGTGGTTGAAACTTCGGTTGGTTTCCCGCACCTCGCGCGGCCCTTTTTCGGGTAGCGGTTCCGGCTGCTGGCCAGTCGCCATGGCGCTGGTAGCGGCGGTCAGGCGTGAGAGCGGCCGGGTTACGACACGCGAAATGAAGACGGCGCCCAGCAGGGACAACACCAGCGTTACGGTAGCCCAACCGAACCATTGAGCGCCGGACGTACGTTCCACCCTTTCGCGCGACATCATCAGCCAGTATTCGTCGTCTTCAATGGTGAAGCTGATGAAAAATCCGGCGACACCGTTTACCGCCGAGGCAAACTGGGTATCTTCTCCAAGCTTGCTGCGCACCGCCGACTGGATTAGCGGCAGCAGTCCGCTGTCGGACGGCTGCAGCACGACATCGTTGTCTTCGCGTGGATAAATGCGAATGCCTTCGTTGCTGGCCAGGTCAAACAATAGTTCGCGACGCGACTCCGGAACGGAATGCGTTAATGCGGTCCGGGTGATTGTGACAATTGAGATGATCTGGGCCGCAATCTGACGGGCGCGTGGCGGGCGCTCTACCATCCGGTAGCTGGCGATCCAGGCTGCCATGCTGACTGCTATGAGAAACGCCAGCAGGAAAAACGTACGCCAGAAAAGGCCGCTCCGGAGCCACGAGTAGTCGGTTCGGTCCGAGGGCGCCTGGGCGCCCCGCCATGCCGGTATGCGAAACCCGCTCAGCGTGGCTGTCCTTCGGGAATGAATACGTATCCCAAGCCCCATACCGTCTGGATGTAAAGCGGATTGGAAGGGTCGGGCTCGAGCAGTTTGCGTAGCCGTGAGATTTGTACGTCGAGACTGCGGTCGAATACTTCGTACTCGCGGCCACGGGCCATTTCCATCAGCTTCTCTCTGGAAAGCGGCTGTCTGGCGTGGCGTGCGAAGACCTTCAAAACGGAAAACTCGCCAGTGGTGAGCGGCACGCTCTGCCCATTGCGTTTCAGGGTCCGCGTGCCAAGATCAAGTACGAACTCGCCGAACGTGAAAGTCTGGGGCGTTTCAGATGGAGCGCCTGGCGCTTCATCCGGTGCGATCCTGCGCAGGACAGCGCTGATGCGCGCCACCAGCTCGCGCGGGTTAAAGGGTTTGGGCAGGTAGTCGTCAGCGCCCATTTCGAGGCCGACAATGCGGTCTACGTCCTCGCCTTTTGCGGTCAGCATGATGATGGGTGTCTTGTCACCGGCGCCGCGCAGTCGGCGGCAAATGGAGAGGCCGTCTTCGCCAGGCAGCATCAGGTCCAGCACAAGCAGATCGTAGCGTTCGCGAAGCCACAGCTTGTTCATCGCCTGGGCACTTTCCGCGGTGACTACGTGGAATCCCTGGTCCGTCAGATAGCGCCGCAGAAGGTCGCGCAAACGAATGTCGTCATCGACAACGAGAATGCGAGCCTGTTGGCTTTTGTCCGTTTGTCCGGTCGGTCCGGCAGGCGATTGGGTCATATTCATGGTGCTATGGTAACTTCAGTTTTTCGAGGCGCAAGTGGATTGCCAAAGGCATTACAAAGTGTTACACACTTTACCCCGCGACCCTTATCGCATTTGGGAATGCGCCCTACACTCGAATTTGTCTGCACGCCGCTCGTGCTCCGTCCCAGCCTTGAGATCGACATCAAATTCCATGACCACCGCTCTAAAGAAAATGAGTATATCGCTCATCCTGCTGGCCAGTGTGTCGGGCGCCTTTGCTCAGCAAGGCCGGGACCGGGATGGGCGCGACTATGGACGAAGGGATCGCATGGAGCAAGGCGGTGGCGGCCAGCGCGACCGTCAGGGTCCGCCGTCGGGCCGCGAGCAGCGTGGTGGTCCGGATGCCGGTCCGGACCGCGCCAATCGGCAAAGCCGCCTTTCGCCCGAAGAACGACGCGTCCTGCGCCGGCAGATCAATGAAGCTGGCCACGAGGTGTACGCGCCAAGGCAGTGAGGCGGAACGGGCAATAGCGGAGCGGCGGGGCTATGGGCCGCGCTGCCGGAGCCACACCGCCAGTGCCTCACGGCCAGTGCCTCGCTTCTAGTGCCTTGCTGGTAGGGCCTTACGAAATAGGGCCTTGCTGATACTGCCGCGCTGACAGTGCGTCACTCGTGCCACGCAAGTCATGCACTTCGATTGAAGTCCCGCCGCCTTACTTTTTCCAGGGTTGGTCCTTTTCCCATTTCTGCCATGCCGCCCGAGCCGCCATGCACTCGGGCAGGTCGTAAAACATCCCCTCGATCGCCGCACCCCGCGGCCCCCTGAAAGTGTCTCCATAGGTGCTGGTCTCAAGGCGGCACTCTTCTTCCTTGTTGGTGCCCCGCCGCGGTTCTTGCTCGCACTGCTTTGCCAGGTCTCGTCGGACTGGGGCAAGCCTTGCCGCCCGCGCTTGCTCACATTTCGCATCCAGCCCCCGGATTGATTCCGGGTCGCTGGCGCCCTGCGCATATGCCGGTCCCACCGAAAACAGAATCGCCATGGTGAACAACATGGCCAGCACGGATGCGGTGAACGCCACTAGCGACGTGGACGACTTGAACGACATGAAGGCGGGCATCGATATTCCTGGAAAGTCCTGCAAAAGAAAATATACCGCATGTAAAGTTGTTGACGATGGTCTACATCAACCGGGACGTCATCCGGCTCTGCGCGCCTTGCGCGACCAAACCGGTCCGGCCCCGACATCCTGCAAGTCCATGGCCACCAGCCCTTGGCAAATGTCAACGCTGCCGCCGCTACGATCACGCACACTGCAGTCGCTGCGTTCAAGCGGCGCAGGCTAGGAATGGAAATTTCTGAGGCAGTATCCTGATAATCAACTAACTGGACGCGAGCCGATGTCCTCGCAATCGGCGACGTTGCGGACGCCGGTTAGCCGGTCCAGCGGACTCCATGGCAGATATCTCAAGAATACTTCGACCGGGCAAGCGTGAGGCGGCGCACCGCGACGCTGCCACAATGCCTCCAGAGTTGTGGGGTGGCCTTGAATGCACAGTGGTGCGGATCGGCGAGGAATACCGCAACCAGTTTATTGAAACCGGCCATCAAGAGCGTGCGGCGGATATAGACCGGATTGCCGCGCTGGGTATCCGGACCTTGCGTTACCCGATTATCTGGGAAACCGTTGCTCCCGAAATCGGCGGTTCCTGCGACTGGCGCTGGCATGACATGCGGCTCGCGTTGCTTCGCGAACGCGGCATCGAACCGATCGCGGGGCTCGTGCACCATGGCAGCGGCCCGCGCCATACAAATTTGCTGGACCCGGGCTTCCCGGAGTTGCTTGCCGCCTATGCCGCAAAGGTCGCAGAGCGTTATCCCTGGATCACGAACTTCACGCCAGTCAATGAGCCCCTCACCACTGCGCGTTTCAGCGCGCTGTATGGACACTGGTATCCGCACCGGCGGGACATGACCGGCTTCCTGCATGCGGTCTATCAGCAATGCCGCGGCATTGCACTCGCAATGCGGGCGATCCGACGTATTACCCCCAACGCTCGGCTGGTGCAGACCGAAGACCTGGGAAAAACATTCAGCACGCCGCTACTCCAATACCAGGCTGACCATGAAAATGATCGGCGATGGCTTTCACTTGATTTGTTGTGCGGACGGGTAGTGCCCGAGCATCCCTTCCATCAATGGTTTATTGACGCTGGTATCGGGGCTGAATTGCTGCGGGAATTCGTGGAGGCGCCGTGCCCGCCCGACATCGTCGGCATCAATCATTATCTGACCAGCGAACGTTATCTTGATCACCGTCCGGAGCACTATCACGCGCATCATGCCGCCGGTAACGGGCGCCATGTGTATGCAGACGTCGAGGCGGTTCGGATTGAATCACTGGACGGCCAGACCGGTCCGCTGGCACGGCTGCGCGAGGCGTGGGAGCGCTATCGCCTGCCGGTGGCGGTTACCGAAGCGCATCACGGTTGCAGCCGTGACGAACAGCTGCGTTGGTTGCTGGAGGTCTGGAACGCTGCGCGAACCCTGAAGGAAGACGGCGCCGACGTCCGGGCTGTCACGGTATGGTCGATGCTGGGCGCAGTCGACTGGAACACGCTGCTGGTACATGCCAACGGCTTCTACGAGCCTGGCGCATTCGACGTGCGCAGTGATCCGCCGCGTCCCACGGCGTTGGCGCATGCAGCCGCGGCGCTTGCTTCCAAGGGTAGCTTTGATCACCCTGTGCTTGATCGAGAAGGCTGGTGGCGCCGCGAGACACGCTTCTATCATCCAGCGACCGGAGCGCGCACTGATCAGCGTGGCGGAAAACCGCGCCCATTGGCCATCACTGGCGCGACCGGCACGCTAGGCCGGGCGTTCTCTCGAATTTGCGGCGTTCGCGGTCTGGACCACGTCCTGCTGTCGCGCAGCGAGATGGATATCGCCGATCGGTCTTCAATTGAAGCGGCGCTTCGGCGTCACCAGCCGTGGGCCGTCATCAATACGGCCGGCTATGTCCGGGTGGCTGAAGCCTCTGAAAACGCTGACCGCTGCTTCCGCGAAAACGCGGAGGGCGCCGGCTTATTGGCAGAAGCCTGCAACCGGCTCGGCATTCCATTCGTCACGTTTTCGTCGGATCTCGTCTTCAACGGCGAACTGGGCCGCCCCTATGTCGAAAGCGATCCGCCCTCTCCGGCGTGCGTCTATGGCCAGAGCAAGGCTGAGGCGGAGCGTCGTGTCGTGGCGGTCCACGCCGGCGCATTAATAATTCGGACCAGCGCCTTCTTCGGACCATGGGACGAATACAATTTTGTTTATGCAGTGCTGCGCGACGCAAGCGACGGGAAAACGATCAGTGCAAATGATGGCGTGCTGGTTTCGCCGACCTATGTTCCGGATTTGGCCCACGGGGTTCTTGACTTGCTGATCGACGGTGAAACCGGCATTTGGCATCTCGCGAACCAAGGCACTCTTTCCTGGTACGAGCTGGCCCGGCATGTGGTTCGCGCGACCGGGCTGGACCAACGTCTTTTGTTGAGAAGCGGTGGCGCAGACGAGGGCCAGCGCAAAGTGACGGCGCTTGCCAGCGCGCGTGGACTGATACTGCCGCCGGTCGAGAATGCGCTGGGGCGTTTCCTGCAGGACACCGAGATGGCCTACGGTGTTCGGTCGGCGAGGATTTCCGGCCAGGGTTGAGGTCTTGCGCGAAGGCAGATTCTTTTCAATGCGGCTGGGAACGGTGCGAGGTGAGTCCACTCCAAGCGATGTACACAAACAACCCCGGGAGCTTCATGGCAGAACCAGTCTATCCACGTCCGCAATTGGTGCGCGAGCATTGGGAATCCCTTAACGGGGAGTGGAAATTTACCTTCGACAACGAGCGCCGCTTCGAGCATCCCTCGGACAGTATTGAATGGCCGCTTCGGATCAAGGTGCCGTTTCCACCGGAATCGCAGGCGAGCGGCGTTGGCGATCGAGGCTTCAATCGCATCTGCTGGTATGAGCGGCAGTTCCAGATAAAGGCTGACGGGCAATTGGTGCTGCTGCATTTTGGCGCCGTGGATTATCGCGCGCGGGTTTGGGTGAACGGCTACCTGGTGGCGGAGCACGAGGGCGGGCACACGCCATTCTGGGCCGACATCACGCGCGCGCTGAATGCCTCGGGCGAGCAGACGGTTACGGTCTGCGCCGAAGACGATCCGTTCGACCTCGCGAAGCCGCGTGGCAAACAGGATTGGCAACTCGAACCGCATTCGATCTGGTATCCCCGCACCACGGGTATCTGGCAGTCGGTCTGGCTCGAAAAAATCCCGACGACCTATATCCAGAAGCTGCGCTGGACGCCGCATTTTGACGGCTTTGAAATCGGCTGTGAAACCCTGGTTGTCGGCGAATTGGAAGACGGGCTCAGTATCGAAGTACACATTTCGCACGGCGACAAAACATTGGCGGACGATCGATACGCCATCATCGGTGGCGAGGCGCACCGGAAGATCGCGCTGTCCGACCCCGGTATCGACGACTCCCGCAACGAGCTGCTGTGGAGCCCGGAGCGGCCCACGCTACTGAATGCGCGCGTCACTCTTTGGCATGGCAGCCGCAAGATAGACGAGGTGACTTCGTACACAGCGCTGCGCTCCGTGAACATTAATCGCGACCGGTTCATGCTCAACGGGCGACCCTACCAGTTGCGGCTGGTGCTTGACCAGGGATACTGGTCCGACACGCTGTTGACGGCGCCTTCGGACGACGCCTTGCGGCAAGACGTCGAGCTGGCGAAGGCGATGGGGTTCAACGGCGTGCGCAAGCACCAGAAGATAGAGGACCCGCGTTACCTGTACTGGGCCGACAAGCTCGGGCTGGTCGTATGGGAAGAAATGCCTTCAGCGTATCGCTTCAGTCCCACTGCAGTGGAACGACAGGTGCGTGAATGGATGGAAGTTATTGAGCGCGACTACAGCCATCCCTGCGTCATTGTCTGGGTGCCTTTCAATGAATCCTGGGGCGTGCCAAACCTGACGTCCACGCAGTCACATCGCAATGCGGTCGAAGCCCTTTACCACCTGACTCGCACGCTGGATTCAACCCGGCCCGTCATTGGCAATGATGGGTGGGAAGCGTCCGCCACCGACATCCTGGGCATTCATGATTACGACCCGGACCCGGCCGGACTGTTGTCGCGCTACGGTTCCGCATCGCAGACGCAGGATTTGTTCGACCGCAGGCGTCCCGGCGGGCGCATCCTCACACTGGATGGTTATCCTCATCGCGGTCAGCCAATCATGTTGACCGAGTTTGGCGGCATTGCGTACACAAAAGATGCTCCGCCAGGCGCTGAGAACAAGGACTGGGGTTACTCGAAAGAGCACACTCCGGAAGCACTGCTAGATCATTACGCGGCGCTGCTGGACGTGGTCAACAACACCTCCATTTTCAGCGGCTACTGCTATACGCAATTTACCGATACCTTCCAGGAGGCGAATGGCTTGCTGTATGCGGACCGAACGCCAAAAATACCGCTAGAGCAGATTTCGCGTGCCACGCGCAGCACGAGGAATACGGCGCTTAATTCGGATAATCTGGATTGATGGGTTGTCCGTTTGCGCGTCGCCCTGCTTTGATGGTCGACGCTTCGATACCGGACGCACACACTAGGCTATACGGTGCGTCCACTCTGGCGGTCCCGAGCGGGCGAGCGGCGCGGGAGGTGAAAGTAGCCGGCGGGACTCCGCATAGTCGTCGGATCACCGGCTCGCCACACTTGACCACGCCATCAAGCAACCTGTACGATAGCTGCATCCCAAGGGGGAGTAGCTTTTCGCCGCGGCGTCGTCAATACGGACTTTCAGGTTTCTGAAACTCCCGGCGCCCGGGCGATGCGGTCTGGTTCACCAGACTTCTCGCAAGCAAGACCTTTGCCGCGTAGGCACAGGTCTGTTTAGCGATCCCCCTTTGATCGATTCACGGCCTTGTATCCACGTTGGATACCCGGCCGTTTTCCATTTTGGAGCGGCCTTTCAATCCGAACCGGAAAGGAAACGTTCGCATGGAATCGATAGGTAATGTTTGGTTATGGTCGGGCTTTGGTGTCGTAGTTTTGGGCATGCTGCTGGTGGACCTGCTGGTGGTCGGCGGCGGCAAGGAAAACAAGGTGTCCTTGCGCGCGGCCGGGGCCTGGAGCGTCGTCTGGATCGTCCTGTCCCTGGCCTTTGCAGCAGTACTATGGTGGGTCCTGGACGAGACCGCTGGGCGCGCCGTAGCGAACCAGAAGTCGCTGGAATTTGTTACTGGCTACCTGATAGAGAAGTCGCTCGCCATCGACAACGTATTCATCTGGCTGCTGCTGTTCTCCTATTTTCAGGTGCCGATCACCTTGCAGAAGCGCGTGCTGGTCTATGGGGTGCTGGGTGCGATCGTACTCAGAGCCGTCATGATTTTTGCGGGCGCCTGGCTCATCGCGCAATTCCACTGGGTTCTCTACCTCTTTGGGGCTTTCCTCGTCATTACCGGCATAAGAATGTGGCTAATGGGCGATCAGGATCCAGACCTTGCGGCCAATCCGGTCATACGCTGGGTGCGCACACACATGAAGATCACGACAGAGTTTCACGGCGAGCGATTCTTCACCATCCAGAACGGGACCCGCTATGCGACGCCGCTTTTCATGGCACTGGTCCTGGTGGAATTGTCTGACGTGGTGTTCGCGGTGGATTCGATTCCTGCCATCTTCGCCGTCACGACCGACCCCTTCATTGTTCTTACGTCGAATGTCTTCGCAATCCTGGGGTTGCGTGCCATGTACTTTCTGCTGGCTGATTTCGCCAACCGTTTTTCGCTACTGAAGTATGGCCTTGCCGTGGTGCTGGTATTCATCGGGACGAAGATGCTTCTTGCCGAGGTCTACGAAATTCCGGTTGGGGTGTCGCTCGGGGTTGTGGCCGCAATCATCGGTATGACGGTCTGGCTTTCGCTTCGCCGCAGTGCCAGGGACAACGTGGCGGCGGCGGGTTAGCGCCGGAGGTGAGCGGGCGGGCGGGCCTCATTCAAGCGCCTTCCGGCTGCGCAAGTCGGAGGCCTTCGGTATGGCGATAAAGAAAGAATGCCGTGCGAGCTATCTGAGATACGGTCGCTGGGGCATGATCGCAAGTCGCTACAAGAACCGCTTATCTTGTCGACTTGCGGCGGGAGACGGCAAATCCCAGAAGGGCCAGGCCAAGCAGGGCAACCGTGCCGGGTTCAGGCACGGCGGCGGGCGAATCGGAAAATCGTACGGCCACCGTGACACTGTGAGCGTCAGTCGGAAACAGCCCGTTGAAGTCGATGAAAATATCATTCGAATCAAATTTCAGGCGTGATGCATCGAACCCCACGATGCCAGTCACGGAAAGTAATGTCGCGCTGATGATGGTCCCGCTATAACTGCTGAACCGGAGACCATTAAACAGTACGGGTGCGTACACAGAATGCTCAGTCTCACCGACGGTGAGCAGATTGGCCCCGACCTCAACATAGGCGTTAGGGTTGTAGCCCATGTACGAGCCAGGCTCAAACGTGTATCCATCTTCCGGGACGAGCTGCGTCTGAGTCGCATAGACCGTTGGACCGTACAGGAACTGCGTAGTGACCGTTTGCCCTATGAAACTTGCATGTGCTGCGAACGGCAGCAAGGCGCCAAGAAGCAGTGTAGCTACTCGAGCGAAAAGTGCTTTCATAAAATGCGACCCCAGAAACTGTACCGTTCTTTAGAGCAATATTTGTGCTCACGAATCGAATCGCTTAGGAATCAAGGGGTTAAGGACGGACCGGAGACTCAATGTATGAAGTATGTAAGACTTCTCGACACAATAATGCGAGGCGCGCCAAGTAAAACGGCGTTTTGGCATGTCGGGCAGTCAACGTCATACATCGTTTAAACCGCCGAAGAAACAAAGAAGGCCCGCCGTTGAGCAGGCCCTTCGATTGGTTGTTTGATCCTGACAGGAAACCGAGCTTCTACTTTGGCGGCCCCGATGCCATTAAGCACACTGTTGGGCAGGGCCGAAATGACGAAGGGCCCACCATTCGGTAGGCCCTTCTGATAATGCTGGTGCGGCTGGCAGGAATCGAACCCACGACCCCTTGGTTCGTAGCCAAGTACTCTATCCAGCTGAGCTACAGCCGCGTAAAACGAAATTATAGCATCACTTCAACTCATTTTGGAAGTGGTGGATTTTCCGAGTTGTTTCAGATGCGGTTGCACTTCTCGCAACAGGCGTTGG
>JAQGMR010000014.1 GCA_028292265.1 Herminiimonas sp.
TGATTTTAATCGGCATGGGTAATCACATTATTCAGGATGTAATGAAAACAGGAATCTCCGGAGCATGGCGATGCAGTCGGAGATGATCGATTATTCAATGGGAACTGGCACAGAAAAGAATGATTGCATTGCCGCTATTCTGCGGTGTTTACCGCTTTTCCGCAAAGTGTCGCATCAAATTACGCGGCAGCTTCGCTGCATCCTCACTTACATTTTACAAACCGATTATCGGATGTTTCCGCGATGGTTATAAATATGCGTGCTCTGCTATAATGCACAGCTTGTCGGGGCGTAGCGCAGCCTGGTAGCGTACTTGCATGGGGTGCAAGGGGTCGGAGGTTCGAATCCTCTCGCCCCGACCAACGAATTCAAAGGCCGGAGGTGATAGTAGTCACTCTCCGGCCTTTTCTATTTCGGATCCGTGTCCGAACGATGTCCGAAAATGCGCCTGCCAAGGATTGAACGGTATCTGCTGAGACGGCCGCTTGTCCACCGCATGACGCACTTCTCCTCCGCGAGGCTAGCTCCATGTCTAAACCGACGGCACAGCCCATTTGAGTCGCCCTTCCCGTCGTTCGCTCGTCAGGCCCGCCCCTCCCCCGCAGCAACAAGAGCCTCCCAACTGGACGACGGCGCTTGCCGAGGGAAGGCCCGCTAACGGACGGGTCATTGAACTGACGGGTTTAACTCAAAGAATAATTGCTAAACGAAATTATTTCGCTGTAGAATCCACGCATACGAAACCACCAGTGAGACTTTCGAATGCACACGCCTTCCCCTTCTATAGAGACCATTCCGGACCTTCTTGTAAGAAATATAAAGCGGGAAGTCGTTATGGCGGTCGACGAGGCGCTCACTGTTGGCGCCCAACGGGCGTTCGCAGCCGCTCGTGGTTTGCATAACGGCCACATGCCCCACGCGGTGGGCCAACTTCGCCACTTCCACATGAACGAGACGTTCCATCAAGCGCTTGAAGCAGGCGGTGCGGATCCATCTCCGATTCGCGGCAATGGGATTGTGACAGGGAGGGCTGGGGTCTTCGCACTAGCCCGCTTTAATATTCCTGAAGGTTTTTGGATTAATGGGCGGCGGAGTAAAACTTGCCGGCACATGTCCTTCGCTAACCTCGCAATAGAGCCACTCGTGCAGCCAGGACTGTTCGGTCACTACGCACCTTCTTCCACAGCGGTGGCATTTTTCGTAGCGTGCTTCTCCGGCTCGCTACGGGCTCATCCTGAATCTCCAGTATCGATTCAGATCGCGGTGCCGGACCGGAATATGCGGGGATGGCTATTCCGCGAACCGATCGAAGTTTTCATCAAACGGTACGAGCTGGCTCCGGCGGGGGAGCACGACTTGGTTATTCCAAAACTAAAAACGAATGTCCGCAAGCTCGGTGGAACACCGCAATGAGTCGAGGCGGAATCCAAGGCTTTCAAAAGGATCGATTGAGTCAGCTTCTGGCAGTGCGCCGCTTGACCCAATCCCAACTTGCCTCACTGGTTGGAGTGTCGCCCGCCACGATAAGCAAGTGGCGGGCAGGCACCCAGGCGCCAGAGCGGGAAGCACTTGATCGACTTGCCAGCGTCGTGAACGTTACTCCTGAGTGGTTCACTCGCCCCCTCACCGAAAAGGTATCCGCCCCCCTTTTTCGAAGCAACGCGTCCGCCCATGTGGCCGCGCGCGCGATGTTGGAAGCGAGACTCGAGTGGGCGCAGGAAATCGCCGCTGCATTGATGGAGTTTGTTGACTACCCTGAACTCAATCTTCCGCTTCGCCACTATATGAATCCGGAAGAAATTACTTCGGAGGACATTGAGCAGGCTGCTAGCGAGTGCCGAGACAAATTGCGATTGGGGCGGGCGGCCATCCAAGACCTTGCGTTGGCTGTTGAGGGTGCGGGCGTCATACTCGTCCGAGAAGAGACCGGCATTGCGCAAATTGAAGGACTCTCGGCTTGGAGCGAAGTACTTGGGCGACCGCTTATTCTGCTGTCTGCAGATAAGGATAACGGATACCGAAGCCGCTTCGATTTGGCTCATGAACTCGGCCACCTTGTGCTGCATCGTCACATCAGACGAACCACGGATCGCGATCGCCATAAGCTGCTCGAGCAGCAGGCCCATCGGTTTGCAGGCGCGTTCCTTCTCCCCGCGGAGACGTTTGCGGCAGAGGTACGCATACCACCTACCCTTGATGACCTGCTGCTTCTGAAGCGGCGTTGGGGAGTCTCTGCCGCAGCGATACTCATGAGGTTGCGTAGCCTCCAACTTCTTGACGAGGAAGGCGCCTTGACGCTTTTCAAGCGACGTTCTGCGCGGTGGGGTGCCAAGTCCGAGCCAGGGGACGGCGATCGTAAACCGGAGCAACCGCGTCTGCTTCGGCGAACTATTGACTTGCTAGTCGACGAGAATGTAATGCCTCTTGATGCAATCCCTAGGCACATCGGTCTAGCGGCTTTCGACATCGAGATGCTAGCCGGTCTTCCCGAGAAGTACTTCGAGGGCAAGAGCAATGTGGTGCAACTAGCTCGGCTTCGCGTTGTACCTACGAACCACGAGGAGCGCAGCGATTACCCCAATACCGTAGTTCCTTTTAGAAGTCCATCCAAGTAAGCAGCTCCTCGACCAGGAGCAGTCGCGTCAAAAAACACAAAGCAAACAGCCGTTCGTATCGCGAAGCTAGCGGGCGAGACGTTGCACGACAGCGGGGCGTCACAAGTCGCAAAGAGATTAGCGGCATCTGCGCTTTCGCAGCGCAATGGTGATAAGCAAACTGGTTCCGAGATGGAGGGTGTTGCGGCCAAGGTGCTGGCAAGTAAAAAATACGCCTCCGAAACGAAAGAGCTGGCGGCGTCAGTGTTAGCACAATCCAACAAGGAACGCTGATTATCTCGATCTGGTATTGACGTCCCGCGGTACGTAAGCGCAGCTGCGTACCTTGTTCGATGCTGTACTTTTCCAAACCCGTTCTGATCGGCGCCGCTCCGCGCAAATCCGGACTCCAAGCAAGCCCTTTCGTGAGACCAACATGTCGCAATCCCCGTCAGCACCCCTGCTTTCCCTCGGTCGTCACCTGGAGCCGGTCATAACGCCTTTTGAGGGTGACATGCTCGAGCGCGAAGCACTTGCTACTCGTTTGACCCAATACGTCGACCGGCTTCATAGAGGCGCGGTGATTGCCATTGACGCGCCTTGGGGTGAGGGAAAAAGCTGGTTTCGGAGGCACTGGGCAAAGACCCTTGAAGCAGACCATCGTGTTGTCTATCTTGATGCGTTTGATAGCGACTATGTCGAGGATCCATTCTTGCTAATTGCTGCTGAGCTGGCCAAGGTTCTCGACGATTCGAAAGGATCCGGAGAAAAAATCCGCTCAAAAGCTGCAGCTGTGATGACCACGCTGCTGCCCCTTGGCACAAAGGTCGCGATTGGACTGGCCTCGCGAGTCGTTGGGGCTGGCGATGTTTCGGACGACTTCAAGAAGGCGGTCGAGGCTGCTCAGAAGGGCACAGAAGACGCGGCAGTGAAATGGGTAAAGCGCAAGCTCGAAACCTATGATGCGGACCGTGCTTCACTCGGTCATTTCCGTAACCAAATTGCGGAATATGCGAAAACGAAGGACAAGCCGGTCGTATTCTTTATCGATGAACTGGATCGCTGTCGCCCATCATTCGCAGTGCGCCTTTTAGAACGCGTAAAGCATTTCTTCGAAGTTCCGAACGTGGTGTTTGTATTGCTACTTAACCGAGATCAGCTCGAAAAAGCGGTTCAAGGCGTTTATGGAGAGAAGACAGACGCTTCTGCCTACCTGCAAAAATTTGTCAACTTCTTCCTCTCGCTTCCCCGCCCTAACCCGGATCAGGAAGGCTGTAGCAGCCATCTCGAGCGGTTTATACGCGAGTTATACCAAAAGCATGGCATCGAAAAAATAGACGATAACCGCCGTACTTTTATTCAGACTCTTGCCGCCTGGGCGACGGTGTTGCCCTTAACTCTAAGAGAAATAGAGAAGGCAGTAACTCTCTACATTCTCGCAAACGAACCGCAAGCGCTGGGAGCTTGCGCTTTCCTTCTCGTGCTTAAACTACGAGCTCCTTCGATCGCCAACAAGTATTTGGTGTCCTATAAAGTCGCGTCGGCCGAAGCCCTAGTTTGGCTTCGGGCGGAAATTTCCGACAAAATTTATTCCTACACCGGTCACTGGCCGCGCGATTACTTCAACACATTAATTCAGGCGGTTGAATACATGGAAAATCCGGTTGCAATCGAAGCTGAGCAGCATATGAGGTTCCGAGCGTACGTCGTGGGAGATCGACACAATGTCGACCTAGACCAAGTATTCGCGAGGGTCGCCAGGCAGCTAGACCTACGGGTCAGCTGACGGGTTCAAACCCAGCCGCCAGATTGCTGAACGCGCAATGTGGATGTTGGCCGCTGTGACGTAGATGCAGCGGGATATACTCGTTGAGCGGACGCAGGCCGGACTGGCTCGGGCAAGAAGTGAAGGCAAAACACTGGGCAGGCCGGCCAAAACGACCGCTAAGCACCAGACGGAAATAATCGACCTGCGGGGCAAGGGAACATCGATCAGCGCCTTGGCGAGATCCTAAGGCATGTCCAGGGCTACGGTGATGCGTCTTACAGTACCGTCGCCTGGCGCGTTGTAAACCGGCTTTCGCCAGAAGGACCCGCTTCCCTATCCATCGGCAGCTGCTTCCGTTATTCGATGACCGCCCACGGTGAGCTAGGGCCTGTCGCCTCACTTGTCTTTGTTCCGGTCCTCAGACTTGAAGATTGGTCGGGCCAGCATTAGCAGTAGATCGAGGCGGAACGTCACCTCGTCTTCTGGAGCCCACCAGACAGAACGGTCATCCGGATCCGCGTACGGCAGTAGAGATGCACCCGACATTCTTGGATCGCTTCATGGGGGCACAGCTCGAAGCCGAAGCAGGCCGCAATCGTCCCCTCCGTGAGCCCGTTCCTCTTGATGTATTCAGGGATGCGCAGCTGGAAGCCGCCCCAGTGGCCATCGTCCTCCAGGTCAGACTCGACCGCTTCCAGCCCACGCATAGGGCGGCTTCCGGGCCCGCTGCTCCTGTGCTTAATCGGACCATTCGAACCGCTGGGTGTGGTCCAGCTTTTCCAAGCGTCGCAGGACCTCACCGCATGTCATGGTCACCGGTGCACTGTCGGGAGCGGGTGACCCCTTCCTGTTAAGCGCTGCCTTGCCGTCGCCGGCCAGTCCCGCATGCTTAACGAACTTCCCGGAAGCGACGCGGTACTTCGACTACCTCCTGCCTGGACGCGGACGTCGCCGGACGTCGATAAGATTTATTGCCGAATAGCAAGTAACATACAGAAGTCGCCGGTTTGATCTGACGGAACAGCCCGGGGCGTCTGAACCGCAACGATGACGAATGCATGAGGCAATTGGTATGGCGAAATTTTTAAACACGAGCGCAATCAATTATTTTCTCGAAGACTTGATCAAGAACGCAAAGGACAGGCTAATTCTGATCAGCCCATTCCTGAAGCTGAATGACCGGATAAAAGAACTTCTCGAAGACAAAAACCGATTGAAGATTGATGTCCGGATTGTCTATGGAAAGAGCGAACTTCAGCCAAACGAAATCAACTGGTTGAAAGGGCTAACCTACATTCGCACCAGTTATTGCAAAAACCTTCATGCTAAGTGTTATTTGAACGAAGAAGTTTGTGTGATTTCGAGTCTGAATCTGTACGAATTCAGCCAAGTCAACAACAACGAAATGGGCGTCCTGATCAATCGCATTGACGACGCAGAAGTCTACAAAGACGCCTATGAAGAAGCGCAGCGAATAATTCGGATCAGCGACGAGATCCGCATTTCACTGGAAGTGGTGGAACGCGAATCGGAAGCCTCAGTACCGGACGACGGGAAGTTAGGGAAGATCAGTACATCAAAACTGGCGAAGAAGGCCGGACTGAAGACCGACGAACTCATCGCCAAGCTTCTCGACAATGGCTATCTGGAGATTTTTGGCGACACCAACCATCTCTCGAAAAAAGGCATTTCCGCAGGCGGAGAATTCATTGAGAAGTCTCGATTTGGACCATATTTCCTTTGGCCCGAGGACATTAAGCTTTGATGCACCGCTGAGTTATCAAGGTCCTGGATGTCGCTGACTTTGCTGTTCAATGCAATGGATGGAGAAAGGCGTCTGAAGTCGACCTTTTCACTGCTTACAATTTAAGGCTTTTCTATGCTGAGGGACTTTGTGTTTTGGATGGCAGTACTTTGTGTGTTGATCTACCTCGTCGGTAAGCTGGTAGAAAAGCCGCGCAAACGCACACCGAAGTTATCGGCGCAAGGTTACGATACGGACGTTCACGTAAATCGCGCCGCCAACGGTAACGTGAACCGGGACCGAGAGTCACAACTTCTGTCAAATCTGCGGACCGCCTGTTTCGGCGACTGTCGTGCGGCTGACAGGTTAGTAGAGTACGAGCTTTCCCTCAAACGTGGGCCCCGTATTCAGGCTATTGAACATGCGTTGGATCGATTAAAGATAGACCGTGGTCGATACAAATAAAGTGACAGTCATCCCTGCAAAACGCTTTCGCCAGCCGTGGATGCACTTCTCACTGACGCCGTACCGCTTTGCCACTTTCGGAACGGCATCCTTGTCTGCTTCCCGCAAGATCCGCCGATTTTCTCGTCACTGTATCGACCCTCCTTCATTGCTCCCTCGCTTTCCCAAGGACCTATCTTCTCAGATTAACGTCGGTCCGAAAATCCCCGGTCAGGTCAGATTCATTTGGCAAAGCTTTATATTCTTTTAGAAGATAATGAGCGGTACCCGGTACCAGACGGGAAGCCTTCCCAATCATAAAACTTTGCACACCACTCCAAGGACCCCGGATGTCGGCCACCAGTACAAGTGTTTCAGTTGAAGCTTTGCCGTCCGCTTACCCGCACTCAAAATCCAATCTTGCCAGTCTGACGATCGCGCAGGCGCTCGCCGGCGCAAACACGACAGTTATCTTTGCCACCGGCGCCATCGTCGGGAGCACGCTCGCGCCTAACCAGGCGCTCGCCACATTGCCGATCTCGCTCTTTGTGGTCGGAATGGCGGCATGTGCGTTACCCGCCGGCGTCATCGCACAGCGGCGAGGACGCGGAGCCGCCTTCCTGGTCGGGACGGCATGCGGGGTGATCGTCGGCTTACTCTCGGCTTTGGCGGTGGTGCTTGGATCGTTCTGGTTGTATTGCGTGGCGACTTTTTTCGGCGGCGCCTATGCCGCCGTGGTTTTTTCCTACCGCTTTGCCGCGGCAGATTGTGTGCCACCGGATCGACGTCCGCGCGCATTATCTTTCGTCATGGCCGGCGGCGTGTTTGCCGGTGTGATCGGGCCGCAGCTCGTCAACTATACGATGGACCTATGGGCTCCCTACACGTTCGCCGTGACGTTCCTGGCGCAGGCAGCAGTGGCTGTCTTGTCTGCACTGATTCTGCTTAGGGTCAGGATCCCCCCGCCAGTGGCGTTGCAGAGCATCAGCGCACCGCGGCCAATGAGGGTGATCGCATTTCAACCCAAGTTCATGATTGCCGTGATTTGCGGCGTCGTGTCATACCTGCTCATGAACTTCCTCATGACGTCGGCGCCACTCGCCATGCGGATGTGCGGGCTCCCTCAAAAGGCAGCCAACCTGGGGGTTCAGTGGCACGTTGTCGCCATGTACGCGCCTGGCTTCTTCACCGGCAGTCTCATTGCCCGCTTCGGCGCCCATAAAGTGATCATGGCAGGCTTGCTGCTGACCGGCCTCGCCGCAGCCATCGGCTTGAGTGGCGTGGACGTCGACCATTTTTGGCTCATGCTCATTGTGCTTGGCATCGCCTGGAACTTCGGCTTTATAGGTGCATCGGCCCTGGTGCTGCAGAGCCATCGCCCAGAGGAGAAGTCACGCGTTCAGTCATTCAACGACTTCATCGTTTTTGGAAGCGTAGCAGTCGGTTCATTCTTGTCAGGCGGCCTGTTGACCGTGTACGGTTGGAGCACGGTCCTCTGGCTGTCATTCGTTCCCCTCACCGTGGCCGTTGTGATTCTGGGAGGCGCGTCTATCGCTCGCGCGAAGCAACGTGCTTGAGCACCAGACCAGGCTGTGCGGATTTTTTCTATGCTTTGCAAGGCGTCGGAGGTTCGAACGCTCTCGCCCCGACCAACGAATTCAAAGGGTTACGGACTTCGGTCTGTGACCTTTTTCCATTAGTGCCGTAGTACCCCCGTTTTGCCGCCCGCCCGAACATATCGTTGTCGTAAAAAAGGTCTTCGAGCCCTGCTGCGTGCCGGCGCAACGATTCGCGTAACCTCGCCTGCCGGCATTAGTCCTTGAACCTACCAGGGCCACGCGGAAGTCATTGCCGATCAGAACGATGGCTTCTCATAACCCTGAAAACATATGAGGCCGGGATGGGCACTCAGATTCCGCCGGTCACCACAGCGCACGTCCACACAATCGTGTCATTTGTTGGCTGTCAAATTCTTAAACCGCCGCAGTTAAAAAGACATCGCAGCACGAGTAGGGTTGAGTGTCAGCGCTTGGACCGACTGCAGAAACGCGAAATCGGAGGTCCATATTGAGGAAACGTGGCTCCTTGAAGATACTGAAAACTATCGGGGGACTCGCATGAAGTCCGTTCGTTTTCCAGCGGGACGAGTAGATTCATTGTGGCTTGCGAATGCGATCAAGATGTCATTCAAACATCAGGGACGCTAGATGGAAAGACCAATGTCATCGTTCTTGGACGCGTCCAGATGGATTGCGGCACTCTTGGTCGTCATTGGGCATATACGGCAAATCGTCAACGTCGACTTCGGCAGCGCGTCGACACAAAACGGATTGACCACCTTCTTCTATTTCATAACCGGCTTCGGCCATGAATCCGTAGTGGTATTTTTCGTGATCAGCGGCTTTCTCGTCGGTGGGGTCACCTTGGAGAGGTGGCAAAAGTCAGGTGTCTCTCTATCTGAATATTTCGTATCTCGCACTGCCCGGATCTATACGGTGCTGCCCGTGGCTCTTGCCATCGGCTGGGCTCTCGACCTGGCAGGATCTCATTGGATCGGCAACGACCACCACTACTTTGTACAGCAAGACCCCGAAGTTGCGTCCAGCCTGGCGGTCAACCAGATGCTATTCAGCACCTTCGTCGGGAATCTGTTCAACGTGGAAAACATCTTCGTTCCGATTTTGGGAACCAACGGCCCGCTTTGGAGCCTGGCGTATGAATGGTGGTACTACTGCCTCTTTGCATTCGTGGCCAGCGGCCTGATGACCAACGGACAGCGGCGCGTTTTCCTGCTGTCGCTGGCTGTTCTCCTGACCGCCATACTGCCATGGAAATTTTTGTTGTGGATGAGCGTCTGGCTGACCGGTGTGGCGGCCTATCCTGTCTACCGCCGCAAGGGCTGGAAACCGCACCCTCTAGCCGGCTTCGCCGTCTTCACTGGCGTCGCCATAGCGGTTCGCATTGCGCCGAAGTTCATTCCCAACGCCGAATCAACGGCAGTCGCCTGGGCACTAGATTTTGTCCTTGGCCTGGCTTACGCCTTCGCGCTCGTATCACTCGCCAACCTGAAGCGAGAGTTACCATTCGCACGCGCTCATCAAAAGCTCGCTGGCTTCTCCTTCACACTCTATGTTACTCATGCACCGTTCATGGTCTTCGCGATCTCGTGCGCAGAGGTGATATTCGGTCTAACCGTCCCGCTGCAGCCAAATATTGCCGGACTCACCTTCCTGTTCGGCGTGATGCTGGCTATCTATGCTTATAGCTGGTTCTTCTCACTACTGACCGAGGCGCATACCGGTCGCGTCCGTATCGCGCTCAAGACTCTGATCCAACCCCTATCCAGACGGGCAATGCGACTCAGACGTCCCGCATTACCCCCGTGAGCGGCCCAAGGACCTTCTCCGGCTGATAGTTGGCAGACTTCGAACGAGTTGCCTTCGATAGGCTATCCACGGACCGGCCCCCTGCCCGCGCGGTCAGCCAACCCGTCATTCACTAGCTAGCACACGGGCGATTTCGCCAAGTTGATAGGGCTTGTTGAGGAAGGCGAATTCATAAACGCTTCCCCGCACACCGGCTCGCAGAGACGGATACCCAGACACCAAAATCACCTTTACGCCGGGAATCAGCGCGACGGCTTCTTCCCCAAGTTGCATGCCGCTGATGCCCGGCATGACGACGTCCGAGAACAGCACTTCTATGTCGGGCTCCCGCTTGAGTATTTCGAGCGCGGCTTCGCCGGTGCCGGCCGTCAGCACCTCGAAGCCAAGCAATGTGAAAAGCTGGGCCGCGAGTTCGAGCAGATCAAGGTTGTCGTCTACGATGAGCGCCTTTCGCGCTTCTCCACCGTTGCTTTCCCCTGCATCGCCGAATGTGTGGGGATAGAATTTTGACTTGAAGTTATTACGACCCGGCATGGCCGAAGGTCGTTGAAAATTAATGGAGAGGGCTGTCATTTTGAGTTTGGCAAGGCTGCATCAACCGATTGGACGCTGGACTTTCGATAAGGTGCCCGTGAAATTTTTCTCGACTTCAAGAGGCAGCATCTCAAGAAGCAACATCGAAAATTCAAGCTTATCAGACAGTGAAAGATGGATTTGCTGTGATCCGGCCGTGGTGAGCTGAGGGCAGGTTTTCCAGTAGTCGAAATGCTGAGACCGGCCTGTGCGAGACGAAGACCTTTGTCCTTGGACGACGGTCGTAGCAGGCCTGCGAAATCGGAAGTCTAAATTTGTCAAAACGCAAAGACGAATAAGGAGCGCCATAACTTTCCGGTCTGGCACCCCTGCCCATTCATAAGAAGAACTGAGTGCCGAATCGGAGTCAATTCATCGGCCCGAAGCCGGTGCATAATTCGCTTTTCTCTATCGATTTTCAGCAATGACATTAGATCCACCAAGCGGAGGCGACTTGCCGCCTGCAACCGCTGAAATGACTGAGCGCTTTCGTTCATTTGACTGGTCGACAACATCGCTTGGGCCGCTGCATTTATGGCCGGAAAGTCTGCGCCTCGTACTAGACGTTTGCTTTTCGTCCCAGTTCCCCATTGCCGTCTGGTGGGGCCCTGACCTCCTCCAGTTTTATAACGACGGGTATCGCCCGATCCTTGGCGCAAGAAAGCATCCGCAAGCCTTCGGCAGAGCAGCACGCGAAACTTGGCCTGAGATCTGGACGACGATAGGCCCAATGGTCGAACAAGTCATGAGCAAGGGAGAAGCCGTCAAGGGCGACGACATGGAACTGACCCTGGAGCGCAACGGCTACCCGGAACTTTGCTACTTTACTTTTTCGTACAGCCCGATCCGCGACGCATCCGGCAAGGTCATAGGCATGTTCACCGCGGCAGTCGAGACCACCTCGCGTGTGCTGGCCGAAAGGCGACAGTCTTTTCAGATGATGGCGGCTGACCGTCTGCGCGGGATTAGCGACCCGGACGAGGTGATAGCGGTAGCGACGGAGTTAGTGGCGAACCAGCTGAACGTCTCTCGCGCGTATTACGCCGAGATCGACGATGCGACCCAAACTTTTCATATACCCCCGAAGTGGACTGTTTCAAAGAACCTGCCCGACCTGCCTTCCGTAGGCAAGATCGAGGACTACAGTCCGGCTTTGCTGCGCACCCTGCGTAGAGGAGCACCATTCGTCGCAGACGATTTAGAGAGTGACGTCCGCACTGCGCCCTACGCCTCAACCTACGCAGAGCTTTCAATACGGTCGATCATAACTGTGCCGTTGATCAAGGCAGGCGTTCTGCGTGCCAATTTCAATGTCGCCCATACCGGGCCGCGACATTGGACGGCCGAAGACGTTGCCACAGTGACCGCAATAGCAGACCACACCTGGGAAGCGATAGAACGTGCTCGCGCGGAGTCGGCGCTTCGAACGGAAAACGAAAACACCAAACGCGCTGAAGCGATATTGCGCCAGATAGACCGCCGCAAAAACGAGTTTCTTGCAATGCTCGCGCACGAGTTACGGAACCCTCTGGCGCCGATTAGTGCAGCCGCCGATTTGTTGCGCCTGGCGAATCTGGATGAAGCGCGAATCGCGCAAACAAGCGAAGTCATTACCAGGCAGGTCAAGCATTTGACCAGCCTGGTCGATGACCTGATGGACGTGTCCCGCGTGACGCGGGGGCTTGTGAAATTGACCAGGCAGGTGGTGGATGCGAAGCGCATCGTCACCGATGCGATCGAACAGGTCAGTCCTCTGATAGAAACACGACGTCATCAGCTGGTTGTGCACTCCACACCCGACGCTGCTTATATTGTGGGAGATTACAAACGCCTGGTACAAGTCCTGACGAACCTGCTGCATAACGCGGCAAAGTACACGCCGGAAGGCGGCCACATTGTTTTGCGCATGGAAGTGCACGATGGACAGGTTGCATTTGTGGTCGCAGATAACGGCGTTGGCATGGAACGGGAACTGGTCGAGCATGCGTTTGAGTTGTTCGCCCAGGCTGAGCGGACGCCGGACCGGTCTGCCGGAGGCTTGGGAATAGGTTTGGCACTGGTGAAAAGCCTGGTAGAGCTACACCAGGGCAGTGTCTCCGTGGCGAGTGAAGGCGCGGGAGCGGGGTCGACGTTTACCGTAACGCTACCTCTGGTCAGCAAGCCGCGCGAATCGCTTTTATCTGAACACGACGCCATGCCGCAGCTATCCGGTGACAGCCTGCGTTTGATGGTAGTGGATGACAATGTGGATGCCGCCTATATGTTGACCATGGTACTGGAAGCCGTAGGGCATCAGGTGTCCATCGAGCATAGCTCCCACAGAGCGCTTGAGCGGGCGCGCGTCGAACGGCCAGATGCATTCCTGCTCGACATCGGCTTGCCGGACATGGATGGAAATGAACTCGCCCGGCGGCTGCGCCATCAGGACGAGACAGCGGATGCAACACTAATAGCTGTTACCGGATACGGCCAGGAACATGATCGCGATGTAGCCAAAGCCGCAGGATTTGACCATCATTTTGTCAAGCCAATCAATACTGCAGACCTGGTCGCGTTGTTATCCGCATTGGGGGATTACAAGGCAACCGAACAAGCCCATGTCCGGCACGGAACGGGAGGAATGACGGGTCTTTAGCCAGCAATGAGTGCTTGTCCTCGCCCGATCACAGCTTATACCGTGCAAGCGTGGCAACGTACTTGCGCGCACAGTAAACGGTCCTGATTTTCAGAACGCATTACACTAAAGCGAACAGATTCTGGAAACTGCCTCATGCACGGTCCGAATGAAAAGCAAGTGAAGTTGGATAATGCCGAAACGATCCTGGACAGCATCACGGATGCCTTTTTCAGCCTGAACGAAAACTGGGAGTTCTCGTACGTAAACCGTCAGACCGAAAGCACCTTGGGCCGCCAGGCCAGTGAGTTGCTTGGCAAAAGTCTTTGGGACGTGTACCCCGGGACTGTAGGCAGTGAATTTGAAATGATGTATCGCAAGGCTGCGCAGGAACGCATTGCCGTTACCTTCAGTTCGTATTATCCCGACCATGACCGGTGGTACGAAGTGAATGTGTATCCAGCGCATGGCGGGCTCTCGGTCTACTTCCGCAATGTCACTGACCGTGAGCAGCAGGCGATGCGCCGTAGCGCGTCTATCATGCTGACCGATACGCTGGGTAGCCTGACAACACCTGACGAGATCACGTTCAAGGCTTCGCAAATATTGGGCGAAACTCTCGCCGCAAGCCGGGTTGGCTACGGAACGATCAATCCGGTTGCCGAAACGCTGACGGTCACCCGGGACTGGAACGCGCCGGGCGCGGAAACGCTGGCCGGCGTGCTGAATTTGCGGGACTTTGGTTCTTTCATTGATGACTTGAAGGCAGGCAAGCTCGTCTGGATCAATGACGTTGAAAAGGACCACCGCACCAAAGGGGCGGCATCAGCTTTGAAACAGCGTAGCGCGGGATCATTTGTCAATGTCCCGATTGTGGAGCAGGGTCGTTTGGTAGCCGTCGTCTTTGTGAATAGTGCTCAGGCTCGCAATTGGTCAAACGAAGAACTAGCGTTCATCAAGGACGTAGCGGAAAGAGCCAGAACGGCCAGCGAACGATTGCGCAATGAGGTAGCTTTGAAGGAAAGCGAGGCAAAGTTCCGCACCATTGCGAACGCAATGCCGCAGATGGTTTGGTCTGCGCTGCCAGATGGCCATCACGATTACTACAATCAGCGCTGGTATGACTTTACCGGCTTAGACCAAACCACAACGGCCGCCGATGACTGGAAAAACATATTCCATCCGGATGACCGAGCGCGAGCCTGGGAGTTATGGCAGCAGTGTCTGATAACCGGTGAGCAGTATGAAATCCAATACCGTCTACGGCACAACTCCGGCGAGTATCGATGGACCCTCGGACGCTCATTACCCATCCGAGACGATACTGGAAAAATCATCCGCTGGATGGGTACCTGCACGGATATCCATGACCAGAAGCTTGCCGAGGAAAGGTTAAAAGAAGCGGACGCGCGAAAGGACGAATTTCTGGCGATGCTCGCGCATGAACTTCGCAACCCGCTCGCCCCCATCGGCGCCGCAGCGCAGCTGCTGCAGATGGGGGCGCTCGACGAGGCGCGTGTGCGCCAGACCAGCCAGATCATTGGACGGCAAGTACATCACATGACCAGCCTCGTGGATGACTTGCTGGATGTGTCGCGGGTCACGCGCGGCCTCGTCAAGCTGGACCGCGCGCAGATCGATATCGGCCATGTTGTCGCAGACGCCATCGAGCAGGTAACCCCGTTGATCCGGGCTCGGCACCAACACCTTGGCTTGCAGTTGACTCCGGAAGCACCTCTGGTCATTGGAGACAAGAAGCGGCTGGTGCAGGTGATTGTAAATCTGTTGAACAATGCGGCCAAGTACACGCGCGAAGGGGGGCAACTCCTGCTTAAGACCGAGGTGCGCGACGCGCACGTGCTCATCCAGGTTACCGACAACGGCATCGGCATGGCGCCCGAACTTGTGTCCCGTGCCTTCGATCTGTTCGTACAGGCCGAACGCACGTCCGACCGTTCCTCCGGTGGTCTCGGACTGGGGCTGGCTCTGGTCAAGAGCCTGGTCGATCTGCACCGTGGAACGGTAAGCTGCGAAAGCGCAGGCTTGGGTAAAGGAAGCACATTCACGGTCTGCCTGCCGCGACTGCTCGCCCTGGATCGGGGGACCGATTCGGCCGCGCCTGATCCCTCATCACACAAAAGCACCGCGCCCCTGCGCATCCTGGTGGTCGACGACAATGTTGACGCGGCTTCCATGTTGAGCATGCTGCTCGAATCAAGCGGACACGAGGTAGTGGTCGAATATGGGCCGCACGCGGCACTCGAGCGCGCCAAAGTGGAAGCGCCGCAGGTGTGCATACTTGATATCGGCTTGCCCGAAATGGATGGCAATGAGCTAGCGCAGCGCCTGCGGGCCATGCCGCAGACGGCCCACTCTGTGCTGATCGCTGTTACCGGATATGGCCAGGACAGTGATCGAGGACAGACGCTTGCCGCAGGGTTTGACCATCACCTTGTCAAACCGGTCGACACAAAAAAGCTGTTGGCGATACTTGCCTCATATTGGTCCGGTCCCGACGTCTAGCCTGACAAGACGGCGCATCTCCGCTTTGACGGGTTTCGAACCGGCGTTTCGGAGATCGTCGCGGGCATTACGCGTTGCGTAACGCCCTTACTGAAAGCCAACCGTCCCACGCCGAGCCGGTTGGCTGATCCTGCCTTTTAAGCAGGCTTGGACATTGACTGCTTGAGTGGCTGCGACGATGGCTGATAGCCGCTACCATTTTGATGCTGCGCCTCGTTGATCGGCTTGGTCAATCTATCGAAGGCCGCCTTCTGACGCTCGGTGACTTTTTTGGTTTCTTCGTCACCACGGCGCACTACTTCCTCAGCAACAGCGGCAGCGGTGCGTGTCGTTTCCGGCACATGTTGTTCAGCGGTTTTGGACAGTTCGACATGTACGCCGGCGGAAATAGCACGCACATGTTGCTCATAGGCGCGAAGCTTTTCAGCTGCCGGTTGTACCTGTGAAGTAATGATGGACAAGAACTCCGTTGGTGACGTCGTTTGCGCTAATTGGTGGGCACTATTGATTGATTCTTCCATCATGGTCTGTGCAACTTGTACATTAAGTTGACCAAGGCGCTGGACGCCCTCGAACATTTTCTTCGACAGGTCCGTCATGAATGAAAACTGACTATCCAAATGGGATTTCAGTGCTGGTGGAACTTCTTCTTTGGTGAAGGGTTGCATAATGAAGCCTATAGTAGTCTGATTGACAAGTATAAGAAATACAAGAGATTTAGACCAGACCGGCCGCCACATAAACTCGGCCGTACAAAACGTCGGCATCCCTGTATCGCGTCTTGCCATTTTGTGACCCGTGTTGTTTCGTCAGGTTCCAACAAACTTAACAATTAATTGCGCATTGCAGCATGTCAATTGCTACGGTGCGACATCGCAATGACGGCCGGCACAAATTTATTATGTGAAACGTTGCCCATATAACCGATCACCGTACCGAAAGTTATTCGCAGTTCTTATCTATTCGAAGATGCTCGTTATTCTCTAACATGGATGTTATCTACAGTGAACGAGAGCCATTGGCGGTCCGAAGCAATTCAATTTGGATCCGCTTGGAACATTCTTGGGCCCGGTGCGGCGCTCGGAGTAACCTAACCGTTATAAAAACGCCTACCGTCCCCTCGCAGCCACAGGCGCAGCAGGTGCCGCCGGCGGTCTGGATCCGGATAGTCCGTGAACGCCGTCCTCCTGTGACCGCATCGCAGATTATCCACAATCTGTATCTGCCCCGGGGTGAAATAAAACTCTTTCTGATATTTTGGCTCCCGCATTAGTGCCTCTAATGTTTCGAGTGCCCGTTGTCCGACCTCATCGGGCTGCACAGCCGCGAGTTTATAACCGTTAGTAACTTGCTTAATGGAGAAACGGCAAATCAGTGCCCCTTTCTTGTATTCGAATACGGGGTGGCTAATTACTTCGGGCTCGCCCTCTGCATGCTCGCGCTGCCGGTCAAAAAGAAACGGCTGATATAATCGTTCGACCAGGTCGGGATGCTGCTTCAGCATTTCGTTATAAATGGTGTAGAAGCTGACGATGCTATTAATCCCACCTTCCATGGCGGTCTGCAAACAGTACAACGCTACATATTCCGGCGGACACAGATTGAAATTATTATCCGTATGAAAAGGCTGGCCGACGGAGGTAAGAACGGGACGTACGCCGTTACCGACAGGCTTACCCTCATCTCTTACGTCATAAAACAGGCTACCCTTTTTATCTTGCGCAACTGGGCGTTCAATCAATTGCATGAGGGTCCAGTAGACGGTCTTGTTTTCCTGCACCGAATATTTCGATGAATCGAATTTGTCGATAATGACGAACCCGACACCCGATTCCAGTTCTGCTTTCGCTCGTTGCATCAACAGCCGACAATGCGTCAAGTCAAAAAAACCGGGCTCAAGGAGTTCAGTCATCAACTGGTTTTTTCTGAGGACTTGAACCATCGCGTCTACTTCGGCCAGGCATTCGGAAGGCACTTGGATGACGCCGTCGGTCGGAGCAAGGCTGTCTTTGGACCATACGATCCGTCCCGACAGAAGGGTTTTTACTGCGCGGGATTCGGATTGCTCGGGCTTTTGTTCAAGGACTTCTACCATTTCGGGTCTCCTGTTAATTAGTCACACGGTCGCGTCTCTTGCCTCGGGCTGACAGGCGCGGCGCGTTTATTCCATTTCGATATTCGCATCAACAACAACCCTCTTCCACAGTTTGGTTTCTTCAACAACGAAAGTCTGGAATTCGGCAATAGAGCGGCTATTGTTAACGTCTATTCCCGCTGCATTTAGAAGAGTTCTTAGATCGCTTTCGGCAGTCGCTTTCCTGATCTCTGCAAAGAGGCGGTCAGCGATTGGCTCGGGCGTTCCTTTGGGTAGCGTCGCGCCGGCCCAATTGCTCACACCAAAGCCTGAGACCGTCTCACCAATCGTCGGGACACTCGGAAGTAGCGCCTGTCGCTCGGATGTCGTGACAGCGATGACCTTGATCCGCTTGCTTTTTATAAGCGGTAGCGCGACTGCATAGGTCGCGAAACTTACTTCAATGTCGCCACGCGCCAAATCTATCAACGCCGGCCCACCGCCCTTGTAAGCCACGTGTTCAAGGTTTAAGCCGCTAAGCTTTCGGAACAACTCGCCGGCCAGGTGGTCCGTTGAACCTGCGCCGGAACTGCCGAAGCGGATAGAACCCTTTTTCTTGCGCCCCCACTCGATGAAGTCCTTCACACTGTTTATGCCGGCTTCCGGGTTAACCACCATGACGTTGACGATTTCAGCAACCTGCGTCAGTGGCATTAGATCAGCGGCGACGTTGTACCGCATGTCCTTTACCAGAGCGGGCGCAATGGTGATGGGAGCCGCTGTTGAAAGCAGGATGGTATAGCCGTCCGCCGCTGATTTTGCGACCGCCTCGGCAGCCAGGCGGCTTCCGGCACCGGGCCGATTTTCCACAATGACGGGTTGCCCGATCTGCCTGGACAGTTTGTCGGAAAGCACCCGTGCAATGGTATCTACCGCCCCACCCGCTGGAAACGGCACCATGATTCGTAATGGCCTCGAGGGGTATTTTGCCTGTTGGGCGAAAGCGTCGTTCCGGGAGAGGAGCATTGCAAGCGACCCCAATAGCAAGGTCCTACGATTTTTTCGGAACATGCATGTTTCCTCATAGTGTTTTCGGTTCGGGCGCGCGGACAGGCAAGGCCTGGCGCGAGAGACTTACCGGGTGCGAAACCGGTTTACTTCCGCATCGCTTACATCAATGCCTAAACCCGGTTTGCGCGCGAGCGTGATCCCTCCCTTTACCGCATGTATGGGATCGGTTGCCAGATCCGCCACCAGATAGTGGTTCGTTATGCTGATCCCCCAGTCCAGGTTATTGATCACGGCGCCTAATTGCAGCAAAGCTGCAGCGCCGATAGTCGATTCCGCGACCTTGCAGGCGAGATTGATCTGCAACCCCAATGCTTCACATACATTGGCCGCGCGGACTGCTTCACTCATGCCGCCAATCTTGATCGTCTTCAGGTTTATTCCGGATGCGGCGCCAGCAGCGTGGTAATCGAGGATGTCCTTGATTTCCGAAATGGCCTCGTCTGCGCACAAGGGAATCTGGGTGCTCCGTGCGAGAAGCGCCATTCCACGGACATCGCCGCTGCGCAAGGGTTGTTCGAAGAAAAGCAGCCCTGCGTCCGCAATGCCGCTCAGGTATTCCTTGGCGGCGCTCAGTGAATAACCGGTATTCGCGTCTGCGCACAGCGTAACGAAGGGACCCAACTCTTCGCGCAATTGAAGCGTAAACCTGATTTCTTCCTTGACCGGCTTCACGCCAACCTTGAGCTTAAAGAACTGAATCCCCTGCTTCAGTTTTTCCACGGCTTCAATCAGGTTGTCGTCATTACTGGCGTTGCCAAGCAAGTACATTGGCCGTAGCTCTTTATGCACCGCGCCGCCTAGAAGATCTGACACGGGCACATCAAGATACTTGCCACAAAGGTCGAGCAATGCCGTGTCAACAGCCGCTTTTGGTCCGCCACTCCCGTGTATGCCAGCATGACATATCCTTGCTAGCCGGGCGTGATCCAGGGCGTTCTGCCCGATAAGCAGAGGCTTTAGTATCTGGTTAACGACTGCCAGCATCCCGTCCTGAACATCCCCTGTCATCAACGGTGCGGAAGCCGCCTCACCCCAACCAACCATGCCGTTGCTTGCTTCTATACGCACCACCAGATTGTGTGCGGCCTCAATCCGAACGCCAGCCATGAACATCGGCTTGATCAGTGGCAGGGAAACCGGAATGGCGTCGATCCGCTTGATTAGAAGAGGGGCGACCGAGGCATTGGAATCCACTAATGGGAAGACGCTGTTTTTCATCATGTTGCTCCAGGCAGGTGTGACTTGACTACTGAACTTTTATGTTGAGTTCATGCGCGACCTTGCGCCATCTTTTGATGTCGTCGTCCAGATAGCTACGCGTCTCGTCAAGATTTTGAATCAAGGTACTCGCGCCAACACTCTCAAGCTTGGCGCTGAATTCTTTCGATTTGAGGATCTTGTTGATCTCTGTATTCAGGCGCAGCACGACGTCTTTCGGTGTGCCCGCAGGCGCAAAGACGCCATACCAGGACCCCAATGTGTACCCAGGCACGGTCTCGCCAATAGTTGGAACGCCAGGGAGCAACTGGGAACGTTTGGCGCTTCCAATTGCGATTATCCGAATCTTCTTGGAGTGGATGTTTTGTAGAGCACTTGGAATGGAATCGAAGGTCATTGCCACATGTCCACCAAGCGTATCAAGCATGGCGGACGGCAGCCCCTTGTAGGGGACATGACGTATTTCAAGACCCGCTTGCTGTTTCAACTGTTCAAAACCGAGATGCGTTGAACTTCCCACGCCGGCGGAGCCGTAGGTCAGCTTATCGGGATTGAGTTTCGAATAGCTGATCAGGTCGCGGATGCTTTCAATCGGGTATCCCGCATTCACGCAAAGTACAAACGGCCCATATCCGAATATGGAAACTGCTTCAAAGTCTTTCTGGGGATCGTAGGACAGGTTGTCGTACGAAGCAGGATTGCTTGAATGGGTACCGGTCGTTCCGATCAACAGCGTGTAGCCGTCCGGAGCCGCCTTTGCCACCGATGTGGTGCCGACAATTCCCGCTGCTCCGGTCTTGTTATCAACGATAACCGGTTGCGCCAACGCTTCGCTTAACTTGTGTCCAATTTCCCGTCCGAGGTAGTCGGCGCCACCGCCAGCCGGGAAAGGTATGACCAGTCTTATGGGTTTCGAAGGGAACGTTTGCGCATGTGCGCTATGGGGATGCACCGCTGCAAAGGAAAGCAGGACGGCGAGGGAAAGTGAATAAACTGCTGAACTCCGTTTCAGCGTCTTCAAAAGCGAATTAGCCAACATGAGTTCCTTTGCGATTGAGTCGATAATGGTTGCGCCGACCAGGTCATTATCGTTGAGCGAGCGTGGTCGAGCTAATGCGATGAACGTGAGGCCCCGAACGCCGAATCAAAGAGTGACGCGTTCATCTTAGGCCGTGAAACGGCGCATCAATCAACCTTCACGTTTGCATCGAGGACCACTTGCTTCCACTTGTTGGACTCCGAGCGCATTAACTCGGCAAGGCGCTCAGGCGGTCCGCCGGCGATTTCGAAGCCCATGCCAATAAGCTTGTCACGGGTTTCTTTGTCTTCCAACGCCGCATTGAACTCCTTGTTGAGCTTTGCCACGATCGATTTAGGGGTTCCGGCCGGAGCGGTGAAAGCGTACCAGGCTACCAATTCGTAATTTGGCACGCCCGCCTCCGCAACCGTCGGCAGATCGGGGGCAAGCTGCGAGCGCTTTGCTGTTGTCACGGCCAGCGCGCGCAGCTTTCCGTCTTTCACGAAGGGCATGACTTCCGGCAGGATGCCGAACATGAGCGAGGTCTGGCCACCGACCAGATCCGTCAGCGCCGGCGCGCCACCTTTGTACGGGACATGCGTCATCTTGATGCCCATCGATTTCTTGTACATCTCTGCGCCAAGGTGCGCCGGTGTACCGTTGCCCGACGAAGCGTAATTCACCTGATCTGGATGACTCAACAGGTACTGGTTCAATTCCTTCATGGTCTTGACGGGCATTGCATTGTTGACGACTACCAGACTGGGCAGGATCGTTGCAAGGATCACGGGTGCGAAGTCCTTCTGCGGGTCGTACGGCAGTGACTTGAACAGGTGCTGATTTGTTGCCAGCGCTGCCGATGTACCGAGGAATAAGGTATAGCCGTCGGCTGGCGACTTCGCGACGTAGAGCGCGCCAATGTTGGAGCCGCCGCCAGGCTTGTTTTCCACAATGACGGTTTGGCCTAAACGCTGCTGCAGTCTGGTACTCATGAGGCGGGCTAGTGCATCGGTAGAGCCGCCCGGTGGATAGGGCACAACAATTTTGATCGCCTTGTTCGGATAGCCGCTCGCAGGATCGTCCTGAGCCATCGCGCAGCTTAGGGGAAAGGTGGACGCCATCAGCGCAAACATGAGCAAGGTAGCGGTGCGTTTCATTATTTTTCTCCTTAACCCTGCACTTCAGAAATCAAAGGAATGCGCATTAACGAAATCAGAGGGTATAGCCGTGTGCCACGTCGTACGATTGCAGCGCTTCATTCCGCTCTTTGGCGGCGCCGTAACCACCGCCACCGGGCGTACGAAGAATCACTTCGTCTCCCGGGGCAAGGACATGCGGGCGCCGGCTGTCTACCGCCGCCCCGTTAATCAGCACTTCGCCACATGCTCCTGCTTCACCGGCGCCCAAGCCGGGCGCTGGAACATGGATTCTCTCAGTCAAAAACACGATGGACAGCGGTGCATGGTGTTTGCTGACGAAGCAGATTTCTTCACCGAGTCCACCACGGAAGCGTCCCGGGCCTCCTGATCCCGGGCGCAAGCGCTTGTAGCGGAAGAACAGCGGAGCATCGCGTTCCGCCATTTCGATTGGCGTAGGCGAGATGTTGCTTGGCCAGGACATCGCTGAAGAGCCATCCTTTTCGGCGGTCGCGCCCATTCCGCCGTTGTAGAACAGGACAATGGCAAACGGCTTGCCATTCGCGCGGGTACCAGAAAGATTGGCTATCCATAGCGGCGATCCGGCGCCTGCCATCACCCGCTCTGGGAGGACAGCATACAGGGCGCCGAAAATCAACGTCGGCACATAATGGCCGGTGCATGCTCGTCCACCGACGGGCGCCGGCGACCTCGGGTTGACGATGGTCCCCTCTGGCGCAACGGCACGGATCGGCCGGAACAAACCTTCATTGTTCGGCAGGTCCGGCAACAACAAGCATTTGATCGCGTACACCGTCATCGCATAGGTATAGGCGATGACGCAGTTGATAGCACGAGGCTGCTGTTCCGAAGTGCCAGAAAAATCGCATTCGATTTCACTGCCCTTGACTGTCACCGTCACTGCAAAGCGAAGCATCTCGTCGAAGCCGTCGGTCTGCATTGCGTAGCGGTATTCGCCGTCCGGAATTCTTTCGATGGCGCGGCGCATCGCGGATTCACCCCGCTCGAACAGGGCGTTCGCCAGATCGTCGATGCCTGCAAGTCCGTACTCGGTTAGCACCTCGCCCAGACGGTTCGCGATAAGTTCCACAGCCCCGACCTGAGACCAGATATCGCCAACAGTCTGCTCGGGGGTGCGGACGTTGGTTCGTATCAGCGAAAGCAGGGTTTCATCAGGCTGGCCGGCGCGCAGCAGCCGCATCATGGGAATGTGAAAACCTTCCTCGAACAGCTCACGTGAATCGACCGAACGGATCTTGCCGCCGATGTCGGGCACGTGCCCCGCGGTCGCGGCGAATGCAACCAGTCGGCCATCATGGAATATCGGTTTGACGAGGCAGACATCATTCAGATGTCCGGTCCCGATCCACGGGTTATTCGTAATGAAGACATCGCCCGGCTGCATTTGATCGGCGCCGATCTGGTCGAGCGCCGCCTGCACGGTGCGCGGAAGCGTGCCAATGAAGGATGGGATGCTCCCGCTGTTCTCCGCAAGCGACCGGCCGCAAGAGTCGGTGACGACGACGGCGAAGTCATTCGCCTCCGACGACAGCGTCGAAAACGAGGTCCGTATGATCAACTTCGCTGCTTCATCGGCGATGGATCGCACGCGGGTCCAGAACACTTCCAGGAAGATGGCGTCAGCGGCGAGGCCATTCCTGGTTCCCGGGTTTGCGTAGCTCATGATTCCTGATCCTTGATCGTGATAACCAGATTACCGCTCGGGAATTGCTCGACATGCCCTTTTGGGCCGACCACCAGAGTGGAGCTGGCGTCCTCGATCAGCAATGGCCCGACCGCAGTGAACCCGGCACGCAGCGCAGAGCGCTCATAAATTGGAGTAGTCACATAACCGTTCGCTTCCTTAAAGAAGACCTGACGCATTTCCTTCGGCGGCGGCGTGCCACCAACGCCGAGTTGCTCGGCTGTGAAGCGCTTGCGTGGCGGCGCCTCGCCGGCGACCCGCAGATTGACAAGTTCGACCGGCACATCGGGCGGCGTGCGTCCGAATTTTTTGCGGTACTCGCCTTCGAACGCCGCAACCAGGTTGGCACGGACTTCTTCTTCGGAGCCCGCCCCCGCGCCTGCGTAGGGGCCGTCCGGCAGCCTGAGGGGAAGATTGAATCCTTGGCCGATGAAGCGGCCGTCGGCATGGCGCGTTAGCACGGTTGGGCCAAACGTCTCCTGGACATGATGTAGCGAGGAGCTCACTTCGGCCTCCAGTGCAGCAAGCGCACCCTCCAACGTATCCAGCGAGTCCAGAGCGGGCTTGAAGCTCATGGTGCGGGACCGGTCGGCCCGCGCAGACGCCACCAGCAGGCCATATGCCGATGCAACGCCTGCCGCGGGTGGACAAATGATGGTTCGCACGCCGATTTTCTGAGCGACATAGTAGGCATGAAGCGGGCCGCCGCCGCCGGTGCACAACAGCACAAAGGCGCGCGGATCGCGGCCCCGCTCTGCTACGTGCACCCTTGCCGCTCCTGCCATGTTTTCAGCGACGATGTCATGCATGCCCCACGCGACTTCGATCGGGTCCCGCGCAAGCGAGTCGCTCAGGCGGCCAATCGCCGCGTGCGCCTTGCCGATGTCAATCTTCAGCGTACCGCCGGCGAAGTACGCAGGGTTCAGATAGCCCAGCACCAGATTTGCATCCGTCACGGTCGGTTGATCGCCGCCGCGGCCGTAACATGCTGGCCCTGGTTCGGAACCAGCGCTTTCCGGCCCGACCTTGAGCAGGCCAAGTTGATCCTGGCGCGCGATGCTGCCGCCCCCTGCCCCGATTTCAATCAGGTCAACCGTGGTGATGCGGATGGGTATTCCGCTGCCCTCGGCAAAGCGCTTGCGGCGCGCCGCCTCGAAACCGAAAGCAATCGCGGGCCGCCCATGCTCCACGAGACTCAACTTGGCAGTGGTGCCGCCCATGTCGAAGGCCAGCAGATTGGAATGCGCGTCGCGCAAGCCGTAGTGTGTGGCCGAGATGGCGCCTGCCGCCGGACCAGACTCCAGCAGTTCGATCGGATTGCGCTTGGCATCCGAGATGTGGCACAGGCCGCCATTGGACAGCATCATTAGCACACCGCTGCGCAACTCCAATGCGGCAAGTCGGCCCTCCAGCGCATCCAGGTAGCGGCTGGCGAGCGGCTTGATATAAGCGTTCGCAACCGTGGTCGAAATGCGCTCGAATTCGCGAATCACCGGCGCCACTTCTGACGATAACGTTACCGCAACCCCGGGGAAGTCGCGCTTGATCCACTCTCCAACCGTCTGCTCGTGCTTGCCAGAGGCGTAAGAATGCAACAGACATACCGCGATCGATTTCACCCCGGCATCCACCAACCTGGAAACGGCGGCGCGCGCATCGTCGGCATTGAGCGGCTCGAGTTCATTGCCCCTGGCATCGAGACGCCCAACGATCTCCGCGCGCAAATTGCGTGGCACCAGCGTTGGCGCCCGTTCTATCGCCAGGTCGTACAGATCATATTTGCGCTCGTTGCCGATCTCGACAATGTCTTTGAAGCCCTGGTTGGTAAGCAGGCCAGTGCACGCGCCACGGCGCTCGATGAGCGCATTGGCAAACAGCGTGGTGGCGTGCACGATGCGCTTAACGTCGGACGGGTTGATACCGCATGATTCAATCAGTTGCCTCACGCCGTCGGTCACGCCTTCGGCCGGATCGCCATGAGTGGTCAACACCTTCAGGCTATGCATGTTGCCGGCATAATCGAGTGCCACCACGTCGGTAAAGGTGCCGCCGATATCAATGCCAATGGCCCACTCTTTCACAAACATCTCCTTGCTTCCAGTGTATTGATGCGTGCCTCATGCCGGGAGGCTGCGTGTCCGCTTCCAGCAGGAGCGAAACCTGAAGCCGCATCGCGGTCCCAACATCAAACCAGTTGCTCGCATGCCAGCCTGATGCGGCGGCATCCCTCGCGCAGGCGCTCTTCGGAGTCTGCAAACGAGATGCGGAAATAGGGCGATGTCCCGTATGCCTCACCGTGGATGACTGCGACATTCTGCGATTCGAGAAGGTGCATGACGAAGTCAGCGTCGTTCTGGATCATGGCGCCAGACGGCGTTTTTTTTCCGATCGCACCTTCACACGAAGCGAACGCATAAAACGCACCTTCCGGCTTATGGCAGGTCACGCCAGGAACTTCGTTCAGCAGGCCGGCCACGAGGTCTCGGCGAGTCTGGAATATGGCGCGGCTTTGCGCGATGAAGTCTTGCGGCCCGCGCAACGCCGCGATTGCTGCCTCCTGGCTAATGGCGGAAGGGCTCGAAGTGCTTTGGGACTGCAGCTTCACCATGTTCTTGATTAGCGCCGCGGGCCCGCCTGCGTAACCGAGGCGCCAGCCGGTCATCGCGTAGGCCTTCGAGACGCCGTTGATCGTCAGGGCCCGCTCCTTCAGCGCTGGCTCAATCTGCACCGGCGTGACAAACTTCCGGCCATCAAAGATCAGATGCTCATAGACGTCGTCGCTCAATACATTGACATGAGGATGCCGAAGCAGCACGTCCGTGAGCGCCTTCATTTCAGCTCCGGTGTACACCGCGCCGCTGGGGTTGTTCGGGGAATTAAGAATCAGCCAGCGCGTGCGGGTCGTGATTGCGCTTTCAAGCTGCTCTGCGCTTAGCTTGAAGCCGTTTCCGGGAAGGCAGGTAATGAATACCGGGGTGCCGCCGGCGAGCAGCACAATGTCGGGATACGAGACCCAATACGGCGCCGGCACAATCACTTCGTCGCCACTTTCGACTGTGCACATAAGCGCATTAAAAATCGCCTGCTTGGCGCCGGTGCAGGCAATGATCTCGCCAGGTTGATAATCCAGTCCGTTCTCGCGGCTGAACTTTTCTTTGATTGCCGCTTTGAGGTCGGCCGTTCCCCCCACATCGGTGTACTTGGTCTTGCCAGCCCGCATGGCACGGATTGCGGCTTCCTTGATGTGTTCCGGCGTATCGAAATCCGGCTCGCCGGTGGTCAGACCGAGCACGTCACGCCCTGATGCGCGCAGCTCACGCACGCGTAGGCCGGCCATGGAGCTTGGCGACGGTTTAATGCGATGCAGTCTCGCCGCAATATGAATCATTTTGTCTCCTCTATCTACAGACCAACCGTGTTCGGTCGAACAGCGCCATGCACCGCTTTTCGAAGCATAGGGGTCCGCTATCTCTAGAACAATTGAGGAATAATGATTAATTATTCGGTCTTGACGATAAGTAGGATACCCTATGATCATTCCGCAAAGCGCGTAGCGCCCACCGGACTCCGCTGGAAATAGCACCGTTTATTTTTGCCGACAATTTACTCACGACTACTATCCGTTTATGGACATCAATGTATCGCTGCGACATCTGCGGTGTTTTTTGGCCGTGGCCAGCACCGGTTCCTTTACCGTGGCGTCGTCGCGCATGTTTCTCACGCAATCGTCGCTCACCGCGACCATCCAGCAATTTGAAAGGACAGTGGGGGTCAGACTGTTCGACCGCACTACGCGCCGCGTTGTCATGACCGAAGAAGGCCTCCGTTTCCGCGACGAGGCCGAAAAAATCGTCAAGGAATTCGACAGTGCGATCCGGGATTTGCAAGCCCTCGGTCAGAGCCAGCAAGGCCATATCAGGATTGCAGCGGCGGCTTCGGTCATTTACCAGTTCCTGGTGCAGGCGATCTCGGAATTCCGCAAGACATACCCGAACATGACCATCTCGCTGCGCGACGCCGGCGCCGAGAAGGCGGAGCAGATGGTGCTTGGAGGGGAAGTCGACCTTGCCATCACCAGCAAGCACAAGGGCTTGGACGATCTGGATTACACCCCGCTACTTGAAGACCGCTACGGCGTGGTCTGTCTTCCCGAATACCCGCTCAAGCAGACTTCCACGCCGCTGCGCTGGGCCGACCTTCCGCCCAGGGATTACGTGGCGTTCAGCGCTGATACCGGTATCGGGTCATTCTTGGCAGCCAACGCCGGCCATACCGCTCTTTTTGCAGAACAGCACGATGAGGTATCCAGCACCACGTCGCTTTACGCGCTCCTAAGCCTGGGAGACCGCTATTCGATTATTCCGGCGCTGGCGGCAAACGCAGGAGAGACCCCGGCGCTGACTTACCATGAACTTTGCGAACCGGCGCTGACCCGGGAGATCTGCGTGATCACGCGTCGCCTGCGTTCGGTATCGCCGAGCGCCAAACGCCTCCTGGACATACTGTTCGCGACATTGGAAGCCCAGGAACTGCCGCCCGGCGTTACGCTGGTCAAGCGCGGCTCGATTCGGGCAGATCATCAAACTCATTGATCATGTGCACAGAATGTCCGAGCGGAATCGCTTCAAATAGCTGCGTCGCCCCGGCGTCCATCCCGCATCAATAACGCAGGCTGGCAATCGGCCGCATATCAAACAGCTCTGCGTTGCCACGCATTGCGGCCGAGCGCCAGAGTTCTGGTTTTACCAATTTGCCGTTTGCCCTGATCCAGTCGGCGACCGGTTTTCCCATTGCGTCGGCACCAAGGCGGCGGCTGACGGTTGCAACGTCGCCCAGCAGCACAAACCTCAATTGCCCGGTGTTGACCAGATGGTCGAGAGACGCCGGCGTGGTGGCCGGGTCAAGTCCATGAAAGCCGCCACGCGCCATGACTGCTTCGCCGGTGGCGATGATGATTGGAGCGGCAAATTGCGTCGTCGATGTTGCGAGGAGATAGCGTTCGCCTGCATGGTTCGCACGCAGGAAGCGGATCAATGCGGACAGATCAGCGGATTGCCCCAGCCTCGCACGTGAATAGACCTTGTAATCGCGCGACGCGGAAATCAGTCGATACACATCGGCCGACGGCATAACGCCATGCGCCGGCAACAGGATTGTGCTGGCCGCCCACGCAAGCGGCAGTACGAGCAGCCCGGTCAAACCAGCTGTCAGCGCACCCGCGGAAAGCGTCGCGTGCGTGCGACTACTCGAGATACCGCCCGCTGCCTGTGCAACATGCAGGACCACCAAGCCCACAAAGCCGATGACCACGCCCACGACCATGGCGATCACGAGAGCGCCTTGCCATCCAGGCGCATCCAGGCGTACCGATTGGAACGCCGGCCCAAGCGCGCCGCTGTGGATGTAAAGCTGCCATACGGCTGTCGCAATCAAAAGTAGCGGCAGCACGACCGCAAAGCGTCTGTGCTGACGGTATTGCTGCCATAGACCGGCCAGTCCAATGCCGGCCAGGGCGGCAAACGGCGGCGCTAGCGTCGAAAGATAGTAGTAGTGAATGATGCCGCCCAAATAGCTGTAGACCCCGATGTAAGTCACGGACCAGCACAGCCAGAGAAGCAGTTGCAAATTTTGCGGCGTCAGTCTTTTTACCGGTGGGCTCGATCGCGTCCAAAACACGGTGAACCCAAGGCCTGCGGCAGCAAAAGGCAAGAGCCACGCGAACTGCGCGGCCAACTGCCCGCCGGCCAGTCGTAGCGGCCCGGTTGGCGTCGTAACGAACAACCGCGCAAAGAGGTGTCGAACCTCCGCCGCAGCGTCGTTGGTCCGCTCCGCTCCAGGCTGCGCATCAATGAGCGGGATAGCGCCTGGCGTGTTGGCGCTGCTCGACACCCTCGATCTGGTAGCAGCAAAAAATCGGCTCATCGCGTTGTGCCCAACGACCAGTTCCAGCATCGAATTGTGTTTGCTGCTCCCGACATAGGGTCGATCTTTTGCGGGCGTCGAATCAACGGCAATCACCCACGGCAGAGAGCACGCCACGACCACAACGGCCGCCAATCCGAGGTCTGCAAACCGTCGCTGGAGACCGTGCGGTGCGCCGACAAAATACACCAGGAAAAAGCCGGGCAAAACGATCGTCGCAGCTAGCATCTTTACGTTGAATGCAACGCCGATCAAAAGCATCGACAGCAGGAGCAACCGTCGACTCCCCACTTCGGCCGCCTTCAACAGAGGCCACGTAGCCATCAGCAGAACAAGCAGAAGCAGACTGTCGGTATTGTTAGTCCGGTTGACTGCGACCCACACTGGCGTTACCGCGAAAAACAAGGACGCCAGCAGCGCGGCCATGGCGCCAAACTGCCGTCTTACCAAGTGGAAGAGGACTGCCACAGCAGCGACTCCCTCGACCACTTGGGGCATCAGCAGGCTTAACGGCGTGAAGCCGAAGAGCTTCACGCTCGCGACTTGCATCCACAACGCGCCTGGTGGTTTGTCGACAGAGATGAATCCAGCCGGATCGAAGGCATCGTAGAAAAAATTTTGCCAATTCATCGCCATGCTGCGCACGGCAGCGCTGTAGTATTCGGCGCCCCAACCGTTCTGTTCAAGATTCCAGGTTCGCAAAAGCGAGGCGAACAGGAGCACCGCGAACAGAGCGGTCAACTCCCCGTATCGATAAGGAATATTTGCCCTCGGACCAGTGGCGGTGCCAGTGATCGACGGAGCTTCCGGCTCTCTTGCAAGGTTCATTTCTGTCCTTGATGCTCAACCAAACCTCGAGTCCGGCACAGGTATGTCGGCGGCACCTGACGGCGTAGCGCCCTCTTGCGACACGCCCCCACTTCAGCCGGCGCCGCCTCCCAAAGGCCTACCTTCGTGCCAACAAACTGTGACTATTTTCATACAGAAACATCCTTGTTGCCCTGCTACAATCGTCCTCGACCGCGACACCCGGATACCGGGGAATCTTCATTAGAGCGGCCGGAGGAGACCTATGCTGTCGATGTCGCCGCACGCACGCCGATGGAGAGGGACCGAGGTCGGTTCGTCGATAGCCGTTCGGCACATGCGCTTCACGCGTGGCCATCCTATGAGCTACTTCCGCCACTGCTGCCTGGCGCGAAGCATACCGCGATGCTGGCGCTTTCCATTGTTGCACTGCAGCGTCCACTGCAGTCCACAGAAGCCCGGTCTGAGCAAAGGCTTGACCGCATCCACCTTTAGATCCCTGCAACAAGAAACGCGTACGCAGGTCCTGTCTCCAGAAGGCCTTGCCCTACCGCCCCTCTCGATCCTGGCACCGCACACCCCTTTCGAAATCCCTATGCCGCAGTCTCGTTCACGCTGGTGCGCTTCGCGTAGCACCATGGTGTCTGAATTTTCGAGCGTATGAACATTCCTCCAGGCCGCGTTATAGAGAAAGCGTCGTCCTCGAAAGTCACATTGTGGCTTCCCTTGGGACTTCTCCTGCTCAACCTGCTGCTTTGGGTGCTCTCAGCGCTTTCGCTTGGTGACAGCCGCTCTCAGTATGCGAAGACAGCAGAGGTGACCACCCGCAATGTGGCCCAACTCCTGGAGCACGACATCGCGGCTTTGGTGGACCGCATTGACCTGGCTCTGCAGACTGTGCAGGACGAGTACAAACACGAGACGGGCGCAGGGCAGTTCAGGGACGACGCGTTCAACACCTTCATCGCTGCGCAACACGCACATCACGCCGTGATTGACGCGATACGCGTTACCAGGGCAGACGGACTCATAGCCTATGGCGTTGGCGTCGTGCCCGGCGCAAGAGTCAGCCTCGCGGATCTCGACTTCTTCCTCACTTTACGAGACGACCCGGCTGCGAAACTTGTCATCTCCGAGCCAGTCTTTGACCGTACGAGCGGGAAAAATGTACTTGTTTTCGCACGCCGCATTCGCGGTGCCGATGGCTCGTTCGCCGGTGTCGCTTACGCGACGGTAGCAATGACCAGCCTCAGCAAAACTTTCCGGTCAGTTGATCTTGGACACAGCGGGACAATCACATTGTTCGGCAGCTCCATGAGGATTTTGACGCGTCAGCCGGAACCGCATGGTGAGGGCAGTTTGGCAGGAACAAGATTCGGGTCGCCCAGCCTGCAGGCCCTGGTCAAGGCCGACAAGTCGGAAGGCACTTATCTGGCCACTTCCACGGTCGATAACATCCCGCGCACTTACTCCTATCGCCGGGTCGCAGGCACGACATTGAACGTCTCGGTTGGCCAGGCCAGCGACGACTACCTCGCAGCATGGCGCAAGGAGGCGGCCAAGACGCTGGGACTGGTCCTTTCGTTTGGGTTGATGACACTGTTCCTTTCCTGGTTGATTTCGCGGGCCTGGAAGAAGCAGATACATGCGGCCGCTGCTCTCCGGGGCGCAAACCAGACGCTCGCGGCGGAGCAGGAACTCAATCGCACCCTGATTCATTCAGCTCCGCTGGCAATTTACGCTCGCGACAGGAAGGGGCTGGTCACAGTATGGAACGAAGAAGCCGAACGGATGTTTGGCTGGAGTGCCGACGAAATCCTCGGACGACTCCTTCCCTCGGTCCCAGAGGAAGGACGCGCCGAAAGCGAAGATCTGCGGAGGCGTATCCTGTCCGGCGAACGCGTGGTGCAGGCCGAGTTGCTCCGCCAGCGTCGCGATGGCTCGCTTCTTGAGATCAGCTCCACACTCTCGCCGTTGCGGAACGCGTCTGGCGAAATCTACGGCTTCCTCGCTATCGCCGTTGACATCACCGAGCGCAAGGCGGCGCAGCAGCGCATTGAATTTCTTGCGCATCATGATGCGCTAACCCGACTGCCAAACAGGCTGCTGGTTCAGGACCGCTTTCAGCAAGCGATTGCCCAAGCCCGGAGAACGCAAAGCCAGGTGGCGCTGGTCTTCCTTGACCTCGACAATTTCAAGTCGATCAACGATTCATTAGGACACCTAGTCGGCGATACGCTACTTGAAGAAATCGCCATTCGCCTCGGCGATTGCGTGCGGAGCACCGACACCATAAGTCGCCAAGGCGGCGATGAATTTCTTATTCTGCTCTGCGATTTGCCGGATGGCGACGCGATCGCTTCGATTGTGGCGATGGTGCACGACCGCTTGCAGCACGCATTTACAATCGGAGAGAACGAACTACTTACCTCTGCATCCATCGGCGTATCGGTCTATCCGCAAGATGGCGACAATTTCGACACGCTCTTGAAGAAAGCGGATCTGGCGATGTACAAGGCCAAGGACGCTGGCCGGAACGCCTGCCGCTTCTTTGATGAACTGATGAACAAGGAGGCGGACAACAAACTGGCTCTGCGCAGCGGATTGAAGAAGGCGCTGGAACGTAACGAGTTTGAAATCCACTACCAGCCAGTAATCGACCTTGCCACCGAGTCGATCGTTGGCGCTGAAGCGTTGATCCGGTGGCGTCGTCCAGACCTGGGCCTGATACCGCCGAACGATTTCATTCCCGTTGCCGAAGAAAGTGGCCTCATCATTCCAATAGGAGAATGGGTTCTGCATGAAGCTTGCCGACAGGCTGTCGAATGGAGGAAGGCCGGCCTGCCGGACCTCCTGATTGCCGTGAATCTCTCGGCGGTTCAGTTCCAGCGCGGCGACGTAGAACGGGCGGTGGTCAGTGCACTTAGCGAATCCGGACTTGACCCCTTCAGCCTTGAACTGGAAATTACCGAGTCCATCCTTATCCAGGATGTACAGGACGCGCTCGAGGCCATTCGGAGACTGAAGTCGCTCGGCGTTAAATTGGCCATCGACGATTTTGGAACCGGTTATTCCAGCTTGTCATACCTGAAGCGGTTCGACGTCGACAAGTTGAAGATTGATCAGTCTTTCGTTCGCGATCTGTCGAGCGATCCGGACGATGTTGCGATCGTCCGCGCCATTATTGAAATGGCGCACAGCCTCGGGCTGGTCACTGTTGCCGAAGGCGTTGAGAACGCAGAGGTGCTATCCCTTTTGCGACGCTTCGGTTGCGACAAGGCTCAAGGCTACTATTTCGGGGCGCCGATGCCCGCTTCAGAGTTCATGGCCTTTGTGCTCAAGGAGAGGGCATTGAAATCGATCCGCATGATAGCGGGAGCGGCCGCCTGATCTTGTGACGATATCTGTTCTGGAACGAGCGATGTGCATGCTGCGCCGGTACGTTGCATCGTTCTCTCCGCCCCGGCTCTACTTCCCTCGCGCTTCCCTCTGCTGGTTTTCTGCTCTGGTGCCCGATGCCCGTTGCTCTGCTGATTCGGTCTGCGATCCGGTCCGCTGATTCAGTCCGCTGATTCGGTCCGCTGATTCGGTCTGCTGATTCGGTCCGCTGATTCGGTCTGCCGATTCGGTCTGCTGATTCCGTTTGCTGCGAACTGCTGAGCGGCTTTGCCCGGATCGCTTTGCCAGGACCCTCTCCCGATTCCTCTACGGTTTCCCCGCGTGTCGCGCATCATCGCTGCTTCGCGAGAAGTGGGTCTTTTTCTCAAGTCTATCCCTGCATAGGACCGTGCCTTGAGGTTGTAAAACACCGCGCGAAAAAAACCAAGGCATCAACATTGAGGTGCAAGCGATACCTTCTTCGCCTGCCTGGTTCCGCAGCGATGCGACACGTCACAAGTTGCCCCGCACATCACTTCACACGACGGTTCCGCTGCGTCAATGCATTGCAGAATCGACCCTTTCCGCTACTGCAAGAAACGCTCTTTGCGTTCGCTATTCGCTTTGATCTGCCTCAATTCGGTTTTAGTCAATCCATCGCGCTCGGATTTATTTAAAAGCGGCTCTACTCCATCGTTGCCCTGCTTGAAAAAGCACAACTACCTGGATTGGAAACACATATGAAATTGACTATTATTGCTGCTCTTGTCATGGGCTTGTCCGTTGCCGGCTGTGGCGGCGGAGACGACAACAACTCTGGTTCAACAACCGCAGCGACCCCTGCTGCGACGGGATCAAGTGGAACAAGCGGAACAAGCGGTACGACTGGCTCAGCCGGAACCGGTGACGCTGCAAGCGCTGCACCAGTCTCCAGCGGTGGGGCACAGTTCCTAAGTCAAACCGCGCAATCGGGTCAGGCGCAAGCGCAGGAATCGACGACCGCTGCTCAAAAATCGAGCAATCCAGAAGTGCAGGCACTGGCTCAGCAGACCACCAATGAGATCAACATCATCAACCAGCAGGTCACACAAATTTCGCAGACCAGTAACGTCACGATCAACAACAATGTAACCACCCAACAGCAAACGCAGATCAACAATCTCAACACGCTCACGGGTACGGAACTGGACCGCACTTACGTATCGGATCTCGTCACAAGCTGGAAGGCTTTGCTGGCCTCTACGCTAACCCAGGTGCGTCAAGGAACCGATGTCACCGTCAGACAGGTGGCAAGTTCCAATGTCTTGCTGATCGAGCAGCGGCTCACCATTGCACAGGAACTGCTAGCCACATTGCAGCCGACCGCGTATCTGGTCGACGCATACCAGGATGGCTTGCTTGAAATCCAATTAGGCCAGGTGGCATTGCAAAAGGCGACCAATGCGCAGGTCAAACAATTTGCCCAACACATGATTGATGAGCACACCCAGCTCAACACGAACATTACAACGCTGGCGACCCGGAAAGGCGTGACCTTGCCTACCACCTTGTCGGCAGATCAGCAGGAGATGCTGACCCTGGTCTCGAGCTTCACCGCCGAAGACTTTGACAAAGCCTATATGGACCGCAATGTCCTGATTCATACGGAGGACGTGACGAAGACCACGACAGTGGCGCAACGCAGCACGGACGTCGATGTCAAGGCCCTGGCTGCACAGTCGCTTCCACGCCTGCAAGAACATCTCCAGACCGCGCAAAGCATCGCGACCAGCCTGCGCGGCACACAGCTGTATCAGTTGTGCCAGACTTTGGTGAGCGAAACCCAGGTTGCCCAGTTGGTCCAGGCGCGTAGCAGCAACGCTCAGGTGAAAGCGCGCGCACAGCAAACCATCACTGAGAATCAGACAAGCTTTGCGCAATTGGTTGTGCTTCTGCAGCAGCGCAGTCAGCCAATTCCGGTGACCCCTCCACCCGAGCAAGTCCCAGCCGTGCTGCAGTTTGCGCGGGCGACCAGCGCGGAAGCCGATGCACAAGCTCTAACGCTCCTTACCGCGCAAAATACGCAGAGCGTGCAGGTGGTTCAGTCGGCTCAGGCGTCGACAGAGGCCGGCGTCAGCGCCTTCGCCACTACCCGAGCTACCGTGCTGCAGACCCGGACCGCTGCATTGGGGCAGCTAACCGCGGGAGGTACTGCTGGTTCGACCACGACGACGACTACACCGGCTAGCGGGACGACCCCCGCTACAACGCCCGCAGGGACTACCGGTACTGGCACCACGGGTACCGGCACTTCGGGTACCGGCACTACAGGTACCGGCACTACTGATACTGGCACTGCAGGTACCGGCACTACAGGTGCTGGCACTGCTGGTACCGGTACGACGGGTGCAACTGGTACGACGGGTTCCACGACCGGTACGACAACGGGTACAACCGGTGCGACGGGTACAACGGCTACTGATACGACGTCAACCGGTGCAACAGGTGCTGGCACCCCAACCGGGACCACCGCGACCGGCACCGGCACGGCTGGGACCGGTACGACCACTGGAACAGGGGCAACCACTGGAACAGCTGGTACGACCGCGGGAACGGGGAATCTGTCAGTGTAAAACGCTGACTAGCCGTTCTTCGGGTGAAGCAGTCCATTGCGGCCGGCTTTACCCACTTTCGACCGCTGTGCTCTCGTTGCTGGGTGCAGCAGCCGAGTGGCATGTCGTCGGGCCACCCCAGGCCTAACGACCTGCCACTATTCTTTTTTCTCGCTCGCTTTCGCGTGAGGTCGGACCGCCCGCGTCCAATCGCGGTGGTCCCCCATTGCCCAGTAACGCGATTGACACCCGTCACCGCTCAGCTTCCCAATTTCCGGACATCTCGCCGGCGGTGATATATTCCATGCAAGACGGCTTTTGCGCTCCAGCGCGGTGCCCGTATTCCGGCTAGTCTCTAGCGGTTCCCGGCTACTTCCCTGAGCCGAAGGCATATTTATCCCAGCCGATGCGATCCGGCGCAAACCAGTTCATGAGGGTGCAGATGACGACAGAAGACACCAAGGCTTGCCCGGTCTGCGGCGAGACGATCAAGGCAGCCGCCATCAAGTGCCGCTTCTGTAATACCGACCTGTCCGCGTTCCGCGCGAGCCAGGACGCCGAAGTGGAGAAGCCGCTCTTTACGGGCCACCCCGCCGTCGTCTATAGCGCATGGCAGTGGATCTTCGTGGTGCTTACGCTGGGCATAGCGTACTTGTACTACTGGGTGCAAAGCATCGGAACCCGTTACCAGATAAGTACCCAACGCATCAAGGTTGAGCGCGGCATACTTTCAAAACAGATGGACAGCGTAGAAGTCTTCACCATTGAGCATTTTGATCTGGTGAAGCCCCTGGGCATGCGGCTTGTGGGACATTGCATCCTGCGGCTGCGTTCGTCCGACGTGACCTTCCCGGCTGTGTCACTTTACGGCATCAATGATCTAGAAAAGCTGGCGGATACGCTGCGCGAATGCTCGCTGCGCGAGAGAACCCGGCGCCGCATCACCTCAATCATCCAGCCATAGGGTAAAGCGGTCAGGCCCGGGTCGCGATGGCACAAGAACATGACCCAGGCGCTGGCGGCGCTACTGCATCGCTCTACCTTCGATCATCTCCACGGCGCTCATCGCGGTCATCTCCCCGCCGCAACTCCCGCTCGCCGCGCTCTCGGTCTCGATCGCGGTCGCTACGCGGCCCTTCTTGCCGGTATACCCCGCCGCCACTGTAGCCGCCCTCGCCCCTCGGCGTGTCGTACACCATGCATCCACCCAGGAAGGTAGTCGTCGCAATCGCAATTAGCGTGATGGCTTTCATTGTTGGTATCTCCTCGTTGGGACTCAACCGGTATTGACAGCGCGCCAACAGCAAAGGTTCTTTGGCGGCCAACAGGCTGTGCCGCAGCCGAAGCGGCGAGGTGAAAGGTTATCCACCGAAAGGGTGGATAAGACTGTTGATAACATTAGTGCGCTGCTCGCAAGTTCCTGACCAGTAAGACCTTTCCTACAGTGCATGTTGGGCGGGCGGGCCGGATTGTTGTCTTCTCGTTTGTTCCGGTGCCGGATTATTCCTACATACTTTTTTGTGTATAACTTTTCGGATGTTCAGTGTAAAAACGCGCTGCCCGCGAGGACAGAAAGACAGACTTCCACCCTGGCCACTCGCAAAGCCGGTCAAGAACCGGATCAGACCACTGGACTTCTCTACCTTTTTCGGTAAAGAGAATCTAAACTATTACCTGTTATCAATTGATGAGCGGAAACGTCGCACTGTTTGAGTCGGTACTCCCGCCGTGGCGAGCATGGCAAGAACATACCAATTAAGCGGAAATGAACGATCACAATTCGAACGGGCGCTCCAGGTTTTTCGCAGCCATTGGGCTGTTCGTGCCTGCATCAGTACGCCAAAAAAGCATTTCGCTGTGGCGGTCCGAAAACCTGGTTATTGCGAACCTCCTTGTCCTCGCGGTCACTGCGACGTTCGGCCTCTTTTATCACCTGCTCGCGGACGACGTCAGTGCGACACTCTGTTATGCCGGTGCCATTGGAAGCGTCAGCGTGCTTGTCTTTTTCAGGCTTGCCGGCAAACTGGCACTGGCCCGCGAGGCGCTCGTTCTATGCGTCTACGCATTGCTGGTCGCATTAAGTTTACGGTTAGGCGGCGTTTCGGCCCCGACCATTCTTTGGCTGGTCGTCTGTCCCACCGTCAGCGTGCTGGTCGGCGGTGTGCGGCCCGGCTTGGTCTGGCTTGGAACGGTGCTCGTTACCGTTCTGGCGTTCTACACGGCGGAGTTCGCTGGATTCGGCTTCATGACGCCGATCGTCTCAAACATGCATATGCTTTATACGCTGTCCACGCTCGGGCTAATCGCCAGCGTGGCGCTGTTCCTCCTGCTCCTGGAAAAGACCAATGCCCACGCCGTCAACGCATTGAAGGAGGCCCTGGCAAGCAACCATGAACTCGCCATTCGGGATGAGCTTACCAAGGCGTTCAACCGCCGCCACATCCTCGAGCTGGTCGAAATTGAGCGGAACCGCGCGGAACGTCATGGGTCGCCGTTCTGCATCTGCCTGATGGACCTCGACAACTTCAAGGGCATCAACGACACGCGCGGACATGCCGCAGGCGACGACATACTGCGCCACTTTGCCGCGACGGCACAACAGCAAAAGCGCGCTGCGGACCAGTTTGGACGCTACGGCGGAGAGGAATTTCTATTGCTCCTTCCGGAGACCACCATGCCATCGGCGCTTGCGGTCGCGGAGCGCATCCGGGAATGCGCTTCGCGGGCCGGCGCCAAGGCAGGCAGTGAACGCGTGACAGTATCGATCGGCGCGGCCGAACATGCGCCTGGAGAAACCATCGTCCAATTGATCTCGCGCGCCGACGCCGCACTTTACGAAGCCAAGCGGCTGGGCAAAAATCGGGTGCGGACCGCCCCTACTTTCGAGGACTCCCAGCTGGTTGGATTCCAGTTCAACCACGCCGCGGGTGACGCCCCTGCCGACTCCCGAATCTCAACGCCATCATGAGCTTTCAAGATCGGTCAGCGATGTAGCGGTTCGTATCGCCGCGGAGCTTTACAGTTGCAAGCTTTCCTGATGCCTTAACATGAACAGGGACTCGCCCGTCAAGGCAGGATTCCCGGGAAGCGGGCGATCAGCAAGGCGGTCAAGTGGCTTCCGAAGAACATGCCAACCACGCCAATCAAGGAGATGGCGCCCATCGCCACGGAGAGTCGCAGCGTCAAGCTTCGGTTGCCCGCCCGCAGGACAAACGGCAAGTTGATCAGCACGCTTGTAACCGATGCCACCACGGCGCCGGACGTGGCCAGGTCCAGTGAAATTGACCCGCCCGTAAAAAGGCTTGCGGCGGCGGCTACGGCGCTCGCACTGGACACCATGCCGCCAACCACGCACACCGCGTAAAAGCCAAGGTCGCCAAACACCTTTTGCATCAGGACACCAGCAACGTGCAGGATGAGGAAAATCACGCCGTATTTCAACGCGGCCCACAAGGAAAACGGCAACGCGAGTCCCACCTCGGTCGGCTTCGCCTCCTCAACTGCCTGTATCGCCTTGAAGCTGGATGCAGCCCAGGCACCGGTGGTGATAAGCATGAGTCCAAACGGGATTGCTGCGTACACCGCAGCGGGTGGCGCAAGCAGGAGCAGCAAAACGGCATTGCGGCTGATCATTGCCATGGTCGCCAACAAGATGCCGCGATACGTGGCAGCGACCACGCCGTCGTGGTGTCGCTTCCGGACCCGGGCTGCCAGTTCATTGACCGTGACGCTGGAATTGACCAGGCCGCCGAGGAAGCCGGCGATGGCAAGGCCGCGCGAGCCGTAGATCTTCCAGAGCACGTAGTTCACGAAGCCGATGCCGGCGATCAGGATGACAGTGCCCCATGCGGCGCGCGGTTCGATCAGTTGCCAGGGGCCGATTGCGCCGACCGGCAACGCGGGGTAAATCACGATTGCCAGAATCGCCAGCAAAAGGGCCGAGCGCAACTCGCCTTCCGTCAAGCCAATGCTGAATCCGGAGAGCCGGTCCTTCCATGCCAGCAGCGCCGTCACGCTGACCATGATTGCGGCAGGGGTCAGGGTATGACCTTTGCCACACAGGATGCCGACCATGCACGTAATGAGCATCGCTGCTGAAGTCGTCAGTTCGGTGCCTTCGTGAGCACGCAAGTTTTGCAGGTTGAGAAAGACCACCAGCATGCCGGCCATAATGAGCGACAGGTAGGCATAGCCGTCCCCGAGACAGGCGCCTAGCGCGCCAAGCAGCGATACAAAACCGAAAGTGCGCAAGCCGGCTTCCTTGCCGCGCCGTTCGCGCTCCATGCCGATCAACAGGCCGAGTGCGAGGGCGAGCGCAAGGCGGGTGAGGATCTCCAGATAAGGCCATGCGGCGACGGGCAGTTCGACGCCGGTGTCGGCAGCGTTCAACACGACGGGTAGTGCATGCAAGGCATGGGTCATCGATTTTGATACATGGAGGGATTGCCGCTCATTGAGCCGAACCTCCATTCAACGCCATTTGCAATCGGCAAGGTTGATCAAAATTAATAGAAGCAGTTGCCGACAGCCGCGTGACCGCGCCACTTTTCGTGTGATGAACCGCGTTGCTATACAATCAATGTTGCAACAAAGACCGGCAGCCATGCCGGCGAAAAGACAACGTCATCCATCAAAGGGGAACACATGAAACTGCGCATTGCTCTGTCAATTGCGGGGCTGTTTGCCGTATCTGGCGAAGCGGCTCTCGCCCAGCAGGCGGCTCCACCACCAGCCGCTCCGTCCGCTTCGACACCTGCACCGGCCGCCGCAGCGCCGGCCGCGCCCCCCACGTGGATGCAGGGCATGTCACCCGACGCCAAGTCGGCCTTGCACCCCATCGCGCCAATCATGACCGGTCGGCCCGCAAGTGAACTCCCGGTCGACAAGCTGAAAGTCCCGGCCGGCTTCAAGGTTGAAGTGTGGGCAGACGGCATTCCGGAAGCGCGCTCACTGGCGTTGGGCAGCAAGGGCACCGTCTTTGTCAGCAATCGGCTGCAAAGCAACGTGTACGCGGTGCTGGACCGTGGTGGCAAGCGTGAAGTCAAAACCATCTTGAAGGGCATGAAGGCGCCAAACGGGCTGGCCTTCGCCGATGGCACCTTGTACGTGGCGGAGCGCGAGCGCATCCTGGCCTATGCCGGCATTGAAGACAACCTGGACAATCCGCCGCAACCGCGTGTCGTGATCGACGGCTTGCCGGCGCAGCCAGGCCACTTCTGGAAGGTTCTTGCAATGGGACCGGACGGCAAGCTCTACTTCAATATTGGCTCGCCGCAGAACATTACGATGCCTACCTACATGCAGGCGGCGATTCTGCGGGTCGATCCCAAAACTGGCGTCCTGGAGAACGTGGCACAAGGCGTTCGCAACAGCGTCGGCATGGCCTTCAACCCGAAGACCGGCAAGCTCTGGTTCACATCGAATGCACGCGACTGGTTGGGCAACGAAGGCCCGGAGGACGTGCTGGAAACAGTCACCAAGGTGGGCCAGCACTTCGGCTTCCCGTACTGCCATCAGGGCAACATCCTTGATCCCGAGTACGGCAAGAATCGCAGTTGCTCCGAATTCACCCCACCAGCGATGCTGCTCGGGGCCCACGTTGCGCCGCTCGGCATGCGCTTTTACACCGGCAACAGCTTCCCGGCGTCTTACCGCAACAGCATGTTCATCGCGATGCATGGTTCCTGGAACCGCGATCAGAAACAAGGCTACAGCGTGGTTCGCGTTAGCACCGACGCCAAGGGCAATCTGAAGAAGGAAAACTTCCTCGAAGGCTTCCTGACCGATGCGCGCGCCGATCCGCCGATGTGGGGTCGTCCAGTGGACGTGCTGGTCATGAAGGACGGTTCATTGCTGGTATCGGATGACTACAACGGTGTGCTCTACCGCGTCAGCCATACCGGTACGAAGGCAGCTACAAAGCCGGCAAAATAAAGCAGGACGGTCGGAGCAGGCAGTGCCTGCTCCGACCCGTGATTTGCTGGCGGCCTTCATTTCCAGAACCTTTTCCAGCCAACATCGGACCAGCGCACGCCAATGAAATCCACCTCGACAGGCAATCGCCTAACCCCCATAAGAATGATCACTTCCGGCGCCGCCGCTGCATTCGGCACGGCCCTGTTCTTGTCAGTACCGCATGCCGCGCTGGCCCAGGATGTCGCCGTTCCGCAAAAGGCCCAGGTCTGTGTAAGCTGCCACGGCGCCAGCGGCAATTCGGAATTGCCGAACATCCCAAACATAGCGCAGCAGCCAAAACAGTTCCTGGTATCGGCGCTCTATCAGTTCAGGGAAGGCAACCGGAAGAACGACATGATGACTCCGGTCACGGCCGGCCTCAGCAATGCCGATCTGAACGAACTCGCCGCCTACTTCAGCAGCCAGAAACTGACGCCGCCAAAAGGCACACTGACCCCAGAGCAGCTTGCCGTCGGCGCCGAACTGACGCAGAAGAACAATTGCATAGCGTGTCACGCGAAGGACCTCGGCGGTCAGCAGCACATACCCCGCCTCGCGGGCCAGCGGCAGGAGTACGTCAAGGCGCAACTGACAGCCTTCCACAACAGCACGCGCTTCGACATGGATGGCGTCATGACGTCGGCCGCACAGGGCCTGACCGAGAAGGACATCGACGCGCTTTCAAAATACGTTTCCGGCCTCGCACCGTCCGCGCAGCCTCCGAGCGCTGCGCCAGTCAAGCCTCCGGTGTCGCCGCCGGCAAAAAAGTAGACGCGACGCGCTGACTCAAGGCGGCTGCGTGGTCCCGCGAAGACATCGACCTGTCATTCAGCGGCATCGCGTTGTGCGCGACCGGCGTGGCTACTGCAGCTGCGGCCTTCACTGTCAAGCAGCGGCCCGGCGTTGGGAGCCATCGGCCCTGCGCGGAGAAGCCGCGACCCTGCGTTGAGAAGCAGCGTCCCTGCGTTCAAAAGCAACGACCCTGCGTTGTCACGGAGCGGCGTGCGTCCCCTCTCGCCCACCGGCAATGCGCGCAAATGCGGAGTGATTGTGGATCGACTCGAAGTTTTCTGCTTCGACCGTCCAGGCACCGATGCGCGGATCGGAGGCAAGCGCCAGCGCGACTTCCCGCACCAGGTCCTCGACGAATCTCGGGTTGTCATAAGCCCGCTCCGTAACGTATTTTTCATCCGCACGTTTCAGCAAGCCATACACCTCGCATGAGGCGCTGCGCTCGGCCACGCGGATCAGTTCTTCCATTGTTACGTCAGCCAGCAGTTCGGCATTGATGGTGATGTGCGACCGCTGGTTATGAGCACCGTAAGCGGATATCTCCTTGGAGCACGGACAAAGGCTGGTTGCGGGCACCATGACCTGCATGTCAAACCGGACGCGTCCAGACGCGTCGCTGCAAACGGTCCAACAAGCGTCATGGTCCGTCAGGCTCTGGACGCCGGAAACCGGGGCACTCTTGCGAACGAAATAGGGGAAACGTATCTCGATACTGCCGCTCTCTGCCTGGAGCGTCGCCAGCATAGTCTGCAACATCGCACGCAGGCCACGCGGGTCGAGCGGCTCGGACTGCGCCTGTAGCACCTCAAGGAACCGCGACATATGCGTGCCCTTTTCAGTCGCTGCCAGGCCCACGGTCATGGCAAGCGTGGCGACGGTCCACATGGCGCCGTCGCCAACGCGGACCGCAATCGGATGGCGCACTCCCTTGATGCCGACTGCATTAATGCTTATACCGCGCACATCTGGCTGTGCCCGGACGTCCGGCAGGAAACTGATCTTCTCGGGCGCGTTCATGGTGTTGGTGATCCTTTGCTGAAGGCCGCCCGCCGGAACACAATATTCCAGCGCGGCAGGAAACAACGTCGTGCAACCATCGTTGCTTCCACACATTGGATGAGACCAACTGAAGCCGCGTTCCCGCGCGGTAGCGGCGAGCAGGCCATGCAGAAAAAAGGAATGCGGAGAAAGCGCTGCGTGGGACGAGAGTCGGTCCTGATCGCGCAATCGGGGACAGACTGAGGTACCCCGGTTTTCACGGACAGGTTAATTAAGCATTTTCTGGTACCGTGCCTCGACGTCGACTGGGGTTTGGTAATCCAGGGTTTGGTGCGGGCGCAGACGA
>JAQGMR010000039.1 GCA_028292265.1 Herminiimonas sp.
GGTATGGGCGTAAGTTTGCTCCCCGTTGATCTGTTCAAGGGCGACCTACAGTCCGGATCCCTTGTCGTACTTCCTGTCGCTCCGCCTATATCCAAAGTGAACTATGTCGCGGTGTACCCGGGAAAAATAGAGCTCTGCAAGGCAAGCGAACTCGTAATACTGTCGGAAATAGCACAGTACGCGTGAGAAGAAAGCTGGTTTTTCTTGGCCCAATAAAGTGAGTGTCGCTACGCAGAAATAATCGCGGCATGGCAGCGCTTGTCAACTCGACGTGACGGTCGGATCAACATCACCTTGAGTTGAATTCTAGCTGGTCATTCTGGCGGTGCGGCTTTTGCGGACATGGTGGTGATCGACTCGCAGTACGCATTTCCTGGCCACGAGGTGATGAAACCCGAGCGCTACCGATTCGTGTCGATACCAGCATCTCCCGCCGTCGATAACTCAATCGCAGTCCAATCCAGATGGCCGCGCCCGTTTGCCAGTCCCGAAAGTAGCCTCGCATGCAGAAGGTCGGCGATCGGCATGGGGACCTGTACAGCTTCCGCGGTATCTCGGACCAGGCGCATGTCTTTCATCCCCAGTTCCAGGGCCAAGCCCGGCGGCTCGAATACACGATCAGCGAGGATGCGACCGTAATTTTTGTACACAGCGCAGGAAAAAATAGTCTTGCCCAGAAAGCCGGCCAGTGTCGTTCTATCTACGCCGTTCTTTTGAGCCAGCGCCAAGGCTTCGGCCAAGGCCTCCACGGCAGACAGAATAAGGAAGTTCCCTGAGAGCTTGACAACACTCGCAGCTCCCGGGTCTTCACCGAAATCGTGAACGCCTTGACCAAGCGTATTTAGAACCGACTTCGCCCGCTGCTTGCCGACAGCCGCTCCCGATTGGCAAATCCACAATTGTCTTGCTGCGGCGGCTTCTGGGCGCCCGAACACAGGCGCAGCCAAAAAATGGCTACCTCGTCTGGCATGCTCGCGTGCCAGCTTCCGCGAGGTCTCCGGTGAGACCGTGCTCATCGAAATATGCAACCCGTCCTTGCCCAATGCGTCGACAAAGCCGTTCTCGCCGAGAGCGGCCGATTGCACCGCGAGGTCGTTGGCAAGCATCGTGATAACGATACCGCCCGGCACGACGGCACCACGTGGAGACTCGGCGAGCGTAGCGCCGCTAGCAGCCAAGGTTTCGGCTCGCTCCCTAGTACGGTTGAAAACCGTGACTTTGAACCCCACTTCAAGCAGGTTGCGCGCCATGTGCGCGCCCATATTCCCAAGTCCAATGAATCCGACTGCTTCCTTACCCATAAATTTCTCCTGTCAATTCACAGATTCAGTATTGGCTGTATTGCCCTAATCAAGCCACTGAACGTTGCGATAACGCCCCGGCGCATGCAGTGTTCTCCGGTAAAGTCCGCAGGCAGCGGCATTCAGCCGGCGGGGACTTCGCCCGAGTCGGGTACTCGCGACGGCGGAGCCATGAACTCCGGTCCGACCGGCGCCACGATGTATTCGGCGATGATGCGATTGATCTCGATCAGTCCTGCGCTGTCCAGCGACCACCCGATCGCGTCGCTTACCGGTGCCAGTTGCTCGGGGCGACGTGCGCCCCACAAGGCAATCAGCGGACCCTGGTCGAGGATCCAGCGCACGGCAAGCGCCAACACGCTCTTGCCGTAACGATCTCGAGCCAGACGCTGCAGCGCCCGCACCGCGGCGAGATACTGGCCGAGATGCGGCTCGCGGAACTTCGGGTCGACCTGACGAAGGTCGTCGCCTTCAAAGCGCCGAGACTGCGATACCGCCCCGGTCAGTAGACCGCGACACAGCGCGCCGTAGGCAAGAAGCGTAATCCTCTGCCGCTTCGCATAGGGAAGGACGTCGGCTTCTATTGCCCGCTCGAACAGGTTGTAAGGTGGCTGCGCCGTATGCAGTGGCGCGATACGCGCGAAAGCCGCCATCTGCTCCGGGCTGTAGTTGCTCACGCCTATCGCACGGATCCGACCCTCTTTAAGGAAGTCGGCCATGACTGACGCGGTCTCCTCGATCGGCACCAGCGGGTCGGGCCAGTGGATCTGGTAGAGGTCTACGTAGTCCGTCCGGAGTCGGCGCAGCGTGTCGTCGAGCTCGCGGCGCAGTCTCGCCGGACTCGAGTTGCGCGTCACTTTGCCGTTCCGCCACTCGAGTCCGGCCTTGGTCGCGATGAGCGCGCGGTCACGTCGTCCGGCGAGTGCCTTGCCCACGATCTCCTCCGAGCGACCGAAGCCATAGACCGGAGCAGTATCGATAAGATTGATCCCCTGGTCGATCGCGGCGTGCAGCGTGCCGATGGCATCGCGCTCGTCGCTCCCGCCCCACATCCAGCCGCCGATTGCCCAGGTGCCGAGCGCAATTCGGGAGGCGGAGATATTCGTGTTTGTAAGCAATGTCATTTCCATAGTCATCAATCCCGTAAGGCGTAAGTTCAGCTTGAGCTGGAAGGTACCTATGTTGGATTGAACGTCTATATCTGACAAACGAGAAATTCTTGTGATAGGCTAAGTTTCGCTTGCCCTTTTCCCCCTCGCCGTGTCGCGTCGCCTTCCTCCGTTGACCACCTTGCGCGCCTTCGAGGCAGCCGCGAGGCACTCCAGCTTTGCCAGTGCCGCCGATGAGCTTAGCATCACGCCGGCTGCGGTAAGCCAGCAGGTACGCCATCTCGAGGACCACCTCAGCGTGCGCCTGTTTACGCGGCACGCGCGGCGCGTAGAGGTAACAGCCGCGGGCGCAGACTATGCGCGCACGGTCGGGGCTATGCTCGACCAACTCGCGCTCGCGACGGAACGTATCCAGCATGCGGATAGGGTGGGCCGGTTGACAATAGCGACTACGCCGTCGCTCGCCGCCCAATGGCTGATGCCGCGGTTGATTCGGTTCCTGGAACTTCATCCCGAGCTCGATGTACGACTTTCCACATCGAACGCTCTCGTTGACTTCGAGCGGCAGGATGTCGAAGTCGCGGTGCGCTACGGCGATGGCCGCTGGCCGGGACTGCAATCGGAATTGCTGATCGCCACGGAGCTGTTTCCGGTGTGCAGTCCATCCTTTCGTCAGGGTGCGCAGCGGTTGCGCATTCCTGCAAACCTGCGCCCGCGCTCATTGCTGCGGCTGATGAGCAACGAATGGCCGAAGTGGCTCGAGGCTGCGGGTCTTGGTGACATGAGAGCCGAGGGGCCGCAATACAGCGACGTTGGATTGCTTACGCAGGCGGCGGTCGCAGGCCAGGGCGTTGCACTCGGCCAGAGCATTATCGTCGCCGACGACCTGGCCGACGGGCGCTTGATCGAGCCGTTCAATCTGCGCATTCCGAGCCAGTCGGCTTATTACATTGTGGGCTTGCCCGGCGATCTCGAGCGTCCGAAGGTGAGGGCATTCAGTCAGTGGCTGCGCAAGGAGTTGGCGAGGGACGACCGCTCACCCTAATTGTCTTTCGCTACGCCGCGAGCATTCAATACGCCGCCACGCCACCATCCGAACGCGGATAGCTGGCACGTTCCAGCAGTCGGCATTCGGCACTTGCGCACTGAACGTCCCATGGTCTCTTCAAGATTTCCAGCACATCGCCGATGGCGGCCCCCATCGCCTTGATCGCATTGCACCCGTTAAGCATGACGGCCAAGGCCGACTAGTCGGTGAGACGATGTGCTGCGACTTCATTCGCGCTTGTGGCGCGGGCTTGTTTTGCATAGGTGAAGACGTCAGGGAAAATGGCGGCCGAAGCCCCATTGCGATTGATCATGAAACTGTGTCTTGAAATTCCGGGCGGGCACTTCGGACAAGGATCAGCGTCGCCGGCGGGAGCATGGCCACGAGGGAGCGGTTCATATTTCCGGATGTCAGCGTATCGAATTTTTTACACTGCCGGCACTGGCGGAATCCCTATAAAGGAAGCCTTGATTGGCGCTCCTTGCACGGGCACGGAATTCCTCGACGCCTGGGTGCAGCGGCATGAAACGATTTGGCCATCCGCAGTCAGTAGGCGTCAATCGAGAAACGATGGCATAGAGTGGGCCGTCACAGGCGAAAAACAGGTAGCGGTGGACCGGCTGCCTATGTAAATACCCGAGCAGTAGGAACACCTACAGGCTCACCGGTAAAGGGCGCCGCTGATTGATGACAGTGGTGACGACGGCACTCCATACCCTGATGGCAACTGCGCAGCACATCACTTGATGCGAAACTGCCTCGAAACTTTCCCGGCTAGCCATTTACGTTTTCGGCCTCGCCCCGACCAGGTTTCACCGGTGCCTGGACTGCGATATTTTGCCGGCACCGGGCACGCGCAATCTTCTTCGGTTCGTCCCGTCGCGCCCCGACGAGGTCGTCAACCGTGATTCCGAATTCCTGCATCTTAGCCTCGATATCAGCGACCACGCTGGCAACTTCGTTTCGGCGCACTTGCTCTGCTTGCTGTTGCAGCGCCTTGATTCGTCGTTGCAGTTCTGAGTAAGTGTCCATTCTATTGATTCGTTTCCTGTTCACGTATACGGTGTAGTCGCAATCTCAGTCGCACCTTTTGTAAAAGGTCGTTCGGTTTTCATGATGGTCCTGCATCCATGAAACGTCGATATACGAAGTATTACGTTGAACGGCATGAAACCAAGCGCAGTGACCGCGGGATCATCCGATTTCGCCGCCAGACCTTCAACCAGCGTGATGAAGTCGTGGTCGTTTCCACCGCGACTTTACTGATGCTGCGCCGCACAGGCGAGGCGCCCGTGGCCTGAAACCGGGACCATCCCGGCGTAAGACCGGGAGCGCAATTTCCAATTCTGCTCGTTGTGGCGGCATTCCCTTCGGTCTGCTTTCTGTTGATCGCACTGTACCAGGGGAAGTACACGGCACTCGTGACCAGCGTGATTTTCGGCGTCTTCCATGTCGGCCTCACGTATCCGAACTTCGCCCCGCCATGGTGAGGTGATATCAGAGTGGTGTGTGCCTTTACCGCCGCGCCGCCTAACGGATCGTTGCACCTGACAAACGCGTGCACCGCATGTCAGCGTTCATAGCCTTTGCGCTGCGCGTTCGCAGCTGAACTCAAGCGTTGACCGACCGTTTCCTGGAATCGCCAAGGTCCGTATATGGACCCCACCTCGTTTGCAAACATGTCGTTGGTATGGCTTTAAGGCACGACTGCACACGTATATCCGGTCTCATACAACCGCATTCATTTTTTGAATGCGAGACCCTGATGGGCTATTTGCGCGCCGACTCCCAATTGCTTTGACGGGCTCTTCTGCCTCGGACATTCGCGGGTTCTTTCGGCGCCGGTTCGACCTGTTGGCCATCAAACGGCATGTTCAGCAATCGTGGTTGATTTCCTTCGTCA
>JAQGMR010000056.1 GCA_028292265.1 Herminiimonas sp.
AGACCTTGCCGGTCTCGAATATCATTTCCACTTGCCACTAGTCTCCTGGTAACTAGACGAGTTAATCGGTCAATTATCCAGGCGTCCTCAGCTGGGATATCCAATAGACAGGCAGTCATCGAATTCACCTCTTTTTATTTAGGCAATCCCGCTCCTCTGCCGAACGTACGCCACTCCGAAGATAGAACTTAGAACTGCGCAGAAATTTTCTTACCAATTTTCTTACCAATTCCCGTTAAAATGATAAAGGCCAATCCGAAGATTGGCCTAACTCATTGATTATATTGGTCGGGGCGAGAAGATTCGAACTTCCGACCCCTTGCACCCCATGCAAGTACGCTACCAGGCTGCGCTACGCCCCGACGAGCGACGGATTATAGCAGAGGGTTTGCGGTTCGCGTATCCTGAAGGCATCCACCTTTCCAGTTTTTCCTAGCTTCCATGCCTATCAAGATCAGCCACCATTTCGACGCTGGCGCTATCGAGGTTTTGCGCGCCGACGCGCCCTCCACAATCGAATTGAATCTGCGCCGCGATTCCCATGCCGATTTTTCCCAGTGGTTCTATTTTCGACTGCAGGGCGCACGCAACGAGCCGTGTGTGCTGCGCATCATGAACGCGGGGCAGGCGACTTATCCTGACGGCTGGACGGGATACCAGGCCGTGGCAAGCCATGATCGAGAAAACTGGTTCCGGGTGCCGACCGCGTATGACGGGCGGGTGCTCACGATCTCTCATACGCCAGAGACCGACAGCGTCTACTACGCCTATTTCGAGCCATATTCGTCCGAGCGTAATCTGGCTTTCCAGGGGCGGGTTGCAAGCTCCGGCCTCGCGCGCATTGAAGACCTCGGCAACACGATTGATGGACGCGACTTTAATCTGGTCACCGTCGGCGACCCTGCGGCACCTAAAAAAATATGGGTGATCGCGCGCCAGCATCCCGGTGAAACGATGGCGGAGTGGTTTGTGGAAGGCATGCTGGAAGCGCTGCTTGACCGCGCCAACCCCCATGCGCGCCTGCTGCTGCAACATGCGGTTTTCCACGTTGTTCCAAACATGAATCCCGATGGCGCCGCGCGTGGCAATTTGCGCACCAACGCTGCAGGAGCCAACCTCAATCGCGAGTGGATGGCGCCCTCGCTCGAGACCAGTCCTGAAGTATTTTATGTGCGGCGACGCATGCATGAAACCGGCTGCCACTTCTTCATGGATGTGCACGGCGACGAAGCCTTGCCCTATGTGTTCGTGGCGGGTAGTGAAATGCTCGAAGGTTTCACGCCGGCCCAGGCCACCGCGCAGCAAGACTTTATCGATGCCTTCAAGCGGGCGAGTCCGGATTTCCAGGACCGGCACGGCTATCCCTCCGGGAAGTACCGCGAAGAGATGCTGAAGCTTTCATCGAAGTATGTCGGCCATCATTTCAAATGCGTGTCGCTGACGCTGGAGATGCCGTTCAAGGACAACGCGCTGCTGGCGGACCCAACCGTTGGCTGGAACGGCCAGCGCAGCAAGCGGTTGGGCGCCGCAGTGCTGCCGGCGATGTGGGAGAGCGTTAAATAGGAATGCCAGTCCTCAACCCGGCCGGCTAACAACTTTCTCAATCGTGCTGATTAGCGCGTCGAGCGATACCGGCTTGTTGATGTGAGCAGAAAACCCGGCTTCCATAGAGCGCTTCAGATCGCTGTCGCGGCCCAGTCCGCTGACTGCAATGGCAGGTAACGTCGCGTGATCCGGGTCGCTGCGCACGTGCTTGATGAAATCGTAGCCATCCATGCCGGGCATGGCGATATCTGAAACCACCAGGTCGAATTTGTGCTCGGCCAGACGCGCCAAGCCCGCCGTGGCGCTGTTGGCGACAATGACGTCGGCACCGCCGATTTGCAGCAGGCTTGCGAAAGCCTCTGCGATGTCGGCCGAATCGTCTACCAAAAGAATCCGCAGGCCGGAAAGCGTTTGCTGCGACCCTTTGCCATCGGCCGCTACCGCCGGGCCGACCCAGTCGCTCAACGGTAACCAAAGGGTAAAGCAGGCTCCCTTTCCTGCTCCATTCGATGTGACTTCAACCCGCCCACCATGCAGGTCGGTAATCTGGTGGACGAGGGCAAGACCGATACCGAGGCCGCCGCTGCTGCGCGTCGTGACCGATGTAGCCTGTCCAAACATATTGAAGACGTGGGGGAGAAACTCCGCCGGAATGCCCTTGCCGTCGTCCACAACGTCGAGACGCGCGTTAGCGTCTTCTTGTGCCACCGTGATGCGAATATTGCCCTGCGGCGTGGTGAACTTGATGGCGTTGCCCAACAGGTTGAGAACCACCTGCTCGATGCGAACGCGATCGGCATGAATCAGCAATGGCGTTTTGCAAACCTCCATGCTGATGTTTCTGTCGTTCGCGGCCGGATCGTGCCGCGAGGCCTCAACGATATCGCTGACCAGCATGGGCAGGTTGACCTGCGTTTTGGATAACGACAGCTTGCCGGTATTCAGTCGCGAGAGGTCAAGCAGATCTTCGATGACCTTGGCCTGGTTCGACACCGCCGCGCGTATCGCCTCCGTCGCCTTGGCAGCCAGCGGCGATTGCCATGTTTCGGGCAGTCGCGCGAGCAGCTCCAGATTGAGGTGGATCAGGTTCAGCGGATGGCGCAACTCGTGCGACATGATCGCCAAAAATTCATCTTTCTGCGCACTCGTCATTTCGGCGTGAGCCCGCCCGGCGTGTTCGTCGGAGAGCGCGGTTTGCCGCTCGTCTTCGAGGCGGACACGGTCGGTCTGGTCGCGCGCCATCTTGGCATAGCCATGAAACTCGCCGTCGGCGAGCGGGGTCATGACGCCGCTGCAAAAGAGGTGGGTGCCATCCTTGCGACGGTGCCAGCGCTCATCTTCGGCGCGTCCCTCTTCACGCGCTCGCCGCATCTCGTCGGCGGGCACACCTTCGGCGCGGTCTTCTTCGGTAAAGATGATCTCCGCCGGTTGTCCAAGGATTTCTTCGTTGCTGTATCCGAAAATGCGTTCCGCGCCCTTGTTCCAGCTGGTGACCTTGCCCTCGACATCGAATGTGATGATGGCGTAATCCCTGGTGCTTTCGGCTACCAGCCGCATGCGTCCTTCGGCGGCCACCATGCGCGCCTCTGCATCGCGCCGACGTGTAATGTCGAAGAACGTCATGACGGCGCCTTCTATCCGGTCTTCGGTGGTCCGGTAAGGCAGCATGCGAACAATGTAGTAATGCCCGTCCAGGCTGCGAACTTCACGTTCCACCGGCCGCAGCGTCTCGAAGGTGGTGGATGCGTCCTTTGAGAGGTCCGGATAATCGAGCTTGTGCGTTATGTCCAGCAGCGATCGACCGCTATCGCTGGGGATGATGTTGAAGATGTCGGCCGCGCGTGGCGTATAGCGCTTGATGCGCATGCCGCCATCCACAAAGATGGTGGCGATTTCGTTGGAGGCGATGAGGTTGTTGAGGTCGTCATTAACCTTGCCTGTCTCCTCGACCTTTACCTTGAGTTCATAGTTGACGGTAATGAGTTCTTCGTTGACCGATTGAAGCTCTTCCTTGCTGGTTTCAAGCTCCTCGGTTGCCGAGCGCAACTCTTCGTTGATGGCCTGAAGCTCTTCATTGGAGGCGCGCAGTTCTTCGGTGGAGATGGCAGAGTGCTCGATCGTTTCCTGAAGGACGTCCTTGGTGCGTTGCAGTTCTTCTTCGAGCTGTGCCAGCACCGCGTCGCGGTTTTCGCCGGGCGCACGTGCACTTTCCTGGCTCATGGTCTGCTCGACTTCCTCGAACAGCACCAGAAGGAAGTCGGCATCGGCGCCGGAGTCATGGAAAGGGCGCACCACCATGTTGACAAAATACTTGCGCTCGTCCCTGGTCAATTGCACCTGCTGTGCCTCGACGCTCTTGTTTGATTGCGAAGCCTGGAAAATCGCGGTGCGCAATTCGAGACGCAGTTCGGGCAATACCAGCGAAACAATATTGCGCGATGGTTCGCCGCCGGCATGACGGAGGAAGCGTCCCGCCCGGTCGGACATGTGCACGATGTCGGAGTCGCGATTAACGATGACGCTTGGCGCGGCATATTGTGCGAGCACGCGCTGATGCACCTCGGCGAACGAAAATTGGCGCTTGGGTGTTTCGACCGTGACAGTATGCGGAATGCGCGCCAGGGGTCCGGACGAGGGCAGCGACAGCCCCTGGCGCGCCGAACGGGAGGTCGCCTTGGCCCGATAGATCCGCGCCTTCTTGTCGACTGGCGTGAAATAGTTGGACACCATGTCGGCCGATTCAGAGCTGCCGAGGAACAGGTAACCACCGGGGTTTAGCGCGAAGTGGAACATCTCGAGCAGATGGGATTGCACCTCGCGGTTCAGATAGATCAGGAGGTTGCGGCAGGAGATCAGGTCCAGCCTCGAAAACGGTGGGTCGCGCAGTACGTTATGTGGCGCGAACAGCACCTTGTCCCGCAGGCTTTTTCGAATGCGGTAGTGCTCGACTTCCTCGGTGAAAAACTCGCGCAGTCGTGAAGGCGGCACATCGGTCACGATCGACGCCGGATAGACACCGGCGCGGGCCCGCGAGATGGCGGTCTGGTCAATGTCGGAAGCGAATACCTGGATATCGGGCGGCTTGGCCATCTGATTGGCGTGGCCGGCCAGCAGCATTGCGACCGAGTAGGCTTCTTCTCCAGTCGAACAGGCGGCAACCCATGCCCTAACCTGATCGAGCGGGGTCTTGTCGCGGAATAACTCTGGAATGACGATGCGCTCCAGCGTGTCAAAATATTCGCGGTCGCGGAAGAAATTGGTCACGCCGATCAGCATGTCCTTGAGCAATGCGACATGCTCATCGGAGTCGGCTTCCAGTAGTGACCGGTACTCCGGCAGCGTAGGCACGCCGCGCACCTGCAGGCGCCGCTCGATGCGACGCAGAACGGTAGCGCGCTTGTAGTGCCGGAAATCATGCCCGGTCGAATCTCGGATCAGTCCGATCACTTTCTGTAGCGCATCTTCGGCCTCTTTGAGCGAATGCGGTTCCGCCGCGTTGATCGCAGGCTGGTCGCCATCGTGCTCAGGGGGCAGTTCAATGACTTTGGCGTTGGCCCAAAGGTCGATCAACTTTTGGGGCATCTCTGCCACGGGCAGCACGAAGTCAACGGTGCCGGTCGCAATGGCGGCGAGCGGCATGCCATCGTGTTCTGCGTCGCTCGGCGTCTGGACCAGCGTCACACCGCCTTGCTCCTTGATGCGCGAAACCCCAACCGCGCCATCGGTTCCCGTCCCGGACAGCACGATAGCCACGGCGCGCTCGCGCTTGGACTCGGCCAGCGTACGAAAGAAGATATCCACGGCGACGTGCCTGCCAAGTGGACGGTCGAGCGCTTCCAGGCCGAGCATGCCGTCGACCATTGTCATGTGGCGGTTTGGAGGGATGACGTAGACGTGATCTTTCTCGATCACGGTTGGTCCATTGACTTGGATCACCGGCATCCCGGTAGCCCGCTGCAGCACTGCGCCGGCAGTACTCTCGTGCTTCGGCGAAAGATGGAGGATGACCACGAAAGCCATGCCGTTGACTGAAGGCAGGTTCTCCAGCAGGCGCAGCGTGGCGGGAAGGCCGCCGGCGGACGCGCCGATGCCGACAACCGGGAAATCGGTTCCTTTCCTGGCGCCTTTACTGCTGTCGCGCGGTCGTGCTGCTAGCTTTAACTCGTCCATGCAGTGGCTTCTCTCATCGTTGGCGCCGGAAAGCAGGGGCTGTGCAAATTATAGCGTTTGACAAATTCGCGCCGGTATTTCAGGAATTTTTTCTTCCGCCAGGCATCACATCCGGTACCGAAAATCGTCACGCCAACAACAGGAGTTCATTTGAACGGAAGAACTCATTCGAACGGCGTCGATACAGTCGACCCGGAACCCGCTTCCCAAGTGTATTCCGATTTTGGCGCTGCCAAGTCGATGGATGCGGTAGCGGTAGTGGATGGCGACTATAAATTTGCGGCGTGGAGTCGTAGCGCAAGCGACCTGCTTGGGTGGAGCGCGGCCGACGTCCTTGGCCGGTCCGTCGATCATGTACTTTGCGCGGGGGGAACTGGCGGCACCCTCGCCAAACTTTCCTCTATGGTCAGCCGCGATGACTGGTGCCGGTCCATCGCAATGGACGCACGCCGCAAGGACGGTACGACGGTGCAAGTCGAAATCGCCGTGTTGCCATTCCACCTCCACGGGTTGACTTATCTCAATATTGCGATTTCGCCGCAGGCGTCACGAGCCGTGGAGCAGGAGCTGCTTGGAAAGCAGTCTTCGCTCGTGACCCATTCGGCCGACTCGATGGTCGTGCTCGGCTTGAGCGGCGAAGTGCAGTACTGGAACTGTGCGGCAGAGCGCATGTTCGGCTTCGGCGTGAAGGATGCTCTATGCGGCAACGTCCACCGTATTTTCTCCTTCGGAACCGCAACAGATTTCGCGGCGATCAAGAGAATCCTTTTGCTCACAGGCCACTGGGAGGGGGAGCTTCTCTGCCGCCGAACGGACGGCTCGCAGCTTCCTGTCTTGAGTCGTTGGTGCCTTGAGCGAAACAGCACGGGTCGGCCAATCCGCATACTCGTTTCAAACACCGACGCGGGGATGTGGAAACAGTACGTCCAGACTTCGCCGCGTGAACGGCGCCAAAATTTCGACGCGCTTTTTCGGCAACATCCCGATGGCGTTTTCAGCTTCGACCTGCACCGTCGCCTGGTGGCTGCGAATCCGGAACTATGCCGCCTGACCGGCTATGACGCCGACCAGTTGCGGGAAATCCCGTTGTCGCGGCTGGTCAGTCCGCCGCAGCTTCCTGCCGTACGCACTGCTTTTTTTGAAGCCCTGCACGGCAAGCCTCAGACACAGGAATTCTCCTGCGTTCGCCGTGACGGAAGCACGATGGATGCGAGCGTTACGTTGCTACCCAATATCGTGGATGACCGTATCGTTGGCTTGCATGGCATCTTGAAGGACATAAGCCAGCGCAAGCAGGATGAGCGCCGCATTGTCTACCTCGCTAACCATGATGCCCTGACGGGGTTGCCGAACCGGAACCTCCTGCACGACCGCATGCAGCATGCGATAGACCAGGCCCGCCGCGGCGGCACGCAGGCTTGCGTTCTGTTCATGGACCTGAACCGATTCAAGGTTATCAATGACAGCCTGGGCCATGACAAGGGAGACCAGCTTCTTTGCACCATTGCCGATCGATTCAAGAACTCACTGCGCGATGTCGATACGGTGGCCCGAATCGGCGGGGACGAATTCGTGGTGCTGATTGAAAACGTACACGATGTGGAACACGTATCGCGGGTTGCGCAGGGCTTGCTGGCGCTGGTTGCCCAGCCGGTCGTGCTTGGAGATACGAGCCTGTCGGTAACGACCAGTATTGGTGCCAGTGTCTATCCGGCCGATGGCAACGATGCGGTAGCGTTGCTCAAGCACGCCGACCTCGCGATGTATGCCGCAAAACAGGCTGGCTCGGGCGGGTTCCGGTTCTATTCGGCCGACATGAACGACAGGGCCATAGTCCGGCTGACGCGCGAGAACAGCCTGCGCCATGCCATTACCTGCGGCCAGCTTGTGCTCCATTACCAGCCGCGGCTCGACCTTGCACGCAATGAAATTGTCGGGCTTGAGGCGCTGGTCCGCTGGGATCATCCGGGCAAGGGACTGATTTACCCGACCAGCTTCATTGAACTGGCGGAAGAGACGGGTTTGATAGAGGGGCTCGGTGAATGGGTGCTGACGGCGGCCTGCACGCAGATGCGGGCGTGGCGCGATGCGGGATTAAGGCCGATACGCATGTCGGTCAATGTGTCGGCCATTCAGCTTAATTCCGAGCGGCTGTTCTCCGCGGTTGCCAGCGCCCTGGAAGCGGCGAACCTCGATCCATCCTTCCTTGAACTGGAGATTACCGAAAGCAGTTTGATGCAAAATCTGGAGGCGTCACAGGCCATCCTCGGTGAATTTCGACGGATGGGCATTTCGCTCTCCATCGACGACTTCGGGACAGGCTACTCGTCGTTGAATTATTTAAAACGCCTGCCAATTGATACGCTGAAGATTGACCGTTCTTTCGTGCACGATGTATCGAACAACGAAGACGACGCGGCCATCGTGCGCGCCACAATCGCAATGGCACACAGCATGCACCTCAAGGTGGTGGCGGAAGGCGTGACCTCATTTGACCAGTTGCATGTGCTGCAGGAGTGGAAGTGCGACGAGATCCAGGGGTACCTCCTTTGCCAGCCATTGCCGGCGGCGGAAGTTGAATCATTCTTCCGTACCGCGGAGCTGCGAGGCATTCACTATTCGTGGGCGCACTAGGGACCGCGCGGCAGCGAGACCGCGGATTTGTATCGCAGGCTTCCGCGCCGCGTCGGCCTGACCGGCTGGCCTAACTTAGTGAAGGTGCTCCGATGCGCCGGGCGTGTCTTCTGGCATTTCGGCATGCACCAGTTCTGCATCAAGGTCGCAGAACAGCGGCGCCCCGCAGTCTTCGCATGACTCCATTGAAAACTCCTCGGCATGCTGGCGAATATGCTCAATGCCGCACTGCTTTAGCATGGCAATTATTTCCACGATCGGCGCGACAGCGGCGTTTTCATCGGCGGGCAGCAGGGCACGCGTCGCAGCGCCGGCGGCCTGGCTATCTTCCTCGCCATCCTCGCTGCCATAGAGCGGCCACACCACGCCATAGACGACCTGCGGGTCGGAACGCAGGGCGAAGCTGATTCGATACTCATCGATCTGGTCGTCTTCTACGTCTTCGCTGAAGCGCCCGATGATTGCGGTCAAGTCGGTCGGTGTAATGGCCAGAGCGTTGGTAAGGTAGTTGACCGCGGCATGGAGCGATATGGGGCGGATGGCGCGGTCGGCTTCACGGCAGGCAGTGTAATAGGCCTCCGGCAGCAGTAGTTCGAGGCCGCATCCTGGCAGCAGGCGCTCCATGTTTGGTGCGGCTTGCATCCGCCACTGCTGCACGGCGCGTTCCTCCGCTGCCGCGATGTCCTGCATGTCTTCGCCGGTTTGCCAGCGAAACAGCGGCGCCTGCGCCGGCACCACGACCACAGCCAGCAGGTAGCGTGAGTCGGCCAGGAACGGTGCGGTTTCGGGCGGGTTGCCGAGCGGCCGTAGCGGCGTGCCCGTCAGCGCGGATTGGGCCATGCGTTGCGTCAGCGCGGCAATATCGGCGTGACTGCGTGGAAGCTGGTCGATCGCATACAGAGTGGGGGCGATGGCGATCCGGGCGTTGTCGGCCAATACGTGGCCATGCAGGTGTGCGCCAATGGTGGCAACGCTCTCGGCGGAAATTGGACCAGCGGGGATCGAGAAGCGGGTCCACGCCAGGATAGGCATTGCGATCAATAGCGCATCATGCGGTTTGCCTTCGTGTTCGATGCTGCAGCTGGAACTGAGTGCTTCCACCGTTTCCATCAACGCGTCATACGCGAACTGGTCGACAGTAAAGAGATGGTCGAGCGCCGCGTCAAGCGCGGCTTGATGGTCGCCACGCAGCAGTTTGCGCAGCACGACGTCGAGATGGCGCTCCCAGGCGCGTTCTTCCAGCCTGGAGCCTGACTGCACCATGGCACGCGACAGTGAGACCAGGCGTTGACTGTCGGGGGTGAGTCGGCGGGAACGGTTTTTTGCAGGACGACGCATGTAGTGGATGGCGATGAAGCGAGTATGGGATGAGACGCTATTGTAGTGGATTCGCCTGCAGCGCCGTTGGTAATGCCAGATCGGCGCCGCCGCGCGGTGCAACGCTGACCCGAGAAGCAAAAACGCCGGCAGTTCAGCAACTGGCCGGCGTTTTTCCTGGAGCAAGCTTGCGTTATGCGAAGCTTGTCTAATGCAGGACCAACTTTATGCTGCGAGCAACTGCCGCAGCACGAATGGCAGGATGCCACCGTGGCGGTAGTAGTCCACTTCAATCGGCGTATCTATGCGCAGCAGCACTTCAACACGCTCCGATTCGCCGTTGGCACGGTGAATGACCAGCGTCACTTCCTGCTGTGGCTTCAGGACGCCTGCAATGCCTTCCAGGTCAAAAGTTTCGTCGCCCTTGATGCCCAGCGTCGACACGCTGTCGTCGCCGATGAACTGCAGCGGCAGTACGCCCATGCCCACCAGGTTGGAACGATGGATCCGTTCGAAGGAACGCGCCACGACCACCTTGACGCCAAGCAGCTGCGTGCCCTTGGCAGCCCAGTCGCGGGAGGAGCCGGTGCCATATTCTTCGCCGGCAAACACCATGGTCGGGATGCCGTTGTCGATGTACTTCATGGCGGCATCGTAGATCGACATTTCTTCATCGCCCGGCTGGTACCGGGTAAGGCCGCCTTCAACGCGGGAGCCGTCCTGCTTCGGCGGGATCATGAGGTTCTTGATGCGCACATTGGCGAAGGTGCCGCGCATCATGATTTCATGGTTGCCCCGGCGCGCGCCGTAGGAGTTGAAGTCGGCCTTCAACACGCCGTTTGCAATCAACCACTTTCCGGCCGGACTGGTGTCCTTGATCGAGCCTGCAGGCGAGATGTGGTCGGTCGTGATCGAGTCGCCAAACACGCCAAGCGCGCGAGCGCCCTTGATATCCGGCGCGTTTGCCTTGGGTTGCATGGTGAAGTCCGCAAAGAACGGCGGCTCGGCGATGTAGGTCGATTTTGGCCAGTTGTAAACTTCCCCCTGTGCCACGCCGCTGATGTGCTCCCACAGCTTGCCTGGCGCGGCTTTCACGTCGGCGTAGTTCTCCTTAAAGGTTTTCGCATTCATCGCGAACTTCATCAGGCTCTGGATTTCCTTGCTGGTCGGCCAGATGTCGCCGAGATAGATGTCACGGCCATTGACGTTACCAACCGGCTCGGTCATCAGGTCGACATTCATGGTGCCGGCGATGGCGTAGGCTACCACCAGCGGCGGCGAGGCAAGGAAGTTGGCGCGGATGTTCGGATGGATCCGTGCTTCGAAATTGCGGTTACCCGACAGGACCGCCGCGGCCACCACGTCATTTTTGACGATCGCTTCATTCATGGCAGCGGTCAGGTCGCCGGCGTTGCCGATGCAGGTCGTGCAGCCGTAGGCAGCCACGCCGAAACCGAGCTTTTCAAGATAGGGCAACAGTCCGGCCGCTTCGAGGTACTTGGTAACGACGCGCGATCCAGGAGCCAGCGAAGTCTTGATGGTCGGTGAAACCGTAAGACCGGCTTCGACTGCCTTCTTCGCCAGCAATCCGGCTGCAAGCAGAACGCTCGGATTGGAGGTGTTGGTGCAGGAGGTGATGGCGGCGATCAGGATGTCGCCGTTTTTCAGCTTCACACCATCGGTGTTTTCATAAGTGGCCTGCAGGTCCGCGGCAATTTTATTGAAGCCGTTTTCCGAGGTCGGCGCGGAGAACAGGTCGGCAAATGTGGTCTTGACCTTGCCGAGTTCGATACGGTCTTGCGGACGCTTTGGACCAGCCAGTGACGGCGTGACGGTGCGCAGGTCGAGCGATACAAAAGTGCTGTAGTCAATGTCGCCAGCGGCCGGCACGCCAAACAGGCCCTGTGCGCGGAAGTAGTTTTCGAACGCGGTGATTTCCTCGCGGCTGCGGCCGGTGCCTTCGAAATATTCGATGGTGGCTTCGTCGACCGGGAAGAAACCCATGGTGGCGCCATACTCCGGCGCCATGTTGGCGATTGTGGCGCGGTCCGTCAGCGACAGCGAGGCCGTGCCTTCGCCGAAGAACTCTACAAACTTGCCGACCACTTTTTCACGGCGCAGCATCTCGGTGATGGTGAGCACCAGGTCGGTCGCGGTGACGCCCTCACGCAACTGGCCGGTAAGGTTCACGCCGACCACGTCGGGCGTGAGGAAATAAACCGGCTGGCCGAGCATGCCGGCTTCTGCTTCAATGCCGCCAACGCCCCAGCCCACAACGCCGATGCCGTTGATCATCGTGGTATGGGAATCGGTGCCGACCAGCGTGTCGGGGTAGTACACGTTTTCCTTGTTGTGCACGCCGCGCGCCAGATATTCCAGATTGATCTGATGCACGATGCCAAAACCCGGCGGCACAACGCCAAAGGTATCGAATGCCTGCATGCCCCATTTCATGAACTGGTAGCGCTCGTTATTGCGCTGGAATTCCAGCTTCATGTTGAGATCAAGCGCGTCCTTTTGACCGGAATAGTCGATCTGCACCGAGTGGTCCACGACGAGGTCAACCGGCACCAGCGGCTCGATGCCCTTCGGATCCTTGTTCATCTTCTGCGCCACGCCGCGCATGGCGGCGATATCCGCAAGCAGTGGAACGCCGGTAAAGTCTTGCAGCACGACGCGGGCGACCACGAAAGGAATCTCATCGGTCCGCTCGGCGTTGGGCTTCCAGCTTGCCAGCTGACGCACATGCTCTTCAGTGACTTTCTTTCCGTCGCAATTGCGCAGAACCGATTCCAGCACGATGCGAATGGACACGGGTAGCCGCGAGACGTCGATGCCAAGCTTTTTGCCAAGCATTGGCAACGAGTAGAGTTGGCCCTTCCGGGATCCCGAGAGCGGGAAATCCTTGAGGGTGTTCAAATTATTGCGGGGCATGGCCTCTCCTTATTTTTAGAAAGTCTAAAAGAACAATGTAAATCGAACTACGGTGTTGGCGCCGCAACGGTTGCCTGCGCCAACACCTGTTCGGTGCGCTTTATTTCGTTGCCGTCGCTGGCGCGATGCTCGAGTTGGCTGGTACCGTCGGCGCCGCATTGGCGTCGGACCTCAGCAGGCTGCCAGCGGTATTTTGTTGCGGGCCGGCAGCAGCCTGTGTGGCGTTCTTGCATTCGTTAGCGAGTTGATGTCCGTGCTTGGCGTCGAGCAGCATGCTTTTTGCCGGAATGCCAATCCATACCAGGCCGAGTTTCTTGTTTTCGAAACGCTGCGCGCCGGTCGTGGTGTCAACACTTTCGAGGCGGTGCAGGTGCTTGGCCCAGCGTACTGCAATGTGCTTTTCGTCCGCGTTGTTTTCATAGATCGTGACCTTGTTGCCGAGGTCGCAGTGGTAGTCCACTGTGGTGCTGCCGGCAAGGTCAATGTCCTTTCCGTCCTCATCCTTGTTGTCATCTTTCTCGACTGCCTTAGCGGCGTGCTTCTTCGCCACCGGCTTCTTCGCATGCTTGGCCGAAGCACTTTTGGTGGTTTCGCCATTCTGGGCAGCGACAGGGGCAGTGGCCAAAGCCATGCCGGCGGCAATGCTCATGCAAAGGAGGAGGGTGGAAATGTGTTTCTTCATCAGGGTGTCTCCGTAGTGGGCGCGGCCGACCTGGTCGGCTCGCAGCCGGGTTGGTCGTGAAATTGGCGTGATCAAGTCACGCTTGTTGTTGTTGGGTGTGATGCTGTTGTTCATAGCAGGTTCAAGCCTGCTTCTGGAAGGGCGATGCCGGCGTTGCGGGCGCGCTGCAGGATGGTCCAGTAATAACGATAGCTTGCACGGTCGTGAAGCTTGCCGTTCTGCTGGATCGGGCCCCAGTCTGCAGCCTGCGCCTCGCTCAGGATGGCAACCGCTTCGTTGACTTCGGACGTGCGCGGCGCCATGGCTTTTACGATAGGCTTTATCTGGTCCGGGTGGATGCTCCACATGCGGGTATAACCGAATTCACTGCTGGCACGCGCTGCGTCGCCAGCCACCACCGCGGTATCGCGGATCTCGGTGGTGACGTTATGCGCGGGTACCTTGCCAAAGGCATGCGCGGCGGTGGCTATCTCGAGCTTGGCCCGCACTACCAGCGGATGGGTAAACTGGCCGGGTGAGCGCATTGCCATGCCGGGGATTGCGCCGTAATGGGCAGAGACAAAATCCATGATGCCAAACGACAGGCATTCCACTTCAGGCAGTGCGGCAATGGCGTGCGCTTCATAGAGCGCCCCGTGGCTTTCAATCAGCGCATGGACTGGCAGGTTTTCACGTCCAGCAGCAACGGCGTGGCGCTGGATGATGGCTACGGCCTGTCTGACGCTGGCGACGCTGTCAGCCTTGGGAACGACAATGTAGGCCAGCCGCGAGGCGGCGGCGCGGCAAATGATTTCAACGTCGGATTCGAAGAAAGGACTCTCGACATCGTGCACGCGAGCGCCGACCCGGCCATGCTGGTTCTCACTGCTACAAAGCAGTTCCGCGATCAGGGCAGCGTGCGCGGCTTCGTTGCCGGCGGCAGCGCCGTCTTCGCAGTCAAAAGTGATGTCGAATACGGGGCCGAGTTCCTGTTGCAAGGCGAGCGACTTGCGCATCAGCTTTTCTGAGCCGGCGTAGTGGTCGCATGCCGGTATGTTTACCGGCTGGCGGCTGCCCTGGAACAAAACTTCTGACGGATGCATGTGCGGCGAGACCTTCGTAGAGTGATTCTGTGATGCGGTGTCGATGATGGGGTCTTGCTGGTGCTTCATGCCGAGGAAGCGCCTGATAAGTCATGCCGAGATACTGCTTGCCGAAATACTGCTTGCCAAGAGGCTGCTTGCCGAAATACTGCTTCGAGAAACACTGCGCTAATTCTGCGGTCTTTCTCGAAATGCCAGTGCAAATCCAGGCGGCGCTCGTCTGGACGCGCCGCCTGCCAGGTCGATCAGCCGACCAGGTGTTTTACGCCTTCACGTTCTTCCATCAGTTCCTTGAGGGTCAGGTCGATGCGTTGCTGTGAGAAGGCATCGATCTCCAGGCCCTGGACCATCTTGTACTCGCCATTTTCGGTGGTAACCGGGAAACCGAAGATGGTGTCTTTCGGAATGCCGTAGGAGCCATCCGAAGCGATGCCCATTGTGGTCCACTTTCCGTTAGTGCCCAGCAGCCAGTCACGCACGTGGTCGATTGCAGCGTTGGCTGCCGAAGCGGCGGAAGACAGTCCCCGTGCTTCAATGATAGCGGCGCCGCGCTTGCCAACGGTTGGCAGGAACGTGTCGCGGTTCCAGACGTCGTCGTTGATCAGGTCCTTGACCGGCTTGCCGTCGGCTGTCGCAAACCGGTAGTCTGCATACATCGTGGGAGAGTGGTTCCCCCATACGCAAAGCTTCTCGATCGATGACACCGGTTTGCCAATCTTCGCGGCTACCTGGGACAAGGCACGGTTATGGTCGAGACGCAGCATGGCGGTGAAATTTTTCGCTGGCAGGCCAGGCGCGGATTTCATGGCGATATAGGCGTTGGTATTGGCCGGATTGCCGACCACCAGCACCTTGACGTTGCGCGAAGCGACGGCATCAAGCGCCTTGCCTTGCACTGTGAAGATTTTTGCGTTCGCTTCCAGCAGGTCCTTGCGCTCCATGCCGGGGCCGCGCGGACGGGCGCCGACCAGCAGGGCAACATCGATATCCTTGAACGCTGTCATGGGGTCGCCATGCGCCGTCATGCCAGCCAGCAGCGGAAAAGCGCAATCGTCGATTTCCATCATGACGCCCTTCAAGGCCTTTTGCGCCTTTTCGTCGGGGATTTCCAGCAACTGGAGAATGACTGGCTGGTCCTTGCCGAGCATGTCGCCGTTTGCAATACGAAACAGCAGGGAATAGCCGATCTGACCGGCGGCGCCGGTGACGGCAACACGCATGGGGGCTTTAGCCATAATTCATCTCCAGAGTGGTAAGAAAGCGGGTGCGCCGCGCGCGGCGTTGCGGCGAGGCGGAAAAGGCATTTTAATGCCCGCGAGTGTAGGCTTAGGGTACCTCTCTGTCAATGCCTGTCCTATGTCTTATATAAGACATATAACGTTGTCTTTTTGCTGGACGGCAAAGTGGCTTTCGTGGTGAAATCAAAGGTTATGAGCGCTGCCACCCAAAATTTGCTCAACGCCAGCGGAGCGACTTCCTCCGCCACCAGCGAAAGCGCCACCAACGGCGCATCGCCTGCGTCGGTCAATGGCGCTCCAACGTCCGGCGGACCCGGCGTGCATGGATCGAGGCAGGGGGCAGGCACCGCGTCATCAAGCTCGCCAACCTTCAGCCCGCTTTACCAGCAGATAAAATCCCTCATTACCCGCAGCCTGCAATCTGGCGAATGGAAACCGGGCGAGATGATCCCCAGTGAAGTCGAACTTGCCGGGCGTTTCAAGGTTAGCCAGGGGACCGTTCGCAAGGCGATCGACGAGCTGTCGGCGGAAAATCTCGTGGTGCGCCGGCAGGGCAAGGGCACCTTCGTCGCCACCCACCATGAAGCACGCGCGCAGTTCCGCTTCCTCCGGCTGATGCCCGACGCGGGCGAGCCGCATCCGGCCGACAGCCGCTTCCTTGAAGTCAAGCGCATGCGGGGGCCGGCTGAAGTTGCGCGGCTGCTCGACATCAAGTCGGGCGACTCGGTCATCTTCATCAAGCGGGTGCAGGCATTCGACGGCGCCCCGACAATTCTGGAAGAAATCTGGCTGCCCGGCACCTTGTTCAAGGGGTTGACGGCCGAGCGCCTGAATGAATACAAGGGCCCGATGTACGGGCTGTTTGAAACGGAATTTGGCACCAGGATGATCCGGGCCAGCGAGAAGATCCGCGCCAGCGCGGCGGACGAGGCAGTTTCTGCCTTGCTCTCGGTCCCGGTTGGCACCGCGCTACTGAGCGTAGAGCGGGTGTCCTTCACCTACGACGACAAGCCTGTCGAGGTGCGGCGGGGACTGTATCTGACCGAGCATCACCACTATCAAAACGAATTGAGCTAGTGCAGCCTCTGTTTGGTCCATGCCATTGTACGAAGTCGTTAACTCGGTTCGTCTACTGCGTGCCGCTTACCTCTCATAAAAGGGGCGTCAACGTGGGCGATTTTGAATGTTTCCGTAATAGCACTTTGTGTGCTGCACAAAAATAGGCGAAAATAGCAGGGTTAATTTGCCAGGAGATTTTTGTATGTCTGACGCCGTAAAAGCAAACCGGCCGCGGTATAACAATATTGGTGTTACACAGCTTGTTCATTACCGAATGCCGCTTGCGGCCATCGTTTCGATCCTGCATCGGATCAGCGGTGCATTCGTTTTTCTCCTCCTGCCTTTCGCGCTGTACCTGCTCGAAAAAAGCCTCACTTCCGAAATTTCCTTCGCCTACCTGCGGGGCTTCGCTTCCGGCTGGTTCGTCAAGCTGGTCATCCTCGCACTCTCGTGGGCCTACCTTTACCATTTTTGCGCAGGCCTTCGCCACCTTGTGATGGACACCCACATGGCCGCCGACAAGGAGGGCGCGCGCCACTCCGCCGCCGCCGTGCTGGTGGTCAGCCTGGTGTTGGCCGCGCTGGTTGCACTGAAACTGTTTGGAGCTTTCTGATGGCGAACGAGATGGAAAGAATCGGCGCGCGTCGACTGGTAGTCGGAGCCCATTACGGCGTAAAAGACTGGCTGGCACAGCGCATCACCGCGGTCGTGATGGCGATCTATACCGCTATCCTACTGGTTGAATTTTTAGCGGGCAGCAACTTCAGCTATGAAGGCTGGGCCGGCATGTTCGCGCAGCAGTGGTTCAAGATCGCGACCTTCGTTACCTTCATCTCGCTGCTTTATCACGCCTGGGTTGGCATGCGCAATATCTGGATGGATTACATCAAGCCAGTCGGCGTCAAGCTGATCCTCGATACAGCGACCATCCTCTGGCTGGTCGGTTGCGCCGGCTATGCCGCGCAGATTCTCTGGAGAGCTTAAAAAGTGGCAGCAATCAAGACAGGTATCCCTTCCCGCCGCTTCGACGCGGTGATCGTGGGTGCTGGCGGTTCCGGCATGCGGGCCTCGTTGCAACTGGCGGAAGCCGGCCTGAACGTCGCTGTACTCTCAAAGGTGTTTCCGACGCGTTCGCACACGGTAGCGGCGCAGGGCGGCATTGGCGCCTCGCTTGGCAACATGGCTGAAGACAGCTGGTTCTGGCACATGTTTGACACGGTCAAGGGCGGCGACTATCTCGGCGACCAGGATGCAATTGAATTCATGTGTCGCGAAGCGCCCAAGGTCGTCTATGAGTTGGAGCACTTTGGGATGCCGTTCGACCGCAATCCCGACGGCACTATCTATCAGCGTCCTTTCGGCGGCCACACCGCCAACTTCGGCGAGAAGCCGGTGCAGCGGGCGTGCGCCGCGGCAGACCGTACCGGCCACGCGATGCTGCACACGCTTTACCAGCGCAATGTACGCGCCAAAACCCATTTCTTTGTTGAGTGGATGGCGATCGACTTGGTGCGCGATGCAGCGGGTGACATTCTGGGCGTGGTTGCGCTTGAAATGGAAACCGGCGAGGTAATGATCCTCGAAGCAAAGACGACGATCCTGGCCACCGGCGGAGCAGGGCGCATCTGGGCCGCTTCGACCAACGCCTTCATCAATACCGGCGACGGCATGGGCATGGCGGCACGCGCCGGCCTGCCACTGGAAGACATGGAGTTCTGGCAGTTCCACCCGACCGGTGTTGCCGGCGCCGGCGTACTGATCACCGAAGGCGTGCGTGGCGAGGGCGGCATCCTCATCAACAGCAATGGCGAGCGCTTCATGGAACGTTATGCGCCGACGCTGAAGGATCTGGCGCCGCGCGACTTCGTCTCGCGCTCCATGGACCAGGAAATCAAGGAGGGTCGTGGATGCGGTCCGAACAAGGATCATGTGCTGCTCGACTTGCGACACATTGGTGCCGAAACGATTGCAAAGCGGCTGCCCTCGATCCTTGAAATCGGCCACAAATTTGCCAACGTCGATGCGACCAAGGAACCGATTCCTGTCGTGCCGACAATTCACTACCAGATGGGCGGCATTCCAACCAACATTCACGGCCAGGTCGTCGCGCCGGCGAATGGCAACCCCAACGAGATCGTTCCCGGCTTGTATGCCATCGGTGAATGCGCCTGCGTTTCGGTGCACGGCGCCAACCGGCTTGGCACCAACTCGCTGCTCGACTTGCTGGTATTCGGTCGGGCCGCCGGCAACCACGTAGTTGCATCAGACCTCAAGGCAAGGAGCAACAAGGCCTTGCCGGCAGACGCTGCCGATCTCGCCCTTGCCCGCCTCGCCAGGCTCGAAAGCAGCACCGGTTCCGAGCGCGTGCAAGACGTGGCGAATGCGATTCGTTCGACGATGCAGCACTACTGCGGCGTGTTCCGTACCGACGAACTCTTGACCGCCGGTTCGAAAGCCATCATGGAACTCGATGAGCGCCGCAAGCATGTCTCGTTCAAGGACAAGTCGATGGTGTTCAACACTGCGCGCATTGAGGCGCTGGAACTCGACAACCTGATCGAGACCGCCAAGGCGACCATCACGTCCGCCGTGGCGCGCAAGGAATCGCGCGGCGCGCACGCGCATCGCGACTTCGAGAAGCGCGATGACGAAAACTGGATGAAGCACACGCTGTGGTTTTCCGAGGGCAATCGCCTCGACTACAAGCCGGTCATCACCAAGCCGCTGACGGTTGATACGTTCAAGCCCAAAGCCCGTACCTTCTAAGAGAGCCTTATGCCCCGCACTGTCAAATTCAAGATCTATCGCTACGATCCCGACAAGGATGAAAAGCCGTACATGCAGGACCTGAGCGTCGAGTTGCAAGATACCGACAAGATGCTGCTTGATGCGCTTCAGCGCATCAAGGCCGACGTGGATGATTCGCTGGCATTGCGCCGCTCCTGCCGCGAAGGCGTGTGCGGGTCCGATGCCATGAACATCAATGGCAAGAACGGCCTCGCCTGCACCACCAACCTCAATGAACTGGCACAGCCAATCGTATTGCGTCCCTTGCCTGGCCTGCCCGTCATCCGCGACCTGATCGTGGACATGACAAACTTCTTCAAGCAGTACCACTCGGTCAAGCCGTACCTCATCAACGAAACGATTCCGCCAGAAAAAGAGCGCCTGCAGATGCCGGCCCAGCGCGAAGAACTTGATGGTCTGTACGAGTGTATCCTGTGCGCTTGCTGTTCCACTTCCTGCCCGTCGTTCTGGTGGAACCCGGATAAATTCGTTGGCCCGGCCGGATTGCTGCAAGCCTATCGTTTCATTGCGGACAGTCGCGACGAAGCAACCGGCGATCGACTGGACAACCTGGAAGACCCGTATCGTCTGTTCCGCTGCCACTCAATCATGAACTGCGTCGATGTCTGCCCGAAGGGGTTGAACCCGAACAAGGCCATCGGCAAGATCAAGGAATTGCTGGTACGCAGGGCGGTGTAGGCGAGCACGGACCGCGCACCATGTCAGCAAACCATCAAGCCGATCCCGCACAACGCGCGCGCCTTCGCTGGCGCAGTCGCCGCGGACTGCTTGAAAACGACCTGATCCTCACCCGCTTCCTGGATGCGCATGAAGCAAACCTGAGCGACGAGGAAGTTGACGCCTACACGCGATTGCTCGAACTGACGGACAACGACCTGATGGGTCTGCTGCTCGGCCAGAAGGAACCTCAGGGCGAGATTGACTTACCGCAGGTGCACGCGCTGCTCGAGCGCATGCGCGCTGCCTGAATTTACCGCAGCAGGGCGTGCCGTGTCGGCATGCACGCTGCCTGAAGATCAGCCCTGGCCTTGCAGTACGTCGGCATCCGACAAACTGCAATGCCAGATAAACCATCGACTCACCCGCTCCAAGAAGGAAGAGCCATGACGAACTCCGAATCCAAAGCCACGCTGTCGTTTTCCGACGGCGCTCCATCGCTCGATTTTCCGATCTACAAGGGCTCCATCGGCCCGGAAGTCTTGGACATCCGCAAGCTGTACGGGACAACTGGCAAGTTCACCTACGATCCCGGCTTCATGTCGACCGCATCATGCAATTCGTCGATCACCTACATCGACGGCGACAAGGGCGAGCTTCTGTACCGCGGCTTCCCGATCGAGCAACTGGCTGTCAATTGTGACTTCCTTGAAACCTGCTATTTGCTGCTGAACGGCGAACTGCCGAACTCGGCCCAGAAAACCACTTTCGTTGATACCGTGACCAAGCACACCATGGTGCACGAGCAGATGCAATTCTTCTTCCGCGGGTTCCGGCGCGATGCGCATCCAATGTCGGTACTCGTCGGCACGGTTGGCGCGCTCGCCTCGTTCTACCATGACTCGCTTGATATCAACGATCCGCATCACCGTGAAGTGTCGGCAATCCGCCTGATCGCCAAGATGCCGACGCTGGTTGCGATGGCCTACAAATATTCGGTCGGCCAGCCGTTCGTCTATCCGCGCAATGATTTGTCTTACAGCGCCAATTTCATGCGCATGATGTTCTCGAATCCCTGTGAGGAATACAAGGTCAACGACGTGCTGGTGCGCGCGCTGGACCGTATCCTTATTCTGCACGCGGACCACGAGCAGAACGCATCCACCTCGACCGTTCGACTGGCGGGCTCTTCCGGGGCGAACCCCTTTGCCTGTATCGCGGCCGGCATTGCCTGCCTGTGGGGCCCGGCGCACGGTGGCGCCAATGAAGCGGCGCTCAACATGCTGAAGGAAATCGGCTCGGTCGAGAAGATCGGCGAATTCGTCAAGCAGGTGAAGGACAAGAATTCTGGCGTCAAGCTCATGGGTTTTGGCCATCGGGTCTACAAGAACTACGACCCGCGCGCCAAGCTGATGCGCGAAACCTGCTATGAAGTGCTGAACGAACTCGGACTGGAAAATGACCCGCTGTTCAAGCTCGCCATGGCTTTGGAAAAGGTAGCTTTGGAAGACGACTACTTCGTCTCCCGCAAGCTGTATCCGAACGTGGACTTCTACTCCGGCATCGTGCAGTCGGCGCTCGGTATTCCGGTCTCGCTGTTCACCGGTATTTTCGCCATGGCACGTACGGTCGGCTGGATCGCGCAGTGGAACGAAATGATCTCCGATCCGGAACAGAAGATCGGGCGCCCACGTCAGTTGTACGTCGGTGCTGCGAAGCGCGATGTGCCTCCTATGGACAAGCGGGCTTGATGCGCTGCTAGACGGCGGCCCGGTCCGGAACCTCGAAGTTCCGGCTCGGGTTGGGATTGAATTAGCGGGCCTCGGCCCGCATTTTTTTGTGTGCGGGCCGATTCCGACAGGCGGCTTGTCACGCCCCAATGAAGTTCCAGGAATGCGGAGCCTGGGCAGCCAAGTTGTGCGTTTGATCTTTAGCCCCTGTGTTATGCTTTGCCACTGTCAAAACGCACCAAAAGCACTCGGCCCTTCCCCACAACTTGATGTGCATTCCGCCAACCGGTCAGGCCGTGTCGCGGAAGGTTGAATAACCCGCTAATCTCGCGAAGCGCGAAGAAAGGTGAGCAAAAATGATGAAGCAGTATCTTTCCAATTCCTATTTGTTTGGCGGTAATGCGCCGTACGTTGAAGAACTGTACGAGTCCTACCTCGACAATCCCGGTTCCGTCCCCGATAACTGGCGCACCTACTTTGACGCCATGCAACACGTGCCGGCCGTCGATGGCAGCAGCAAGCCCGACGTAGCGCACGCGCCGGTGATCGCTTCCTTCGCGGAACGCGCCAAGCTGGGCCCTATCCGTACCGTCGGCGACAATGCCAACGACAACGTCGAACTGGCCCGCAAGCGCGTCGCAGTAACGCAACTGATCGCTTCCTACCGCAACCTCGGCAGCTACTGGGCCAATCTCGACCCGCTCAAGCGCCAGGAACGTCCCGACTTGCCGGAACTCGAGACCGGTTTCTATGGCTTCGGCGATGCCGACATGGACACCGTCTTCAATATCAGCAACACCTACTTCGGCGTAGAGACCGCTTCATTGCGCGACCTCGTCAACGCCCTGCGTGACACCTACTGTCGCTCTATCGGCGCAGAGTTCATGTACATGAGCAACCAGCGCGAGAAGCGCTGGATGCAGGAGCGACTCGAATCCACCCGCTCACAGGGCGTGTTCAGCGCTGACGAGAAAAAGCACATCCTCGACCGCCTGACCGCGTCGGAAGGCCTTGAGCGCTACCTGCATACCCGGTACGTTGGCCAGAAGCGCTTTTCGCTGGAAGGTGGCGAAAGCTTCATCGCTTCGCTTGATGAAACTATCCAGCGCGCTGGCGAAAAGGGTGTGCAGGAAATCGTGATCGGCATGGCGCATCGCGGCCGACTCAACGTTCTGGTCAATATCCTGGGCAAGATGCCGCAGGAACTGTTCGCCGAATTCGAAGGCAAGCATGCCGACGACCTGCCTGCCGGCGACGTCAAATATCATCAGGGCTTCTCGTCCGATATTTCCACTCCCGGCGGCCCGGTCCATCTTTCGCTCGCGTTCAATCCGTCGCACCTTGAAATCGTCAACCCGGTGGTCGAGGGCTCGGTCAAGGCGCGCATGGAGCGTCGCGGTGACAAGGACGGCTCGCAAGTGCTGCCGATCCTGGTGCATGGCGACGCCGCATTTGCAGGGCAGGGCGTTGTGATGGAAACCCTGAACCTGGCGCAGACCCGCGGCTACTTCACGGGCGGCACCGTACACATTGTGATCAACAACCAGATCGGCTTCACCACTTCCGATCCGCGTGATTCGCGTTCCACGCTGTACTGCTCTGACGTCGTCAAGATGATCGAAGCGCCGGTGCTGCACGTGAATGGCGACGATCCAGAGGCGGTCGTGTTTGCAACCCAGGTGGCGCTCGACTTCCGCATGGAATTCAAGCGCGATGTCGTGGTTGATATCGTCTGCTTCCGCAAGCTGGGCCACAACGAGCAGGACACCCCCGCGCTGACCCAGCCGCTGATGTACAAGAAGATCGCCCAGCACCCCGGCACGCGCAAACTGTATGCCGACAAGCTGGTAGCGCAAAACGCCATATCGGCCGATGGCGGCGACGTGATGGTCAAGGAATTCCGCGACGCGATGGATGCGGGCCGCCACACCATCGATCCCGTCATCTCGAATTTCAAGGGCAAGTACGCCGTCGACTGGTCGCCCTTCCTCAACCGCAAATGGACCGATGCCGCCGACACCGCGGTGCCACTGGCGGAACTCAAGCGCCTGTCCAGCCGCATCACCACCGTACCGGAAGGCTTCAAGCTGCATCCGCTGGTGGAAAAGGTCCTGGCCGACCGCGCCAGCATGGGCCGCGGCGAACTCAATCTCGATTGGGGCATGGGCGAGCATCTCGCTTATGCGTCGCTGGTCTCGTCGGGCTATGCAATCCGTCTGACCGGGCAGGATGCCGGTCGCGGCACCTTCGTGCATCGGCATGCCGTGCTGCACGACCAGAACCGCGAGCGTTGGGATGCGGGCAGCTATATTCCACTCCAAAACGTGTCGGACCAGCAGGCGCCGTACACGGTGATCGACTCGGTGCTTTCAGAAGAAGCCGTGCTCGGCTTCGAATACGGTTACTCGACCGCGGAACCCAACACGCTGACCATCTGGGAAGCGCAGTTCGGCGACTTCGCCAACGGGGCGCAAGTTGTGATCGACCAGTTCATCAGCTCCGGCGAAGTGAAATGGGGCCGCGCGTCTGGCCTGGTCATGATGCTGCCGCACGGTTATGAAGGGCAGGGCCCGGAACACTCGTCGGCACGTTTGGAGCGCTACCTGCAGCTGTGCGCCGACAACAACATGCAGGTGGTGCAGCCGACCACCGCTGCGCAAATTTTCCATCTGCTGCGTCGCCAGATGATCCGCCCGTTCCGCAAGCCGCTGGTCATCATGACGCCGAAGTCGCTGCTGCGAAACAAGGATGCTGGATCGCCGCTTTCCGAGCTGGCCAAGGGCAGCTTCCAGACCGTCATCGGCGAAGTGGACGACAAGATAGATCCGAAGAAGATCAAGCGCGTGGTCGCCTGCTCCGGCAAGGTTTACTACGACCTGGTCAACGCGCGCAAGGAACGCGGCCAGACCGACACGGCAATCGTTCGCCTGGAGCAGCTCTATCCGTTCCCCCACAAGGCATTCGCGGCCGAACTCAAGAAATTTCCGAACTTGACTGAACTGGTATGGACGCAGGACGAGCCGCAGAACCAGGGCTCGTGGTTCCAGATCCAGCACAACATATTCGAGAATCTCGGCGACGGCCAGAAACTGGCGTACGCCGGTCGCCCGGCCAGCGCCTCACCTGCGGTCGGCTATTACGACAAGCACTACGCGCAGCAAAAGGCCTTGATCGACACCGCATTCTCGAAGCTCAAGGGCTTCGTGCTGACAAAATAACGACCGGTCCGACGCCAGAAACTGGCGCCGGACAAGAACAAACCGAAACGGAGAGTGTGATGGCAATTCTTGAAGTAAAAGTCCCGCAGTTGTCGGAGTCGGTCGCGGAAGCGACCCTGCTGCAGTGGCACAAGAAACCGGGCGACGCAGTGACCCGGGACGAAAACCTGATCGACATCGAGACCGACAAGGTCGTGCTTGAATTGCCGGCGCCGAATAGCGGCGTGATTACCGAAATCGTCAAGCCGGACGGCAGCACAGTGGTGGCTGGTGAAGTGATTGCCAGGATCGATACCGAGGCCAAGGCGGGTGCTGCGCCTGCGGCCGCGGTGCCTGCTGCAGCAGCGGCCGCGCCGGCCGCAGACCCGGTCGCGGCAGCGATCGCGAAACTCGCGGCTCAAGCGCCCAGTGGTTCGTCGGGCATCGCCATGCCGGCAGCTGCCAAGATTTTGTCCGAAAACAAAATGACCGCATTACAGGTAGAGGGCACCGGTCGCGATGGCCGTGTCACGAAGGGCGACGTGCTGAGCGCGCTGCAAAAGCCTGCGGCACAGGCGCCTGCCGCTGCACCGGCGCCTGCCGCCGCCAAGCCGGCCCGCCCCGCACTGGCACAGGTGCCTTCGCGTGCCATGGACCTGGGCGACCGGCCTGAGGAGCGGGTTCCGATGAGCCGCCTGCGCGCGCGCATCGCCGAACGCCTGGTGGAGTCACAGTCCACCAATGCGATTCTCACGACCTTCAATGAAGTCAACATGTTGCCGGTCATTGAGCTTCGCAACAAGTACAAGGACCGGTTCGAGAAAGAACATGGCGTCAAGCTCGGCTTCATGTCCTTCTTCGTCAAGGCGGCCGTCGCGGCCCTCAAGAAATATCCCGTGATGAATGCGTCGGTGGACGGCAACGACATCGTCTATCACGGTTACTTTGACATCGGCATTGCGGTCGGCTCGCCGCGCGGCCTGGTTGTGCCCATCCTACGCAATGCCGACCAGTTGAGCATCGCCGAGATTGAACGCAAGATTGGTGAATTCGGCAACAAGGCCAAGGAAGGCAAGCTGACCCTGGACGACCTTACCGGCGGCACCTTCTCTATCTCGAATGGCGGCACCTTCGGGTCCATGCTTTCCACGCCGATCATCAACCCGCCGCAGTCGGCCATTCTCGGCGTGCACGCGACCAAGGACCGCGCCGTGGTGGAAAACGGGCAGATCGTTATCCGTCCAATGAATTACCTTGCGCTGTCGTATGACCACCGGATTATCGATGGCCGGGAAGCGGTGCTTGGGCTGGTTACAATGAAGGATGCGCTGGAAGACCCGGCACGTCTGCTGCTCGACCTGTGACGCAGGGTCTTGCGCCGGCGACGCTTAAATCTGCTTTGGACTCAAAGCAGATTCAAGTCGATCTGAAGCGGGCTGGAAGCAGGTCGGAAGCGGGCTGAATGGAATGCAGCCGTAATTCAGCAGTAATTCAGCATTGATTCGGCATTAATTCGGAAGTAAATCGGAAGTAAATCGCAGTGCGGGCCGGCGCAATCCGGCCCCGCTGTCACAGACACAACCGGACCTGGGCTTGCGCCTTCGCGCTTGCCGGCAGGCCTTCGGTGCACGCGGAAAAATGACATGGCCAAGAATTTCGATGTAGTAGTGATAGGCGGCGGACCCGGCGGCTACATCGCGGCGATCCGTGCCGCGCAGCTCGGTTTCTCGACTACCTGTATCGACGAATGGAAGAATGAAAAAGGCGGCCCGGCGCCCGGCGGCACCTGCACGAACGTGGGGTGCATACCGTCCAAGGCGCTGCTGCAATCGTCCGAGCACTTCGAGCATGCCGGACACGCCTTTGCCGACCACGGCATTGAGGTAAAGGGACTTGGACTGAACCTCGGCCGGATGCTTGGCCGCAAGGACACGGTCGTCAAGCAAAACAACGACGGCATCCTGTTCCTGTTCAAGAAGAACAAGGTCGCTTTCTTCCACGGTCGCGGCTCCTTTGTGAAGGCCGAGGGAGGCGGGTATGAAATCGCCGTAGCCGGCGGCACGCCCGAGACCATCACTGCAAAGCACGTGATCATAGCAACCGGTTCGAACCCGCGCGCCTTGCCGAATGCGGCTTTCGACGAAAAGCTTATTTTGTCGAACACTGGCGCGTTGGCAATCGGCGAAGTGCCGAAGAAACTTGGCGTAATCGGTGCAGGCGTGATCGGGCTGGAAATGGGCAGCGTCTGGCGTCGCCTCGGCGCTGAGGTCACGGTGCTGGAAGCATTGCCGGCCTTCCTCGGCGCGGTCGACGATCAGATCGCGAAGGAAGCCAACAAGCTTTTCGCAAAACAGGGCCTTGCGATTCATCTTGGCGTCAAGATCGGCGCCGTCACTGCCGGCAACAACGATGTCACCGTCGAGTATGCCGACGACAAGGGCGCTGCACAAAAAGCCGTGTTCGATCGCCTGATCATCTCCATCGGACGCATCCCCAACACAACCGGCCTGAACGGCGAAGCGGTCGGCCTGAAGCTGGACGAACGCGGCTTTGTGGCGGTCGACGATGCCTGCCGCACCAATCTGCCCAACGTGTGGGCAGTAGGCGATGTGGTGCGCGGTCCGATGCTGGCCCACAAGGCTGAAGAAGAGGGCGTAGCAGTCGCAGAGCGCATTGCGGGCCAACACGGCCACGTGAACTTCAATACCATCCCCTGGGTCATATATACGTCGCCGGAAATAGCCTGGGTCGGCAAGACCGAACAGCAGTTGAAGGCTGAAGGCGTGGCCTTCAAGGCCGGCACCTTCCCGTTCATGGCCAACGGCCGGGCGCGGGCACTGGGCGACACTTCGGGCATGGTCAAGGTCTTGGCGGATGCGAGAAGCGACGAAATCCTCGGGGTGCATATCATCGGGCCGATGGCTTCGGAGCTGATATCAGAAGCGGTTGTTGCAATGGAATTCCGTGCTTCGTCGGAAGACATCGCGCGGATTTGCCATGCGCATCCGTCGTTGTCCGAGGCGACCAAGGAAGCCGCGCTTGCTGTAGACAAGCGGTCACTGAATTTTTAGGCAGTCGAGGCTCGTTATGGAGTAGGCGGACGCCGCGACTGGCGGCAAGACGGTCGGCATGGCAGCCGCCACTTTGGCGTAGCCGGTTTCGGCGGGATTACGGCAACGGTGCCGGGCGATCATTCGGGAGGAAGCATGAGCATGCGTTTCGTATGGCTGTTCCCGGTTTGCGCGATGGGGTGCTTGCTGGCCGCATGCGCTGGTCCCGGCGTCGGCCGCAGCAATGGCAACGTGGTGGTGGAAGCCGCGTCGAACGGCCAGGCGCTGCCTGGCGCCCAGTGCACAGTGACGAACGGCGCGGGCCGATGGGAGGTTGTGACGCCCTCGAATGCGCCGGTTGGTAGCCCGGTTGGCGACTTGCGCATCATCTGTAACAAGCCCGGCTTTCGTACGTCGGAAGTGGTCTACCGACCTTCTGGCGGCGTGACACCCAATGTAGGCTTGGGCGTGGGTGGTGGCAGCGGGCATGTCGGCCTCGGCCTGGGCATCGGTGTCCCGGTGTTTGGCAGCATTGGTGAAGGATATCCATCGCGCGTGGTCGTGGAAATGAATCCGCAGTAGGGCAGCAGCAACGTAGTGCGTTGCCATGCGACGAGAAGGCAAGGGCGAGGGACTCTCGCCCTTTTTTTGGCGTGTAGCCTCTGGCGGCGCCTCATTAGAATAACGGTTGGCAATGGACGTCAGGGAGTATTACCAGCACGCACTCGAGGAGCGTGACTTCACCGCGGATGCAGCGCAACACGCTGCCGTGGAACGCCTGCAACTCGCCTATGAAGAATGGGTTGCATATCGTTCGCGCCGCTCGACTTCGCTCAAGCGCCTGATCAACCGGCCGGACGTGCCGCGCGGGGTTTATTTGTGGGGCGGAGTCGGTCGCGGCAAGTCGTTCCTGATGGACAGCTTCTATCTGGTCGTGCCGGTCGTCCGCAAGACCAGGCTGCATTTCCACGAATTCATGCGCGGGGTGCATCGCGAACTGGACGAATTGAAGGGCATCGCCGATCCCCTGAACGAAGTCGCGCGGCGCGTTGCGAAAAAATATCGGCTGATCTGCTTCGACGAGTTCCACGTGTCTGACATCGCCGATGCAATGATCCTGTACAACCTGCTCAAGGCGCTGTTCGACAATGGCGTTTCTTTCGTCATGACCTCAAACTACGTCCCCGAAAAGCTGTATCCGGACGGACTGCATCGCGACCGCATGCAGCCTACCATCGCCTTGCTGCGTGAGAAAATGGATGTTCTCAACGTTGACGCGGGCGTCGACTATCGCAAGAGGGCGATGCAACAGGTCGAGGCGTATCACACGCCGCTCGGCGCGGTGGCCGACAAGGCGTTGCGCGACACCTATGCACGGCTGGCGGAAACCGCCGACGAAGATCCGCGCATACGCATAGAAGAACGCGAAATCAAATGCCTGCGACGTGCCGGGAGCGTGATCTGGTTCGATTTCGCGACGCTGTGCGGCGGGCCCCGTTCCCAAAACGATTACCTGGAAATCGCGCATCGATTTCACACTGTTATCCTGTCCGGCATACCGCAAATGTCGGCGGCCATGTCGTCGGAAGCGCGTCGCTTTACCTGGCTGATTGACGTGCTGTACGATCACAAAGTAAAAATGGTGATGTCGGCCGAGGTCGCGCCGGAAGCGTTGTACACCGAAGGCATGCTTGCTGGAGAGTTCCACCGCACGGCGTCGCGCATTATCGAAATGCAGTCGCACGAGTACATGGAAAGCGACCGCCGCGACGTCAGCCAGGGAATATCTTGAACACGAAACAGACCGGTTTGAAAACTTGGCTTCGGATTGCGGGCACGGCCGCGATATTGCCGCTACTTTTGCATGGCGTCGACGCGTCCGCGCAAGGGGTTGCGCCGGCATCGCGGGGCGCGGTTACCGAAGCGGCTACCAAAGAAGCGGTTACCAAAGCGCCTGCTCCTGAACTGCGGGGGCCAGCGTCCTCCAACGTGGCAAAGCCGCCGCCAGTGGATGCGGCAGCCACCGGTGCTCGCGGTCCGGGTGCCACATCAGACTTGGCACAACCGTCCGCTTCAGCAGGGGACCAGGCCAAACCCAAGGCGCCTGCACGCCAGCCGCCCATACCACCCATCGATGTACCAAAGCGCTATCCGCCCGGTACGATAAAGGATCCGGACCGTGCCGACGCCGCATTGGCTGATATAACGGCCCAACAGGAATGGGTAGACAGCCAGTACATCAACGACCAGCGCGCTTGCTACCCAAAGTTTTTCACCACGAGTTGCCTTGAGGCGGCACGCGAGCGGCATCAGGCGGCAACCGTTGTGCTGCGACCGGTGGAGGTGGAAGCGAACGCCTTCCTGCGGCGCTACAAGGTGCAACAGCGTGACTTGGCACTGGCGCAGCGTCGGGATGAAGACGAGGCCGACCGGGCGCGGCGCGAGCAGGCGCAAAAGGAGCGCGAGACGAAGTTGGCGAACAATGCCAGCGACAAGGCACGCAAGGCCGGACAACCAGCGGCCGTACCGGACAACCGGGTTGCGCGCCACGAAGAGCGGATGCGCAAGGACCGTGAGGATGAGGCCGCAAACGCAGGCAAGCGGGCCGCCAATGCCGCAGCCTTTGAGAAGAAGCGGCTGGAATCTGAACAACGGCAAAAGGAAGTCGCGACCAAGAAGCTTGAAAAGGACCGCGAACGCGCAGAGAAAGCTGCCGCGGCGGCGAAGTCGGCCGCTGCGCAACCTGGCGCTGGCTCTAAACCGGCTGCTCCTTCAGTTCCGGGCGCTACAGTCCCGGTTGCACCGGCCCCGCCGGCTGTACCTGTCGCGCCGAAGCCCTGACGTCCCCGGTTCTACACTGCCATCCCCGGTCCAGCAGGCGCGCTGCCGGTCTACAGTCCCTGCACGGTGGGCAGCACCTTTGGCGGCTTGTAAGCCGGCGGTTCCTTTGCAACGGGCGACAGTTTTACGATCGCCAGCGTGCAGTTGTCGGCATTGGTGCCCTCGGTACGCTCCCGAGCCTTTCGAATCAGCATTTCGGATGCCGCCCGTGGCCCCTGGCCAGCGATTGCCACGCCGAGTTCCGAGTCTTCAAAGTGGTGCCATAAACCATCGGAGCACAGGAGGAAAGCGTCTCCCGGCTTCAGGCCATGGCACTCCCCATGGGTAACAAACAACTTCTCCGTGGTGCTGCCAAGCACGTTGGTCAGAAGACTGGCAAGGCGGTGGTCTTTTGCTTCTTCAGGCTGAAGCTTGCCGGAGGCGATCAGTTTTTCGACATAGGAATGGTCCACTGTCCGTGACGCGACGTTCGGTCCGTCGAAATGGTATAGCCGCGAATCACCAGCATGGGCCCAATAGGCAGACCCGTCGGCGGTCAGCACCAGCAGCACGATTGTGCTGTGTGGCTGTATCTCGGCCGTAATTGCAGAGAGGTTAATGACCGTGTGGGCTTCCGTTGCGATGTTGTGCAGCATCACGCCGATGTCCTCGCCGGGCGAGAAAAGCTCGAAATTCTGCCGCGCCGTACCAATAACCTGTTCCGCAGCCTGCGCACCACCGGTCAGGCCGCCCATGCCATCCGCCAATACCGCCATCATGAAGCCGGGCGCCTTGGGAGCGCCGAACAAGGCGACGCGATCCTGTTGTTCTGTGCGCGCGCCGATGTGCTGGCCGGTTGCAGCTTCGATCTTGTATTGGCTCATGGGTCCGGGTAGATTAAACTTCGTTTTGGTCGCCGCGGAAACATCATAGCTTCTGTGGTGGTTCCACCATGGCCCGCCGGGCCGGCACGATGACTTCTACGGCAATATATCTGAAAACATGACACCCGAAGAACTGCGTCGTCGGATTATCGAGCTTGAAGTGGAACACAGCGACCTGAACGCCGTTATCGACGTCCTGATCTGCGATCCACGACATGAAGAGCTGCAGCTGCGACGTTTAAAGAAACGCAGACTCCAGCTGAAAGACAACATAACCTTGCTGAAGATGCAACTGGTCCCGGACATACCGGCCTGAGCGCGATACGGCAGAGTGCGCCATATCGCGGCGCACTCCTGCCTTCGGACGCGTCTTGTCGCCACCTTATGTTGCCACCTTACGTCGCCATCGTGCGTTGACACCTTACGTTGCCACCGTACTTCGCCACTGTACCTCGCCACCCTAACCATCGTAATTTTCTTGATTGCCCATTTCAAGACCGTCACTCCGGGCCACTTTGACCACTGCTATCGCTCCTTCTAACGCGCATGAAGATGCTGTCCCCGGTTCTCCGGGCACGGGCGCGTCGCCGCCTGCCACGGATGTCGTTGTCATTTCCACAGCCGTGAGCGGGGCTGGGCCGAACCCGGCCAGTCAAGCCGCAAGCTTGCCAGAGGAATCTGATACCGGAATACACGACGACGATGTCGAGCGCCTCTTCCACGCGAACGGCCCGCTTGCGAGCGCCGTATCTGGTTTCCGACCGCGGACCTCTCAAACGGAAATGGCAAAGGCGATCGCGCGCGCCATATCCGGGCAGGACACGCTGCTGGCCGAAGCCGGCACCGGTACCGGAAAGACCTTCGCCTATCTCGCGCCCGCGCTGCTCTGGGGCGGCAAGGTTATTATTTCAACCGGCACCAAGAACCTGCAGGACCAACTCTTCCTGCGTGACATTCCAACGGTCCGCAAGGCGCTCAATGCGCCGGTCTCGGTCGCGCTGTTGAAGGGCCGCTCCAACTATGTTTGTCATTTCCACCTCGAACGCACGCTGCAGAACGGGCGGCTGACGTCGCGCGACGATGTCAGCCATCTGCGCGAGATTTCCCGCTTCATCAAGACCAGCTCAACAGGCGACAAGGCTGAACTTGCGCGCGTGCCGGAAACGGCCCTGATCTGGAACCTCGTTACCTCCACCCGCGACACCTGCATGGGCGCCGAGTGCCAGTATTACCAGGACTGCTTCGTCATGAAGGCGCGCAAGGAAGCGCAGCAGGCCGACGTCGTCGTGGTGAACCACCATCTGTTCTTCGCGGACGTTGCGCTGAAGGACACCGGCGTGGCCGAGCTTCTGCCGTCGGCCAACACCATCGTCTTCGATGAGGCACACCAGTTGCCGGAAACAGCGACGCTCTTCTTCGGCGAAAGCGTGTCCACGTCGCAGGTCCTGGAACTGTGCCGCGATGTGCTGGCCGAGGGACTATCCCATGCACGCGACGGCGCTGACTGGGCCAAACTGATTTCGCCGGTCGAGCGCGCCACCCGTGACTTGCGGCTCACTTTTCCGCAGGATGTGGTGCGCCTCGCCGTGCCGCAGATTGCATCGTCCAGCCCCTTCTTCCCGGCGCTCGAAAAACTGAAGGAAGAACTGCATGCAATGATCGCCACGCTCGAAAGGCAGGCCGAGCGCGCCGAGACAATTGAGCAGTGCCATGTGCGTGCCGTTGAACTGGCAACGCGACTCGGCGCCTGGAACAGCGCCGGCGCCGAGCCCGACCCGGACTACGTTCTATGGGTCGAAGCCTATTCGTCCTCGCTGCAGCTGCATCGCACGCCGCTGTCGATAGCGCCGATCTTCAGCAAGCAGCGCGAAGGAGCGTCCCGCGCCTGGATATTCACCTCCGCCACGCTGGCCGTAAAGAACGACTTCAAGCATTACGCCGCCCAGATGGGTTTGACCGATGTCCCGGCCCGTGTCTGGCCAAGCCCTTTTGACTATGCCAGGCAAGCATTGCTGTATGTGCCGCAAGCCATGCCTCAACCGAATGCGCCGGACTACACCGATGCGGTGCTGGACGCGGCCTTGCCGGTGATTGAAGCCGCGGGTGGACGTGCCTTTTTATTGTGCACCACGCTGCGCGCTGTCAACCGCGCGGCGGAGCGGCTTAGGCGGGAATTCGAGGAAAGAAAATTGCCGTTTCCGCTGCTGGTGCAGGGCGAAATGGGGCGTACTGAACTGCTCGACCGCTTCCGTGCGGCTGGCAATGCGGTGCTGGTGGGCAGCCAAAGTTTTTGGGAGGGCGTGGACGTGCGCGGCGAAGCGCTGTCTTTGGTCATCATCGACAAGCTGCCGTTTGCACCGCCGGATGATCCGGTACTTGCGGCGCGCATTGCCGCCATGGAGGCGAAGGGACTGAACGGCTTCATGCATCATCAACTGCCGGAAGCCATCATCAACCTGAAGCAGGGCGCCGGCCGCCTGATTCGCGATGAGACTGATCGCGGTGTGCTGATGATTTGCGATCCGCGCCTCATCACCAAGCCCTATGGACGTCGCATCTGGCAAAGCCTGCCGCCCTTCAGTCGCACGCGCGAGTTGTCCGCCGTGCAGGCTTTCCTGGCGGGTGGCGAAGCACCTGCCGCTGAGCCCCAACAGGACTCCAGCCCGCGGTAGCAGAGCCGAGTGCCGTGCCTGGCCGCCAGGCCTTGCTACCTTTGCGGCTGTATCACGACCTTGCCGGTGACCTTGCGCGCCGCCATGTCGTTCAAGGCCTTTGGCGTGTCGATCAGTGCATAGCGACCTGAAATGTGCGGCCGGATTTTTCCGGCAGCCAGCCAGCCCATGAGTTCCTGCATCGCCGCCAGATTGGCCTTTGGCTCGCGACTGGCGAAGTCACCCCAGAAAACGCCGACCAGCGATGCGCCCTTCAAGAGCATCAGGTTGGCCGGCAGCCGTGGGATTTCGCCATTGGCAAAGCCAACGACCAGGTAGCGGCCGCGCCAGGCGATGGAGCGGAAGGCGGGTTCGGCATACTGGCCTCCGACCGGGTCATAGATCACGTCTGGACCCTTGCCGTCGGTTGCCGCCTTGATCGCGCCGCGCAAGTCTTCGGTACTGTAGTTGATGGTGGCATCCGCGCCATGCTGTCGGCAAATCTCGAGCTTCTCATCGCTGGACGCGGCGGCGATAACGCGCGCACCAAGCGCCTTGCCGATCTCGATGGCGGCCAGGCCAACGCCGCCAGCGGCGCCGAGCACCAGCATGGTTTCCCCGGCCTTGAGTTGGGCGCGGTCCACTACCGCGTGATGCGAAGTCCCGTAGGTCAGCGTGATAGCCGCGGCGGTGTCAAAGTCCATCCCGGGCGGCACGGGCATCACTGCTTTTTCCGGCACGGCGACTTGCTGCGCAAACGCACCCTGTCCAACAAATGCGATGACGCGGTCTCCTACTTTGGTACGGGTCACGCCTTCGCCCACCGCGCGCACCACGCCGGAGAGTTCGCTGCCTGGCGTAAAAGGCAGCGGCGGCTTGACCTGGTATTTGTTCTGGATAATCAGCACATCGGGAAAGTTGACGCCCGCCGCCTGCACATCGATCGCAACCTGGCCCGGCCCGGCGACGACATCAGGCAAATCTTCTACTACCAGCGTATCGGGCAAACCCCAGGCTTTGCAGACGACGGCTTTCATTTTCAGTCTCCTTGTTGTAATCCGATGGCGTGCGTTTGCGCAGTGCGTTACTAGTCCGCGCCGACGCATTCAGAGAGGGCAGGCCGGCGGCCGGTCGCTCGAGCGACAGCTTGACGCCGGGACGCTTCGCCCGCCTGAGAAGAACGCTCGCAATATTTGCGGATTATGCCGCATATTGGATACAGACGATCCGCTCCCGCCAAGGGCTTCGGTTAAAATCTGCACATGAAAATTCTTGTCAGTAATGACGACGGCTACCTCGCTCCCGGCCTGGTTGCGCTGGCCAATGCATTGGCGCCGATCGCCGAGATTGTCGTAGTGGCCCCTGACAGCAACCGATCCGGTTCGTCCAATTCGCTCACGCTCGATAGGCCGTTGACGGTGCAGCGTGCCGAGAATGGCTACTATTTCGTGAATGGCACACCCTCCGACTGCGTCCATATCGCCCTGACCGGCATGCTGGGGTTCAAGCCGGACCTGGTGGTCTCCGGCATCAACCAGGGCCAGAACATGGGGGACGACACGCTTTATTCCGGCACCGTAGCGGCTGCGACCGAGGGCTTCCTGTTTGGCATTCCCTCGATTGCATTTTCACAGGTTCGCCACGGCTGGGAACATCTCGACGCCGCTGCACGCGTGGCGCGCGAACTGGTCGAGCGACGCTTCGACATGCTGACGGCACCCTGGCTACTGAACGTCAATATCCCCAATCTTCCCTATGACAAGCTGGGACCGCTGACACCTGCGAGGCTGGGCAAGCGGCATGAGTCCGAGCCGGTCATCAAGGCTGCGGACCCGCATGGTCGAGAAATTTTCTGGATCGGACCGGCCGGCGCGGCGCGCGATGGTGGCGAAGGGACCGATTTCCACACCGTGGCGCAGGGCCGCATCTCGATCACACCGCTGCAGATCGACCTGACCCACAACGTGCAGCTGAATGCATTAAAAAAAGGCCTGGCGTGAGCGGGGCGGGCGGGTCCGGCGGGTCAGGCGTGTCCGGCAAACGCTTCCCCCTTTCCCTGTCGTCCGTCAGTGCAAAGCCGGCGCCTGGCGAACGCGGCCCGCACCCGCAACGAAACTCAGGCGCTGCTTCGTCGACCACGAGCAAAACAAACGGCCGACAGACAGCAACGCCGCAGACAGCAACACGCAATGCGGCATTTGCCGCCGCCTCCGGTCAAGCCGGCAGGTCCGGGCTCACCCCGTGGGAGCCGCTGCAACGGGAGAGTGCCCGGCCTGCAACCGCATCGGGCGCGCAACGCGGGTCCAGCATGTCCTTGAGTGGCACCCAAGCGGTGCAGCGGCCGCATTCAATGAACTCCGACGGCGTGCGCGCCGCAATGGTAGAGCGGGTCGCGAAGCAGGGCGTGCGCGACCCGGCTGTCCTGACAGCCCTGGCCACCGTGCCGCGCCACCTGTTCCTTGAGCCGGGCTTTGCAAGCCAGGCCTACATCGACGCATCCTTGCCGATCGGGCATCATCAAACGATTTCCCAGCCGTATATCGTTGCACGCATGATTGAGGTCCTTCGCGACAACAAGCGGGGCGGGGTGCTTGAACGCGTGCTCGAAATCGGCACCGGCTGCGGCTACCAGGCCGCGGTGTTGTCGCTCGTAGCCAAGGACGTCTATTCAATCGAGCGCATAAAACCGTTGCATGAATTGGCGAAGTCGAACCTGCGGCCGCTGCGTATTCCCAATATCCGCTTGCATTACGGAGATGGTATGCTTGGTTTTCCGCAAGTAGCACCATTCGACGGCATCATATTGGCCGCTGCCGGGCTCGAAGTGCCGCAAGCGCTTCTTGAGCAACTGACGGTCGGCGGACGCCTCGTGGCACCTGTTGGCGGACGTAATCAGGTGCTGCAACTGATTGAGCGTACTGGCCGGAACGAATGGCATCGCCAAACGCTGGAGACATGCCATTTCGTGCCACTGCGCCCAGGCACTGTTTAAGCAAATTTGCCTGAGCGAATCCGCCTGAGCAAATTGGCCTGAGCAAATCGGCTCGGGCAAACGGACATGAGCGTACCTGCTCGAGCAAATTGACCGGAGCGAAGGCCTGGTCAACCCGGCTGGGACAAACTGGCCCGGTGCAAACCGGTTCGGTGCAAAACCGAATCAAAGCAAACCGAATTAAAGCAAACTGAATTGGTGAGAATGAACAAGAGTCGCATTGCATGCTCCGGGATACTGATTGCCGCTTTGGCCGCCTGCAGCACACCGCGTAATGCCGCCCCCATCGTCGACCGGCCCATGCCATCGCGCCCGCTCGACGCCGCGCGCATCAGGGCAGGCGAAAGGCCGCCGGAAAACCGTCCTGAGGGTCGTGGCTACTACACCGTAAAGAAGGGTGACACGCTGTACCGCATCGCGCTGGAATTCGGCCAGAATTTCCGCGACATCGTGGCATGGAATAATTTGTCCAGCCCCAATGACATCAGGGTGGATCAGGTACTGCGCGTGCTGCCGCCAGAACAGGGCGGCGCCGGATCTGGCGCGCAGGTCAGCAGTGTCGTTCCGAACTCGGGAATAGAAGTACGACCGCTCGGGGCCGCCACGGCGCCAATAACGACCGGCGCAGCCACGGTACACAAGACCGGGCCGCGCGGCGACAAGCGTCCGTACTCCGCTGCCGGGCTGGCCGAACTGCAGAAAGGAGAATCTGCAACGGTGGCCGCCACCGAACCCGCCAGGCCGGTTGACTCGCCCAGCAACGGCATGCCCGATGCAAACATATCCTGGATGTGGCCGGCCGAAGGCAAGGTGGTGGGCAACTTCGACGGCGGCAAGAAGGGCATCGACATCGCGGGCAAGGCCGGCGAACCGATCCTCGCTGCCGGCAGCGGCACGGTGCTGTACGCCAGCAGCGTTCGCGGGTACGGCAACCTGGTTATCGTAAAACATAGCAGCGCCTTGCTTTCGGCCTATGCGCACAACAAAACCATCCTGGTGAAAGAGGGTCAAACCGTCGCCAAGGGGCAAAAGATTGCAGAAATGGGCAACTCCGACAGCGAAACAGTGAAGCTGCACTTTGAAATTCGTCAGCAGGGTAAACCTGTTGACCCGTCAAAATTTTTGCCCAGCCGATAAATCCATGTCTCGCAAGCCCGACGACGACCCTTCGGAGGACGATGTACCAGCGGATGACCCGTCGCTGACGCCGCTCGACATCGACGAGAACGGTAGCGGCGGTAGCGACGACCTGCGCGTCGCGAATGGGCATCCGCCACCGACGGCGGTCGTTGACAGCGTGGAAGAACTCAAGAGCGTGCTGGCGGCCGAACTCTCGACGGATACGACCCAGCATTACCTCAACCAGATTGGCTTGCGCCCTCTGCTGACAGTACCCGAAGAGGTGCATTTCGCCACGCTCGCCAAGCAGGGCAATTTCGCCGCCCGGCAAAAAATGATCGAGCACAACCTGCGCCTTGTTGTGTCGATCGCCAAGCACTACATCAATCGGGGTGTGGTGCTGCTCGACCTGATTGAAGAAGGCAATCTCGGCCTGATGCGCGCCATCGACAAGTTCGAGCCGGAGCGCGGCTTTCGCTTTTCTACCTATGCCACCTGGTGGATCCGCCAGAGCATCGAGCGCGCCATCATGAATCAGGCGCGGACGGTCCGGCTTCCGGTTCACGTGGTACGCGAACTGAACCAGGTACTGCGCGCAAAATATCATCTCGAAGCGCAGCACCACGATGGCAAGGACGCTACCGCGGAAGATATCGCCGGGCTCGTCGACCGTTCCGTCGACGAGGTGCAGGATATCCTCGCCTTGTCGGAGCACGCTGCATCACTTGATGCGCCGCTCGACAATGACCCGCAGGCCAGCCTGATCGACCTCCTTCCCGGCAACGTCGATGAAGCACCCGATTCCCGCGCCGAGCATCATGAAATGACAATCCTGGTCCGCGACTGGCTGAACAAGATGCCAGACAAGCAGCGGGTTGTGATAATTCGCCGCTTCGGCCTTGATAACGACGATCCCGCGACGCTGGAAGAACTCGCTGCAGAAATGGGCGTGACGCGCGAACGGGTTCGTCAAATCCAGCAGGAAGCGCTGATCAAACTTAAGCGTGCACTGACCGCACGTGGCGTTGGAAAGGACGCGCTGCTGTGATTCCTGTTCTGGTATTTGATATTGAAACGATCCCTGATGTTCAGGGTCTGCGCTCCTTGAATGGTCATGCGGCCGAATTGAGCGATGCCGAAGTCGCGCAAGCTGCCTTCGCCGCCCGCCGCGAAAAATCTGGCACCGACTTCTTGCAGCATCACTTGCATCGCGTCGCAGCCATCTCGTGTGTATTTCGCGATGACGACGGCTTTCGGGTGCGCTCTATTGGCAACCTCAGCGATGGCGAACCGAAGTTGGTGAATGACTTTTTCCGCATTATCGACAAGTACACGCCGCAACTGGTTTCATGGAACGGCGGGGGCTTCGACCTGCCGGTGCTGAATTACCGGGCGCTGATTCATGGTGTTTGCGCGGCGCGCTTTTGGGAAGCGGGCAATGAAGATCGTGACTTCAAGTGGAACAGCTATCTCGCGCGCTATCACACACGCCATACCGACCTGATGGATGTGCTGGCAATGTACACAGGTCGCGCCAATGCGCCGCTGGATGAGATCGCCAAGCTGTGCGGCTTTCCGGGCAAGATGGGCGTCGATGGATCGCAGGTCTGGAACCTGTTCCTAGAAGGCCGACTCGGCGAGATTCGCGACTATTGCGAGACGGACGTCGTCAATACCTACCTGGTGTATTGCCGCTTCCAGCTGATGCGCGGCGAGATGACGCAAGCCGCCTACCAGGCTGAGATCGACCTTGTGCGCACGTCGCTGGTTGCATTGGATGGCGCGCACTGGAAGGGATACCTTGATGCCTGGCCTTCCCCGGCCGTGCATGCCGCGAGTGCAGCGGCGGGCAGTGCAGGGTCGGCGTCGGTATCTGCATCGGCCCCTGAGACGGCATCGCTTTCGCAGTCATCGTCAGGCTAGTTCCTCTCCAGGCCGGTCGCCGCAGTTACGACCTGGCCGTTCCCAACGCTTTTAACAACCCCCGATAGTCAATGAGAAGCCATGTCCGACAACGTAATTGAAATTGAGTCTTTGGATATGGAAGCGCGCGGCGTCGGGCACCTTCACAATGAGGATGGCTCGACCGGCAAGGTAATTTTCGTGGAAGGCGCGCTGCCCGGAGAACGCGTGGTGTTCCATTCCTTTCGGCGCAAGTCGCGCTGGGAAGCCGCGACGCTGGTTGAGGTGCTGCACGAATCCGCCCTGCGGGTCACGCCGCGCTGCCCGCATTTCGGCGTGTGCGGAGGCTGCGCCATGCAGCACATTGAGCCGACCGCGCAGGTCGCCGCCAAACAGCGGGTGCTGGAAGACAATCTCGCGCACATCGGCAAGGTCAAGCCAGACATCGTGCTGCGGCCGATTCACGGGCCGACATGGGGCTATCGCTATCGCGCCCGGCTTTCGGTCCGGCATGTGCGCAAGAAGGGCGGCGTGCTGGTCGGATTCCACGAGCGCAAGTCTGGCTTCGTGGCCGACATTCGAAGTTGCGACATTTTGCCGCCGCATGTTTCCGACCTATTGATGCCCCTGCGCCGCCTGATCGAATCGCTCGACATAATCGACAATGCGGCACAGATCGAACTGGCGGTGGGGGAGGATATCGGCACCACCGTCACGGCACTGGTGTTGCGAAACATGGTGCCGCTATCACCGGGAGACGAAGAGAAACTGCGCGAGTTCGCAGATCAGCATGGCGTGCAGTGGTGGCTGCAACCGGCCGGGCCAGATAGCGCATTCCAGTTCTATCCGACCGACCAGCCGCTGCACTATGCCTTGCCGGAATTCGGCATCCGCATGCCGTTCAAGCCAACTGACTTTACCCAGGTCAATCACCAGATTAACCGCGTCCTGGTAGCCCGCGCCATGCGGCTGCTCGACCCGCAACCGCATGAGCGCATCGCCGACTTGTTTTGCGGGCTTGGCAACTTCACCTTGCCGATTGCGACGCTGGCTGCGACGGTCGTCGGCATCGAGGGCAGCAAATCGCTGACCACGCGAGCGGTGCAGAATGCCCGGGCCAATCAGCTCGAAGCAAAGACAAGCTTCGCCACGCGCAACCTGTTTGAGCTGACTCCAGACGGCCTCATCGAGCTTGGCCGCTTCGACCGCATGCTGGTCGACCCGCCGCGCGA
>JAQGMR010000002.1 GCA_028292265.1 Herminiimonas sp.
GGGACTGCGGCAAGCTCGCTCATATCGGGCATGGTGAATCCAGGAAAATGTGCTTTTCGCGATTTTACAGGTAAAGTCCCTTGTGTCCGGTACGGCTTGTCGCATCCGGCAGCAGAACCTGCACCGCACAAGAACAACGGCTGCAAGGCGCGACATGTCGCTTCGCCCCCGTCTGCCGCGCAAGACCATGCGTTTATTCACTGCGCCATGCGCGCTTCCATCATGACGAACCCGACGCCAGCGACTGTCCGCCTGCACTCTGACCTGGAAAGCCTGCGGCCGGCCCTGCTTCGCTTCGCGCTCCTGCAGTTGCGCAACGCCGCACAGGCCGAGGACGTGGTTCAGGAAGCGCTCGTGGCCGTACTCGAAAGACCGGACCGCTTCGCTGGACAATCTACGCTACGCACCTATGTTACCGGCATCATGAAGCACAAGATCATCGATACATTGCGCGCCGGGTCGCGTGAACAGCAATTCAGTCCGCGCGATGCAGAATCGGACGATGATGTTATCGACTCACTGTTCGCCACCGACGGCCATGCCATTGACATGCCGAGGCAGTGGGGCGATCCGGATGCCACGCTGGAACAGAAGGATTTTTTCCGCGTCATGGAAATATGCCTGGAAAAATTGCCGGAAAAAACGGCTCGCATTTTCCTGATGCGCGAGTGGCTGGAACTGGAAACCGAAGAAATCTGTAAGGAATTGGGCATTACAGCGTCCAATGCCTGGGTGATTTTGTATCGCGCACGGGTACGGCTGCGCGAATGCCTTGATTTGAACTGGTTCGGAAGCACCGCGCCTTCCGGCCGGACTGGCGCCAGACCCTGAGACTGCGAACAATATGGCTTTCAAACCAACCTGCAAGGAAATCCATCGCCTGACGTCGGAAGGAATGGATCGCCGACTGTCGACCGTAGAAAAAATCCGCATGCGACTGCACCTCGTGGTGTGCGAGGCATGTCGAAGTTTCGGCAAACAGATGGACTTGATCCGGCGCGCGATGCGGGAAGCGCCCTTCGCAGAAAACCCGGATCTCGGGAAGGGACTTGAATGAGCCTCTGCGCGCGTTGCGGCGCCACGTTCACTTGCGGCATGGCTGACTGCGTCTCCACCGAGCCGTGCTGGTGCACCCGGCTGCCGGCTCTACCGGCGACCGCCTTGCCTCTTTCCATCACCGCATCGCCTCTCGTCACCGATGGCGCCGCGTCCAGTCTCAATGGCGGTGCAGCCTGCCTTTGTCCCGCCTGCCTGCAACGTGAAACGGCTATCCCTGCTGGCGAAGCCTGAAAGTGCTCTATGAACAGTTGCGCCATTCCTGGCCCGGATAGCGGGGCTTGATCCGCTCCAGGCGCGTTTTTGTCGCCGCATCGACGCCGCGCAATTGATAAGCCACCTTGAGCACATCGGCGTGATGCTCGATCAGTCGCGCCGACTGGACGCCACGCTGGCCAAGCGCTGCAAGGTGCGCGCGGGCCGCTTCTTCTGACTTGAAAATGCCGAGCGAGATGGCCCAGCGCAAGGCGGAATTGTCCTGGATGACGTAGAGGTCCGAGAGGCCGAGTCGGCGCAATTCGGCCACCTTCCGGTCCGCGCCCTCTTTGCTGCCCTGGGATGGAATCAGCACCATGTGGCTGCTGGTTTCCTGCGCCTCACGGCGCGCGAGGCGCACGTCCGGCATAACCGATGCCATTTGCGCTTCAAAGCGCCTTGCCTGAACCGGATTGAAACTGCCAACATCAATGCAGGCGGAGGCTGCAGCAACCTGCGTTGCGGACGGCAGCATCATGGAGGCGCCAGGCTGGCTGGCAGCGCCGGCGGTCGAGGTCCCGCTGGTCAGCGGCGCAGCGCTCCTTCCGCCAGTGGTTGCTGGAACGTTTGCTGGCGCGGTTGTCGGAACCGCACCTGGAGCGCCTGGCTTTGGCCCCTCGGCACCGAACATTCCACCGCCCGAACCGGCGGCCACAGCAACCGGCTGCGACACAAGCTGTATCTTGTCCGCATTGAATTGCGCCCGCAGTCGGCCCGGCTCATGCCCGCTTGCCACAATGCCGTCGAGGAAACCCTGGTGCCAGGCAAACAGCAAGCCATTGGCGATCAGCAGGGCGCAAAAAACATATTTCAGCATGGGCAAAGGCAGGTTTGGATTCAGGATTCCGTCGTCGCGGCCGCGACGACGCGAAGTCCGATCAGCACAAGATTTTCAACGATTTCATGGGGACTGCGCAGGTACGGCGACACGATAGAAGCCGCACCGCCGGACATGATACAGCGCGATGGCCCATGCTCGCGCTCCATGGCCGCGATAGCGCGCTCGATGGCGCCGGTCTGGGCCGCGATGCATCCGCTCACGATCGCGTCATCCGTATTGTCGGAAAATTCCTGAAAACGAAGCTGGCGTTCTTCCACAAGCGGCAACTGGGCCGTACCGCGCGCCAGCGCACTAGCCATCAAGCCGAGGCCCGGCAGTATCATCCCGCCGAGGAAGGCCGCTGCAGGACTGACGGCATCGACCGTAGTGGCCGTTCCGCAGGTCGCGATCACCAACGGTTGACCGGGATACAGCGCGACCCCGCCGATGGCTGCGGCCATGCGATCGGCGCCAAGCTGCAGCGGATCGCGGTAGGTGTTTCGTACGCCGCCGGCAAACGCCGAGGCGTGAAACCACGCCATGCGCAAACCCGGCAGTTGAGCCAGTTCTTCTCGAATTGCCGCTTCAACCGCTGCACCGGCCACATTGCATATCAAGGCGCGTCGCACGTCGTGCTGGCGCCACGCTTGAGCGGCGCCAGCCCAGCGATCATGCGGCACGGAACCAGAGGCGAACCACGCGGCCCGCGGCGCAGACGCATGCGCGGATGCGGACTGTGGCGAGTCGTGTGAAGCTGGCATGGGCCCGGACAGCGTTCGGGATAGAGACACTGGTACCGGCCCGTCCTCGGCAAGCGCCCATTTGATTCGCGTATTCCCCGCATCGATCAGCAGCAACATGGATTCAACCTTCGGCGATTCGGCGCAAGGACACATCCCCTGCCATGATGGCTACTTCGCCGCTGCCGGTTTGAAGCAGCAGTCGGCCCTGCGGGTCTATACCCAGCGCGCGGCCTGTGTGCAGGGCCTGGCCGCGGTCCAGGATGGCAACCCCAGCACCACGCCATGCGTGCAGCGCATTCCAGCGATCGACAAAAGAGTCCAGTCCGGTCTTTTCGAAGGCGCGCACGGCAATTGCCAGTTGGTCCAGCAACGCGGCAAGCACCAGATTGCGATCGACAGCCGAGGCGTCCGCGCCAAAATCGGCAACCGGCGTTCTGATTGCCTGCTCAAGCTCGTCCGGCGCTGAGATGTTGATCCCGATACCAATGATTGCCCAGCAACCGGCCTCCGGGCGGCGCCCTACCGAGGTTTCCACCAGAATTCCGGCCAGCTTGGCGCCGTCCTTTAGAACGTCGTTCGGCCATTTAAGCAGCGCTTCCACACCGAAACCGTGCAGCGTTTCCGCGATGGCGACGCCGACCGCGAGTGGAAGGCCGACCAACTGTGAGAGCGGACCATTGAAATGCCAGGCCAACGAAAAGGTCAGTGCGGCGCCCGGCGACGAAAGCCACTGGCGCCCGGCGCGCCCCTTTCCCGCCGTTTGAACCTCGGCGACCCGGGCGGTCGGCTGTACCAGCGCGCCAACCCTTGACAGCAGATCTGTGTTGGTGGACCCGGTTTCGAATACCACTTCGAGCGCAATCCTTCCTGCGGAAACTTCGCGTGAGGCGGCGGTAATGCTTGTTTCGGAAAGCGGTTTGCCCATAGACGCATTGTAGCGGCAGGGAGCACTGCGCTGCCCGCTGAAACAACCGGGGAAGCAATTTTTGGCACCCATGGACTGCAAAACAGCCGGGCGGTATACGGGCTCATACTTGTGCAGAGAATCCTTGTCCAGTTCTCTCGCCGTCCATCGCACCCCACCACCGTCCACACGGAAATCAACTTGGGATTTCGAATCGTAAAACCAACCGGCGCCCAATTCCCGCATAATGTGCAGTCAATGCCAGTGCACCCATGACAACACAGGAATCGCCCGCCCTCCAATTCACCGATCAAGCCTCGCCGACCGTCACCGCGCACGGCGCCTGGCAGGTGCAGCCACTGGCGCAAGCGCAGGTGCTCCCCCGCATCAGTGCTGCCCTGCAGTCACTGCCGAAAGGCGCGGATCTGCGCTGGGACTTGAGTGCAATCCAGAGCCTGGACCACATCGGCGCGCAAGTGCTATGGAACGCCTGGGGCAAGCGGCGCCCGCAAAACCTGGCGCTCGCGCCGACCCACGAAGATGTATTTCGCCGACTGGAGGAGGCAGGTGAACTTTCTCTGCCGGATCAGCCGACGACGCATCGCTTTTCCTGGGCAGGCATGGTTCGCTTTGCGCGGGACACCTCAGACCACTTCACCGGCATGCTAGGACTGGTGGGACAACTGGTGCTCGACCTTGGCCACTTCGCGCTGAATCCGCTGCGTGGGCCCTGGAAAGAAATTTCCGCCAATGTTTACCATATTGGCTATCAGGCGCTCGGTATCACGGCCCTGGTTGGCTTTCTGATTGGTGTTGTGTTGTCCTACCTTTCGGCGCAGCAGTTGCATACCTTTGGCGGAGATGTCTACCTCGTCAATATTTTGGGCATGAGCATCGTGCGGGAACTGGGGCCGCTTCTGGCCGCGATTCTTGTAGCAGGGCGATCCGGCTCATCAATCACGGCGCAGCTTGGCGTCATGCGCGTCACCGAAGAACTGGACGCCATGCTGGTGATGGGCTTGCCACATGGCTTTCGCCTCATCATGCCGCGTGTCGTCGCGCTGGCAGTGGCAATGCCGCTACTTGTGATCTGGACCGATGCCATGGCGTTGGCGGGCGGGATGGTGGCTGCGTCCATCGAACTGGGCCTGTCCTCACGGTATTTCATCAACAACCTGCCCGAGGCGGTGCCAATTGCGAACTACTGGATCGGGCTTGGCAAGGGTGTCGTGTTCGGCAGCCTGATCGCGCTCGTGGCTTGCCACTTTGGCCTGCGCATCAAGCCCGACACGGAAAGCCTCGGGCAGGGGACCACGACTTCGGTGGTGACCGCCATCACGGTCGTTATTCTGGCCGACGCAGTCTTCGCGATTGTCTTCAACGGCGTGGGCTTCTGATGGCGGCCGGTGAAGCGGTGCCAGTGGTCGAGGTTCAGGGACTGTGGTCTCGCTTCGGCGACTTCGTTGTGCACGAGGACCTCAACCTGACGGTTCGGGCGGGTGAAATCCTTTCGCTCGTGGGCGGGTCCGGCTCTGGCAAGACAACGCTGCTGCGTCAGATACTCGGGCTGGAACGGCCGTCGCAGGGAACTGTCAAGGTCTTCGGCGAAGACATGCGGCATGCGGATGAAGCGACACAGCAGCGCTTGCGACACCGCTGGGGCATGCTATTCCAGCATGGCGCGCTGTTTTCGGCGCTGACTGCGTTCGACAATGTCGCGCAACCGATGCGCGAGTTGCGCCTGGTACCCGAAGAACTGGTGCGGGATGCGGCGCTGCTGAAGCTGAACATGGTCGGAATCGATGTAGAGCAGGCACTGAAGATGCCGGCCGATCTTTCCGGCGGCATGATCAAGCGGGTGGCGCTGGCACGCGCGCTGGCGCTGGAGCCCGAGTTGCTGTTCCTGGATGAGCCGACCGCGGGCCTCGACCCCGCGCTCTCGGACAGTTTTGTCGCGCTGATCGGCGCGCTGCACAAGGAAATGAAGCTGACCGTCATCATGGTCACCCACGACCTTGACACACTGTTTGCGCTCTCGACCAGGATCGCCGTACTGGCGGACCGGAAGGTGATCGTGGACGGTCCGCCACAGGAAGTACTGAAGACGAAGCATCCGTTCATTGAGGAGTTTTTCCTTGGCGAGCGCGGACGGCGCGCGATGCAGGCGTTGGAAGCAAGGGAAACGACGCAGCCGACCAACGCCGACTTCGGGCAGGACCACGGCGCGGAAACCCCGCCATTTGAAACGGCACCCACACCCGAAACCAACCGATGACAACTGACCGTAACACTTGCCGAGCCCTGTGCTGCATGCCCGCCGCAGCTCGCCAACCTGTGCGAATTTTGTCCAGGTACCCCTAAGGAACCAACCATGGAAAACAAGGCACACGCGCTGCTTGCCGGCCTGTTTACGCTGGCCCTGCTGATCGCCGCAATCTTCATCGCCCTCTGGCTTAATCGCGACCGGGTGCAACGGGTGCCGTATGAGCTTGCAACCAAGCTCTCGGTCCCCGGGCTCAACCCGCAGGCGGCGGTTCGCTATCGCGGCCTTGATGTGGGCAAGGTCGATGAAATCAGTTTCGATCCCAAGGTGCCCGGACAGATCCTGGTGCACATTAGCGTGAAGCCAGACACGCCGATCACACGCTCGACCTATGGCACGCTCGGTTACCAGGGCGTGACCGGCATCGCCTATGTGCAACTGGACGACGACGGCAGCAAGCCGCAGCGACTGCCCAGCAGCAAGGAGCAGGTGGCACGGATTGAAATGCGGCCAAGCCTGCTTGACACCCTGCAGGACAAGGGCCTTGCCATACTCCAGCAAACCGAAGAACTGACGCGTCGCGTCAACAACCTGCTCAACCCTGAAAACGAGAAGGCGATCCTTGCGGCGTTCGACAACATCAGCAAGACCGCCACGGAATTCCGGTCCATACCGAAGCAGCTTGAGCCGACCTTCGCCAAACTGCCGCAACTCACCAACCAGGCGCAACGCGCGCTGGCCTCGATCGACAAGCTCTCGCGCGACGTCAACCAGCTTACGACCACGCTCCAGGCGAGCGGTGGACCGATCGCCCAGGTGGCGCAATCGGCAGACCAGCTTGGCTCTGCCGCAAGCGCGTTCCAGTTGCAGGTATTGCCATTGACGAACGATGTACGGACTTCGCTTCGGTCGATCAATCGCACGCTAGACAGCTTGACCGATCGTCCGCAAAGCATACTTTTTGGCTCGCCGCGCAGCGCGCCTGGGCCAGGCGAAAACGGCTTTGTCGCCCCAACCAACTAAGGGACACCAATGACAAATCGACCAAACAGATCGACTCTTGCCCAGCCCAAGTTTGCAAGGCGTTTCCTGGCGCCCATCCTGGCGTTGGCCACGGTGCTGGTTGCCGGATGCGCCGCGCCGCAACGCGAAACTGCCGGACTTTACGATCTTGGTTTGCTGCCGGCCGCCACTGCGCCAGCCGCGGCGCCGGGCGGGGCCAGGTCACTGCCCGCCCTCAGCGTTGCGGAGCCAACGGTACCGACGTGGCTCGACCGCCAAACAATGATGTACCGGCTGGCCTACGCTAACGACCTGCAGCCGCATGCCTACGCCGGCAGCCGATGGACCAGCCCGCCAGTACAACTCTTTACCCAGCGCCTGAAGGCGCGCATCGGGCAGGCAGGCGGCGTGGTGGTGCCCGCCTCCGATGGCGCGCTCAATGCTCTAACGCTGCACATTGAGGCGGACGATTTCAGCCAGGTCTTTAACGGACCCACGGAAAGCTTTGCCAACATCAGCGTGCGCGCTTCCGTATTGCGCGAGCGCCTCCTGATAGGACAAAAAACCTTTACTTCTCGACTGCCGGCACCGACGCCGGATGCGCAAGGCGGCGTACGTGCCCTGAGCCAGGCCAGCGATAGTGTCATAGAAGACATGACACGCTGGCTTGCGACGATCGCCCCGCAAAAATAATGCGCCCTGGTTCGACGACCCGCGGCGGCACGGTATCGGTTTTCGCCCGCGTTGCCCTGGCCGTCTATGCGCTGCTGATCGCCTATGCCAGCTGGTTTCCCTTTTCCGGCTGGCGCAACAACGGGCTACCCCCATTTGACTACCTGTTCGCGCCGCTCCCTCACTACTGGACCGGTTTTGACGTCGCAACCAATGTCGTCGGATACATTCCTCTCGGCCTGCTTGGCGTCTTCGCGTTCTATCCGCAATTGCGGGGCTGGGGCGCCGTGCTCCTCGCAACTGTCGGCGGCACCCTTCTTTCCGCCGGCATGGAAGCGGTGCAGAATTTTCTGCCGAGCCGGGTAGCTTCCAACCTCGACCTGCTGACAAATGCCGCGGGCTGCCTTTTGGGCGCCTTGGCAGGCGTACTTCTGACACCGTACTTCCTCGAACGCAGCCGGCTGCTGCGCATCCGCGGACGCTGGTTTACGCATGAAGCGAGCCGCGGCCTGATCGTCGTGACGCTGTGGCCGATTGCGCAAATCTATCCGCAGGGTTATCTGTTCGGCCACGGGCAGATTCTGCCGATCCTGTCCGGCTGGCTCAGCAGCCTTGCCGGCCAGCCCGTGGATCTCGGCGGCTACTTTCGGCACAACGCCGAGCTCAGCATCGAGCAATACTGGCTTTCCGAAACCATCATTACCGCCTGCGGCCTGACCGGGGCGCTGCTGACCCTGCTTTGCCTGACACGCGACAGGGCGCCGAAGGCGTCACTGACCCTGGTGCTGTTTGGCATCGCCGTGCTGGTCAAGACCTTGGCCAGTGCCTTGCTGTTTTCACCGGAAAACGCCTTTGCCTGGCTGACGCCGGGCGCGCGCGGCGGACTGGTTATTGGCGTCATCATGCTGACCGGATTGGCGTTTGCGCCACCGGTCGCGCAGAGACGCGTGGCAGCCCTGACGCTACTGATCAGCCTCGCGGTGGTCAATGCAGCGCCTGCCAATCCCTACTTCGTGTCGACGCTGCAGGCCTGGGTGCAGGGCAAGTTCCTGAACTTCAATGGCGCAGCGCAATTCCTCTCGCTTGCATGGCCGTTTCTCACGCTCTGGTTCCTGTTTCATCCGGTGCATGACGCCCGGCCGGAGTAGATTGCAGCCAGCGTGAGGCAGGCGGCCGGGCACGAGGCGTGCATGTGAGGTGTATCATTTTGATTTGCCTCGCGAGTCCATTCCATGCCTGACAAGCCGTATTACGAACAACACGTTTTCATCTGCACCAACCAGCGCGACGACGGGCGCCCCTGCTGCGCCGATCGCGGCGCCATCGAAGCACAAACGCATGCCAAGCGGCGCCTCAAGGCGCTCGACATGAATGGCCAGGGCAAGGTGCGCATCAACAAGTCGGGCTGCCTCGACCGGTGCGAAGAGGGCCCGGTGATGGTGATCTACCCGCAAGGCACTTGGTACACCTACGTCGATAACCACGACATTGACGAAATCATTGATGAGCATATCGTCAAGGGAAATATCGTTGAACGGCTGAAGATCTGACGTGAACGTACACACCCAACGTTTTGATATCGCCGGCGCCGTCGGCCTGCTCGAATGTGCGCTGGACCTCCCCGATGCGGAGCAATTCCCCACCCCGCGCGGCCTCAGCCTGATCGGACATCCGCACCCGCTTTATGGCGGGACCATGGACAACAAGGTGGCGCAAACATTGGCGCGCGCCTTCGTCGCTCTAGGCTACGCCACCGTCCGGATGAATTTCCGCGGCGTCGGTCGCTCAGAGGGCGTGTATGACGAAGGCCTCGGCGAGACCGACGACATGGCATTGTTGCTGACGCAGATGCGTGCACGCTATCCAGGGCTGCCCGTTGCGTTGGCGGGGTTTTCATTCGGCACCTTCGTGCAGGCGCAATTGCAGCAGCGACTGATTGCGGCCGGGACGCCCGCGGAACGGCTGGTGCTGGCCGGTGCCGCCGCAGGCAAATGGCCCATGCCGTCCGTCCCGGCGAATACCATTCTGATCCATGGCGAGCTTGACGAAACCATACCGCTCAAGGACGTGTTCGACTGGGCGCGTCCGCAAGATATTCCGGTGTTCGTCATCCCGGGTGCCGAGCATTTTTTCCATCGAAAGCTTCAACACATTCGCAATATCGTCGTGGACCTTTGGCGGCGCACGTAGGAGCCCAGCTATAGAAAGCCGCGCACGCTGTGGATACTGTTGCAATGGTGTCGATCTGCCTATTACAGTCCAGAAACTGCGGCGCTATAATTTGCCTCGCTGATTGCTTGCCATAACCCGGCCAGCTTCTGTTCCACGCTTGCGCCACACGCCCTGTCGCGCCGTTCCATCACCTGGATTTCATGAAAAAATATCTCGCGGCATGCGCCGCCCTCGCGCTTTCCATTTCGACCGCCTTTGCGCAAAGCCTGCCGGCGCCCAATATCGCCGCGCGTTCCTGGATGCTGATGGATGTCACCAGCGGACAAGTTCTTGCCTCGCAGGAGCCGAACATGCGTATTGAGCCGGCCTCGCTGACGAAGATCATGACCGCCTATCTTGCGTTCGAAGCGATCAAGCAAAAGAAGATCGACTTGAACCAGATGGTCAATGTGTCGGTGCGCGCATGGAAAGTGGAAGGTGACAGTTCCAAGATGTTCATTGATCCGGCCACGCCCGTCTCCGTCAATGACCTGCTGTACGGGCTGATTGTCCAGTCCGGCAATGACGCAGCGGTCGCCCTGGCGGAAGCGGTGGCAGGAACGGAAGATGCGTTCGTCGTCCTGATGAATCGTGAAGCCGAGCGCATGGGCATGAAGTTGAGCCACTTCGGCAATTCCCACGGACTGCCGGGCGCCGATACCTATTCCACTGCGACCGACGTCGCGACCATGGCATCCAATCTGATCCGCGACTTCCCCGAGCTGTACAAGATTTATTCGACCAAGAGCTTCACCTACAACAAGATCAAGCAGCCCAACCGCAATCGCCTGCTTTGGCTGGATCCAACGGTGGACGGCATGAAAACCGGCCACACCCAGGCCGCCGGTTACTGCCTGGTAGCAACCGCCAAGCGGCCGAATGGCGGCTCCGACCGGCGCGTGATTTCGGTCCTGCTTGGCGCACAATCGGACGCCATCCGCGCGCAAGAAAGCCAGAAGCTCCTGAACTGGGGCTTCCTGAATTTCGACACCATCAAGTTGTATTCCAAAGGCCAGGCTATCGCCACGCCGGAAGTATGGAAGGGCAGCCAGAACCAGGTCAAGATCGGCTTTGACCATGACGTGTTCATCACTGTCCCAAAGGGCACTGCTGAAAAACTCAAGCCAGTCCTGCAGCGCAAGGACCCGCTGATTGCGCCAATTGCGCAAAACAGCAAGATCGGCACGCTGAAGATGATGGCCGACGGCAAGGAGATTACCGAACTGCCGGTGACAGCGCTGGAGCAGGTTAACCAGGCGACTGTTTTTGGGCGCGCCTGGGATTCTGTCCGGCTGATGGTCAAGTAAGACACGCTGGCCGGGACTGTCGGGGGCACCCGCCTTCCGACCGTTCCAGCAGCACCAAGGCCGGTCGCAAGCGCTTCGCATGTGACCGGCTTTTTTCATGGCATGAGCCACACGGGGCTTTGTGTGAGAATGTCCCGGTCGCATTAACTCACCTTCGCCTTCTGGAACAGCACAATGGACGATCCCCTGGTTTATCTCAACGGTGTCATGACGCCAATTTCCGAAGCCCGTATTCCAGTACTGGACCGCGGCTTCATCTTTGGCGATGGCGTGTATGAAGTCATTCCCATCTACCATCGCAAGATGTTTCGGCCGCAGCAGCACATGGCGCGCCTGTTCCGCAGCCTTGAATCGATTGGCATACCCAATCCCCATACGCATGATGAATGGATGGCGCTGATCGGCAAGGTGGTGGCGGCGCATCCGGCGCAGGACCAGATGGTCTACCTCCAGGTGACCCGTGGCGTCGCAAAACGTGGCCATGCCTTTCCAAAGGACGTCATCCCGACAGTGTTCATCATGACCAACCCGATCGTCCTGCCAACGGCCGAGGTGCGTGCGCGCGGGGTGGCTTGCGTCTCGATGGAAGACAAGCGCTGGTTGCGCTGTGAGATCAAATCAATTTCCCTTCTCGGCAACGTGCTGGCGGCGGAGCATGCGGCGCAGAACAATGCGACGGAAGCGATTCAGTTCCGTGACGGCTTCCTGACTGAAGCCTCGTCGTCGAACGTATGGATCGTCAAGAATGGCGTGCTCGCGGGCCCGCCGAAGGACAATCTGATCCTCGAAGGCATACGCTATGGATTGATGGAAGAATTGTGCAAGGCTGGAGGGATTCCCCTCGAGCAGCGACGCATATCGCGGGACGAGGTCTTCGGCTCCGACGAAGTTCTGCTGACCTCGGCTACCAAGGAGGTATTGCCGGTAGTAACGCTGGACGGCAAACCCATTGGAAACGGCAAGCCCGGCCCCATCTATCAGGCATTGTATGAAGCGTACCAGGCTGCGAAGGAAGCGGCCTGAGGCCACTTTCAGGAGAATTCCAGCATGACTGTCCCCAGCACCGAAACCACGCCGAGCCTGATCGAATATCCGAGCGATTTCCCGATCAAGATCATGGGCCCGATGCATGACGACTTCGCGCGAACGATGATCGATGTCGTCCTCGGATTCGATCCGGAGTTCCATGTCGGAAAACTGGAAACGCGGCCCTCCTCGAATGGAAACTACCTGGCTATCACGGCGACGGTACGCGCCACGAGCCGTGAACAACTCGACAACCTCTACCGCGCCTTGACCTCGCATCCGATGGTCAAGGTGGTGCTGTAAGCGCGGCGACGGATTACTGTTAGCGCTGCCGGCATGCTCTCACTCCCCGTAGCGGTCCCGGCGCTGGAAATCGTCCAGCGCGGGGAGGAGGCGTACGGCATAACCTTCGCCGCGATGCGCGACTATACGGATCGGCGGGGGCCTGAGTCGCCGGACCAGATCTGGCTGGTGAGCCATCCCCCGGTCTTTACCCTCGGTCTCGGGGCCGACCCGGCGCATGTGCTGGACCCGCATGACATCCCCGTGCTGCAAACGGACCGGGGCGGCGAGGTCACCTACCACGGCCCGGGCCAGACTATCGCCTACCTGCTGATTGATTTGCGCCGTCATCATGGCGGGCGACTCTATGCCCGTGATTTTGTGCAACGCATCGAGCAGGCCGTGATCGACACCCTCGCGGCGTATAATCTTGCGGGAGAGCGGAGGACCGGCGCGCCGGGCATTTATGTTCGCGATGGCACGTTTAAGGGTGCGAAAATTGCCGCGCTCGGCATCAAGGTTCGTTCCAGCGGTTGCACTTACCACGGCGTCGCGCTTAATGTGATGATGGACCTGGCGCCATTCTTGTGGATCGACCCATGCGGTTATCCGGGCCTGAAGACTGTGGATATGAAAACGCTGGGCGTTACTGCTGCTTTGGCTGAAGTGCAGTTAGTACTGGCTAACCAGCTTCGGCTTGCTTTGAGTTTACCGCGAGGCGCCTCGGCATGAGCCGCCCTCGAGTCCTTCGCCTGTCGCTAGCCTGACCCGATTTCACCCTTGCGCTTCACCGTTACACTGATAAAGAATTCTTCGCATGGCTTCTGAACCGCTCAATACCGCGACACCGTTATACGACCCGGCCGTCAAGCAAAAAGGCGCCGGCAAGACCGCGCGCATTCCGATCAAGATCATCCCCGCCGAACGCTTGCCCAAGCCGGACTGGATTCGCGTCCGCGCGGCCTCGCCTTCGAGCCGCTTTTACGAAATCAAGGACATCCTGCGGGCCAACAAGCTTGTGACAGTGTGCGAGGAAGCGTCGTGCCCCAACATCGGCGAATGCTTCGGCAAGGGCACCGCGACCTTCATGATCATGGGTGACAAGTGCACGCGGCGCTGCCCGTTCTGCGACGTGGGCCACGGCCGTCCCGACCCACTCGACCCAAATGAACCGGAAAATCTCGCGAAAACCATCGCCGCGCTCAAGCTTTCTTACGTGGTGATCACCTCGGTTGATCGCGATGACTTGCGTGACGGCGGCGCCGGCCACTTCACCGATTGCATCCGCAAGGTGCGTGAACTGTCGCCGACCACCCGCATCGAGATTCTGACGCCGGATTTCCGGGGTCGCATGGACCGCGCGTTGGAAATCCTGCAAGCGGCGCCCCCGGATGTCATGAACCATAATTTGGAAACCGTGCCGCGCCTGTATCGCGAAGCCCGTCCGGGCTCTGACTACGCCTATTCACTCAACCTGCTGAAGCGCTTCAAGGCGCTGCATCCGGACACGCCTACCAAGTCCGGCATTATGGTTGGCCTGGGCGAGACGGACGAGGAAATCTTGCAGGTCATGCGCGACCTGCGCTCGCATGACGTGGACATGCTCACCATCGGCCAATACTTGATGCCCAGCGGCGACCACCTTCCGGTGCGACGCTATGTGCATCCGGACGTCTTTAAGATGTTCGAGGAAGAAGCCTACAAGATGGGGTTTGTGCACGCGGCGGTGGGCGCGATGGTGCGGTCAAGCTATCACGCGGACGAGCAGGCGCACGGGGCGGGCGTCAGGTAGTACCTTGCGGCTGCGGGCGCATCGTGGCAGGAACGGGATTTCGAATTTCCGAAAGTGCGCGCAGGCGCCGTCTTGAACTTCAATGGCTACGAATGTAGCGGCGCCCGGCTTGACCGTCCCGGTGACTACCGGCTTACGCCGCCTTCAGCGCCTTCTCCAGCAACTGATGCAGTGCCGCGAATTCCGGCTCGCCAACATAGCGCTTGATGATGTTGCCCTGCTTGTCGATGACGTAGGTCGTAGGTGTCAGTTTGACGTCGCCAAATGACTTTGCAACCTGGCCGCTGGTATCCAGCGCGACAGTGAACGGCAGGTTGCGTGTCTGTGCATAGTTGAGCACGTAATTTGGCGCGTCGTAGCTCATCGCCACCGCGACGAACTCCAGTCCCTGATCCTTGTACTTGTTGTAGGTCTGGACCATCTCTGGCATCTCGTGCACGCAGGTGGTGCAGCTAGTCGCCCAGAAGTTGACCATCACCACCTTGCCACGCAGGCTGTCCGAGGTAATTTTTTCCCCGTTCAATGCGGTAAAGGTGACCTTGGGTGCGGGTTCCCGCGCCGACCAGGACAGATATCCTACGGCAGCGATGGCCGCAAACACCAACGCGCCAAGGGCCTTGACCCACGGGCTTGCCATTGTTGCGGTCCTGGGCTCGTTTGCCATTTCAGTTTCCTTTTGGCAGGGTTCGGATTTTTGCCCGTGCTGCCTTGCTTGCGTTACGGTTTCCCTCCTGATGGCGGAGAACCGTGAGAATCACAAAGTATTGCGCCAACCGGGCCAGTAATGCCCACAGCGTTTCATATCAACCCGCCTGTGCGCGGATCACAGCGACTTCCCCACGTCTTTGACGCTGATCGATTATAGGATTTTAACGCCTTTGGCGTTTCGGTCTGGATCAAGCTTAAGGCCGAATGTAGACGTAGCCTTCACGCGCCTGGAGGCGCGCCAGTTCCACCACCCCGGCCGGCACCGCCTTCGCTTCACTAACCACGCGGGAGAGCGGCACGCCATGCGCTGTCAGTGTGTTTTCACAAATCCGGAATTCCACGCCCTTCGATGCCAGGGCGCTGACCTGCTGGTCGAAGCGTCGACCGCTCGCGTCCACCTCATCCTTCAACAGCAAGCGAATACCGTCGCCGATGGCAACGACGGCAATCTGCACCTCAGGATCGCCGCGCAAATGGTTGCGAATACTCGCCAGCGCACGGGTCGCTTGCTCGGTACCGTCCGCAAGGTGATACACGACCCTGATCCGGCCTGCACTTCCCGCGCCGGGCGACGAAGCGGCCGCTGCGCCCCACGCAGCAACCGGCACCAGTGCCGAGACTGCCAGCGCGGCACGATTCAAAAAGGCGCGGCGCATGGCGGTTTATTTCCTTTCTTCGACCGGTGGTGCAGGCTGATTCGACAGACGCTGCAGTTCTGCATCGCTGATGTAATCGAAAGTTTTCACGACCTTCTGCACGCCGCTAACGCCGCGCGCGATATCCGCGGCACGGGCGCCTTCCGCCTGCGTCACCATGCCCATCAAGTAGACCGTGCCGCGTTCCGTTACGACCTTGAAGGCATTGCCGAAAACATCCTTGGCGTCGAGGAAGGATGCCTTCACCTTGCCGGTGATGAACGTGTCATTGGAGCGGGAAGTGAGGCTGGCCGGTGGCGAGGCTTGCAACTCATTGACCACCGATTGCACGTTTTCAATCGACATGATTTCACGCTCGACCGCGGCCTTCATTGCCTCGTCGCGCACCTCGCCAGTCAGCAGCACCTTGCGATTGAAGCTGGCGACATTGACGTGCCCGGAACCGCCAACCAGATTCATGACATGCGACTCGCCTTTCACAAGGATGGACTTGTCCTCGGTTTGCGCGCCGAGTGTGCGGCGATCCGTTGCGGCGAAGGTACCCATCAGGGCCGCGCCGCCCACGGCCATCGTGAAGCAGCCTTGCAGACTTACGGCAGTGAATCCGCACAGCGCAATTGCGGCAAGCGGCCGGCGGCATTGTTTCCATACAGGGGTAAAGCGACCACGCAAACCGCGCAAGACTTCAGTCATTAGCATCTTCTCCAAATAGAGCGACATCGATTCCGTCGCAAAGGCAGTGAATGGTCAAGAGGTGGACCTCCTGAATACGTGCGGTTCTGTCGTGCGGCACGCAGATATGCACGTCAACATCGGTCAATAATTTCGCAATCGCGCCGCCACCCTTGCCGGTCAGGGCGACGATGCGCATGTCGCGTTCCAGCGCCGCTTCAATCGCCGCAATCACGTTGGCGGAATTGCCGGAGGTAGACATCGCGAGCAGCACGTCGCCGGATTGGCCGAACGCCTGAATCTGCTTGGAGAAAATCTCAGTGAAACTGTAATCGTTGCCGATTGCCGTAATAATCGAGGTGTCGGTTGTCAGCGCAATCGCCGGCAGCGGCAAGCGCTCCCGCTCGAAACGACCGACCAGTTCGGCAGCGAAATGCTGGCTGTCCGCAGCCGATCCGCCGTTGCCGCAAGCGAGGATCTTGTTGCCGTTGGACAGAGCTGTGAACATTAAGGCAACTGCGTCGGAAATCGGGGTCGCGAGCTGGTTCGCAGCCTGGATTTTGAGTTCGGCACTTTCGCGAAAGTGCTCGACTATGCGTTGGTTCGTCATGGTGCAGGGATTATAGAGCCTAATGCTGTTGTCGGCGCTTCCCAGGCAGGGCTCTCTCCGCCGGACTCACATGTTGGATCCGGTCAAAACTGTCGGCTTTCGGCCGTCCGACTCAATATGACTCAATGGCGTTTTTCAGCCACGACAGTTCACCGCCTTCAATCGCAATCACATCAAAGCGGCATGGCGGCGAAGACCGCAAGCGCTGCAAATAGAATTGCGCTGTCAACAGCAGGCGCCGCTGCTTGGCGGGCGTGACGCTGGCGGCCGCGCCGCCAAATCGCCGGTCCGCGCGCTGCCGCACCTCGACAAACACCAGTGTTTGTCCCTCGCGCAGAATCAGGTCGATTTCCCCGGCCTTGCAACGGAAATTGCGCTCCACCAGATCAAGCCCCTGTGCCTGAAGCCAGCGCAACGCATGATCCTCCGCGGCTTCGCCCGTAAGCTGCTGGGCGGTGCGAGGCCGGAACAGCCCGCCGACCAACCCTTTCATCGCGCCTCCGGCGCCGGAACCACCATGCCATCCTGATAGACAGCCGGTATTTCCGTCCTTTCGAAGCGGCTGGCCCCGACCCCAAAATCCATCCTTAGCCGGCCAGTTACGCCGTCAAGTTCCACGTGGGGATGACGCAGTGCGATTTCCCGCGCGATGCGGTAGGCATCAATGCCGAGCGCGTACAGCCGTTCCATGTCGGCACTTGCGGGAGCTGAGTCGGTTGGCACCGACATGCGCGGGTAGACCATGACCGCGGGATGGTCCGCCTGCAAGAGCCATGGCAAATCGATTAGTCGAACGTCGTTCATTACCGGCGCGCGCGCTTCGGCGTTGGCCCAGCCTGCCATGCTGTGCGGATTGAGCTGTGACGTGCCCACCATCGGTATGTCGGTTCCGATCGATTCACGAAGCTGGCGGGCTTGCGCAGCGTCGAGCGCCACGAAAACCACGGCCGGCTTTTCGGCATCCAATCGCTTCTTGATTTGCACGAGGCCGGAAGGCGCCAGGAAACCGCCTGACACGGCGAGTTCCATCACCTCCGTGGTGCGCCCCTGCTCCCGCCATTTCGTAGCAAACGATCTCGCGGTCCGGCGTTGCCAGGCAATGCTGGTGGAGACGACGAAGGCGGTGCCAGCCACCTGCCGGTCGGCCAGGCCTTGCGCCACCTGGCGCGCCTCATCTTCAACTGAGAGTCCGATGGCCAGCATGTCGCCGCCCAAGGCTGTCTCCACACCATTGATGATTTCCGGCGGCGCCAATGCCAGCGTCGGTCTTGTGGCGCCAGCTTGCTGCGCGATGGCGCTGACGCCGGTGCGGGTCAGCGGGCCGACAATGATGTCGAAGTCCTTGATTGCCGCGTTGTACTGCGCCAGTATCTCGGCCGCTGCATCGCCGGTTTCAATGACTGCCACCGTTACACCTGGTTCGCGCTCACGCTCCTGCGATACCTTGAATCCCGCCAGCACTGCCTGTGCCGCAGCGCCCAGCGCGGCGGATCGCAATGGCAACATGAGACCGATTCGAACCGCGGGCGCGGCAGTAGCGTCGATGGCGGGTTGTGGAATGGCTTCGGGAATCGCTGTTGGCGAAGGCTGCGGGAACCCCTGCGGCGGCGGGCTCAATTGCGCCACTTGCACGGGTGTCCGGGCCGCTCCGAACGCGGCGGTATCAACGATCGATATGGCGGTTGTATTTGCCGAGACTGGCGCGCACAATCCGGCCAACAGGCATGCAAGCACGACGCCAAATATACCGGCCGGACCGCGCATGCGATCGACAATACGATTCGCGAAACGGTTCGCGAAACAATCCGCGACACCATTGGCAACACAACCCGTACGCCTTGCTGCGTGCCACATCACGGCCTCCCATGTCTCATTCAGAATCAGAATCGTCCTTGCCAGCCAGCGGCGCCCATCGCGCTCTTCCGCCCGATATTGCCGCCAGTATTTCGCCGCTCATGCACGAGGTCACGATGCAGCAGTATCCGACCTCCGCATTATATGTGGTGGCTACCCCCATCGGTAATTTGGCCGACTTGACGCTGCGCGCATTGCATGTCCTTTTCCTGGTTGATGCGGTGGCTTGCGAAGACTCCCGCAATACGGCAACGCTGCTATCACGTCACGGGCTTAGCAAGCCACTGATCGCAGCCCATCAACACAATGAGCGCGAGGTAGCAGAGAAGCTGATTACGCGCCTCAAGGCTGGCGAGCGAATTGCCCTGGTCTCGGACGCCGGCACCCCCGCCGTGTCCGACCCCGGTGCGCGGATTGTCGACGCGGTTCTGGAGGCTGGTTTGCGGGTTATTCCCATACCAGGCGCGTCGGCCGCGATCGCCGCCCTCTCGGCCAGCGGCCTGCTCCATGAACAGTTCTATTTCGTCGGGTTTTTGCCAGCGCGAGCGAAGCAGCGCGAAGAAGCCCTGGAGCGCCTGCGCCGCACGGCGGCGACCATGGTTTTTTACGAGGCGCCGCATCGTATCGTCGAAACAATCGATGCATTGGCCGCGGCGTTTGAGCCGACGCGGCAGATCGTTCTGGCTCGCGAGCTGACCAAGCTCTTTGAAGAAATCCATCGCTGCCCGCTGGCACAAGCCGCCGCCTGGCTGGCCGCTGACGCGCATCGGCAGAAGGGCGAATACGTCATCCTGCTGGAAGGTGCCGTCTCGGCCTCAAGTGACACCGACGCGGAAGCGGAGCGGGTACTCGCCATCCTGCTCAAGGAATGCAGCGTGAGCCAGGCAGCCGCGCTCGCCGCGCAGATTACCGGCGCGCGCAAAAAGCACTTGTACGACATCGCCCTGCGCATGAAGGCGCCATGACTTACAGACTGAAACGTGCCCGGGTGGGCTGTCTCGTGAAGCAGTCATGACGTACAGACTGGGACGTGCCCGGTCCCGCTGTCCCGGAGTGAATGCCGGGCAAGCAGCGCGCTAGCGTTGTGACCAGCGCGGCGACCGCTAGCGCTGGACGATAACGGGCCTCGCGGGGCCGGCGGACTGCACTGAGCGCGCCGCCGATTCGGCATCAGCGCGTGAAGTATAGGGACCGCTGTGAATTCGGTAGATCGAGCCGGTACGCACCACCTCCACCGGTGGCAGATTGGCCGGCCAGTCTCTCGCCAGGCGCGCGCGAAACTCTTCGGCGCCCGCATCGCGGGAATAGGCACCAAGCTGCAAGTAGTAGCCTCCTGGCAGGACGGCGACGGTCCCGGGCGCGCTCGAAGCATCGGCGGCCGGCGCACTCGGGCCCAGGGCGCCGAGCAGGTTGGCGATCGGGTGAGGCTGCGTTGTCGCATCGTCCCGCAGGGCCGGGGACCCTTTCGCGGAGGTGAGAACCGAAGGCCGGGCTTCGCGGGCCAACTGCACTGGCTGTACTTGACCAACCGGTTGCAATTGCTGCACTGGCTGCGACGGCTGGGATAGCTGGGATAGCTGGGATAGCTGCGATGGCTGCAGCGGCTGCGATGGCTGGACTTGCTGCATCTTGGTTGCCGTAGTGGCCTGCACGGGTAGCGGCATGGGCGCCGGAGACGCAACCGCCTGGGCCGGCGCCTGCGACACCGCCAGAACCTTGCCGCTGTTGATACGTGCAATCTCATCGGGCAGCAGCAGGTCAACCTGCAATTCAGCGCTTCCCTTTCCAATGTAGCCAAGCTTGAGCGCCGCGGTGTACGACAGGTCGACGATGCGGCTCGAATGAAACGGGCCCCGGTCGTTAACCCGCACGATGACCTGCCTGCCGTTGGCCAGGTTCGTTACGCGTGCATAGGATGGGATCGGCAGGGTGGGATGGGCCGCTGTCATCTTGTACATGTCGTACAGCTCGCCGGACGATGTTTTCTGACCGTGGAATTTCTTGCCGTACCAGCTGCCGTGGCCACGTTGCGTAAACTGCTGCAACGAGGTTACAGGCGTGTAGGTCTTGCCAAAGACGACATAGGGCTTGTTGATACGTTGCGGCAGGGGTTCAACCTTTGGATCGGCGTCGGGCGTGTCATACAGCCCGTCCGGCGGACGGTCGCCCGGACCATCGTCGAGGTAGTAGCCACCGCGCCCTGATCCGGCCGGCGGCAAGGCCGGCAGGGGCCTGCCATTGCGCGCAGCGTCAGACTTGGCCGACCCGGCATCAGCCACCGGCGGTGTGGCCCGCGGCACGCTGCCACAGGCGGACAGCAACAAGCTTGTTGCAAGGAGCAGCGGCAGAGCGGGGGACAGGGCGTATCGACGCCTGCGGCCAGGTTGAAGTCGCGGTCTCATCCCCGCCTCCCTTTGTTATTGGTTTGTCTTCAGGTCTGCACCAGCTTGCGATGTCGCTGCACGCTCATCAGGATTCCCGCGCCAAGCCCGAGCGTCACCAGCGCGGTACCGCCATAGCTCAGGAACGGTAGCGGTACGCCAACCACCGGCAGAATACCACTCACCATTCCCATGTTGACGAAGGCGTAGGTAAAGAAAATCAGGGTGATAGCGCCGGCCAGCAGGCGCGAAAAGAAGGTCGGCGCGTTGGCCGCGATAATGAGTCCGCGCCCAATTAGCAGCAGGTACAGCACCAGCAGAACGCTATTGCCGATTAGCCCGAACTCTTCGGAGAACACGGCGAAAATAAAGTCGGTGGTTCGCTCAGGGATGAATTCGAGGTGGGCCTGCGTGCCGTGCAACCAGCCCTTGCCCGCGACGCCGCCGGAGCCGATGGCAATGGTCGACTGAATAATGTGAAACCCCTTGCCGAGCGGGTCGGTAGTGGGATCGATCAGGGTCATGATCCGCGCACGCTGGTAGTCATGCATCATTGACCACCCAACCGGAAGGCTTGCTCCAACCACAACGACCAGTCCTGCAAGAACCTTCCACGACAGGCCCGCAAGGAAAATGACGTAGAAGCCGGCTGCCAGTACCAGCAACGCGGTGCCAAGGTCGGGCTGCTTGGCAATGAGTCCGACCGGAATCAGCAGCAACACGCCTGCAACCAGGAACTCGCGCCAGCGGATCATGCCTTCGCGCTTCTGGAAAAACCAGGCCAGCATTAGCGGCATGGCGATCTTCATGATTTCTGACGGCTGAATCACCACGCCCACATTCAGCCAGCGCCGGGCGCCCTTCTTGATCATGCCAAATGCCGCCACACCGACCAGTAGTGCAATGCCGATGGTGTAGATCGGCACCGCGAAGCGCATCAGCGTCTGTGGCGGGATGATTGCGGCAACCCACATAACGATGAAGGCGACGAGGATATTGCGCAACTGGTCTTCCACACGACCTGGGAAATCGATGCCGGCCGAGTACAGCGTGACGATGCCAACGCAAAGGATCAGGAACATGATGATCGCGAGAGGGCCGTCGAACACCGTGAAGTACGGCTTGACGATCTGCAGGAAGGATCGGCGGTCGCTCAGCATGGCAGGTCTCCATGGCCCACTCGTCCGACGGACCTGTCGCAGCCAAACCTGGCAGCAGTGTGAAGCGCAAATGTCATGTCAGTCCACGTTCCCTTCCGACTCGCCGCCGGGACGAGGGCCACCGGCCGATTGCTCATCCGCCTTGAGCGCGGCGGCCGGATGCTGGCTTCCTGCATCGACAGCGTCGGCCGGGGCTTTGGGCGCCTGCGGTGGACGTTTTCCGAGCAGGTAGTAGTCAAGCGCTGCCCGCACGATTGGGGCCGCGGCGGCGGCGCCAAAGCCGCCATTTTCGACCACGATTGCTATCGCGATCTTCGGGTTGTCCGCCGGAGCAAAAGCGGTGTAAAGCGAGTGGTCACGGTGACGCTCGGCGACATTTTTCGCGTTGTACTTCTCGTTCTTCTTGATGCCAACCACTTGCGCGGTGCCGGTCTTGCCACCGGAAACATAGCCGGCGTTGGCGAAGATGGATGCCGACGTGCCTTCCTTGGTGACGCCCACCATCGCGTTCTTGATGAAGTCGATGTTTTCCTGCTTCAGCGGGATACGGTAGCTCTCCTTTGGCACGGTCTTGGTTTGCTCACGGGTGACGCCGTCTTCAATGGTCCTGACCAGATGCGGCTTCATCACCACGCCGTTGTTGGCAAGGTTGGCGACCGCGTGCGCAAGCTGCAGCGGCGAAAACGCGTTGTAGCCTTGGCCGATGCCAAGGGAAATGGTCTCGCCCGCATACCACTTCTGCTGCTCCGGCTTGCGATACGCCGCGCGCTTCCAGGCGGTTGACGGCAGCAGGCCGCCACGCTCGTGCTCCAGGTCAATGCCGGTTTTCTCTCCGAACCCGAAAGGTTTCATGAAGTCGTGGATCGCATCGACACCCAGGTCATTGGCCAGCATGTAGTAGTAGGTGTCGCAAGACTGCACGATGGAACGGTACATGTCGACAGTGCCGTGGCCGCCTTCCTTGTCGTCGCGGAAACGGTGGTTACCGAATACGAAGAAGCCGGGATCGTGGATCGCCTGCTGCGGCGTGCGCTTGCCAAGTTCGAGCGCCGCCAGCGCCATAAACGGCTTGTAGGTCGAGCCTGGCGGATAGTTACCCGATAAAGGACGATTCACAAGCGGCTTGTCGGGGGAGTTGTTGAGTTCGTCCCAGCTTTGCTGGTCGATCCCTTCCACAAAAAGGTTTGGATCAAAGGTTGGCATCGACACGTAAGCAAGGACGTCGCCGGTTGCAGGCTCGATCGCTACCAGCGCGCCGCGGCGGTCGCCGAAAGCCTGCTCCACGATGCGCTGCAGTTCTATGTCGATCGAGAGGATCAGATTGTTGCCTGGGCTTGCTGGCGTCCGGGCGACGGTGCGCACCGCGCGCCCGCCGGCCGAAACTTCGACTTCTTCATATCCAGTCGTTCCGTGTAGCTGTTTCTCGTAGCTTTTTTCCAGGCCTTCCTTGCCGATATAGTTTGTTCCGTTGTAGTTCGCGGCATCGTCTGATTCGTCTATACGGTCGGAATCGGACTGACTGACCCGCCCAATGAAGCCGACCACATGCGAGGCGACGCTGCCAAGCGGATATTGACGGAACAGACGCGCCTGTATTTCAACGCCGGGAAAGCGGAAGCGCTGCGCCGTGAAGCGGGCGACTTCCTCGTCGGTCAGCCGCGTGCGAATTGGCAGACTTTCGAAATTCTTGGTTTCTTCAATCTGGCGCCGGAAGCGCTTGCGGTCCTTCGGCTGGATGTCGACCAGCGTCGCCAGATCATCGATCACGGCGTCAAGCTCGCCCCGGATCTTGCTCGGGGTGATCTCAAGTGTATAGGCGGAGAAGTTGCGCGCCAAAATTACGCCATTGCGGTCGACGATGAGGCCGCGATTGGGTACCACCGGCACGATGGAAATACGGTTGTCCTCGGCCTGCGCGGCATAGTCGGCATGCTTGTAGACCTGCAGCCAGAGGAAGCGTGCAAACAACATGCCGAAGCACACGAACACAAAGATGCCGACCGCGGACAGGCGCAGCCGGAAAAAATGCAGCTCCCGTTCAGTGTTCTTGAATTCCGTCACAGCGGCAGCGGCCTAATTGAAAGGCGGGCAATGGCCGCACTGGCAGGCGTGTCGGCACGGCGGCGAAGGCGCATCATCTCGCTCGGCGCCGATAGCGCGTGCCGGGCGACCCTGATCAGGAAATTGGATTCCACTAGATTGGCCTTGTATCGTCCCGGTCCACTGCACGCCGTTGCGGCGCCAGCAGGATCATGGTTACAACCGGCCACAGGGCGGCGGTCGTGAAACCCTGTACGAACCAAAGGAAGCCAGGGAATTTGCCGCTCACGAGGGTCTGGATGAGAAGCTGCACCGCCTGCATCACCAGCAAGAGTGGAAGCACGTGCAGCGCCTGGGTCCATGGCTTGAACCACAGCAGCCTGCGGTGAATCATGATCGCGAAATAGGACAGCAGCGTGTAAGCCAGCGCGTTCTCGCCGAGCAGCGATGCGTTGTGCACGTCCATCAGAAGCCCCATCAGGAAGGCCATGCCAATGCCAACCTTTCGCGGTTGATGCACGCTCCAGAAAATCACCACGAGCGCCACGAAATCGGGAATGCCAACGAAGCCGCCCCAAGGGAACAGATTCAGCAGAAACGCAACGATCAGCGTTGCGGCGATGAAGAACGGACTGACCGGCAGCAGGATGTAATGCGGCTGGTTCATGGGGTGGCTCCGGGGCGTTTGGTCGTGCTCGGCTGCTTGTTGCTTTCCGCGGTCACCGCGGTTGAAGCGGTTGACTTGCCCGGCGCGGTTGCCGTAGCCGATGTGGTCGACTTGCCTGGCGCAGTTGGTGCGACCGACGGCGTGGCGCCCTGCTTTGCAGCCGCTTTAGGCGCGGCCTGTTTTGATTCAACAGTCGCAACTTGCGGCTTTTTCGCTAACGCATTCGCCGCGCCAAGGGCGCCGGCAGCGGCCGGCAAAGCCCCTGCGACAGCGGCCGGCTTGCCATTCGCTGCACCGGCCGGCTCTTTCCCGGTCGGGCTGTCCGCCACATCGCTGGCGTCCTTTGAATCCTTGGCTGCGGCCCGTTTCTTGCCCTTCAGTCCCTTCTTGTCGCGGCTTTCCTCGGGATCTGGCCGTGGTGCCAGCGTGGCGTCCTGCAATAGAATCAGCAATTGCTTGTTGCGGTCGATTCCGGCGGTTGGCTGACAAACGATATGCGCAAACGCGTCAGACGACTTGTTTTCGACTTGGGTCACGGTAGCCACGGCCAGGCCGGGCGGATAGACGCCATCAATGCCCGAGGTAACGAGAATGTCGCCCTTCCTGATGTCGGCATTGGCGGCCATGAATCGCAGGTCCAGCACGCCGGATTGCCCGCGACCATAGGCAACGCTGCGCAGGCCGCTGCGCAGCACCTGCACCGAGATCGCATGGTCCTTGTCGGTCAGCAGCGTGACTTCCGAAGTAAAGGGGAATACCCGTGTCACCTGGCCGACGACACCCACATCGTCAATGACAGGCTGTCCGAGCGCAATGGCGTTGCGCGATCCGCGGTCCAGCACAATCTTGCGGGTAAAGGCGTCGCGCGTGTCGTACATGATTTCACTCATCACCGACTTGACGGGAAGACGCTCCCCGGCTGAAAGTAGTTTGCGAAGCTGCGCGTTCTCCGCGAGCAGCTGCTGGCCCTGCTGAAGCATTTGCGCGTTCTGAACCTGTTGTCCCCGGAGCTTGCGATTCTCGTTTTCCAGGCGCGACACACTGGTGAAATATCCGCCAACGCTGTATAGCGCGTCGCGCGGCATCAGCGCCGCGACCTGCAGCGGATACAGGCCGACGCCCACCACCTGTCGAATCGTCGACAGCGTGCGCAACCGGGCATCGACAATCAGAAGGCAAATGGCGATAAAGGCAAAGACGATCACCTTGACGCGCGCGGAAGCGCCCTGCTTGAAAAGCGGCGGTGGACTATATTCCATATAACCGAATCGACATCTGCGTCAGGAAGGCGAAAAACTGCTGCGGCGTCATGCGTGGCATGACACCCTGACAAGGTGGACATTTCGCGCCGCCGGCGCTGCGGCGGCGCGCACGGTCATTCGTAGGAGAAGATGGAGCCCAGTTTGTCCATGCGCTCGAGCGCCATGCCCGACCCACGCACCACGCAGGTAAGTGGGTCTTCGGCGACGATCACCGGCAGGCCGGTTTCTTCCATGAGCAAGCGGTCGAGGTCGCGCAGCAGAGCGCCGCCACCAGTCAACATCATGCCTTTTTCGGCGATGTCGGCGCCCAACTCAGGCGGGGTCTGTTCCAGCGCGTTCTTAACGGCCGAAACAATGTTGTTGAGGGGATCGGTCAGGGCTTCCAGGATTTCATTGCTGGAGATGGTGAAGGAGCGCGGGATGCCTTCAGACAGGTTGCGACCCTTGACTTCCATTTCCTTGACTTCGGAGCCAGGAAAGGCGGAGCCAATTTCCTTCTTGATGGCTTCGGCCGTCTGCTCGCCGATCAGCATGCCGTAGTTGCGGCGGATGTAGTTGACGATAGCCTCGTCGAACTTGTCGCCGCCGACGCGGACCGAACCCTTGTACACCATGCCGCCCAGCGAAATAATGCCAACTTCCGTCGTGCCGCCGCCAATGTCGACCACCATGGAGCCGGTAGCTTCCGAAACAGGCAGGCCGGCGCCTATAGCCGCCGCCATGGGTTCTTCGATCAGGAACACCTGCGAGGCACCGGCGCCGAGTGCAGATTCGCGAATCGCACGACGTTCCACCTGGGTTGAACCGCAGGGTACGCAGATGATGATGCGCGGGGACGGCTTGAACAGCTTGGTGTCGTGCACCATGCGGATAAATTGCTTGAGCATCTGCTCGGTGACGGTAAAGTCGGCAATCACGCCGTCTTTCATCGGGCGGATGGCTTCGATATTGCCAGGCACTTTGCCCAGCATCTGCTTGGCTTCCTTGCCGACAGCCTGGATTGTCTTTTTGCCATTCGGGCCGCCTTGCTGGCGAATCGCAACCACCGAAGGTTCGTCGAGGACGATCCCGAGACCGCGCACATAGATCAGGGTGTTGGCAGTACCCAGATCGATCGCGAGATCATTCGAGAAGTAGCTGCGTAAAAATCCAAACATGAATGGTGTCCTGATGCGCAACGGTGCGCCTAAGCATTTGAGATTAAACCATGCTGCCCGGGTGTCGCCTTTGCTCTGGCGCCGCGGCAGTCATTAGCCCCACATTCTACCTTATAATTCCTGTGAGATTAGCCGTCGGCAACTCCAAAAAAGCCCCTGAATTGCTCCGGATTTGCAGGATTCCCACGCTTAATCGACAAGCTTTTGTCGTCCTGAACACTTACCTTGCCGCGCTTCGCCGCGCCTCTCCCGACATGTCACTCAACCAAGCCGATGTTGAACGCCTTGCCATTCTTGCCCAGCTTGACCTCGACCCTGGCCAAACCGCGGCAACGCTCGACAAGCTCAACAGCATTTTCAATCTTGTCGAGGCAATGAAAGCCGTCGATACATCGGGCGTCGCTCCGCTCAATCATCCGGTTGCAGCCTTCGCCTCGCCGCAGCAGCGCGCATTGCGCCTGCGCGAAGACGCCGTGACAGAACCAAACCGGCGCGAGGACTACCAGAAGCCTGCGCCCGCCGTTCAAGACGGCCTCTATCTGGTGCCCAAGGTGATTGAATAACGCCTTTAACTGAATAACGCCTGAACCCAGGTCGGGAATTCCGGCCCACCACCACCGAAAAAGTCCGGCCCCACCACAAGATCTTCACTCATGCACAACCACACACTACGAGAACTCGCCGACCTGCTTAGTCAGCGCAAGATCTCCGCGACTGAACTGGCGCAAGGCTATCTCGACCGCATCGGCGAAAGCGATCTCAACGCTTACCTTCATGTGGATGCGGAATTGACGCTAGCGCAAGCCGCCAATGCGGACCAGCGCATTGCAAGGAACGACACGACACTACTGACTGGCATACCCATCGCGCACAAAGACATCTTCGTCACGCGCGACTGGCGCTCCACGGCCGGCTCAAAAATGCTCGAAAATTACACGAGCCCGTTTGACGCAACCGTGGTGGAACAGTTCCGTGCGGCAGGTATGGTCACGCTCGGAAAGTTGAACTGTGATGAATTTGCCATGGGCTCGTCCAATGAGAATTCATTCTTCGGCCCGGTGAAAAATCCGTGGGACAAGCGCGCCATACCAGGCGGCTCCTCAGGCGGATCGGCGGCCGCGGTTGCTGCCGGACTGGCGCCGGCCGCGACCGCAACCGACACTGGCGGATCGATTCGACAACCTGCTTCACACTGCGGCGTCACTGGCATCAAGCCAACCTATGGCCGCGTCTCGCGCTTCGGCATGATCGCTTTTGCATCGTCGCTCGACCAGGGCGGGCCGATTGCGCGAACCGCCGACGACTGCGCCCTGCTACTTAACGCAATGACCGGTTTCGATCCGCGCGATTCAACCAGCCTCCCGCGTGACCCCGAAGACTTCACCCGCAACCTGGCGGAGGACCTGACCGGCTTGCGGATTGGACTACCCCGCGAATATTTCGGTCCCGGCCTGGCCTCCGATGTGGAGCAGGCGATCCGCGCCGCATTGAAGGAATATGAAAAGCTTGGCGCTACCCTGGTCGACATTTCGCTGCCCAAGACCGAGTTGTCGATTCCGGTCTACTACGTTATCGCGCCGGCCGAAGCCTCGTCCAACCTGAGCCGCTTCGACGGCGTGCGCTACGGCTTTCGCGCGAGCGATTACACCGACCTTTCCGACATGTACCGCAAGACCCGCGCCGAAGGCTTCGGTGACGAGGTAAAGCGCCGCATCCTGGTCGGCGCCTATGTCCTGTCGCATGGTTACTACGACGCCTACTACCTGCAAGCGCAAAAGATCCGCCGCCTGATTGCGCAGGACTTCCAGGATGCTTTCAAACAGTGCGACGTCATCATGGGACCGGTCACACCCACGGTCGCCTGGGATCTTGGCGACAAGGCGGACGATCCGGTCGCCAATTATCTGGCCGACATCTTCACGCTTTCCACCAGTCTGGCCGGCTTGCCCGGCATGTCGATTCCCTGTGGCTTCGGCCAGGGCGACAAGAATGGCAAGCGGCCGGTTGGTCTGCAATTGATCGGAAATTATTTTGAGGAAGCGAAGTTGCTGAACGTGGCGCATCGCTTCCAGATGGTGACGGACTGGCATGCAAGGCGCCCCGCCGGAGTTTAGACGCAGGCGTTTGCAGCAAATTTGGATTTAAGCAGATTGAAGCCGGCAGCAAGTCAGTCAAACAAGCGAGGACATCATGCAGTGGGAAGTCGTAATCGGACTGGAAACACATACCCAATTGACCACCGTGTCGAAAATCTTCAGTGGCGCGGCGACCCGCTTCGGCGCTGAGCCAAACACGCAGGCTAGCCCGGTCGATCTTGCCCTGCCCGGCGTCCTGCCAGTCATGAACCGCGGCGCCGTAGAGCGTGCGATCCAGTTCGGCCTGGCGATCGGCGCCACAATCGCGCCGGAATCAATTTTTGCGCGCAAAAACTACTTCTATCCCGACTTGCCGAAGGGTTATCAGATCAGCCAGTATGAAACGCCGGTGGTGCAAGGCGGCACGCTGTCCTTTGTTTTCGAGCGGGACGGCAAACCTGAATTGCGAACCGTGCAATTAACGCGCGCCCATCTTGAAGAAGACGCAGGCAAGTCGCTGCATGAGGATTACCACGGCATGACCGGCATCGACCTCAATCGCGCCGGGACGCCGTTGCTGGAAATTGTGACCGAACCCGACATGCGCAGCGCCGCCGAAGCGGTCGCCTATGCCCGGGCTTTGCATTCTTTGGTGACCTGGCTGGGCATCTGCGACGGTAACATGCAGGAAGGATCGTTTCGCTGCGACGCCAACGTGTCGGTGCGACCGCTCGGCCAGAAGGAATATGGCACGCGTTGCGAGATCAAGAACCTCAACTCGTTCCGCTTCATGGAAGACGCCATAAACTATGAGGTGCGGCGACAGATTGAATTGATCGAGGATGGTGGCACCGTCCGACAGGAGACGCGACTGTACGACCCGGACCGCAAGGAAACCCGTCCAATGCGCAGCAAGGAAGATGCGCAGGACTATCGCTACTTCCCGGACCCGGACCTGCCGCCGCTTGTCATTTCGCCGGAGTGGATCGAGCGGGTGCGCGCCACCATGCCAGAACTGCCGGGAGCCATGCGCGAGCGCTTTGCGCGGGACTATGCCTTGACCGAATACGACGCTGCGGTGCTGACTCAATCCAAGCCGACGGCGACCTATTTTGAAGCGCTGGTTGACGCTGCCGGCGGCGACAATGCCAAGATGGCGGCAAATTGGATGATGGGAGACGTCGCTTCCACCGTAAACCGCGCAGGCGTTGACATCGCCGACGCGCCGGTCAGGCCAGAGCAACTTGCGCTGCTGTTAAGGCGCATCGGTGACGGCACCATTTCCAACAAGATTGCGAAAGAAGTATTCGGCGCCATGTGGGAAGCGGCCTCGCCTTCGGTTTCGCTTGCGGACGAGATCATCGAGTCGAAGGGGCTAAAGCAAATTTCCGATAGCGGCGCTCTGGAAAAGATCGTGGACGAGGTGCTGGCGGCGAATGCCAAATCGGTCGAGGAGTTCCGGGCTGGCAAGGAGAAGGCCTTTAACGCCTTGATTGGGCAGGCGATGAAGGCAAGCCGGGGCAAGGCCAATCCGGCGCAGCTTACTGATTTGCTGAAGCAGAAACTGGCGCAGTGACAAGGCCTGGAACCGACTTGCTCAGCCTTCCACGCCGTACCGTAGCCTGTACGCCGCCACCGCATCCTTGTGGTGTGCCAGTTCGCTGTCGGCCGCAGCGCTAGAAATGTAGTCCAGCAGGTCAGCGAGTGTACCAATTGAAATGACAGGAATGCCGTACGACTGTGTCACTTCCTGCACCGCCGACAGGGTGGACATTTCGCCTTCCTTGCCGGAGCGCTCCATGCGGTCCAGCGCAATCATGACTGCGCACGGCGTTGCGCCTGCCGCCCTGATCATGTTCACCGATTCGCGCACCGAGGTTCCCGCCGAAATGACATCGTCGATGATCACGACGCGCCCTGAAAGTTTGGCGCCGACGATGGTGCCGCCTTCGCCATGGTCCTTGGCTTCCTTCCTGTTGAACGCGAACGGCACATTGCGCCCTTTGGCGGCAAGTGCGACGGCGGTCGCCGATGCCAGTGTGATCCCCTTGTAGGCCGGGCCGAAAAGCATGTCGAACTCGACGCCGGAGTCCAGCAAGGTCTGCGCATAGAAATCTGCGAGCTTGCCGAGCGTTGCGCCATCATTGAAAGATCCGGCGTTAAAGAAATAGGGGGAATTGCGGCCGGCCTTGGTGACGAAGTCGCCGAAGCGCAGCACGCCGGTCTCGACGGAAAAGGCAATGAATTGCTGGCGCAGTGTGCTCAAGATTGGTCCATGGGTGAGGAGAAGTGCGAATGAGGGAGGCAAACGTTATTCTAATTCATGCGTAGCGCCAGATCGCAACCTGGTGCTGCCAAGGTCGCCGCGCGGCCCGTCTTCCGATAGGTTATTCTTTATCCCCGATTTCGCCTGGCCCCTGACATGAAGATAATTTCAGCAAACCTCAACGGCATCCGCTCCGCTGCAAAAAAAGGCTTCTTCGAATGGATGGCCCTGCAGCATGCCGACATGGTTTGCGTGCAAGAGTTGCGAGCCCATGCGAGCGACATGACGGACGATTTTCTCGCGCCGCATGGCTATCTCGGCTATTTCCACCACGCTGCAAAAAAGGGCTATTCCGGCGCCGGGCTCTATTGCCGTGAACGGCCGCGCGACATCCAGATCGGCTTCGGCAATCCGGAATTCGATGCCGAGGGCCGCTACATCCAGTGCGACTTTGGCAAGCTGTCGGTCATTTCCGTGTATTGCCCGTCCGGCTCTTCGAGCGACGAACGGCAGCAAGCCAAGTTCCGTTTCATGGAGGTTTTTCTGCCGCATCTGAAGCAGTTGATTTCTGCCGGACGGGAAGTCGTGATCTGTGGCGACTGGAACATCGCGCACAAGGAAATCGATCTGAAAAACTGGAAGAGCAACCAGAAAAACTCCGGCTTCCTGCCGGAAGAACGGGCCTGGCTGTCGCGCATCTTCGACGAGCTTGGCATGGTGGACGTGTTCCGCAAGGTGGACCAGCGTGCGGAGCAGTACACATGGTGGAGCAATCGGGGGCAAGCCTGGGCCAAGAACGTTGGGTGGCGCATTGACTATCATATTGCGACGCCCGGAATTGCGCAGAGCGCGCATGCGGTGGACATCTACAAGGACCAGCGCTTCAGCGACCATGCGCCATTAACGATCGAATACGACTGGAAGCTGTGAAAGGCCAACCATGACCATGATCCGACCTGTGCGCACCAGCGACGCCGCAGCGCTGTGCGAACTCTACAATTATTACGTTGCCAATACCGTTATCACCTTTGAGACCGAAGCGGTTGCAGATGCGGACATGGCAAACCGCATCGGCGAAATTACGGCGAACTATCCGTGGCTTGTGGCGGAGGACAAGAACGGCGTGATTGGCTATGCGTATGCCACCCGTTGGCGGAACAGGGCCGCCTATGACAAGACCGTTGAAACAACGATTTACCTGCGCCACGGCGCTGCCCGCTCCGGCATTGGCATGCCACTTTATGAAGCGTTGATCGACGCGCTACGAGAGCGCGGCTTCCACGCCCTCGTGGGCTGCATCACGGTGCCGAATCCGCCGAGCATTGCCTTCCACGAAAAATGCGGCTTCGTGAAAGTGGCGCATTTCCCGCAGGTGGGGAACAAGTTCGGCAAGTGGGTGGATGTCGGCTTCTGGCAGTTAACGCTGTAGCGGGCCGGCGGCGGTTGGCGCATCAGTCGATGCGTGAGTCCCCGTTACTTCGCGCTTGCTGCCTTCGCAATCTTCTCGACTCCGGCAAGCTCGCTGGCTGGCATCGAGGCCCCGGCGGGCGCAGCTTCTTCAGGCAAGGCCGCATCCTTGTCGTCCCTGAAATCACCATTCCACGGTGCGACCTTGGGCAGCATCAGCATGCCGGGCAGGGCAAGCAGGAAGCACAACAGGAAAAACAGCACCCATCCGGTTTCGGCGACGATATAGCCGACGGAGGAGTTGACGAAGGTACGGGGCACCGCCGCCAGGCTGGTGAAGAGCGCGTACTGGGTCGCCGTGTAGCGCGGGTCGGTCGTGCGGGCAATGTAGGAGACGAAAGCAGCCGTGCCCAGGCCTACGCCGAATGCCTCGAACCCGATCACCATCGCGAGTATTGGGGTGTTGGCGCCGACATGGGCCAACCAGGCGAAACCAAGTATGGAAACCGCCTGCACCACGCCGAAGATCCACAGGCCGCGATTGATTCCCCACTGAACCATCCAGATGCCGCCGAGAATGCCGCCGGCAATGCTGGCCCAGAAGCCGGTGGTCTTGGCCACCGCGCCGATCTGGGTCATTGAGAATCCGAGGTCAATATAAAACTTCGTGGCCAGCGCGGTCGCCATGCTGTCACCGAGCTTGTACAAGAAAATGAAGGCGAGGATCCAGAGCGCGTTGGCCCATCCGGAGCGGGTAATGAATTCGCGAAACGGCAACACCACCGCTTCGCGCACATTCTTGGGCGGTGCGCCATACACCTTTGGCTCATCGATGATGAAAGTACAAACAAGGCCGGGCAGCATGAACCCCGCCGTGATCCAGAACACCTGCTGCCACGGCATGAGGTCGGCAAGAATGAGCGACAGCGCGCCCGGCACCATGCCGGCCACCTTGTAGGCGTTGACGTGAATCGCGGCGCCGAGGCCCTGCTCGTTGTCAGGCAGGATTTCCCTGCGATAGGCGTCGATCACGATGTCCTGGCTGGCCGACAGGAAGGCCACCACCGAAGCGAGGGCAGCGATAGCCGTGACGTTGGCCTGAGGGTCGAGCATGCCCATGAGGCCGATGCCGACGAACAGCAAGCCCTGGGTCAGCGCCATCCAGCCGCGCCGTCGCCCCATCGGACCAAAGCTGAACCGGTCCATCAGCGGAGACCAGAGAAATTTCCACGTGTAGGGAAACATCACCAGCGCGAACAAGCCCAGCGCCTTGACGTTCAGGCCAGACTTGGCAAGCCACGCCTGGACCAGACTCAACAGAATGAAAAGGGGCAGTCCCGAACTGAAACCGAGGAAGACGCAGATCAGCATCCGTCGGTTCAGGTAGCTGTGCCAGGAAGGCGGTGTGGCGGTGATGCTCATGGATGGGCCTGACTTATTTTTTCTTCAACCGGAATACGGCGAGACTGCCACGCCAATTGGGAAGAAAGCTTACCGGCTCCCCCTTCTCGTCAAGCGCTACACATTCGAGCACTTCGAGCCCGACCTCGTTGGCGAGTTCCTCGAAATCCTTGATGGTGGCGCAGCGCAGGTTGGGCGTGTCATACCATTCATACGGCAGGCTTTTCGATACCGGCATGCGGCCGCGCAGCAGCGCCAGGCGGTGCGGCCAGTAGGCGAAGTTGGGAAAGGAGACGATCGCTTCGCCGCCAACCCGTGCTATATCGCGCAGAATACCTTCGACGTTCTTCATCATCTGCAGCGCTGACAGACACAGGACGGTGTCGAAGGCATTGTCGGCGAAGATGGCGAGACCGCCTTCCAGGTCTTGCTGGATCACGGACACGTCGCGCGCGACGCAGATCGGTATTTCCTTGTCATCGATTTCTACGCCATAGCCAGTACAACGCTTGTCGGACTGCAGGTATTCGAGCATGACGCCTTCGCCGCAGCCAAGGTCGAGCACGTGCGATCCGGGTGCAACCCAGTGCGCGATGAAAGCCAAGTCGGCGCGCAGCAGCGAGAGCTCGCGGAAATTCATGCGGTCTCCGATGTCATGGCGCGCGCCGCAGCAGCGTTCAGCGCCAGGTCGCGCCGGACCTTGTGATAGTAGCTTCGCACCACGTTCATGTAGCGTTCGTCATCCAGCAGGAAGGCGTCGTGGCCATGCGGCGCATCGATTTCGGCGTAGGTGACGCGCCGTCGATTGTTGACTAGCGCAGTCACCATTTCCCGGCTCCGCTCGGGTGCAAAGCGCCAATCTGTTGAAAACGACACCAGCAAAAAATCCGCCTTTGTACCGGCAAGCGCGCGCGTCAGGTCGCCGCCGTATTCGCGCGCCGGATCGAAGTAATCGAGTGCCTTGGTGATCAGCAGATAAGTATTGGCGTCGAAATATTCAGAGAACTTGTCGCCCTGATAGCGCAGGTACGATTCGATCTCGAAGTCGATGCCATAGCCGAACTGGTAGGCGCCGGAACGCAGCTCCCTGCCGAATTTTTCCGCCATGTCGTCGTCGGACAAATAGGTGATGTGACCGACCATGCGGGCCACCCGAAGTCCATTGCGCGGCACGACGCCATGGGCGTAATAATCGCCGCTGTGATAGTCCGGATCGGTCAGGATCGCCTGACGGGCCACGTCGTTGAAGGCAATGTTTTGGGCCGAGAGCCGTGGTGTCGAAGCAACCACGATGCAGTGCCGGATGCGTTCCGGATAGAGCATGCTCCACGCCATGGCCTGCATGCCGCCAAGCGAGCCACCCATGACGGCCGCCAGCTGCTCTATTCCGAGTGCATCCGCCAACCGCGCTTGTGCATGCACCCAGTCGTCCACGGTCACTACGGGGAACGATGCGCCGTAGGGCTTTCCAGTGGCAGGATTATTGTGCATCGGGCCAGTTGAGCCGAAGCAGGAACCGAGGTTATTGACGCCAATGACGAAGAAGTGATCTGTGTCGAGCGGCTTGCCGGGCCCGACCATGTTGTCCCACCAGCCGGTGGTCTTGCGGCCCTCGGCATCGATATGGATGCCGGCAACATGGTGCGAGGCATTCAGTGCATGACACACCAACACCGCGTTGGAGTGGTCTGCATTGAGCGTGCCGTAGGTTTCATAGACCAGCGTGTAGTCGGCAATCGACGCGCCGCTTTGCAGAGCAAGGGGCGAAGCAAAATGCATGGCCTTCGGCGTAACGATTCCAAGCGTGCTCATTTGTCCTCTGGTTCCCTGGCGCGCCTGCCTTTGGGTGCGCCGTGCGGTGTTGCGTCGTTGCGCATGTTTGCCGTCTTGCGATTCAATAATGAAAAAGGCCGAAAGCGAGTCGCGGATCGGGCATGGGGGCCTGCGGATTGGGTTAATCGGCGCGAGAGCGTGCCTCGCGCGGAAGCAGCGCCGAGTCAGGGCAAGGTCACGGCAAGGTCGGGGTTTGTTATCAACCTCGCTTTAGCCGCATTTGTCCGGACCGCGTTGCCTGTCCTCGCGCCCGCAAGCTGAAGCAACAAGCCACGCGCGTTGCCGCACTAGCCTTGCTGCCGGTCAAATCGGCGCCTCTTTCGAGAATAACGAACTAGCGGGCTTGCGTCAAACCGCGTCAGGCACTGCGGTCGCTAAAATCAAACGGCCCGCAGCAGTTCCACCGCTTCGGCAATAGCGCTGGTTTCATAGGTGCGCAAGATCTTCCGGGTACGCGGCACGATGGTGGTCAGGTCGCTGTTAAGGACCTCGTTCTTGACCGCGAGGATTTGCGCCGGGTGCATGGAGAATTCGCGCAGGCCCATGCCGAGCAGAAGTCGCGTGAGCTTGATGTCGCCTGCCATTTCTCCGCACACCGAAACCGGTATGCCGGCCTTGGCCCCGACGGCAATGGTAGTCGCCAGCAGTTGCAGTATCGCCGGGTGCAGCGGATTGTAGAGATGCGCGACTTCGTGGTCGACACGATCGATCGCGAGCGTGTACTGGATCAGGTCGTTGGTGCCGACGGAAAGGAAGTCCATGCGCTTGACGAATAGCGGCAAGGTCAGCGCGGCTGCCGGAATTTCTATCATGGCGCCGACTGGAATGGCAGCGTCGAATTTGCGATTGGCCGCGCGCAATTGCGCCTTGGCCTGCTCCACCATGATTAACGTCTGGTCAATCTCGAACGCATGCGCCAGCATCGGGATCAGCATCTTGATCGGGCCGAACGCCGAGGCGCGCAAAATTGCGCGCAACTGCACCAGGAACATTTGCGGCTCTGCCAGGCAATACCGTATGGCGCGAAGCCCAAGCGCTGGGTTAAGCGCCGTTTCTTCCGCGGTGTCGAGCGGCTTGTCGGCGCCGATGTCGAGCGTTCGAATCGTAACCGGGCGCCCTTTCATGGCGACGACCGCCTTCCGATAGGACTCGAACTGTTCATCCTCGGACGGCAACCGGTTGTGATAACCGGTGCGGCCCAGGAACAGGAACTCGGACCGGAACAGGCCGACACCGCTGGCGCCCGCTTCCATCGCGGCAGCGCAGTCCTCCGGCAATTCGATATTGGCCATGAGCGAGACCGCGGTGCCATCTCGCGTAATTGCTGGTGTTTTTTTGAGCTTGCCGAGCTTCTTGCGTTCGCGCGTCAACTGCGCCTGGCGTTCCCGGTATTGATCGAGCACGATCGGGGTCGGGTCGACAATCACTACGCCAGCATCACCATCAATGATGACCCAGTCGTCCTGCGCAATCAGCGCCGATGCGTTAAACATGCCAACCGCGGCGGGAATGTCGAGGCTGCGGGCGACGATGGCGGTGTGCGAGTTCTGCCCACCGAGGTCGGTGACGAAGCCTCCAAAGGCGCGGTCGCGGAACTGCAGCATGTCGGCCGGCGAGATGTCATGCGCGACCACAATCATGTGTGCCGACGCTTCATCGACATTGGCTAAGCGCGGCAATTTGCTTTCGGTACCAGTTAGCACCTTCAGCACACGCTCGCCGACTTGCTGAATGTCGTTGCGACGCTCGCGCAGGTAGGCGTCCTCGATCTCATCGAACTGGGCCGAAAGTTCGTCAATCTGGGTCACCAGCGCCCACTCCGCGTTGTAGTGCCGGCTGCGGATGATATTGAGTGGCTGTTCGGAAATCATCGGGTCGGACAGGATCAGCACATGGACGTCGATGAAGGCGCCCAACTCGGCCGGCGCGTCACTCGGCAGATCCTTCCACAGTGTTTGCAGGTCACGGTGCACCGTGGCGATGGCATCCTGCAGGCGCTGTACTTCATCCTCCACCTGCTCTTCGCCGATCAGGTAGTGCTTGACTTCGAGCGCCGCTGGCGCAAGCAGGTGGGCGCGGCCAATTGCGATGCCGCGCGAAACGGGAATGCCGTGGAGAGTGAAGGACGCCATGCGACTCAGCCGGGACAGGAAAGGTTTGTGCGCATTGCGGTCCTCATTCGCCTTCGCCGAAGCGATCGTGGATCAAACCGAGAAGAGCGCCGAGACATTCGGTCTCGTCCGGCCCGTCGGCTTCGAGCGTGACGGTCGCCCCCTTGCCGGCGGCCAGCATCATGACGCCCATGATTGACTTCGCGTTGACGCGCCGCTTGTTGCGGGTCATCCAGACTTCGCTCTGGAATTTCGCCGCCATCTGGGTCAGTTTTGCAGACGCTCGTGCATGCAGTCCGAGCTTGTTGATGATTTCCACTTCTTGCTGGATCATTTTTTATTGTGCGTTTTCTGGAAATCAGTTGGGAGAAAGCCGAACCCGGTTATCGACCCGCACGGCGCCGCTCTGCCCCCCGGCGAGCGCCATTTCAACCACGACGTCAAGCGTATCCTTGCGATAGGTAAGCGCGCGCAGCAGCATCGGCAGGCTGATTCCGGCGATCACTTCAACATGGCCGGGCGCGCACAACGGCAAGGTGCAGTTGGAAGGCGTCCCGCCCATGACGTCGGTGATGATCAGCACACCGCTGCCATCGTCAATGCGGTGTATCGCCTCCTGGGCAAGTCGTCGCACTTCGGCGGTGTCCTGGTCGGCCCGCACGTCGATCGCCTCGACATTCTCCGGACGCGCGCGAAACACGTGGGTCGCCGCATCAATGAAGGCGTTTCCCAGCGGCGCATGCGTCATGAGCAAGATCCCGATCATTATTTCAAACCGCCTTTTCGAGCGCGTCGACAAAGATTCCGGCGACATTGACGCCAGTCTGCTGCCGTATTTCCTGAAAGCAGGTCGGGCTGGTGACGTTGACTTCGGTTAGGCAGTCGCCTATGACGTCCAATCCTACCAGCAACAGGCCACGCTCCCATAACGTCGGGCCGAGGGCTTCCGCGATTTCACGGTCGCGCGGCGAGATGGCCTGCGCCACACCGCGGCCACCGGCGGCGAGGTTGCCGCGCACTTCGCCATCTTGCGGAATCCGCGCAAGGCAATAGGGAACCACCTCGCCAGCGATGACGAGCACCCGCTTGTCGCCGTTGACGATCTCTGGAATGTAGCGCTGGACCATGATCGTTTGCTCGCCGTAGCGGGTGAGCGATTCGATGATGGAGCCCAGATTCATGCCATCTTCGCGCACGCGGAAGATGCCGGCGCCGCCCATGCCGTCCAGCGGCTTCAGGATGATGTCGCGATGTGAATTATGGAAGGCACGGATGAGCCGTTCATCACGCGAGACGAGGGTAGGAGCAATGAATTGGGGGAACTGCGCAATCGCCAGCTTTTCGTTGTGGTTGCGGATCGCCTGCGGCTTGTTGAAGATGCGAGCGCCCTGCGTCTGCGCCAACTCCAACAGGTAAGTGGCGTAGATGTACTCCATGTTGAAGGGCGGATCGGTGCGCTCCACCACGGCGTCGAAGTCGTTGAGCGACATCGAGACCGGCGCTTCGGCGTGATACCAGTTCAGCTGGTCGCCCGTCATCGTGATGCGGGAAGCCCTGGCCATCACCACACCCTGTTCAAAGGCGAGGTCGGGATGCTGCATCGCGTACAGCTCGTGGCCGCGCGCCGCCGCCTCCACCATCATGGCGTAGGTAGTGTCCTTGTAGATCTTGAAGCCGTCCAGCGGATCGGCCAGAAATGCCAGTTTCATTCGTTACTCCAGGCCGGCATGCGTCTCGGCTCCACGCTGCCGGATGGTCCTGGCGGCATACGGCTGCCGTGACGCCAAGCCGGCATCATGCACGGATCAGTAGACTTCCGGATTCGGGTCCGTCTTTTCCAGTTCAAGCGACGCGGCCAGCAGCGCAAGCCTGGCGACGACCCCGTACATATAGAAGCGGTTCGGCGCAGCCGTGCCCGGCTTGGCCTGCAGGTCTGGCAGGGCGTGCTGCTGCGCGAAGGCGAGCGGCACAAAATGTGCGCCGGGCGAATTGAGATTTTCGTCCACGCCGCGTTCGGCATGGACACGGTAGAAACCGCCCACGACATAGCGGTCGATCATGTACACCACCGGCTCCGCAACGGAGTCGTTGATGCGCTCGAAGGTGTGCACGCCTTCCTGAATGATGACGTCCGTCACTTCAAGGCCTTCTTTTACAACCGACATCTTGTTGCGCTGCTTGCGGTTCAAGTCCTTTACTTCAGACGCATCGCGCACGGTCATGATGCCCATGCCGTAGGTGCCGGCGTCGGCTTTCACGATCACGAATGGCGTTTCCTTGATGCCGTATTCCTTGTACTTCTTGCGGATCTTGGTCAATAGCATGTCGACGTTGCTCGCCAGGCAGTCCTCGCCGGTGCGTTCATGGAAATTGATTTCCCCGCATTTTGCGAAATACGGGTTGAGCATCCAGGGGTCGACGTCGATCAGCTTGGCAAATTTCTTCACCACTTCATCGTAGGCGGCGAAGTGATTGGTCTTGCGCCGCACCGCCCAACCCGCATGCAGCGGCGGCAGAACGTTTTGCTCGTGCAGGCCCTGCAGGATTTTCGGAATGCCGGACGAAAGGTCGTTATTGAGCAGGATGGTGCAGGGGTCGAAATTCTTAAGCCCGACCCGGCGGCCATTGTTCATGTGCTCCAGCGGTTCCAGCGTGATGGTCGAGCCGTCCGGCAGTTCAATCGGGGTCGGCTCCTTGATATCGTCGGACAGGGAACCAAGACGCACATTGAGCCCGGTCTGGCGGAAAATCTGCATCAGGCGCGCAACGTTCTGGAGATAGAAAGTATTGCGGGTATGCCGCTCCGGAATCAGCAGCAGGTTGCGGGCGTCGGGACAATACTTCTCGATGGCCGCCATGGCGGCCTGGACGGCGAGCGGCAGCATTTCCGGCGAAAGGTTGTTGAATCCACCCGGAAACAGGTTCGTATCGACCGGTGCCAGTTTGAATCCGGCATTGCGCAAGTCGACTGAACAATAGAACGGCGGAGTATGTTCTTGCCATTCCAGCCTGAACCAGCGTTCGATCGCGGGCGTGGCAGCAAGGATTTTCTTTTCCAGATCGAGCAGGGGCCCATTGAGGGCGGTAACCAGGTGCGGAACCATATGAGACTTTCAAGACGGGAGCAGCGCCATCGGAGCAGGCGCGGGTTGATGCAGATTCTAACGGGAATCTCTACTGCGCGTCGTTGCGCACGCAGCGGAGGCGCCGGCATAAAGCGCGTTCCGGGGCTTCAAATCAGGGCAGTCGACCGCTTTTAAAGGTCTGAGGCAAAAAAAATCGCCCCGGAGGGCGCTGGGGCTGGCGGACCAGCCCCATTCCTGCAACGCGATCGATCAGGCGTGGTATGCCGTCTCGCCGTGGCTGGTGATGTCCAGCCCTTCGCGCTCTTCTTCTTCCGGTACCCGCAGACCGATCACCATATCGACCAGTTTGTAGGCGATCAAGGCGACAACACCGGACCAGACGATGGTGGTAATGACGCCCTGGAACTGGATCCAGACCTGGCCGGTAATGGAGTAATCCGGCGCTACCTTGTTGGCAACGTAGTCATAGATACCAACGCCGCCGAGTGCTGGCGATGCAAACACACCGGTCAGCAAGGCGCCAAGCGTGCCGCCAACGCCGTGCACCCCGAAAACGTCGAGCGAATCATCGGCGCCAAGCAAGCGCTTGAGGCCGTTGACGCCCCACAGGCAGATAACACCAGCCAACAAGCCGATGACCAGGCCACCCATTGGGCCGACGAAGCCCGCCGCCGGAGTAATGGCCACCAGTCCTGCCACGGCGCCGGATGCTGCGCCCAGCATGGAAGGCTTGCCTTTTGCCATCCACTCGCCGAAAACCCATGACATCGACGCCGCAGCGGTTGCCAGCAGGGTGTTGATGAAGGCCAGCGCAGCAGTACCGTTAGCTTCCAGAGCAGACCCGGCGTTGAAGCCGAACCAGCCCACCCACAGCAGCGACGCGCCGATCATGGTCATGGTGAGCGAATGCGGCGCCATCGATTCCTTGCCGTAGCCAACGCGCTTGCCGATGACATAGGCGCCTACCAGGCCGGCAACAGCGGCATTGATGTGCACCACGGTACCGCCGGCGAAGTCGAGTGCGCCTTTCTGGAACAGCCAGCCAGCCGCCGCCGTCGCTTTCTCGCCTGCGGCCGCATCGGTGAACAGATCCGGACCAGGCCAGAACCAGACCATGTGAGCTATCGGCAGGTACGAGAACGTGAACCACAACACGGTGAACATCAGTACGGCCGAGAACTTCACACGTTCTGCGAAGGCACCGACGATCAGGCCGCAGGTAATCGCGGCGAAGGTGGCCTGGAATGCGACGAAGGTGAACTCTGGAATCACCACACCCTTGCTGAAGGTGCCGGTGTTGGAGTCAGGCGTTAATCCGCGCAGGAATAGCCGGTCGAATGATCCAAAGAAGCTGTTCCCTTCCGTGAACGCGATCGAGTAGCCGTAAATGCACCAGAGCACGATGATGACGGCGAAGATCATGAAGACCTGCATCAGCACCGACAGCATGTTCTTGGAGCGGACCAGCCCGCCATAGAACAATGCCAGACCGGGGATGGTCATCAGGATAACGAACGCTGTTGCGACCATCATCCACGCGGTGTCACCCTTGTTGGGAACAGCCACCGGAGCGGCAGCCGGAGCTGCCCCGGCGGCTGGTGCCGCTGCCGCTGAGGCCGCTGGCGCGGACGCAGCGCCAGTGGATGCCGCCGGTGCCGAAGCAGCCGGTGCAGAAGCGGCCGGTGCGGCGGCCGAAGGCGCCGCCGTGGCAGCGGGAGCCGCGGTTGCGGAAGCGGCGGGTGCGGAAGCTGCTGGTGCGCTGGCTGCCGGTTTGGCATCGTCCGCGGCGAACGACGGGCTGGCAAAGCCGGTCGCCAGCACGAGCATGCCCGCAGTCAGGATGCTTGCGAATTGTTTTTTCATTGTTGACCCCTTTGGGAACTTAGAGAGCATCCGTGCCGGTTTCGCCGGTACGGATACGCACGACCTGAAGAAGCTCGGAGACGAAAATCTTGCCGTCTCCAATCTTGCCGGTACGCGCTGCGGTTTCGATGGCTTCGATAGCGCGGTCGACAATGGCATCGTCGACGGCCGCCTCGACCTTGGTCTTGGGCAGGAAATCCACAACATATTCGGCGCCTCGATACAGTTCCGTGTGGCCTTTCTGGCGTCCAAAGCCCTTGACTTCCGTGACGGTAATGCCTTGCACGCCAATAGACGACAGGGCTTCCCGCACTTCATCCAGTTTGAACGGCTTGATAATGGCTGTGATGAGTTTCATGTGAACCTCTTGCGCTGATTAGAAGGTTTTGGACAGCGACAACACGGCGGTTGATGTGCCGAGCTTTTTCGTTTCTGCTGGCGTCGCTGCGTTCGCGACTTTCCAGTAGTCGCTGTTGGCATTGGTGGTGATCACAGCCAGGCCGAGCGTCGCAAAGCCGAAGTCTTTGGAGACGCCGATCTTGTAGTCGGTGTAGTTCAAGGCGCTGTAGTGGCTGACGGTTTGGCGGCCGACGTGCAGGTTCAGCGTGGTCTTGTCGGCGACCTCGAAGTTGGCGTTCAGGTCGAGGTAACCGGATCCCTTGGAGCCGCCGTTCGGATTGAGGGCGGTGCCGGCGTATACCGGGGCGGTGTTAGCGTTCAGGCCAAAGAAGTCGGTCAGGCCATAGCTGTACTTCGCCGAGAACCACTTGTAGGTGCCAGCAAAGTAGATTTCGCCGTTGTGGTACGACTGGCCTGTAGCGCCAATCGAAGCGCCCGGATAGTAGTAGTACAGCAGGCCGACATCCGCCTGCACATCCTTCGCGATGTCGAACTTGTATCCGCCGTACAAGTCCATCTCGAGTGAGGCACCGTTCTGATACGTATTACCGCTCACACTGGAGTTCCAGTTGCCAACATAGAAGCCGCTGCTATGCGCATAGTCAAAACCGCCCTGGACCGCTGGCCGGCGAAACGATTGCGAGATGCCGCGGAACCGATAATCCGATACGACTGCAACGTTGCCCGTGAAAGTGTGTTCGGGCGTCGGTGCGGCGGCCGCAGAAGCGGCCGGGGCTGCAGCGGCATCCGCGGGCGCCGCTGTTTGTGCGTGAACCTCAGCCATCGAAGCTATCAGCGCGAGCGCACCTGCGAAGAGGACGGTTTTTTTCATGATGGATCCCTGGTGGTTGAGAATGAGAAGACTTGTTCGAATTTTTGGTCACGGCAACCTCAATCGTGCTCTGCAGGCAACATGAGCAGGATGTATGCCAACGGAAAACACGGCTATTGAGTTATGATTTTTTCGCGGTCCCTCCAGTACTTGGTGGCGCTGTCTGGAACGTGCCCCACTGTTGGGACACCTGGTTGCCCCAACACGGGGCACCACAACATTTATGCACCAACGTCGAGCGAGACCGTTCGACGAATCAAAGAGGGACACCACCATGGACAAACAGAATTTTTTCAGCGACCTTCAGGACAAGCTCAACCAGGCGATGCAGAACTCACCCGTCAAGGACCTGGAAAAGAACATGAAGTCGATGCTCAACCAGGGCTTTTCCCGGCTGGACCTGGTCACTCGTGAGGAATTCGACGTGCAGGCGCAGGTGCTGGCAAAGACGCGGGAAAAACTCGAAGCGCTGGAACTGCGCGTAGCCGAGCTGGAACTGCTGGCGAAGAAGTAAGCAGTGGCGCTGGCTGTTTTGCGCAGCCGCGCCCTCGCCGGCATGCATGCGCCGGAAGTGACGGTCGAGGTTCACCTTGCTAACGGCTTGCCTTCCTTTACCATCGTGGGCCTTCCCGAAGCCGAGGTGAAGGAGGCCAAGGACCGGGTTCGCGCCGCCTTGCAAAACGCGCGCTTCGAATTCCCGGCGCAACGCATTACCGTCAACCTCGCCCCGGCCGAACTGCCGAAAGAATCCGGCCGTTTCGATTTGCCTATTGCGCTTGGCATACTGGCCGCATCGGGCCAGATGCCTTCAGCTGAGCTGGACGGCTACGAGTTCGCCGGCGAACTTTCGCTGTCCGGCGCATTGCGCCCTATTCGCGGTGCGCTTGCCATGACGTACGCCATGGTGCAGCGGCCCGGCGATGGCCCGTTACGCGACGGCGCCAGTTCCCGGGCCTTCATCCTGCCGCGCGCAAGCGCCGACGAGGCAGCGCTGGTTGCCCAGGCGGTGATCTACCCCGCCGATTCGCTGCTACAGGTATGTGCCCATTTCTCCGCGGAAGAGACCGGTCCCCGGTTGGAGCGACACAAATGCAGGCCGCAAGCGCCGGTCGACATGGCAGCGGCCCCCGACTTCAAGGACGTAAAGGGCCAGGGCCATGCCAGGCGCGCGCTTGAAATCGCGGCGGCCGGCGGTCACAGCCTGCTGATGTCCGGGCCGCCAGGCAGCGGCAAAACGATGCTGGCAACAAGGTTCTCCGGCATCTTGCCGCCAATGACGGATGAAGAAGCACTTGAATGCGCTGCGGTCCAGTCACTGGCGGGTAGTTTCAAGATCTCGAACTGGAAGCGTCGTCCCTTCCGAGCGCCGCACCACACGGCGTCCGGCGTTGCGCTGGTTGGTGGTGGCGGCACGCCTCGACCGGGAGAGATCTCGTTGGCGCACCGGGGCGTGCTGTTTCTTGACGAGCTACCGGAGTTCGACCGGCGCGTGCTTGAAGTTTTGCGAGAGCCGCTGGAGTCAGGCCACATCACCATCTCCCGCGCTGCACGCCAGGCCGACTTTCCCGCGCGCTTTCAGCTAATCGCCTCAATGAACCCGTGCCCCTGCGGCTATCTTGGACATCCCTCCGGCAAATGCCGCTGCACACCGGACGGGATCACTCGCTACCAGTCCCGTATCTCCGGACCACTGCTAGACCGCATCGACATGCAGATCTCGGTGCCAGCCGTTTCGCACGACGAATTGCGCGGGCAGGGGCCGGGCGAAGCATCGTCCCTGATCGGGAAGCGCGTGGAGCGAGCGTTCGGCCGGCAGCTTGAACGGCAAGGTAAGGCGAATGGCGGCTTAAGCGAGGCCGAGATTGAAACGCTATGCCAACCGGATACAGCCGGCGAGCAGTTGCTCCAGTCGGCCATGCGTCGGCTCGACTGGTCGGCGCGCGCGGCGCATCGGGTGTTGAAGGTTGCGCGGACTATCGCCGACCTGGATGCCAAGGAAACGCCGGGGTCACAGCATGTGGCGGAGGCTATTCAGTACCGGCGCGGGTTTGTCACGATGTGACGACTTCATGCGGCACATTTTTAGGATTGGTCCTGGCGGCAACCGCCGGGACGAAATCCGCACTGCAAGTGCGCTGCTGCTCTTCGAACTCGGCTCGGGTCACGGGCCGTTCGATCCCGACCGCGACAGCCTGGCGGCTCATGCGCTGTTTGTACAGGCCGACCCATACGGCCTGCACACGACTATCCATGCCGAACACAAAGCCGAGTAACTGGTTCACGCGGGTCTCAAGCAAGGGTGTGTGTGGTGTGCGCGGCCAGACCTGCGTTAGCCAGTGGCACAGCGGCTCGTAGTCGAAGCACTGGTCAAGCGAATGTGGCGACGCGTTGGCTGCGCCGGTGGCCGTCAGACTGACCCATAAGGCCTGCGGCTGCAGCTCGTCGGCGTAAATGCCCACCGGCAGATCAATTTCCATCCGCTCAATCCTGATGGTCCAGTCGGCGTTCACGGGAAGCGGCGGGTGACCAAGCCGCACTCCTGCGTGCTTCGCTCCAGCATCAGCCAGAAGTAGCCCATGAAACTGCGCCGCACAAGCACTTCGTAAGTGGGTGCCATATCGGTCTGCCAAAGCCAGATCGACGTCTTGAAGAAAACGGAGCCGGCGCTGGAACCAGGCCCGAAAGCGCGCGGGTGCAAGTCCAGCGGGCAGCCCTGGGCCAACACCTCACGAACGGGGTTTCCGCTCAGGTGCAGCACGGTATAGCCGCCGCTGACGTCGGTCACCGCGCTGTGCATGCCGGTCAGCGCCTCGCGCAGCCGCGATTCAACACCAGACGCCTGGCCCCTCGGGCCGATGACAAACCAGTCGTCGGGCCCGACCCAAACCAGTCGGTGGTCGGCGTCGGCGACGCTGGAGCAGGGCTGACGCGGCAATTCCAAACTGAGCGCTTGCGATACCGCGGACCGAAACGCCGGATCGTCTGCGTTGCCACGCAGGTTGAGTATCGACAGCCCATTACGCCAACCGGCTAGCAAGGCGCGCTCCGACAGGGTGGTAGTGGCAGCCGGTGCATCGCCGCCCGGCAAAACGGTGCGCTGCAAAGGTTCAAGCATTTTGACGCTCCGCTTTTGGATCAAGGAAGACCGGGTTCGTGATCGTGGCGGGAATAGTTCGGCCATCACGCATGGAGACATATATGTGCTCTCCCATGCGGCCCGCGCCGCCCTTGACGAGCGCGATCGCGATTGAGCGATTGACTGTCGGGCTCAGGTAGCTTGAGGTGACATGACCCACCATTGGCGCCGGAATTTCATGAGTCGCGTCGTTTAAAATTTGCGCTCCCTCGGGCAGTACGAATAGCGGGTCGTCAGTCAGCAGTCCAACGAGTTGCTTGCGGTCAGGCCGCTGCGTATCTGCGCGCGCCAGCGAACGCTTGCCCAGGCAGTCCTTGGTCTTGGTTACCAGGCCGCCCATGCCGAGATCGAACGGACTCACCGAACCATCGGTGTCCTGTCCAATGATGATGTAGCCCTTTTCGGCACGAAGTACATGCATCGCCTCGGTGCCGTACGGCGTGATGCCGAACTCGGCGCCGACAGCTTGAATAGCCTCCCATGTGCGCAGCCCGTCGCCGGCCGCCACGTTGACCTCGTAGCAGCGCTCGCCGGAAAAGCTGATGCGCATGATGCGAGCCTTGATGCCGGCCACGGTGCCCTCCCGGTAGGACATGAAGGGGAAAGCAGCATCGTCGAAGTCAATGTCCTGGCAGATCTTTTTCAGCACGTTGCGGCTCTTGGGACCCGCGACGATCGAGGTCGCCCAGTGGTCGGTGACGCTCGTAAGGTAAATCTTCAGGTGTGGCCATTCCGTCTGCAGCCAGCGCTCCATCCAGCTCAGCACGCGCGCGGCGCCGCCGGATGTGGTGTGCATCAAGTAGTGGTTTTCGGCCAGGCGCACGGTCACGCCGTCGTCGAACACCATGCCGTTCTCGTCCAGCATCAGGCCATAGCGGCACTTGCCTATTTCCAGCTTCGACCAAGCGTTGCTGTATATCCAGTTGAGCAGCGTGGTGGCGTCTGGACCCTGGATGTCGATCTTGCCGAGCGTCGAGCCATCGAGTGTGCCGACGCCATTGCGTACCGCCAGCACCTCGCGCTTCACGGCAGCATGAAGGTCTTCGCCATTTTTCGGGTAGTAGCAGGGGCGCTTCCATTGCCCGACATCTTCGAACAAGGCGCCCTGCTTAACGTGCCAATCGTGCATGGCGGTCGTGCGGATCGGATCAAAAGCGTCGCCAAGCTCCAACCCGGCAACCGTGCCAAACGTCACGGGCGTGTAGTTCGGGCGAAAAGTGGTGGTGCCAACTTCCGGGATCGTCTTGCCAAGCGCCTGCGCCGCGATGCCCATGCCGTTGATGTTGCCGGTCTTGCCCTGGTCGGTGCCAAAGCCCATCGCGGTATAGCGCTTGACGTGTTCGATCGACTCAAAGCCTTCGCGGATGGCCAGGTGAATGTCGGACGCTGTGACATCGTTCTGCAAATCGACGAACTGTTTGGGTGCACGGCTCACCCCGCGCGCATGCGGCACCAGCCACAACGCACGCAGGTCGCCAGGCTCACTCGTGGAGACAATGGGCGCAGCCGCGTTGACTGCCTCCAGGCCGAGCGTCTGGGCCGCAGCGATGCCGGCGGCGAAGCCATCCTGCGAGCACTCATGAAGCGAAAGCTTACCCTGACATGCACCCGCCGAGCGCTCCGCCTGGGCTGGCTTGCCGGGCATGAAGGCAGCCCTCGTTTCGTCCCAGACCGCTCTGCTGCCAGCCTGGCATTGCAGGTGGATTACCGGGCTGAAGCCGCCCGACAGCGCCACCAGATCGCAGTCCAACATGCGTGCCGCACCTGTCAGCCGGTCCCGGGCGTCAATGCCCTGTACCAGCACGCCACTGACGCGCTTACCGCCGCGGGCTTCGGTGATAACGTGGCCTGCAAGAATTTCGATGCCTGCCCTCTCGGCGCGCTGGCTCAGAGAGCCGCGCGGCGTAGAGCGCGCGTCAACCACCCGGACCGCGGCACCCCCGCCCTTGAGAGCCAGCGCGGCGTCGTAGCCTGCGTCGTTATTGGTGAAAATTACGGCATTGCGTCCCGGCAGGACCGCATAGCGACGGACGTAGGTCGAAACGGCGCCTGCTAGCATCACGCCCGGCAGGTCGTTATTCCCGAACACCAAAGGTCGCTCGTGCGCGCCAGTAGCAAGGATCACCTGTTTGGCGCGCACCCGCCACAGACGTTCGCGATACACCGGCGCCTGTGCTGCCTGCAGGTGATCGGCGCGGCGCTCGGCCAGCACAACCAGGTTGTGGTCGAGGTAGCCAGAGGCGGTGGTTCGTGACAACAGGGTCACCTCGGGCATCGCGCAAAGCTCGGCAAGTACCTGCGTAACCCATTGCATGGCCGGTGCCATGTTAACCGTCTCGTCGCTGGAAAGCAGCCAGCCGCCTGCTTCGGACTGTTCGTCACACAGAATGACGCGAGCGCCGGAGCGCCCCGCCGCCAGCGCTGCCGTCAGTCCGGAAATTCCACCACCGACAACCAGTACGTCGCAATGCGCGAAACGCTTATCGTAGCGGTCGGGATCAGAATCGGTGGGCGAAGCGCCAAGGCCGCTAGAGGCGCGTAGTTGCTTTTCAAAAAAATGCCAGATCGACTGGGAAGCCATGAAGGTCTTGTAATAAAACCCTGCCGGTATCAGTCGTGAGAACCAGCCGTTCACTGCCTTGACGTCAAATTCGATGCTTGGGCTGGCGTGGATTGAACATGCGGTCAAGCCTTCGACCAGGTCGATTTCAGTCATGCGCGCGTTGGGTACGGTGCGAGCACCGTCGAACAGTTGCACCAGCGCGTTCGGCTCCTCCACACCAGCCGAAAGGATCCCGCGTGGACGGTGATATTTCCAGCTACGTGCGACCAGCGAGACGCCGCAAGCGAGCAGCGCTGACGCCAGGGTATCCCCTTCCAGTCCCTGGAAGGCTCGACCGTTGAACGTGAAGTTAACGACGCGCTGGCGGTTGATCCGGCCGCCGGTGGGCAGACGACTGCTCATTGCACACCCCCGGTACGGACATGTGCGCTGGCCGCCGCGGGTACCGGCTCGCCGATCTTCCAGATGGCTTCGAAGCGATAGCTGACGGTGTCGCGCAATGCATTGAACCAGCGTCCGCAACCGCTCGAGTGGCGCCACTGTTCATGGTGCAGGCCCTTGGGATTCTCACGCATGAAGACGTAGTTTCCCCATTGCGCGTCCGTCATCGTTTCAGTGGCGGTGGGCCGGACGATGCCGCCTTCACCACCGCAGGTAAATTCGATTTCGGCACGCGCGCCGCACCAAGGGCAGTTTATTTGTAACATGGTCGTTTCCTTAGTGTGCGACGCCGGCCGCACCGTGCTCGTCGATCAGGTGGCCGTTGTAAAAGCGATCGAGGCAGAGCGCCTCATTCAGCGGGTGCGGCCGATCTTGCGCTACAGTGTGCGCCATGACCCAACCGGAGCCAGGCGTGGCTTTGAAGCCGCCGGTGCCCCAGCCGCAGTTGATGTACAGGCCTTTGACCGGCGTCAGGCCGATGATCGGGCAGGCGTCGGGCGAGACATCGACAATGCCGCCCCATTGCCGGTTCATACGCACTCGAGAAAACACCGGGAACATCTCAACAATCGCCTGCAGCGTGTGCTCGATGGTGTGGTAGCTGCCGCGCTGCCCATAGCCGTTGTACTGGTCGACGCCGGCACCGATAACCAGATCACCTTTGTCCGACTGGCTAATGTAGGCGTGGATCGCGTTGCTCATCACCACGTTGGGAAATATCGGCTTGAGCGGCTCGGATACCAGTGCCTGCAGTGGCCGGCTTTCAATCGGCAGGCGAATGTCAGCCATGCTGGCGATCACACTGGAGTGTCCCGCTGCCACGATCGCCACCTTGGGCGCCTTGATAAATCCTTTGGCTGTCTCGACACCGACCACGGCGGCGCCGTCACGTCGTATGCCGGTGACCTCGCAGTTCTGAATGATGTCCACGCCACGCGCATCGGCTGCGCGTGCATAGCCCCAGGCCACCGCGTCGTGGCGTGCGACGCCGCCACGGCGTTGAAGCGATGCGCCGAGCACCGGATACCGAGTGTTCAAATTAATGAACGGAAGCATCTCCTTGATCTGCGCCGGCGAGACGACCTCGCCATCGACCCCATTGAGCCGATTCGCGTTGACGCGTCGTTCAATGTCCCGCATTTCTTGCAGGCTGTGGCCAAGATTCATCACGCCGCGCTGGCTAAACATCACGTTGTAGTTGATGTCTTGCGACAGACCTTCCCAGAGCTGCATCGATTTCTCATACAACGCCGTGGATTCATCCCACAGGTAGTTGGAGCGAACAATGGTGGTATTGCGTGCCGTGTTGCCGCCGCCGAGATAGCCGCGCTCGACCACCGCGATGTTGCGCAGGCCATGCTCTTTTGCAAGGTAATAGGCGGTAGCCAAGCCGTGGCCGCCAGCGCCGATGACCACAACGTCATACTCGCGCTTGGGCTCGGGCGAGCGCCACTGCTTCTCCCAACCCTCGTGGTAGGACATGCTGTTGCGCAGCAGTGACCAGATAGAAAATTTTTGCATGGTGCGTTCCTTGTCTCAGCACTCGACGATATTGACGGCCAGCCCGCCGCGCGAGGTTTCCTTGTACTTGGTTTTCATGTCCGCGCCGGTCTCCAGCATGGTCTTGATGACCTTGTCGAGCGAGACGAAATGCGTGCCATCACCACGCAGCGCCATGCGGGCAGCGTTGATCGCCTTGACTGAGCCCATTGCGTTGCGCTCGATGCACGGAATCTGCACCAGGCCTCCAACCGGGTCGCAGGTCAGTCCAAGGTTATGCTCCATACCGATCTCGGCGGCGTTCTCGACCTGCTCCGGCGAGCCGCCCATGGCTTGGGCCAGCGCGCCGGCAGCCATGGAACACGCCACGCCGACCTCGCCCTGGCAGCCCACCTCGGCGCCCGAGATCGAGGCGTTTTCCTTGTACAGAATGCCGATCGCGGCGGCCGTCAGCAGGAAATCAATAACGCCCTGCTCGCTCGCGCCGGGGACGAAGCGGGTGTAATAGTGCAGCACGGCCGGCACGATTCCCGCCGCCCCATTGGTAGGCGCAGTGACAACGCGGCCGCCAGCGGCGTTTTCCTCGTTGA
>JAQGMR010000005.1 GCA_028292265.1 Herminiimonas sp.
TCGACGTCGAGGCACGGTACCAGAAAATGCTTAATTAACCTGTCCGTGAAAACCGGGGTACCTCAGACCACGGTTTTCAGGTTGGAGAATTCCGCAACCGCGGGCGTCGGGCTGGCGCTCCTATCCATTGCCGGCCGCCGTTCGGAATAGCCCGGTCGCTTAGCAGTTCTTGCGAGGCCCGGCATGACTCTGCGCCCGCCCAACCCGTGCACAGCAGCGGGTGCAGTCGCACTTTTTCTTTTACACTGTTGTCCATCGTCGTGACCGGCTGAACGTGAAGCCGGAATCGCCGCACTCAATAAACCATCCAAAGGAAGCACAACGCCATGACAGTGTTCGCCGTTCCAGTATTCGATGCGACGGTTGTCGTTGACGGAAATGATTTATTCAAAGGCCAGGGTTCGGCCACACAATGGGCGCAGCGCCTTGCGGCCGAAGTCGGCTGCACCGTGACTGCCAAAAAAATAGGCAATGGCTGGGCACTATGCGGCTCACTGGATGGTGAAGATTGCATCTGGGGCGTCTACGGCCAACGACTCAAGCGAATCAACTAGGCGGGAGCCACCATGTTCAAGAACAGCGGGATTTCTTCCGAGCTCCAGTTGAAAAAAGAAACGCTGGAAGCAGTTGGCTTTACGTTCGACACCATATCGAAAAAATCCGGATGGAACTGGAACAATGCAGCCGATTGCTCCGACGGTAATCTTCCAACGGAAGCAGCCGTCATTCAGGATGCCTGGCGCCATGCCGGGGAACTGGCGCAATCAGCACTCAATATCCCTTCAGAAACCTGGCAGCGCATGGCCGCAAAGGAACAGAAGGAGATGATTGAGGAGGCGATGGCGGACGAGTAAGTCTCAGCCGCCGCCGTCCCCATTCATCATTACATGACTCCGGAGCGGGTTGGCCCGCCAGATTCACTTCGTCGCTGGCTGCCCGCCGCCGCTGCCGCTGCTCGACCCAGAACCGGCACTGCCGCTTCCGGTTGTGCTGCCCCCGGAACTTCCAACCGCACTGTCCGCGCTTCCGCCGGCGCTGCCGCTCGAGGTACTACCTTCTTCCTTTGCCCTGTCTGATCCGGTCGAGGACTGGCTGCCCGCAGTACCACTTCCGCCCGATGCGCCCCCGGTGGAACTGCCCGAGGACGAGGACGAAGCCGCCGAATCCGAGCCTCCTGTCATCTTGTTCGATTTAATTTCACTGCCGCCGGACTGCGTATCTGACGCGCTGCCGCTTGACGGGCCGGCCGCCGAACTGCCTGACGACGGCGCGCCAGATGCGCGACCCGCTGCTTCCGAGGTTGGTGCGGCCTCGGCCCCGCCGGTGATGGTGTTGCCGCGTGAAGCTTCGCTACCGGCCGCGGATTGCGCACGGACGAACGTCGGGGCGCTCGCTAGCGTGAGCAACAGGATTGCGATCGTCAGCGGACCGCGGTGGATCGGTCGAAATGCGTGATTCATCACATCTCCTTCCATTTGAGTTGGTCGCAGTTTCGACACTAGTCGGTGCGTCCAGAGAGCGATTGAGCGCTGTCAAATCGCTCGATCTAAAAACCACGAGTTGATCAGCCCGTTTCCAGTCTGCAGTTGAACAACATCAAGAGTGCAAGCCGTCCAAGGTCAAGAATAAGGTTAGACACGCGCCTCGCGCGCCAGACCGTAGAAGAAATCCATGCAGTGAACAAATCGATTTTCCACCAGGAGACGAACATGCATCCCTCATCACGCGTACTGACTCTCGGCCTCGCCTGCGCGACCATCACGTTGGCCGCGCAAGCCCAGGACAACATGCAAAAGCTGGAAGGTTTCCGCACCACTGGAACTTCCCTCGCACTCGAAACCGTTCCGCAAGGCGGGGCGAAGGCCGAAGCCCTCAAGGCGAATCTTCAGAAGGTGAAGCTGCCACCGGGCTTCAAGATCGACGTCTATGCAATCGTGCCAGACGCGCGCCACATGGCGGTTGGACCGTCCACTGGCATCGTTTTCGTCGGCACGCGCAAGACGCGCGTGTGGGCCGTGACGGATCGCAGCAAGACCCGCGTCGCCGACGAGGTGAAGGTGTTTGCTCCATCGGTTGAGATGAAGGTGCCGAACGGCGTTTGCTTCTCGCCGGACGGCTTCCTGTTTGTGGTTGAACACAACCGTGTCGTGATGTACCCGGCGGCGGAATTCTTCTACGAAGGCGCCGACGTCGCGGTCGGGCAAATCGTGCCGCAAGGGCAGTTGGTACCGGTCGAAGAGGAGAGCTTTAACCACGGCGCGCGCACTTGCAGAATCGGCCCGGACGACAAGCTCTACATCACGCTGGGCAATCCGTTCAACGTGCCAGCCAAGGACAAGATCGCGCTCTACGACAAGGTCGGCATGATGGGCATTATTCGCATGGACCGCGATGGCAAGAACCGCGAAGTGTTTGCAAGGGGCGTGCGCAACTCGGTCGGTATGGACTTCAACCCGAAGGACAAAACCTTGTGGTTCACCGATAACCAGGTAGACGGAATGGGCGACGACATTCCACCCGGCGAATTGAACCGCGCAACAAAGCAGGGGCAGAACTTTGGCTTCCCCTGGTATGGCGGCGGCAAGGTCCGCACCGCAGAATACAAAGCCGATACGCCACCTTCAGGCATAGTTTTCCCGCAAGTGGAAATGGCGGCACACGCAGCCGATCTCGGCATGACCTTCTATAGCGGGAAGATGTTCCCGGCCAAGTATCAGGGCGGAATCTTCTCGGCGCAGCACGGCTCATGGAACCGCACGCAACCAGTCGGTGCGCGCGTCATGTTCACCAGCCTGAAACCAGATGGCACGGCTGACAAGACGGAGGTGTTTGCAGACGGTTGGCTGCAGGGACGGGAGTACCTCGGACGGCCGGTCGATGTGGCGCAACTGCCGGATGGATCGGTGCTGGTGTCGGACGACTATGCTGGGGCGATTTATCGGATTTCGTATACGGGGCAGTGATTGTGGTTAGGACGTTTGGGAGTTATTAATAGGCTCGGCCGGTTTTCACGGACGCACTCGGGGCAGTGCCCAGACGCTGGGCGCCGCCCTATTCGGGCGTGGGCAATAAGATTCCTTATCTCGGAACTGAAAATCGGAGTGCTGCAAAACACATCATCCGGTGTTGGGGTCTCGCCCGAAAATAGTAATGTCTTCTCGCCTGCCGTCAGTTATTAAACATTCCTGAATAGCTGAACGTACCTGAGAGCCGTGCCTCGAAATGAAGATGCGGGGTGGAGACATGGTGCGACCCGCATTCGAACCATTCAGTCAAACTTAACAGTTGATTCCCCGTCCAGCTTTCCTTTCGCGTATCGCCCTAAACTTCGGGCCGAAGTTAGCGCAGTCGCGTGGAATAGCTCTGCAATGCACTCATAACATCGCGTTCCTGTTACTTTGACTGCCAACCGGAACGAACGGCTCAAGCGCCAAGTCGTGTCGGCACACGCTCAGTTTTTCCAGCTGCACTCCCCACCTCCCCCACCCCAAAATTCTCAATCAGGAAATCAATAAACACCCGCACCTTCGCCGACAGCTGCTGCCTGCTCGGATAAAACACATACAAGTCCGCGGGCGGGCTTACATGATCTGGCAGCACCACCCTTAGTCGCCCCGACTCCAGGTACTTCGCCAAATCCCATTCTGAGCGCAGCAAAATGCCGTGCCCGTCCAGCGCCCATCCCAGCACCACGTCGCCATCGTTGCTGGACAGCGTGCCCCGCACTTTCACGCTCAGCCGTTTGCGGGCCCGGGTGAAGCGCCAAATGCCCCACGCGTCATCGTTCTGGCGATGGATGATGCAGTCATGTTGCGCGAGGTCGTCGAGTGAAGCAGGAACGCCGCGCCGCTTGAGGTAGTTTGGCGAGGCGCACAGGTAGCGGCGGTTCGACATGATCTTGCGGGCCGAGAGCCGCGTGTCGGGCAATTCACCGAAGCGGATGCCGAGGTCGAACGCGTCTTCCACCAGGTCGATGGCGCGGTCGGTCAATTGCAGTTGCACTTCCACCTCCGGATAGCGCTGGGCAAAGTGTGAAACCAGCGGCGCGATGGTGGTGCGGCCGAAGCCAAGCGTGGCGTTGATGCGCAGCAGTCCCTTGGGTGCGGCGCGGCTGCTGGACACCGACTCTTCCAGCTCCCGTACATCAGCCAGAATGCGCGCGGCCTGGGCGACATAGCGCTCGCCTTCACCGGTGAGGCTGATGCGGCGCGTTGTACGGTTCAGGAGCCGCACGCCCAAACGCTGCTCCAGCACGGCGAGCCTTCTGGTGACGGCGGGCGGCGTGACTCCCAGTTCACGTGCGGCGGCCGACAGGCTTTCCTTTTTCGCAAGCACAGCGAAGAAGGCGAGATCGGAAAAGCCATCGGCTTTGCTCATGCTGCTGTCCTCCGGCTTTAAGTTAAAGTGAATAATGCAATACGTCCGACTGAATTATAAGCGTGCGAAATTCTATAAGCTATGACGTTCGAAACCCTGCAAACGCTGCGCCTGTCGCCACTTATCCACTCATAGCCTGCACGCCTGAACCCGCCTCCGGAGAACCCGCATGAAGATCGTAGAAATCCGCGAAAAAACCATCCCCATCAGCTCGCCTATCCGCAACGCTTACATCGACTTCAGCAAGATGACACTAAGCCTGGTGGCGGTCGTGACTGACGTGGTCCGCGACGGCAAGCCAGTAGTTGGCTACGGTTTCAATTCCAACGGCCGCTATGGCCAGGGCATGCTGATGCGGGAGCGCTTCATCCCTCGCATCATGGAAGCGGACCCGGCCTCGCTGGTCAACGCGGATGGCAGCAACCTCGATCCGCACAAGATCTGGAACTGCATGTTCACCAACGAGAAACCGGGCGGCCATGGGGAGCGCTCGGTGGCGATCGGCACCATGGACATGGCGCTGTGGGACGCAACCGCCAAGATCGAGCAAAAGCCGCTGTTCCAGTTGTTGGCCGACCGCTACGGCAACGGCACGCCGAACCGCAAGATTTTTGTGTATGCCGCCGGCGGCTACTACTACCCCGGCAAGGACGACGCCAAGCTGATGGCCGAGATGCGCGAACCTGCTGGAAGGGCTGATCCTGGACGGCGGTCGGC
>JAQGMR010000019.1 GCA_028292265.1 Herminiimonas sp.
CCGCTCTTCGGAGACACCGCTATCACCGATTGTTCGTGTATCGCCATGCTCGCGCTCGCCAGATCGAAAACGCCAGAGCATGCCGCGTTCCTCAGTCAGGCGAAAGATGCCGTGGTTGTACGCTTACCTTTGTACGACCCGCAGCGACATCGTCGAGCCCCTTGCTGGCCTCGTCAATCAGTAGCAGATGAATGCGGTCGCGTTCCGAATGATGGTCGGGCGGATTTGCGTCAATCAGGGCGATAGAGCATTCGCCGTCCGTGGTGACGGTTTTCTCGGCGCCCGCCTTAACCTCTTCAGCGAGTTCCGAGAAACGGGCTCGTGCGGCCGAGACCGGCATTACATTGCTGAGAGAAATTGCCATACTCACTCCTTCGTGTCATAGAATTTAAAAGATTGTGGCCGTTGTACGCGGTAATGAACAGACGATATGTGGAATTCCTTCGGCTTCAAGCTTGAAGTTGCCTCGTTGACGACATCGATGCTCCAAAGGATGCACACGGAGACCAGCAAACACGGGCGCGAGCATCAATTCCGCGGAGACCGTCATGGAAACGCCGAGTTCCCAACTCCAACAGTCTTCGGCTCCTGCCCCGAATACCTTAAAATAGCGGTCTATCCAGAAAAGCCCCCATGTCCATTTCAACTACGCAAGAGATTGTTGCCGAGCTGCGCGCCGGCCGCATGGTCATCCTGGTCGACGAGGAAGATCGTGAAAACGAAGGTGATCTGATTCTCGCCGCCGAGTTCGTCACGCCTGAAGCCATCAATTTCATGGCCCGTTTCGGTCGTGGCCTGATCTGCCTCACGTTAACCGAAGCCCGCTGCGAGCAGCTCAACCTGCCAATGATGACGACGCGTAACGGTACGTCTTATGGCACCAACTTCACCGTCTCCATCGAAGCCGCCGAAGGCGTCACGACCGGCATTTCAGCGGCGGACCGTGCCCGTACTGTGCAGGCAGCGGTGGCGCGTCACGCCAAGGCAACCGATATTGTCCAGCCCGGTCATATTTTTCCCCTCAAGGCGCAACGTGGCGGCGTGCTTATGCGCGCGGGCCACACTGAAGCGGGCTGTGACCTGGCGGAGCTTGCCGGCCTGATTCCGGCCGCGGTGATTTGCGAAATCATGAAGGACGACGGCACCATGGCGCGCCTGCCGGACTTGATGGAGTTCGCGGCGGAGCATCAACTCAAGATTGGCAGCATTGCGGACCTGATCCATTACCGTAGCCAGACCGAGAGCATTGTTGAACGGGTAGCGGAACGCGCCATGCAGACCGCTTATGGCGAATTCAACGCGATTGCCTACCGCGACAAACCAAGTGGCTGCGCTCACCTTGCGCTGGTGCACGGCTCCATAGATCGCAAGTTGGAAACGCTGGTGCGGGTGCACCAGCCTGTGTCGGTGCTCGACCTGCTCGAGACCCGGGCCACAACGCATTCCTGGAACATGGCAAGCGCCATGACCGCTATCAAGGCTGGCGAACGGGGCGTGCTGGTACTGCTGAACTGCGAGGAGTCGGCAGAGCAGATGTTTGCCCAGTTTTCGGCACTGAACCAGGACAAGCCGGCGCCGGCGCGCACTTCCCGCATGGATCTGCGCACCTACGGCATCGGCGCACAGATTTTGAAGGACCTCGGCGTGGGCAAAATGAAATTGCTGGCCAGCCCGCGCAAGATGCCGTCGATGACGGGTTTCGACCTGGAAGTGACGGGATACCAGGCTCGTCCGGAAACTTGAAACCATGGCGGCGAACACGCGGCACCGGTTACCCTACCCAGTACTAGAACACTACAACATCGCAGCGAGGCAAGCATGACCGTCGGAACTTATGAACGCAACATGGAAGGCGTCGGCTTGCGCATCGGTATTGTGCAGGCGCGCTTCAATGAAGATGTTTGCCACGGGTTGCTGTCTGCCTGCCTGGCGGAACTGAAGCATCTCGGCGTGTCCGATGAAGACGTACTGCATGTCACCGTGCCAGGCGCGCTGGAAATCCCATTCGCACTCCAGAAGATGGCGGATACGGAACAGTTCGATGCGCTGATTGCTATCGGCGCGGTAATTCGTGGTGAGACCTATCACTTCGAACTTGTAGCAAACGAGTCGGGCGCCGGTATTAGCCGCATCGCGCTGGACTTCGGAATTCCGGTCGCAAATGCCGTGCTGACGACTGACACTGACGAGCAGGCCGAGGCCCGCATGGCGGACAAGGGTGGCGAAGCGGCCCGAGTTGCGGTCGAGATGGCGAATCTGGCCATCGCTCTTGAGGAACTGGCGGAAGCGGGTGACGACGAATGAACAGGAACGCAATCCCACAATGAACCAGAAAACCTTGCATGCCAACCCCAGCAAGAGCCGCACGCCGCGTCACCGCGCGCGCGAGTTCGCGTTGCAGGGGCTGTATCAGTGGCTACTGAACAATGAAGATTCCGGCGTAATTGACGCCCATATTCGTGAAGCGCACGGTTTCGACAAGTCCGACACTGCACACTTTAATGCGCTGTTGCACGGCACGATTCGACAGGCGGCGGAACTGCGCGCGGCCATCGTGCCCTTCATTGACCGACCCATTGAGCAACTGTCACCCGTAGAGCACGCGGCGCTACTGATTGGCGCCTACGAACTGAAAAACCATATCGAGATTCCCTACAAGGTCGTGATCAACGAAGCCGTCGAGCTTTCCAAGTCTTTTGGTGGCGCGGACGGCCACAAGTTTGTCAACGGCGTGCTCGACAAGGTGTCCAGTCGCCTGCGTGGCCCCGAGACGCAAGGTGCCCCGCCCCAATCACCATCTGAAGCGCCGGAAAGCGACATCGACGACTGACCTACACCGGCGCTTTGCGCCATCCCGACCGCATCAAGCAGCCGCATGAAGCTCCCGCAACTGGCCTCTCGCCTCGACAACATCGCGCCATTCCATGTCATGGAACTGGCGAAGATGGCTGCCGAACTCGAAAAGCAGGGCCGGCACCTGATTCACCTCGGTATCGGCGAACCGGACTTCACCGCGCCGCCGCTGGTGGTCGAGGCAGCAACGCGCGCCCTCCACCAGGGGCAGCTGCAATACACTTCCGCGATCGGCATTCCCGCGCTGCGCAAAGCTATCGCGGGCCACTATCGGCAGGTGTTTGGGCTGGACATTGCGCCGGAACGAATAGTGGTTACCGCAGGCGCCTCGGCTGCGCTTCTGTTGGCTTGCGCGGCGCTGGTGGAGAAGGGCGCGGAAGTCTTGATGCCAGACCCCTGCTATCCCTGCAATCGGCATTTCGTCGCAGCGTTTGACGGAGTTCCGCAACTGATTCCCTGTGGTCCCGAACATCGTTTCCAGCTATCCGAGGCGATGGTTGCCGAGCACTGGCGCAGCAGCACGCGTGGCGTTCTGCTCGCCTCGCCATCGAACCCGACCGGCACCTCGATTGCCCATGACGAACTGGCCCGGATCGCTAACGCCGTACGGCAGCGCGGCGGCTTCACCGTGGTGGATGAAATTTATCAGGGTCTGACTTATGACCTGCCACCGTTCAGCGCCTTATCGCTGGGCGAGGACATCATCGTCATCAACAGCTTTTCCAAGTATTTCAACATGACGGGCTGGCGTCTTGGCTGGCTGGTCGTTCCACCGGCGCTGGTGCCGCAATTCGAGAAGCTATCGCAGAACTTTTACATCTGCGCTTCAGGGATCGCGCAACATGCCGGCGTTGCCTGCTTCGAGCCGGCATCGATTGCCCTCTACGAGGAGCGCAAGCGGGAATTCAAGCGGCGCCGTGACTACCTTGTGCCGATGTTGCGCGAGATCGGCTTGCCGGTTCCAGTCACGCCGGACGGCGCCTTTTATGTGTATGCCGATTGTTCTGGCATTGCCGACGACGCGGATCAACTCTCGATCGACATCATGAATGAGGCTGGCGTGGTGGTGGTGCCGGGGCTGGATTTCGGCGAGCATGCAGCCCGTCGCTATTTGCGGATTTCCTATGCGACCAGCATGGAAAACCTGGAGGAGGCGGTTTCGCGCCTGCGTCAGTTCCTGGCGCGGCGGAAGGGGCGAGCGGCCTGACGACGCACGAAAAAAAAGGAGCCGGGGCTCCTTGTATTACGTGCATGCCGAAATGGGCCACGCAGTTCCGTGGCTGCCAACTTCTTTTGCGCCATGTCTTCGCGCGCCTGCTTTCCATTAGCTGGAATACAGCGCCGTAGTCAGCGCTATATTCCAAGCAAGCCTCTGATTCCCGTTACGACATCGATTCCCAGTGCGGCGCGGCGCTACGCTTTGGCATGTCCTTCATTGCATCCACTTCGGGCGTCGCATCCTTCGTTGCGTCGGCGGGGCCGGTTGCATGCGCTTCGACAGGCTCGGCAGTGTGTGTCGGTTTCGGGGACGCTTTAACTATCTTCGAAACGGTGGGAACGAGTTTCCCGGCCGCGACTTCCTTCAGGCGATGGTATTCGGCGATGACGCGAGATCCGTATCCCGAATCATTGTCCGAGGCGCCGGCGCCAACATACATCTTCAGCCCGCCTTCAACCGACCCGGCGCGACGAACATAGTCCTTCAAGATCATAGCTCCGACCTTGATGTTGGCAACAGGATTAAAGGCTTCTTGCACGCCGCCCAAGTGCCGGAACTTGTCGTGATGTACCTTCGACATCACCTGCATCAGCCCCTGTGCGCCAACGGGGCTTTCTGCGAAAGGATTAAGGCCGGATTCAATTGCCATAACCGCCAAAATTAGCAGCGGGTCGAGCTTCATTTCCTTGGCAGTCATATATGCGGATGACACCAGCATATTTGTTGCGTCGGTAGCGACCCGATAGCGACGCGACAGCCAGGTCGTCACCCATTTTTGCTCGCGGGGATCGGTTTTGGCGGCTTCAGCTTCATGATGCGGGGTAATAGCGGTTTTTGGCGGGACGTACTCCGGGGGCGCTGCGGCCTGCGCAGGTTCCGGCAGCGTCGAGGCGCTTTCCGTGACTACGGGCAAGGCAGGAGCAGGCACGGCGGCAAGTGGTGGCACTGCTTCGTTGTCGGATGCGATCGATTCGGTTGAGAACGGGGAAAGTGTCTTGACGACGTCGGCCAGCTCAGGCCGGAAAAAAAGCAGGGAAATTATGGCAAGGGCGCAAACGCCAGCAGCGGTGAAAAGTCGACGAACTGCGGTTCTGGTAAAGGCGAAGAACGTGAAAAGTGAGAGGCGCAACGTAGAACCTGCAACAGCCAGGCTGTCATTCTCGCCGGGCGTGGGTGTCGTCGTGGTGTCGAACATGAGTCCTCCTGAATCGACTTGGCAAAAGCAGTCACCGCGCACGATGTTGCATGATCGCGCGAAGGGTGCCTGACGGCCATAAATCAGAAATAATCGTCTGTCAGCGCTAGCTGCGCGACAGACGCCGGGATTGCTTCAAGCGGGGTGCCAATTGTGGCGCACTTGCAAACAATCTTTGGTCGGGATAAGGCAGACGCCTTTTGAAAACAGTCCTTACAATGTCGGTGGGGTCCCGCCCCCTTTTGATGGTTGGCTTTCAATTCCTGGCATGGTCGCCTGGTTCCAGCCTTCCGTGTAACGCTCGCCGCATTGTAGGAGGCTGTTTAATATCTAGTCAACACCATAAGGCGATGTTGTCATTACGAAAAAATCTGAAGCGCTCGCGGGCTGTTAGAAAAGATGAATCGAATCAAACAGTTGTCATAGTTGCCCATACCGGGCGAACCATTCTTGAAAAAAATCAAAACAATGAAATACGCTGATTTGCGGGGGTTTATTGCCAATTTGGAATCACTTGGAGAGCTAAAACGGGTCCGAATTCCCGTTTCGACGGCGCTGGAGATGACGGAAATCTGCGATCGTACTTTGCGACAGGGTGGCCCGGCATTGCTTTTCGAGCAACCTGTAGGCCATTCGATACCGGTCCTCGGTAACCTGTTTGGAACTTCCCACCGCGTCGCTCTCGGTATGGGCGCCAACGATCCGCAGGACCTGCGCAAGATTGGCCACCTGCTGGCAGCACTAAAGGAGCCGGAGCCGCCAAAAGGGCTCAAGGACGTGCTGGGTCTCGGCTCATTGGTCAAGTCGCTTTGGGACATGGCGCCGCGCGAAGTGCGCAACGCACCCTGCCAGGAGATCGTCTGGGAAGACGGCGAAGTAGACCTGGCGAGGCTGCCAATTCAGCATTGCTGGCCCGGCGATATCGCGCCGCTTATCACGTGGGGACTGGTCATCACGAAGGGGCCGAACAAGAAGCGTCAGAATCTCGGCATCTATCGCCAGCAGGTCATTGGCCGCAACAAGCTGATCATGCGGTGGCTGGCGCATCGCGGTGGCGCACAGGATTTTCGAGAACATTGCCTGCGCTACCCCGGCCAGCCTTATCCCGTTGCGGTCGCCCTTGGCGCCGACCCGGCCACCATTCTTGGAGCGGTCACGCCAGTGCCGGATACGCTCTCGGAGTACCAGTTTGCGGGGCTTTTGCGCGGCAGCCGTACCGAGCTTGTCAAGGCAATGGGCAGCGAACTGCGCGTGCCGGCCATGGCCGAGATAGTGCTTGAGGGGCATGTCTGTCCCGACCCGTCGCACAAGAGCGGATATGAACACGCTTTGGAGGGGCCGTTTGGAGACCACACTGGTTATTACAACGAGCAGGACTGGTTTCCGGTCTTCACAATCGACCGGATCACAATGCGGCGTGACCCGATCTACCACTCAACCTATACCGGCAAGCCACCGGACGAACCGGCGATACTGGGTGTCGCGCTGAACGAAGTGTTCGTGCCGCTGCTGCAAAAGCAATTCCCGGAAATTACGGACTTCTACCTTCCCCCGGAGGGCTGCAGCTATCGCATGGCGGTCGTGCAGATGAAGAAGGCCTACCCGGGTCATGCGAGGCGAGTGATGTTTGGCGTATGGAGCTTCTTGCGCCAGTTCATGTACACCAAGTTTATTGTGGTCGTCGACGAGGACGTCGATATCCGTGATTGGAAGGAGGTTATCTGGGCCATCACGACGCGTGTCGATCCCGCCCGCGATACTGTGCTCGTTGAAAATACGCCCATCGACTATCTGGATTTTGCCTCTCCGGTCAGCGGGCTCGGCAGCAAGATGGGAATCGACGCGACCAACAAGATGCCGGGAGAAACAACCCGGGAGTGGGGAAGGACGATCACCATGGACGCGGCCACGAAGCGGCGGGTTGACGAGATATGGTCAGAGATGGGGTTGTAGGTCGGGTTGTAGACCTGGCTGTAGATGAGGCGGTAGAGCGGGCTCTCGATGAGGCGGTAGAACGGGCTGTGAATCGGACGGAGAACCGGGTTGCAATCCGAGGCTGGCAGCCTTGCCGAGGTCCTGACTATAAAACCGGAATGTGGACCGCGCCACTAAAGTTGGCTTGGTCATCGGGCAATGATTGCCGCTATGGTTATTGCGGCGTGTGATTCCGCATTTGGGCGCTCACAATGCGCACCGGAAATTGCATCAGCATGGATTGGAAGACCGACCTTTCCTGTTAAAATGCGGACTGGCGGGCCCCTGCGCATTGTGGCATGGCCAACCTGGTCAGGTCGGGAACGAAGCAGCCACAGTCATTTCCCATAAGTGCCGCAGACAAGGCTCGCCTCCTTTACTTCAGTCTTCTATTAGTCGTTGCACAAGTTCGGCATTTGTCCTGCGTTAATCCGTAAGGCAAGTTTCCGGTCTTCTCATACCGACACCTCTCATCGCGGCGCATTACCGGGCCACGCCCTCTCCAAGATTTCTTCCTGCGCAGCCGTCCCAAGCACATCGGCCGACAGCGTTCCATAAACCCGTCCAGATTGCGCATCGCAACGGCTTGCGATGAAAGCGTTTGCGAGCGTAGAGGGTGCATGGTGCAGCATCAGCGTGCCCTGTACTGCCAGCACCAGTTGCTGCGCGAAGCGGCGGCCGAGCAGTTCACGTTGATCGGGCGCCGCGCCCAAGTCGGCCTGCAGCGCTGCCAGCATCTGGCGCAGGCCAGCATGCGCTGACGCGCTCCGCTGCAGGTCGGCCAGCAGAAGGCCGAAGCCTTCCCGCTCACGTTCGATCGCCCTCAGCACATCGAGGCACATTACATTGCCGGAACCTTCCCAGATCGAATTGACCGGCGCTTCCCGGTACAGTCGAGCCATGGGGCCGGTTTCCACATAGCCATTGCCTCCCCATACTTCCATGCATTCGCCAGTGAATTCAAGCGTCCGCTTGCAGATCCAGAACTTGGCGGCGGGCGTCACTATGCGCCGCACCGCACGCTCCAGCGGGTCTGCGTCCGCTGCGTCAAAGGCGCGCGCCAGGCGTAGCATGAGCAGCGTTGCCGCCTCGCTCTCGAGCGCGAGGTCGGCCAGCACATTGCGCATTAGCGGCTGGTGGTCCAGCGGCTTGCCAAAGGCGCTGCGGTGCCGCGCGTGATGCAGCGCCTGCACCAGGGCATGCCGCATTAGTCCTGCGCTACCGATCACGCAGTCGAGACGGGTGTAATTCGCCATTTCAATGATGGTAGGGATGCCACGCCCCGGTTCGCCGACCATGATGCCGTAGGCGTCCTGAAACTCCACCTCGCTGCTCGAATTCGAGCGGTTCCCAAGCTTGTCCTTCAGCCGTTGCACCAGGACCGCGTTCTTCCTGCCGTCGGGCCGCCATCGCGGCACGAAGAAACAGGAGAGGCCGCCCTCTGCACGCGCCAGCACCATGTGGGCGTCGCACATGGGCGCCGAGAAAAACCACTTGTGCCCGGTCAGCAGATACGGCGCGCCGCGGCCATCGATGCGCGGGTCGAGCGGGCGCGCCGTGGTCGCGTTGCTGCGCACGTCGGAGCCACCCTGCTTTTCAGTCATGCCCATGCCAATCAGTACCGAAGTCTTCTGCTGCCATGGCACGTCACGCGGATCATGTTCACGGGAAAGCAGCTTCGGTTCGAGAGCTGAATAAAGAGCGGGCTCGTTGCGCAAAACCGGTATGGAGGCGAATGTCATGGTGGTCGGGCAAAGCGCGCCGGATTCGACCTGCGCATGCAAAAAATAGCCCGCGGCTCGAGCGACTTGCGCCCCCGTCCGAGACGACATCCACGGCAAGGCATGCGCTCCTTCCCGTCGCAGTAGTGCCAGCAACGCATGCCACGCCGGATGGAACTCCACGACGTCAATGCGGTTGCCGACCCGGTCATGGGTCGACAATTCTGGGGAATGCCGGTTGGCCAACTCGGCAAGGTTCAGAACCGCCTCGCTGCCCAATTCGGCGCCAAGACGCATCAAGTCCGCGTCGTGCCAGCCGCCCCCTTCGCGCGCCAGTCCCTCGCGCAGCGCCACATCACCGGCATAGAAGTTGACGTCCTGCAGGGCAGGCGCCTGGTTGTCTACTTCGTGCGTGGACCATTGCATGCAAATTCCCCTTTGAGCAGTGCAGTCGCTCCCGTGAGCGCAATACCATCGGCCGGGATTCCGGTGGACTTTCGTTTCAAACCACGGCGGCCGGTCGGGTAAAATGGAACGAAACCAAACAACCGGCCGCTTATGTCCTATCAGGTTCTTGCCCGCAAATACCGTCCCAAAAGTTTCGATACGCTAGTCGGACAGGAACACGTTGTGCGCGCCTTAACGCATGCGCTGGAACAGAAGCGCCTGCACCATGCGTGGCTCTTTACCGGCACTCGCGGCGTCGGCAAAACTACGCTCTCGCGCATCCTTGCCAAGGCGTTGAACTGCCAAGGTCCGGACGGCAACGGTGACATCACGGCCCAGCCCTGCGGCGTCTGCGAAGCGTGTGTTGCGATCGATGCTGGCCGCTTTGTCGACTATATCGAAATGGACGCGGCTTCCAATCGCGGCGTCGATGAAATGGCGCAGCTGCTGGAACAGGCGGTTTATGCGCCGTCGAATGCACGCTTCAAGGTGTACATGATCGACGAAGTTCACATGTTGACCAATCACGCCTTCAACTCCATGTTGAAGACGCTCGAAGAGCCACCTGAACACGTCAAGTTTATTCTTGCCACGACCGATCCGCAAAAGATTCCAGTGACGGTGCTGTCGCGCTGCCTTCAGTTCAACTTGAAGCAGATGCCGCCCGGCCATATCGTCACGCATCTCGAAGGCATCCTCGCTTCCGAAACCATTGGCTTTGAGGTGCCAGCGCTACGCTTGCTTGCTCAGGCCGCGCATGGTTCGATGCGCGACGCACTGTCCCTGACCGACCAGGCGATTGCGTATGCCGCCGGCGAGGTGACGCTTGACGCGGTGCAGGGTATGCTCGGCGCGCTCGACCAGTCCTATTTGATACGGCTGCTGGATGCGCTGTCGGTAAGCGATGGCGCCGCCATGCTCGCGATCGCCGACGAACTCGCCGCGCGCAGCCTGTCATGGCAGGGCGCGCTGCAAGACCTGGGCTCGCTGTTGCATCAGATCGCTCTGGCGCAGACGGTGCCTGCGGCCCTGCCGGAAGCGTTGCCGGCGCGCGAAGATGTTCTGCGCCTTGCCGCCGCTTTTGACCTCGACGAAATTCAGCTCTATTACCAGATCGTCGTGCATGGTCGCAATGAACTCGGCCTGGCGCCGGACGAATATGCCGGCTTCACCATGACGCTGCTGCGCATGCTGGCATTTCGCCCGGGCGGTACGCCGGATGCAGTTCGCACTGCAGGGCAGGGGGGCGCATCGCGGCCGTCCGCCGCTGCAGCGATGGCGACGGCTTCGCGGGCTGCGCAGCCCGTCGCTGCCCGGGGGACCGGTGCGCCAGTTGCAACGCCAGCCTTCGAGGTGGGAGCATCGCGACAGGCTGCGACAGGCGGCCAACCGGCAACGTCTCACACCATCGAGATGCCCGCGGCCCCTGCCGCTGCTGCGGCTGCCCCCGCTGCCCCGGCTACTCCGGCTGCGGCGCTAGCCGCGAGTCCGCAGACTCGAGCGAAATTGGCCGCGCCAGAAGCACCGGAGCCAGGGGCGGGATTGGCACCAGCAGCGACACCAGCACCCGCCGCGACCTCAGTGCCGGCATCAACACCGGCAGGGACGCCAGCATCTGCAACGACGTCTGGACGTGGATCGACATCGGTGCCCGCAGTGACATCCGCACCGGCGGTAACACCAGCACCTACGGCGACGACGGCGCCGGCACCCGCTCGACCTGTAACTAGTCCAATGCGCGCCGCGCTCGACGCAGCGCGCAGTCTCGGCCGCAATGCGACTGGCTCAGCGGCGACCAAAGGTGGTCAAGCTGGCGCTAATTTCGCGACGCGGGCGCCAAACGTATCCTCCAGTCCTCACGCACAAACCGCCCCCCAGCCGACGCCATCCGCCGTTGCGAAGCCTATTGTCGCTACTGAAAGACCCGCTGCACTGACGGCGGGAAAGCCGGCACTGTCGACGCCGCCGTGGGAGGTGGCCGAAGTTGACGGTCCGCCCGACTGGTGGGCCGCTGGCGAGCCAGCCTCCGACGATGATATGTCGGCTCAAAAAAAAACTGAGCCAGTCCAGAATCCCGCGACGCGCGCGGCCGGAAACGCATCCACGCCGCAGGCCCGCTCTCCAGAACCGGGCTCGGCTAAGCTCACGGCGGAACTCGCGGCGCCGGTGGCTCCGCCAAGCCGTACCCTCAAGCCGTCGTCCGACGGAACTTGGGATGGGGATTGGCCTGCGCTGGCTGCCACGCTGCCGGTGCGCGGCGTCGTCCAGCAACTTGCGCAGCAAAGCGAACTGGTCGATAACGATTTTTCCGGAAATGCAATCCAGATAAAGCTGCGGGTGCCGCTCGATACCTTGCGATCATCCGGAAGCGTTGAAAAACTTGGGCTAACGCTCGCAGAACATTTTGGGCGGCCCGTAACACTCGAGACCGAAATCGGGCTGGTGCGGGACACTGCCCACACCCGTGCACAAGCTGACCGCGCTGCCCGCCAGCTTGAGGCAGAGCAAAAAATACGGGACGATCCGTTCGTGCAGACCTTGATGCGTGAATTCGGCGCCACGGTTGTGCCCGGATCGATCAAAACCATCTGAGCGCCGCAAGCCCGATAAATCCGATTTAGCAATTCACAGCAATCCACAGCAATTTACGGCAGTGTCCACAGGAGTTAGCGATCATGATGAAAAATCAATTGGCCGGTCTGATGAAGCAGGCCCAGACCATGCAGGACAACATGAAAAAAATGCAGGACGAGCTTGCCACCATTGAGGTAGAAGGCCAGTCCGGCGCCGGAATGGTGAAGATCACCATGACCTGCAAGAATGAAGTGCGGCGTGTTGCGATCGACCCTTCGCTTCTGGCCGACGACAAGGACATGCTTGAAGACCTGGTCGCGGCCGCGTTCAACGACGC
>JAQGMR010000068.1 GCA_028292265.1 Herminiimonas sp.
CATCCAGGGTCAGGTCCGGTCCAGCTTGGCCGGATTGCTGGATGCCGCCCCGGAATTGCTGTCGGTGCTCGAGTCCCCGATTCAACCTGAGCAACTTTTTAACGTAGCAAGCGCGGCGCATGCAATCTGGGCTACTGAAGCGGCTTCTGCAGACGCATCTGCCAACGGGCCGTTTGCCACCGCGCTGTCAGCCACCACGCAGTCAGTCACCCCGCAGTCAGTCACCCCGCATTCAGTCACCCCTATGCCGCCACGTCATGCCGCTAACGCATCGCTCATGGCGCCTGGGTTCGCGACAAGGGGCGAAACGGAGTTCCCGGGAATGCTCTGGCCCTCTCGCACCCTGTCACCGCCGCCAACCCGCCCGGTCAACGGACAAGGAACGTATCGCATACTGCTTGCGGAAGGCAGCGCCACCAATGCGATGGTGGTGCGTAAGATCCTTGAGCGTGGCGGGCACTATTGCGAGCTCGTCGATGACGGCATCGTGGCCCTTGATCGCCTCACCAGCGAGCAGTTTGATGCCGCCGTGCTCGACGAAAACCTGCCAATAATGAACGGCTACGAACTTGCAAAGGCCTATCGTTACATTGCGCAACCGGATGAAACAGCGGCGATCATCTTGTGTACCGCGGGGCCAAACTCCAGTGCGGAAGCGTGCTGTGAAGCAGGCGTCGTCGCTGCGTTCGTTTCCTTGCCCATAAGCGCCCCGGACCTGCTTGGAACACTGGATCGAATCATCTCCCGCGCTATGGGGGCGACGCCGTACCGCCTTCCCGCGGCAGAAAATAAGCGCGATGCACATATTCTGCAGCTCGTTACCGAGGACGCTCCCGAGCTCGATCATGAGGTCCTGGAAGAACTGGAAGAAATCAGTCCGGATCCTGCCTTTCTCGACAAATTGCTGAACGGTTTCGTGCACGACAATCGGGCGATGCTGGACCGCCTTCATCGTGCTGTTCAGGCTGATCGCAATGAAGAGGCAAGACAGCTTCTGCACGCGATCAAGGGCTCGGCGGTCAGTGTCGGCGCCGTCGCCCTGAAGGACCTCTGCTGCCACCTGGAGACGCTGGCTCTGCAGAAGCTGCTTACAGACCGCGACCCGATGGTAGCGCGGCTGGATGCCGCCTTCCACCGACTTTGTAATGCTCTGGAAAGCTGGCGGGCGCAGCGCCAACTTCGCGTTCCCCGATAGCGCGCCGACCGGCGCCACCGGTGCAACCGGCAATACCTGTGCGAAACTAAGTCAGGGCGACCGGCGTCCGGCAATGTTCGGGGCGCGTCGACTGGTTCGCAGAGGTGTGGGATTGGGAAAACGAAAATTGGTTTTGGTTGGGGGCGGTCATGCCCATCTTTTTGTACTCGAAGCACTGCGTCGCCAGCCCTCGCGCTGGAAGGGACAGTTCGACGCCACGATGTTGTCGAGCACCCTGCACACCGCCTATTCCGGCATGCTGCCAGGCCTGATCGCCGGGCATTATCGTTCAAGCGAGTGCCATGTGGACCTGCGGCCGCTAGCCGAGTCAGCCGGCGTGCGTTTGATTGAGGCGACGGTGGACCGTCTGGACGCCGATGCGGGCGTAGTCGGGGCGGCCGGCGTCGAGTGGCCCTATGAGATGGCATCGATTGACATTGGATCGCAGCCCCCGCTGGATGCGGTGCCAGGTGCGTCGCAGTTCGCGGTTGGCATCAAGCCTGTCGATCGGTTTCTCGGCGCATGGGCACATCTGCAACAGCAAACCAGTGAGGCGGCATCCGGCAGCGCGGGCGCAGCGGATCCGACAGCGCTCGGTGGGCGGGTACCGCATGTTGTCGTCGTGGGTGGCGGCGCCGGCGGTGTCGAGTTGGTGCTGGCCATGGCCTGGCGATTGAAACGAACTGGCAAGGGTGCTCGGTTTTCTCTTGTGACGCGTGGCCCCGTGCTTCAGGACCATCCGGCTCGGGTACGACGGCTGGCAGAAAAAGCGTTGGCGAGCGGGGGCGTCGCTGTTCGGGCCGGTACCGGGGTGGTTCAGGTAGACAAGGGTGTGCTCCAACTGGATGGCGGCGGCTCTGCTGCCTGGGACGTGCTTCTATGGGCTACCGGCGCTGCGCCGCAGGCCTGGGTTCGCCACACTGGATTGGCTTGCACGACGGATGGCTTCATTGTGCAGGACAACCAATTGCGCTCGACCAGCCATCCCAATGTGTTTGCAGCCGGCGACATAGCCACGCAACTGGCACAGCCCCAACCCAAGGCCGGCGTGTTCGCTGTGCGGCAGGGACCGGTACTGGCCGAGAACCTGCTTCGCGCCATGGCAGAGGAGCCATGCCTGCCGTACGTGCCACAAGCTCACATGCTGTCGCTTCTCGCGACGGGCGGCCAGAATGCTATCGCGTCGTGGCATGGTTTCGGCTGGCAGGGAGACTGGGTGTGGCAGTGGAAAGACCGGATAGACCGCAAGTTCATGGCGCGCTTTACACCGCCGTTTCGGTAACCGGCGCTCTGGCGGTATTCCGCGGCGCGCTGCCAGGGACACTGGCGAGAAGCATTGCGAAGTTCAGAAGCATTGCAAAGTTCAAAAGCAGCGCGAAGTTCAGAAGCAGTGTTCGGCAGCGGGGAAGCTCTTGTCCTTGACTGCGGCCACATAGGCCCGGACAGCGGCCTCTATGCTTGGCTGACCCTCCATGAAGTTTCGGACGAAGCGCGCCTTGTGGCCGGGGAACACGCCCAGCATGTCGTGCATTACAAGTACCTGGCCCGAGCAGTCTGGCCCCGCGCCGATGCCGATGGTCGGGATTTTCAGCAACTGGGTTGCTTCACTGCCCAGTGTTGCGGGAATGGCTTCCAGTACCATCAGCGCAGCGCCGGCATCTTGCAGCGCCAGGGCATCGGCCTTCAACAGATCGGCGCCTTGTACTGACTTGCCTTGCACCTTGAATCCGCCGAACTGATGCACCGACTGGGGCGTTAGCCCGAGGTGGGCGCACACGGGAATGGCCCGCTGCGCGAGGAAGCGCACGGTGTCGGCCAGCCAGGCACCGCCTTCCACCTTGACCATGTGAGCACCGGCCTTCATCAATTTGGTCGCGTTGGCGAATGCAATCTCGGGGGTCGCATAACTGCCGAACGGCATGTCACCGATCAAGAGCGCGGTACTTATTCCGCGTGCCACGCTGGCAGTGTGATAAGCCACATCGTCCACCGTCACCGGAAGCGTGGAGTGATGACCCTGGCACACCATGCCCAGAGAGTCGCCTACCAGAATAGACTCGATACCGCAGCGGTCCATCAGCGAGGCGAAGCTCGCGTCATAGGCAGTCAGCATCGTTATCTTTTCGCCGCTGGCCCGCATGGCCATGAGCGATGGCGCGGTGACAGCTTTTGTTCGCGGCGCATTCTTCCCGGAGCCGGGGCTGGCGGGTGCGTCCCCGGGTGTGTCCTTGTCCTGCAGGTAACCGGCCATTCTATTCTCCACGGCTGAAAAATTCGCGCTTGCCGCGCATGTTGCGTATTCGGGTTAGCAAGAGCCTGAAATCCTCGTCGTTCTGAATTGGATTCAGGTGCTCGGTGTTGACGATCAGCAGCGGCGCGGCCTCGTAATGATAGAAGAAACGGCTGTAGCTTTCACACAGGCGCAGCAAGTATTCCTCCGAGATTGCGGATTCCATGGGAACACCACGCTTCCTGACGCGGTCCACCAGGGTCTCTGGTTGCGCCTGCAAGTAAATCACAAGGTCGGGTTGCGGTGCCTGCGGGCTCAGGTACTCATACAGTTGGCGATAAAGGTTCAGCTCTTCGTCGGCCAGTGTTAGCCGTGCGAAAAGCGAGTCCTTGTCGAGCAAAAAGTCGGACACGACCGGCGCTGTAAACAGGTCATTCTGCGTCATGTCCCGCAGCTGGTTCATGCGCTGGAAAAGGAAAAAAAGTTGCGTCGGCAGCGCATGGCGGGCTGAATCGCGATAGAACTTTTCGAGGAATGGATTCTCCTCGGGTTGTTCAAGCAGCGTCTGTCCGCCGAAGCTCTCGGCGAGCTTTCGCGCCAGCGTCGTCTTGCCGACACCGATCGGACCTTCGACGACCATGTAGCGGCAGTGATCAAAATTCATCGGCCGTTCCTGACGTAGTGTGTTGTTCCTGCCTTCAGGAGCCCGCGTCGCAAAGTGCCGGGCTCATCGCAGCTGTCGCTCTGCTTGCGCCCCAGGGCTCATGCAATTTATGAAGGCGCAGACGAGTTTATCGCCGAATCGTCGATGCGTTGTATCGTCTGTCCTGCGACCGAGGGTACAAAAGTGTGTGCCGGCCCTAAACCAGGGAGTGAAATGAAGGGATCGATCTGCAGCAGCGGCAGCAGCACGAAGGCACGCTGCGACATGCGCGGATGTGGTACGACCAGGTCTTCCGAATTGATCGTGCTATCACCATAAAGCAGGATATCCAGGTCCAGCGTGCGGGGCGCATTGCGATGCGTCCTTTCGCGACCGAACTCCTTCTCAATGCCGTGCAAGTGTGCCAGCAAGGCATGCGCTGACAGGCGGGTGCCGACGCGCGCCACCGCATTCACGTAATCAGCGCCGTCAGCATCGACGGGCGCGCTGCGAAAGAGGCTGGACGCCGTTTCAAGCCGGGTCGACGGAAGTTTCGCGAGAGCCGCCAGGGCCAGGCGCACATTCGCTTCCGCATTGCCAAGGTTGGAGCCGATGCCGATCCAGGCACGCGCCAACGCATTGGTTTCGCTGGTCACTGGCCACCTTCGTTCGGAGCCGCCGCCTTTTGCCGGGTACGCGGGCTGCGCCGGCGTGCGCGTTTCTTTGGCCCATCGCCTTCACCCTTCGGCTTGCTCGCCAATAGTTCTTCCCGACCCGCGCCATCCGCCGCCATGAAGTCGGTCCACCATTCGCCGATTTCGCTATCGATTTCACCCGAGGCGCAACGCAGCAGGAGGAAGTCGTAACCGGCACGCAGACGCGGATTTTCCAGCAGCTTGTAGGGTGACTTGCCGGTTCGTCGATCAAAGCGCGGTTGCAAGGCCCAGATGTCGCGCATGTCTGAAGCAATGCGACGTTGCAGCGCAAGCTTGTCGGTTTGGGCTGTCAGCACGTCATCGGCCGCAAGATGCAGCGCCGGAATCGGCGGCTCGCCAGAAGCCTGGTACGCATTCCACTTCTCTACTACCTGGTGCCAGAGCAGGGCAGCGAAAAGAAAGCCAGGAGAAACCGGTTTGCCCTCGCGTACGCGAAGGTCGGTACTGTCCAGCGCAAGGCGGACAAATTTTTCGCCTAGCGGTTGTTCCAGCACGACGTCGAGCAAGGGCAAAAGCCCGTGGTGCAAACCTTCCTGGCGCAACCGCTGCAAGCAGGCGAGGGCATGGCCACTCAACAGCAGCTTCAAGGCTTCGTCAAAGACGCGGGAAGCCGGCACGTTGTTGATGAGCGGTGCCATGACGGCGATCGGGGCGCGGGTTTCCGGAGCAATGTCGAATCCAAGCTTTGCAGCAAAGCGGACCACGCGCAAAAGCCGGACCGGATCTTCACGATAGCGCGCTTCCGGTATGCCAATCACGCGCAAGGTTTTGCTGCGGATGTCGGCGATGCCATCGTGATAGTCGAGCACGGTTTGGGTCGCCGGATCGTAGTACATCGCATTGATGGTGAAGTCACGTCGTTCGGCATCTTCATGCTGTTCGCCGAAGGTGTTGTCACGCAGGACGCGGCCATGCGCGTCCTTGGGCGCTTCATCGACTGAAGCGCCACGGAAGGTCGTGACTTCCAGCAGGTCCTGCCCGAACATGACATGCACGATCTGGAAGCGCCGGCCAATGATGAATGCGCGCCGGAACAGGCGCTTGACCTGCTCGGGCGTGGCATTGGTGGCTATGTCGAAATCCTTGGGCTTGATGCCGAGCAGCAGGTCGCGCACAGCGCCGCCGACCAGGAATGCCTTGAATCCCGCCTCTTGCAAGGTTTGCGTTACGCGGACCGCGTTCGTCGAAACCAGTTGCGGGTCGATGCCATGTTCTTTCGGACCAAGCACCGCTGGCTGGTCCGGAGCGCGGGCCGGATCTTTTTTTCCGAGCATGCGGCGTATGAATTTTTTAATCATCGAATAAGTGCAGGATTGGCCAGCCGTGCTCGCGGGCATGCGCCAGCAGTCGGGCATTGGGATTGGTGGCGACCGGGTCGGTCACGCGAGACAGCAACGGGATATCGTTTTGCGAATCGCTGTAAAAGGTACTGCGCGGAAAAGAGTCAAGCGTGAGATCACGCTGGCTGAGCCAGTGCCGCACATTGATGACCTTGCCTTCGCCATACGGCGGCGTGCCGAGCACAAGGCCGGTGATCTGGCCGTGTCCGTCCAGTGCCGGTTCGGCGGCGATCAGGTCTTGCACGCCAAAAGCCTCGGCGATAGGCCCGGTGACGAAGCGATTGGTTGCGGTGACGATGGCCACCAGGTCGCCGTCATCCTGGTGCTTCTTGACGAGGGCGCGGGCAGCGGGACGTATGGCGGGCAGGATCACCTGCTCCATGTATTGCGCATGCCATGCCTCAAGCTGCTGCGGCGAAAATTGCGACAGGGTGCCAAATGCGAATTCGAGATAGCTTACCGGGTCCAGTGTGCCAGCCTGATACTGCACGTAAAAATCGTCGTTGATGCGGGCGAATTCAACTGGATCGACGGCGCCCTGCCGCACCATGAATTGGCCCCACTCATAGTCGGAGTCGAGCGGCAACAAGGTGTGGTCAAGGTCAAACAGCGCGAGGTTCATGGCAGCGTCGGATCTTCGCCCAACTGCAGAAGGTTTCGCAGAAGCGGAACGGTAATGGGGCGCTTGGTTTCGAGTGAATAGGCGTCCAGCGCATCCAGCATGGCGGAAAGGGATCGCATGTCGCGTCGGAAATGGGTGATCAGGTAGGGTAACACGCCGGGCGCGAGGGCAAAGCCGCGGGCGTGCGCGGCGCGGGTTAGCGCGGCGATTTTTTCTTCGTCCGTGAGGCCATGCACCTGATAGATCAGGCCCCACCCAAGCCGGGTGCGGAGGTCTTCGCGCACTTGCAGGATCGCGGGCGGCGCGGCGCCGGTGGTGACTAGTGCGGCGGCGCCTTCGCGTATCTGGTTGAACAGATTGAAAGCGGCGATCTGCAAGGCGGGCGAAAGGCGGTCGCAGTCGTCTAGCAGGTACAGGCGGGTAGGGCCGTCGGCCACAAAATCCGCTTCAGGCGAGGTCGCGTCAAGGTACTTCGCGCCGGGCATGCTGGCCAGCGCATGGAGCAGATGGGTTTTGCCAGACCCGGGCTCCCCCCACAGGTAGACGAAACGCTGGCTCAGCGTCACGCTTTCCGGTCCGGCCAGCCTGTGCGCCAGTTCCAGCAACTCTGCGTTGCGACCGACGACAAAGGAGTCGAGGGTTTGCGGCTTCTCCGCGCCCAAATCCAGAAGCAACTGTCTCATGCTGGAAGACTCATGACTGCAGGTAAAAACCGCTTTGAAGGTAGTGCTGCCGCATCCGCCCGGCCGCGACCGAGACGATGGCCGAAGCCGGCAGGGCAAGCAGTACGCCAACGAAGCCAAACAACTGACCGAATGCCAGCAATGCGAAAATCACCGCCAGCGGATGCAGGCCGATGCGCTCGCCAACCAGGCGCGGCGTGAGGTAAAAACTCTCGATCACCTGCCCAAAACCATAGATGGCTGCAACCAGGATAAGCCCTTGCAGGCCGTCGAACTGCAGGGTCGCCGCGATCAAGGCAAGCACCAGCCCGATACCATAGCCGAGGTAGGGGATGAAGATCAGCAGTCCGGTAATAATGCCGACCGGAAGCGCCACATCGAAACCGGCAAGGACCAGAGCAACCGAGTAGTACACCGCCAATATGAGCATCACCAGCAACTGGCCGCGCAGATATTGGGCCAGCAACCGGTCGACGTCGCGCGCCAGCGCCACAGTCTGGAACAGCCAGCGCCGTGGGACCGCATTCCCCAGGCGGGCAAGAAGCGCGTGCCAGTCCACCAGGAGATAGAACAGGACCACGGGAACCAGCAGGAAAGTCGCCAGCCAGCCCAGGACGGCAAGGCCGCCGATACCAACCGACGTCAGCACGGAACGCCAGACATCCTTGTCCGCGCTGGCGAAGCGTTCAGTCAGGAAGGACTTGATACCCTCAACATCCATGCGCGTCTCGATGCCCATGTCATGCAGGCGCGGCGCAAGGATCTCGTTGAGCCGGGCAAGCGATGCCGGGATTTTCTCGCGCAGCAGCGGGATTTCATTGTTCAGGATTGGTGCCACGATCAACACCAGTGCCAGCAGCAGTGCAAAGAGGACTAGCATCATTAACAGAACCGCGACCGGGCGAGGCAGGGTGAACCGGCCGACGCGGCGCCTGCTGAGCCAGTCGACGCCCGGGTTGAGCGCATAGGCGAGGATCCCCGCCGCAATGAAAGGCGTCAGGACTGGCCCCAGAACCACGAGCAGGACGACGAGCAAAATGCCTAGCACCAGCCAGAGCCAGGCCTGCTTTCGTTCCGGGGTAAGGTTTAATGCCATAGGGCTTGTGGGTGGGAAAAGAAAATGAGAGTGCGGAAAGACGGGCCGAGGCGACGCCGTTTGATAAAATAGCGATTTCGCAGCGCCGCTATTTTACCGCCTCCATCAAAGCCAGATAATGAGTTTGACTCCCAACGTATCCCTCTCCTACCGCGACGCCGGCGTCGATATCGATGCTGGTGACGCCCTCGTCGAAGCTATCAAGCCCTTTGCCCGAAAAACCATGCGGGACGGCGTGCTGGCCGGCATTGGGGGATTTGGAGCGCTATTCGAAATTGGCAAGAAGTACCGTGAGCCGGTACTGGTCTCGGGCACTGACGGTGTCGGCACCAAGCTGAAACTGGCCTTCGAGCTGAATCGGCACGACACGGTTGGTATCGACCTCGTCGCCATGAGTGTCAACGACATCCTGGTGCAAGGCGCCGAGCCGCTGTTTTTTCTTGACTACTTCGCCTGCGGCAAGCTCGACGTGCCCACGGCGACAGACGTCATCAAGGGCATCGCCCGCGGGTGCGAGCTTGCAGGTTGCGCCCTGATTGGCGGCGAGACCGCGGAAATGCCGGGCATGTATCCCGATGGCGAATATGACCTGGCGGGCTTTGCGGTTGGCGCGGTCGAAAAATCCCGCATCATCGACGGTCGCAAGATAGCGCCGGGTGACGTGGTGCTTGGCCTCGCGTCGTCCGGCATTCACTCCAACGGCTTTTCACTGGTACGCAAGATTCTTTCCGTAGCCACGCCCGACCTCAATGCCGATTTCCACGGGCGCCCGCTGGCCGACGTGCTGATGGCACCGACCCGCATTTACGTCAAGCCGCTTTTGGCGCTGATGGAAAAGATCGATGTGCACGGCATGGTCCACATTACCGGCGGCGGCCTGGTTGAAAACATACCACGCGTATTGCAACCCGGTCTTACCGCGGAACTGCGGCGTGACCGCTGGACCATGCCACCGCTGTTTTCCTGGCTGCAGCAGCATGGCGGCGTGGCAGATGCCGAGATGCATCGGGTTTTCAACTGCGGTATCGGCATGGCCGTTATCGTGTCCGCTGACGATGCCGCCGCCGCCATTGCGCAGCTCAGCGCTGCGGGCGAGTCGGTAAGCGCCATTGGCCAGATTCGCACCCGTCGGGGCGACGAGGCCCAAACGATCGTTCTCTAGGTGCTTGGGCGGCCTGCTGCCGCGCAGGCTCCTGCGTCGGCCTCGGCGAAACGGGAATTGTGAAGACTCGACTTGCTGGTGCGTAGACCGGGTGAGTGCCTACCTGCTGGCCGGGACCGGCACCGCAGCAGCAACACCAGAGCACGACCGACACCAGAGGACCAACTACTGACCGGCCGCACAGCTGGTTGCGAGCCAGTGGAACGCGCACCAACTGAGCACGGCCAACCCGGCGCGTAGCCAAGGGACACTCCTGGATCTTCTTTACATTCTCGCGCTGGGCTTCGTTGCGGGCACGGTCAGCGGCATCGTCGGCTTTGGCTCGTCGATCATGCTGATGCCCGTGCTGGTGATCAGCTATGGCCCGCGCGAGGCAGTGCCTATCATGGCGCTCTCGGCCTTGCTGGCGAACTTTTCCAGAATCCTGGTGTGGTGGCGCGAAGTTGACTGGCGCGCCTGCGCGGCTTATTCGATAACTGCAATCCCGGCCGCGGCGCTGGGTGCTCGAACCTTGCTGGTGCTTCCACCGCGCCTTTTAGACGGCGCACTGGGCGCGTTTTTTATCATCATGATTCCGCTGCGGCGCTGGCTTGCCTTGCACGACTTCGGCCTCAACCGCTGGCACCTCGCAGCGATCGGCGCAGCAGTGGGTTTTTTGACCGGGATAGTCGTGTCCACCGGCCCGATCACCGTGCCAGTGTTTCTTGCGTACGGATTGGTCAAAGGCGCGTTCCTGGCAACCGAAGCGGCTGGTTCGCTTGGCGTCTACGTCAGCAAGTCGCTGGTGTTTCGTTATTTCGGCGCCATGGGAAGCGACATCCTGTTGAAGGGGCTCGTAATCGGGTTGTCGTTGATGGCCGGATCATTCTTCTCGAAGCGCTTCGTGCTGAAGCTCGATGCAGCCCGTTTTCGGCTGCTGATGGAGGCACTGATGCTGATGTCGGGTCTATCGATGTTGTGGTCGGCGGCGCATCCGGTGATGTGAGTCCACCAGCGGCCGCTCTGCCGGCGAACTTAGTGCTGTTCGTTTGATGGCGGTTGCTGCGCCAGGGTCTGAAGCGGCTCCGGAGCGGCATTGGAAACGCCGGTTGCTTGCTGCCTCGGAGGCCGGATCCGGGCGGGCTGAGTGGGATCGCTATCTTGAACCTCGCCCGCCGCCGACGCCGGTGCCCACGCGTTCCACGTTGGGTTCGCTATCCCTTCAAATATGCTGCGCAACTGCTGACCCCATCTATTGCGGATCATCTGGAAGTACAGGTTCTGCTCATCGATATTGACGAAGCGACCGATGCGAAAGCTGTCTTTTTCATACAGCAGCAGGTCGAGCGGCAAGCCGACCGAAATATTGGAGCGAAGCGTCGAGTCCATTGAAATCAGCGCGCACTTGGCGCCTTCGTCGAGCGTGCTTTCGGGCGTCACAACCCGGTCGAGGATGGGCTTGCCGTACTTCGCCTCGCCAATCTGGAAGTAGGTGCTTTCATTTTGAGATTCGATGAAATTCCCGGCCGAGTACATCTGGAACAGACGGCAACGTTCGCCCCGAATCTGACCGCCGAAAAGCATGCTGACGTTAAAGTCGATGCCAAAGCGCTCCAGCGACTTGGCATCGCGTTCATGGACAAGTCTTATGCACTCGCCGACCAGCTGAGCAGCCTGGTAAAGCGAAGTCACCGTCCAGATCGACTCGCCCCTGTCATTCACGTAGTCGGAAATAATCTGGCGGATCGACTGTGAGATCGAAAGGTTTCCAGCTGTCGTCAGTACCATCAGGCGGTCGGAATTTTCAAAGACCGTCATTTTGCGAGTGGTGCCAACCTGGTCCACACCCGCGTTGGTACGCGAGTCGGAAAGGAATACCAGGCCTGCATTCAATCGGAGGGCAACGCAATAAGTCATGGAGAGGCGCAGTGGGCTAAAACGCTGATTTTACCCGACGGTGCGGCGCACGCCCGACTCGTTAGTGCAAGCGCAACAATTCTGCTGATCCTGCGAACCAGACTCCGGTCAAGTTCGGCAAGATGTTGGACGGCGACGGCCACGGCCACCGCCACTGCCACGGGCAGTCCCGCAGTGCGCTCGCGCCGTTCGCACGTTTGGCGGGAATTCAGGCAAGCTCAACCTTCACGCTGACCGAGAGCGACTCCAACCCGCCGCCGCGCCGCACTCCCCGCACCGGCGCGGCGGAATTGTAATCGCGGCCAACGGCGAGGCGGCAGTACGACTCGGATTCATGGCATGCGTGCGTGACGTCAATGCTGCTCCAGCCGGAATAGTCGGTATCATCCACCCAGACATCGACCCAGGCATGGCTCTCGGCGTGAGTAGAGCCACCTGGATCGATATAGCCGGACACGTAGCGCGCAGGAATACGCCGCGCATGGCAGCAGGCCAGGAAAAGATGCGCATGATCCTGGCAGACGCCCTGTCCCAATTCCAGTGCGTCGGTGGCGGTGCTGCTTACCTCCGTCGCACCACTCTGGTACGCCACTGCACCACGAATGGCCTCTGCCAGATCCAGCAAGTCGGCACTAGACACTTTGTGTGGCAGGTTCCTCTCGGCAAATTGAACGACGCCGCGCGTCGGCTCAGTCAGACCGGTCGGCACCGTATAAACCATTGGCGACAAGCCATCCGGGTCGTCGATGCGGCCCTGGTTGAGTGGTCGCGTCTCGACCGTGCCCGAGGCGACGATCCTGACTTCGTCATGCGTTCCCGTAATCGTTAGCGTATGACAGGTATTGCCGAAGGCGTCGGTGAACTCGTGCCGCTGGCCCGGCGTGTTCAGTTGCCACGAGAGTATGTGTTGATGGGATTCCCGGCGTGGCGACAGGCGCAGTTGCTGGATCGTGTAAGTCAGCGGCGACGTATAGCGGTACACCGTTTCATGCAGGATGTGGAGCTTCATGGTCGTCTCATGCAGCCAGTGGAACGAGGAAATCGCGACTGATGCGGTTGCCCAGTTCGGAGATATCGTCAAAGAAGCGGCCGAGATAGTCGTGCAGTCCCTGCTCTAAAATTTCATCGATGGTGTCGAAGGTGAGCGCGGCCTGCATTTTCCCGGCGCAGCGCTCCGTTGCAGACGAGGTGTCGTTGCGCACCTCGCGCAGGTTTTCAAGAAGGCCATTCATGCACGCCAGAAGTGAGCGCGGCATGTCGGCCCTCAACATGAGCAGCTGCACGACACGCTCCGGGGTGATGACGTCGCGGTAGACCCGGCGATAGACTTCAAATGCGGATACCGAGCGCAGGATCGCAGCCCAGTAATAGAAGTCGACCGGGCTGTCGCGCACGGCCGCGGCGTATTCAGCCTGGTCTTTCATTTCGGCTTGATCTTTGATCGCGGCCTGATTGGCGGAATGGAACTTCACATCCAGGATACGGGCCGTGTTGTCGGCCCGTTCCAGAAATGTACCGAGCCGGATGAAATGCAGCGCTTCGTCTTTCAGCATGGTGCCAATCGTCACGCCGCGCGAAAGGTGAGAGCGGTACTTGACCCATTCGAAGAATCGCCCCGGATCCTGCTGCAGAACGCTGTCGTTAAGCTTCTGCTGCGTGTCCAGCCATGTGGCGTTGGCGGTTTCCCATACTTCGGTGGTAAGCACGCCACGCACGGCTCGCGCATTCTCGCGCGCGGCCTTGAGACATGAGGCAATGGAAGACGGATTGGCCGGGTCCCGCATCATGAAGTCGAGCACGTTGCGACCCGTGACGACCTCGTATTCCTCGTCGAAAAGCGTTTGCAATTCCGAGATGCCCAGCACCGCCCGCCAGCCCTGTTCGGCGGCCACGGCCGATTGCGGCAAGAGCGCAGTCTGTATATTGACGTCCAGCATGCGCGCGGTGTTTTCGGCGCGTTCGGTATAGCGCGCCATCCAAAATAGGTGATCCGCCGTTCGACTTAACATGGTGCTTCCTTCTCGCGTGGCATTGCTTGCGCGGGTGCCACCTTTTCTAGCACCCAGGTGTCCTTGGTTCCACCGCCCTGTGAAGAGTTCACGACCAGTGAACCTTCCTTGAGCGCCACGCGGGTCAACCCGCCGGGAACCATGGAGATGGTCTTGCCGGAAAGGACAAACGGACGCAGATCTATGTGGCGCGGCGCCACGCCCGATTCGACAAAAGTCGGGCAGGTGGAAAGCGCCAGCGTCGGCTGGGCGATGTAGGAATCCGGGCGGTCGATCAGGCGCTTGCGAAATGCTTCGATTTCCTCCCGAGTCGAAGCCGGCCCAACCAGCATTCCGTAGCCGCCGGCGCCATGCACTTCCTTGACCACCAGTTCCTGCAAGTGCGCCAGCGTGTAGGCCAGGTCGTCTGGCTTGCGGCATTGCCAGGTTGGCACGTTAAGCAGTATTGGCTTCTCGCCCAGGTAGAACCGGATCATTTCGGGAACGTAGGGATAGATCGACTTGTCGTCCGCCACGCCGGTGCCAATGGCGTTTGCCAAAGTCACCCGGCCGGCCCGGTAAACCGAAAGCAGTCCCGGTACGCCGAGCGTTGATTCGCCGCGGAAGGCGAGCGGGTCGAGATAATCGTCGTCGATGCGCCGGTAGATCACATCTACCCGGCGCGGCCCCCGCGTGGTGCGCATGAAGACCGCATTGTCGTTGACGAACAGGTCCTGCCCTTCGACCAGTTCCACGCCCATCTGCTGGGCGAGGAACGCGTGCTCGAAGTAGGCGGAATTATTCATGCCCGGCGTAAGAACCACGACGGTCGGATCGTCGACGCCAACCGGCGCGACAGAGCGCAGGTTATCAAGCAGCATGTCGGGATAGTGCGCCACCGGCGCTACCTTGTAGCGCGCGAACAGCTCCGGAAAGAGCCGCATCATCATCTTGCGGTCTTCCAGCATGTACGAGACGCCGGACGGAACGCGCAGGTTGTCTTCCAGTACGTAGAGCTCGCCTTCACCGGCCCTGACGATGTCGACACCCGCGATGTGTGCGTAGATGTTGGACGCGACCGAGATGCCCTGCATCTCTGGCCGATACTGGGCGTTGCGAAAGATATGTTCGGCAGGGATGAGTCCGGCGCGCACGATGTCACGACCATGATAGATGTCATGGATGAACATATTCAAGGCTTTGACCCGCTGCACCAGTCCCTGCTGCAGGGTCGCCCACTCCTCTGCGGGAATAATGCGAGCAACCAGATCAAAGGGAATAAGCCGCTCGGTTCCCGCGCCGTCTCCGTAGACGGCGAAGGTGATGCCCACGCGGCGAAACATGAGATCGGCTTCTGCGCGCTTGCGGGCTATCACGTCGTCCGGTTGCTGCTGCAGCCATGTGAGAAATTCGCGGTAGTGCTCGCGCGCCGTCTCAGTCCCGTGAGCGTACATCTCGTCAAAACAGCGTGGCTTGGGCATCAGGGTGGCTAACTTGGAAAAGGGTCTTGCCTGTGTGTATCAAGAAACATGCCAGCGCATTGCCTGGTCGGCGGCGCGGTCATGGCGCGCGAATGTAATCGACAAGCGCTCCCGTTCGCGCGTCCGGGGGCGGCGTCAGGAGACTCACCGCAATCATCGTCAGCAGTCCGGCTGGAACACCGAAAACGCCAGCCGATAGTGGCGCGATATGGAACCACTGGCTGGCTGATTCGCCGCCCAGTGCGGGGTTGGTTCGCAACATGTAGAAGACACAGACAATAAAACCGGTCAGCATGCCGGCGATCGCGCCTTGCTGGTTTGCGCGCTTCCAGAAGACACCCAGTACCAACGCCGGGAACAGCGTTGAACCAGCCAGCGAGAACGCCGCGCCGACCACGGACAGGATGTCGCCGGGTTTGAGCGACGCCGCATAGGCCGCGATCAGCGCCACCACCAGCAGTAGCAGCTTGGAGATGGTCACGCGCTTCTGGGTCGAAGCTGCGGGGTCGACCAGCCTGAAATAGGTGTCGTGCGAGAGGGCGTTGGAAATCGTGAGCAGCAAGCCGTCGGCGGTCGACAGTGCAGCCGCGAGGCCACCGGCGGCGATCAGGCCGGAAATAATGTAGGGAAGGCCGGCGATCTCCGGCGTCGCGAGCACCACCATGTCACTGTCGAGCGTAATCTCGGCAAGCTGCACGATGCCGTCGTGATTGAGGTCGACGATGCTGACCAGCGGGTTGGTCTTGTCGATGTTTCCCCAATAGGAAACCCATGCGGGCAGGTGGGAAAAATCGCTGCCGACCAGCGACTGATAGATATCGAATTTCACCAGCACCGCGAGCGCCGGCACCGTGGTGTAGATCAGCATGATGAAGAACAGGGCCCAGAACACCGAAGCACGCGCCTCCCCCACGCCAGGCGTGGTGTAGGAACGCACCAGGATGTGGGGCAGGGCGGCCGTGCCCATCATGAGACACAGGACGAGCGCCAGGAAGTTGTTGCGCTTGTCGTCCGATGCAGCCCTGTCCTTGCCAGGGAAGGGCGTGGCATGCGACAGCGTTGGTTCGGCACGCGCCAGGTCCAGCGCACGCGCCTCGGTCCACAGCCGCCGTGCCTGTTCCGGGTCACGCGGATACGATGCCAGCGCGCGACTGGCAGCGCGGATGTCAATCAGGGAGGCGTTGCCGGTCTTGAGTTGCTCCACCTTGCGCTGCGCGTCGACTCGCCCTTCATCCCACGACAGCGGCAGTTTGCGCAGGCGTGCGCCGTAATCGTCGGCCCGCCGCAGGAACACGTCGCGTACTTCCTTTTCTGCCGGATCGGTGGAAAGTTGCAACTCACGATCTGCCAGTTTTTTCAGCACGCTTCCATAGGCGATTTGCGGTACCGGCAGGCTGGTGTGCTTGGCCGAAAGCCAGATCACAGGAATCATGTAGGCGACGAGGATGATGATGTACTGCGCTACCTGGGTCCAGGTGATGGCGCGCATGCCGCCGAGGAAGGAACAGACCAGAATGCTGGCCAGTCCGAGGAAAATCCCTACCGAAAAATCGATGCCGGTGAAGCGGGAAGTAATAAGGCCGACGCCGTAGATCTGCGCTACCACGTAGGTAAAGGAAATGACGATGGTAGACAGCACGGCAAGCACCCGGATGCGGCTGCCCTTGTCATTTCCGGCATACCGGGCGGCCAGGAAATCTGGAATCGTGTACTGGCCGAACTTGCGCAGGTAAGGCGCGATCAGTAGCGCAACCAGGCAGTAGCCACCGGTCCAGCCCATGATGTAGGCCAGGCCGTCGAAGCCCTGCAGATACAGGCCGCCAGCCAGGCTGATAAAACTGGCGGCGGAAATCCAGTCCGCGGCGGTCGCCATGCCGTTAAACACGGCCGGCACGCGGCGCCCGGCGACGTAGTACTCCGAGACATCCGAAGTCCGGCTGATGACACCAATGCAGGCGTACAGCACGATGGTGGCGAAAATGAAAAGATACCCGATCCAGACCCGGGGAAATCCTTCCTTTTCAAGGATGCCCAGCGCTAGCAGGAACACTACCAGGCCCAGCGTGTACCAGGCGTAATAGCGCGTCAGCCGCCGCGCGAAACTTTCAGGGCGCATGGGTACTGTCCCTGGCGCGGTTTCCGGCATTTTCTCTGATCCATGCCCGATCAAGCCTGGACATGCGCCACGCGTAGAAACCGACCAGCATGACGTAGACCAGCGTGGCGCCCTGCGCCGCCATGTAATACGAAATCGGCCATCCAAACAGGGACAGTTCAGAAAGCTCGCGCGCGAAAAAAATGACGCCGAATGTCACGCAAAGCCAGATGGCGAGGAGGATGCCGGTTAGTCGCCGGGTGCGCCCCCAATGAACGGCCGTCGGATCGGCGTCGGCGATCCGCGGCAGAGGTGCTGCAGGCCCCGTGCGCGGCTGACCGTCTCCCTGGGCGTCGGATTTCCGCCGCACCATCAGCCGATGTCCTCCAGGAAGGGCCGGCTGGAGTGCATCTTCATCGTAAGCCGGACCAGGCACCCCGGGTGTTGGGAGCTTGCACTGCGCGGGTTACCAAGGATGTCGACAATCGCGTCGTGCTGCTGTGCGACTTCACGCACGATCGCAAGGCCAAGCCCGCTACCCTCGACCTGGCTGCCGAGTATGCGGTAGAAGCGCTCGAAAACATGGGAGCGCTCGGCGACCGGAATCCCGGGCCCGGTGTCTTCGACTTCAAGCGCGGCAAGCCCGGCAGCAGAGTCGGCGCTGACCCGCACCGTAACCCGTCCGGAAGCCGGCGTGTAATGCAACGCATTGTCTATAAGGTTGTTGAGCAATTCGCGCAGAAGAGTGGGATTGCCATCCACCATGACTGCATGTCCGGGTTGCTCGAATCCGAAGTCGATCTTGCGGGCCACCGCGCCCTGTACCCAGTCCTGCACGACGTTGCGGGCCATCTCGGAAAGTTCGACCGGAACGAAGGGGGCGGCATGCGGCGTCTGGTTCTCGGCGCGCGCCAGTGAAAGCAACTGGTTCACCAGGCGGGTCGCCGACTCGGAACTCTTGGAAAGCTGTACGAGCGAACGATGAATTTCATGCTGGTCCTGTTGTCGCAGCGCCAGTTCAGACTGCATTCGCATGCCGGCCAGCGGCGTCTTCATCTGGTGCGCCGCGTCGGCGATAAAGCGCTTTTGCATTTGAATGCTTTGCGACAGGCGCCCAAGCATATCGTTGAGCGATTTCACCAGCGGTGTGATTTCTTCCGGCACCTGCCGCGAGTCGATCGGAGACAGATCGTCGGAGCGGCGCGCGCGGATATGTTGCTGCAGTTCGGCGAGTGGCGACAGCCCACGCGCAAGTGCGAACCAGACCAGCGCCAGCGCGATGGGAAGGATGATGAATTCCGGCAGGATTACACCCTTGATGATCTGGTTTGCCAACTGTATGCGCTTGTCCAGCGTCTCTCCGACCTGGACCAGTGCCATGCGCGGTTCGCCGGCGTTCTCGCCGGGCGGATGCTTGCTTAGGTCAACCCAGGTGTAGGCGATCCGCACGTCGGTGTTGCGCATGGTGTCGTCGCGCACCTGCACTGACCACGGCTGCGGCCGTTCTTCATCCATTGGCAGTGGCACATCGCGCTCGCCGTCGATGATTTCGCCACGCGGGCCGAGCACCTGGTAGTAGATGTTGTCGATATCGTCGGCCCGCAGGATGTCGCGGGCCGAAGCGGGCAGCGGCGCAACCACCTGGCCACCAACTTCCTTGACCTGCTGCGCCAACACAGTCACGCGGTCCTCCAGCGCTCGATCGAAGGGCTGGTTCGCAATCGACTTGGCGATGAGGTAGGTGATGGCGATGCTGATGGGCCACAAGAGCAGCAAGGGAACCAGCATCCAGTCCAGGATTTCGCCGAAGAGCGAGCGCTGGATTTTTTCTTCCGGCTCGGTAGTCGTGAATGTCTGCTCGGCGACTTTCATTTGCGACGGTGTGCGTCTCAATGGGCGGGAGGCGGGTGGGCGGCCGCGCTCTCGGGAAATTTTTCCAGGCAGTAGCCCAGGCCACGCACCGTGGCAATGCGGACCCCGCCCAGCTCGATCTTTTTCCGCAGGCGGTGTACATAGACTTCAATGGCATTGTTGCTAACTTCTTCACCCCACTCGCAGAGATGGTCGACAAGCTGTTCCTTGGAAACCAGGCGCCCTGTTCTTTGCAGCAGGACTTCAAGAAGCCCAAGTTCACGCGCCGACAAGTCCAGCATCTGCTCATTGACGTACGCGATACGTCCAACCTGGTCATAAGAAAGAGGCCCGTGCCTGATCACCGTCGGTCCGCCCCCAGCGCCGCGACGGGTCAGCGCGCGGACCCGCGCCTCGAGTTCAGACAGCGCGAAGGGCTTGGCCATGTAATCGTCCGCGCCAAGGTCCAGGCCGTTGACGCGCTGCTCGACCGAGTCGGCAGCGGTCAAAATCAATACCGGCATGCGTGAGTTGCGGGCGCGCAGTCGTCGCAGGACCTCAAGTCCGGGCATCTTCGGCAATCCGAGGTCGAGGATAAGAAGGTCGAAGTCCTGCGTGGAGAGCGCATAGTCTGCCTCCTGCCCATTCTTCACGCAGTCGGTGGCATAGCCGGATTGACGCAGTGACCGGGTCAGCCCGTCGGCGAGCACACTATCGTCTTCTGCCAGCAAAATACGCATCGTGGGGACCGCCTCGGTGAGGGACCTGTTGGAAGGCATGCTGATCGCATTGTTGCCGCAAGCAAGCGTCGGCGGCGGTGCACGACTGTGCAGTCCGACGGCCAGGGCGATTGGGCCCAAAACCGCACAGCCTACGGCCGACTAGCGCAACCTCAGTCTATTGTGTTTCAGATTTGACAGCAAGGTGGTGCACGGGCAGGCCCGGCACGGCAGGTTCCCCGAAACCACGAAATAAACACCGAAAAATAACGCTTAAAGGCTTGCACATATTACTGTTTGTTTATACAGTACAGGCTGTTTCGGGAAAGCGGAGTCTGGTCAATTGCGCCGCGCTACTTGCTTGATTCCCAATTACCACCAATCTCTCGAAAGGCCACCATGGACGACAAGAAAACCGCCCCTAATCCGGACAAGAGCAAGGCGCTGGCAGCCGCTCTTGCCCAGATCGAAAAACAGTTCGGCAAGGGGTCCATCATGAAAATGGCGGATGGCGCCGTGGTGGAAGAGGTGCAGGTTGTCTCTACCGGATCTCTCGGCCTCGATATCGCTCTGGGCGTCGGCGGCTTGCCGCGCGGGCGGATCGTCGAAATTTACGGTCCGGAATCGTCCGGCAAGACCACACTGAGCCTGCAAACCATCGCGGAAATGCAAAAGCTCGGTGGCACCTGTGCTTTCATCGATGCGGAACACGCCCTCGATGTCGGCTACGCGCAAAAACTCGGCATCAATTTGTCCGACCTCCTGATTTCTCAGCCCGATACCGGCGAACAGGCGCTGGAGATTACCGATGCGCTGGTGCGCTCCGGCGGTGTTGACCTGATCGTCATCGACTCCGTGGCGGCGCTCACGCCGCGTGCGGAAATTGAAGGCGACATGGGGGATTCGCTGCCAGGTTTGCAAGCCCGCCTGATGTCGCAGGCACTGCGCAAGCTGACCGGCTCAATTAACCGGACCAACACCCTGGTAATTTTCATCAACCAGATCCGCATGAAAATTGGCGTCATGTTTGGCAACCCCGAAACCACTACCGGCGGCAATGCGCTGAAGTTCTACGCATCCGTGCGCCTCGACATCCGTCGCACCGGCTCCATAAAATCCGGCGACGAAGTCATCGGCAATGAGACCAAGGTCAAGGTCGTCAAGAACAAGATTGCACCGCCCTTCAAGGAAGCGCATTTCGACATTCTGTATGGAGAAGGCACGTCGCGGGAAGGCGAAATCCTGGACCTCGGCTCAGACAACAAGGTGGTTGAGAAATCGGGCGCCTGGTATAGCTACAACGGTGAACGTATCGGGCAGGGCAAGGACAATGCCCGCAACTATCTGAAGGAACATCCGGAGCTGTCGCGCGAGATCGAAAACAAGGTCCGCCTTGCCTTGGGCGTACCGCCGCTTTCGCCGGCAAAGGGTGATGCGGCGCCGGAAAAAGGTGCAGAACCTTCCGGCCGAAAAGCTGCCAAGGAAGCACGGGAAGCTAAAGAAGTCGAATAGTCGGGCATCTTCGGCTGCTCGTCTGCAGATCCTGGCCGACCCGACCCGACCCGACCCGACTCCGACTCTTATGCCCGCAATAAAAATCAGTCTCAAGGGTCGGGCGCTGCGCTATTTGTCGGCGCGCGAACACAGCCGGATGGAATTGCGCCGCAAGCTCGCGCGGCATGCTCAGGAAGGGGAGGATGTGGAGGCGGTGCTCGACGCGCTGGAGGCGGCGAAGTTGCTGTCCGAGTCGCGATTCTCTGAGTCCCTGGTACATCGACGCGCTGCGCGCTATGGCAACAGCCGCATTCTGTTGGAGTTGCGCAGCCATGGCATTGATTCGGATGCGCTCGAAGGCATACGGGCGGAGCTGTCTGAAGACGAGGGCGCACGCGCCATGGAAGTGTGGCGCAGGAAGTATTCGACTCCGCCGGCGGACGCGATCGAACGCGCCCGCCAAATGCGCTTCCTGCAGCAGCGCGGCTTTACCCACGGCGCCATTGAGTCGGTTTTCCGCGCGCTGCGGCAGTCTGCTCGGTAACCACCTTACGTGGCGTCCGCAATATGTCATCGAGCATGAGCACGCCACCCCAGCACTACCCGCACCCCGTCCCCACAGTCCCACTAAACCATGGCGCCACTTCAGCAAGTCCCGATTGTCCCTTGCGGGACGCTCAGGTGATCGCTCAAGGACTGGATCGTCGCACCGGAAAGCGCGCCCGATAGCACGGTCGTGCGCATGCCGGCGGCGCGTTTCCTAAATCGCTTCGGCATAGGCGGCTGTGCTAAACTCCTGAGCGTTTTATCGCACCGGTCGTTTGCTGCCTTGCATTCCTCGGCACCGCCTGCAGGACCGGAAATGACTTCTCGAGCACGTGTTCCCCATGCCTCTGCCGCAATCCAGTAGTCCCCGAAAATTAAAGCACTGCCGCGCTCTCCAGCTCAGCGCCTATGAGCGCGCTGACGGCCTTTGGGATATCGACGCCCGCATCTCCGGGACCGCTTCGGATTGCCCCACCAGTCAAGTTTAGATCCAGCATTCAGCCATTCAGCCATCCAACCAGTATTTGAAGGGAAGCTTCCATGAAAATCCATGAGTACCAGGGCAAAGAAATACTTCGCAAATTCGGCGTGACGGTTCCACGCGGAATTCCATGCATGTCCGTTGACGAAGCAGTCCCGGCGGCGGAGAAGCTGGGTGGCTCGGTATGGGTCGTCAAGGCGCAGATCCACGCTGGCGGGCGGGGCAAGGGCGGCGGCGTCAAGGTGGCCAAGTCGCTTGATCAGGTTCGCGACTATGCCAAGGCCATCATGGGCATGCAACTGGTTACCCATCAAACGGCAGCAAGCGGACAAAAAGTACGCCGGCTGTTGATTGAGGAAGGCGCCGATATCAAGAAGGAGCTGTATGTCAGCATGGTGACCGATCGCGTTAGCCAGCGCGTGGTCCTGATGGCGTCCAGCGAAGGTGGTATGGACATTGAGGAAGTCGCCGAGAAGCATCCGGAACTGATTCACAAGATTGCGATCGACCCGTCGGTCGGCCTGACCGATTCTGAAGCCGATGATATCTCGCGCAAGATCGGCATTCCAGAGGCTTCACTCGCCGACGCACGCACCCAGTTGCAGGGACTGTACAAGGCATATTGGGAAACCGATGCATCGCTCGCCGAAATCAATCCGCTGATCCTGACTGGTTCCGGCAAGGTTATCGCGCTTGACGCCAAGTTCAACTTCGATTCCAACGCGCTATTCCGCCATCCAGAAATCGTCGCGTACCGTGACCTGGACGAAGAAGACCCGGCCGAAGTCGAAGCATCGAAATTTGATCTTGCCTACATTTCTCTCGACGGCAATATCGGCTGCCTGGTAAACGGCGCCGGGCTGGCGATGGCCACCATGGACACCATCAAGCTGTTTGGCGGCGAGCCGGCCAACTTCCTAGACGTCGGCGGCGGCGCTACCGCCGAGAAGGTGACCGAAGCGTTCAAGATCATGTTGAAGAACCCGGAATTGAAGGCGATCCTGGTCAACATCTTCGGCGGCATCATGCGATGTGACGTGATCGCCGAAGGCGTGATCACCGCATCGCGTGCCGTGCAGCTTGCCGTGCCGCTGGTTGTACGCATGAAAGGCACTAACGAGGACATCGGCAAGAAGATGCTGGCCGACTCAGGTCTGCCCATTATCGCCGCCGACACCATGGAAGAAGCCGCGCAGAAAGTAGTTGCGGCTGCCAACGGTAAATAAATCGAACAACGAATCGAACAACGACAACGAGAACGCAAGGATCAACCATGTCGATACTCATCAATAAAACTACGCGTGTTGTCACCCAGGGCATAACCGGCAAGACCGGCCAATTCCACACCCGGATGTGCCGCGAATACGCCAACGGCAAAAACTGTTTTGTCGCCGGCGTGAATCCAAAAAAGGCTGGCGAAGATTTTGAAGGCATTCCGATTTTCGCGACCGTGGCCGAAGCGAAGGCCAAGACCGGCGCGAATGTGTCGGTCATCTACGTGCCGCCGGCAGGTGCCGCGGCAGCCATTTGGGAAGCCGTCGAAGCAGACCTGGACCTCGCAATCTGCATAACCGAAGGCATTCCGGTTCGGGACATGATGGCCGTCAAGGACCGCATGGCAAAGGCCGGCTCCCGCACGCTGCTGCTCGGACCGAACTGCCCGGGGCTCATCACGCCAGATGAAATCAAGATCGGCATCATGCCGGGCCACATCCACAAGAAGGGTCGCATCGGCGTCGTATCACGTTCCGGCACCTTGACCTATGAAGCAGTCGGCCAGTTGACTGCACTTGGCATGGGCCAGTCAACCGCTGTCGGCACAGGCGGCGACCCGATCAATGGCTTGAAGCACATTGACATCATGAAGATGTTTAACGACGATCCAGATACGGATGCCGTCATCATGATCGGCGAAATCGGTGGTCCGGATGAAGCCAATGCGGCCTACTGGATTCGCGACAATATGAAGAAGCCGGTAGTCGGCTTCATCGCCGGTGTAACGGCGCCCGCGGGCAAGCGCATGGGTCATGCCGGCGCATTGATCTCTGGCGGTGCCGATACAGCGCAAGCCAAGCTCGACATTATGGAAGCCTGTGGCATCAAGGTCACCAAGAACCCGTCCGAGATGGCCCGACTGCTCAAGTCCATCCTGTAGAAAGCCGCAAGGCTGCTGGTGAACTGAATCGGTTCATTAGCAGCCTCGGCTTCATTCATGGCAACCAAGCACCCGTCGCGGCTGCGCTATGCAGCCAGAACCGATCCCGGCAGGGTGCGCGCGCATAACGAAGACGCATATTCAATCCGGCCGGACCTGTGCTTCGCCATCGTCGCCGATGGAATGGGCGGTTACAGCGCGGGCGAAGTGGCCAGCGGTATTGCAACCTCCGTTCTGACCGAAGCGCTAGAAGAGCGCCTGAGCGATCCCAAGGCACTGCGGAGCAACGACACACGCCAGTTGCACCGGTTGATGGTCGAATGCATTGAGCATGCCAGCGCATCGATCTTTGAAGCCGCTCGCCTCGAACCGGGATATCAAGGTATGGGCACCACATTGGTCGCCGCCTTGTTCCACTACCACGGCGTCAGCATTGCCCATGTCGGCGATTCTCGCGGCTATCGACTGCGCAACGGCGAACTGGAACAACTCACGCGCGATCATTCCTTCCTTCAGGAGCAAATAGATGCGGGCCTCATTACGATAGAGCAGGCACGCAACTCGCAGGACCGCAATCTGGTGACCCGTGCCATGGGCGTCGAACCGGAAGTCGAGGTCGAAATTCATCTGCACGACGTGCGCACCGGCGATCTGTTCCTGCTGTGCTCCGACGGTCTGACCGAAATGCTCTCGGACGCACGCATTGCCGCGGAGTTGACCCGCGCATCAGATGACCTTGACCTCGTGTGCCAGGCGTTGATCGATGCGGCAAACGAACGCGGCGGACTGGACAACATTTCTGTCGCGCTGGTAGCCGTGGACGAGTATGGTGAACCGACGTTACCGACTGGCTGGCTCTCAAGATTGACGCGGCGGATCGGAAGCCGGTAGCTGGTGATGCGCTGGTACCTATGCGCGCTTTATCACTAAGGCGAACTAAGCCGCACAATATTTATGACAATTCTAGTGCTTGATCGAGAGTAATCTGACGTACTTTGCAGAAGCACTGACAACCCCGGTCACATCCTCCTCCGCGATCACTCGATCGCCGAACTTTTAACTCTCCGTTGGTCCGTATCGTCGTTGGTAAAACGGCATGGATATTGCGAAATGCTGTCAGACAGATTTTCCTGTCGGCATTTTGAATACGGAGAAACCATGCACAGCATTTCACTTCAACGCCGCTCGCAACGCGGCTTTACTTTGATTGAGTTGATGATCGTCGTCGCGATCATCGGGATCCTGGCTGCGATCGCTATTCCGCAGTATCAGAATTACGTCACCCGCGCGAAGCTTTCAAAGGTGGTCGCTGCCATGGACCCCATCAAGCTTGCTTTGGCCGAATACGCTCAGAATAACGGTGGGGTCGTCAATACAATCACTGCTGGCGCTTGGACCGCTCCGATCAATAGCGGCGGTTTGGGGCTCGGCGGAGCCCCGGTAGCCAATGCGGAGATTGCGACTTGGACCTTGAACGCTAACGGTACCGTAACTACAACCCTTAACGCGACATTATGTGGCGGCACTGTCATAACCTGGACGCCCAATGTCAACGCCAACGCAGTTACCTTTAGCGCAAACTCCAATGCGGCAGCAGGGTCGATCTGCGCCAACGAGATAGGGAAGTGGAATTAATAGTGCCGGAATACTTTGAAAGCTGAAATCGGCTTTGGCGTGTCAGTACATTCCAAAGTCGCTCGATTGCACGGCAGGTGGAGCAGTTTTGCCCCAGTTGCCGTGCATGTTATTCGCAGAGTGGCCGTCGACCGGGCTGCCGGACTCGTCTGCGTTGTAGCGATGGCCCTGATCGTTGTACTTGTCTACATCCCCTTCCTGCATAACGGTCTGATTTTCGACGATCACAACGTCTTTACCAATCTTTCCGTCTACGACTACGCAACCACGCCCTTTTCCTCCGGGCCGAGAACCTTCCCCTACTTCACCCTCGGGATTGTGCAGGTACTGTTTCATAGTATCGCCGCTCAAAGAGCCGTAAGCCTGGCGCTTCATATCGCCTGTGCTTGGCTGCTGTTTTCCCTCTTGAAAAGCGTGCTGGAGTGTTGTCGCTCCACGAATGTCTCGGTTGCGACCGGACCGTACTACGTCTTTCCGCTGGCAGGCGCCACCTGGTTTGCCCTCAATCCGGTAGCCGTCTATGGCGCTGCCTACCTCGTCGAGCGCACCATCGTCCTTGCTACGCTGTTCTCGCTCGCCTGTCTTTGCGTATTTGTTCGGGGATTCAGAACCCGGAGTACGTCCGACGTTATCGTCGCCGCCGTCTTGTATTCGGCCGCTGTCTTTTGTAAGGAGCACGCGGTGTTCCTACCCCTCGGTGCTCTGCCGTTGATAGCAATCGCCAGACTGGGAAGCGGAAGCTGGACGGTCCGAAACTGGACGGTGCGTCATGCCGTCTTGTTCGTTTCCCTGTGCCTGCCTGCAGCGGGGGCCGCAGTGTTTGCTGCAAAACGCGTGATTGCAAGCAGCTATGAGCCGTTGGCCGGCGACATGCTGGCGCAAATCACGAACGTGAAAATCCTCGGGCACGCGGTCGGCGTCTGGCCGGCAAGCATGGCAATGCAGGCGCGCGCCTTTTTTCTCTACCTCTATTACTGGGTCGTGCCGGATGTGCGCTACCTATCAGTGGACATGCGCGTGGACTTTGCCAACGTGCTCGGCTCGCCGGCCATACTCCTTTCAGGCGCTGCGTTCATGGCCATGCCCGTCATTGGTCTGGTTTGTCTGTCGAAAGGTCGAAGCAGGGCGCTGTTCGGATGTGGCCTCCTGCTTTCCTGGACCTTGTTCTTGCCCGAGCTTTCGTCGGTCCGGTTGCAGGAACCCTTTGTTTTGTACCGCAGCTATTTGTGGGCACCCGGGTTTGTCATCATGCTGGTCGCATCCCTGGCCCGCGTTAACTGGAAGCCGGTTGTGCTCGGTTCGCTGCTTTTATTGCCCCTTCAGATTGGCCTTGCTCGCGATCGGCTCCAAAGCCTTGCCAGCGAACGCGCGGTGTGGGAAGACGCTGCGGCAAAGCTTGTCAGCCCGCGAGTTCCGGGTGCGGACCGCATCTACTTCAATCGGGGGAGCGAACGCGGCAAGCACGGGGACCTTGATGCGGCCCTGGACGATCTTAACCAGGTAATCTCACTCAGCCCGACGTCATTTCATGGCTACTATGGGCGTGGAGTGATCTACCTCCAGGGTGGGCAATACGCGCGTGCCCTGGACGATTTCGACGAAACCCTGCGCACGAAGCCGGAGTTCGGCGCTGCCTCGTACAGGAAAGGCCTGGCGCTTGAAAATCTCGGGCAAATCCCCGCGGCGCTTGCCGCCTACCGGAAGGCGGCGGACACGGGTGACACCTTGGCACGGTTCCGGGTCAGCTATCTTGAGGGTGCCAGTGTCCCCCTGCCTCAAACCCTCCCGCCTCGACGCTAACTCAAAACTGTTCGAACTTCGCAAAACCGCGATCTGGCGGCCCGTTTAAGCCAGCCACATCTTCACTTGCGGCAGGTCGGCTGCCAACCGCAGAGTGGAGCATCGTCACGCTGCAGGCTCTGAGACAGGGATCGTTGTTACTGGAAGCGCGGCCGGCTCTTAACGCACCACCATCTGCTCGATTCGACTCGACTGGCGGAGCTCCTGCCGCTCCGGCCGCTTCCGCCGGTTCTGCGCTTGACTGGACGAGTACCAGGTCCAAGCCAAATACAGCCTTCTGTCGCTTTGGCCAATTGACGACTGCCGTCCCGGAAACCGTGCCACCTTCTACCCCCGCTTGGATTCCGGGAACGACTCGCTGGCGCGCTTTGCCCGAGACAGGTGCTCGCGACTTCAAGCCGATACCACCTCAGGCGCTTGCGACGTCAAGCCGATACCACCTTTTGGCACCTCAGCCCCAAACCCGCCTGGCGAACTACCGAAAATTGTCAGCCTGGCCGATATTCCACCGACAAAAATTGGTCGTTTCCTGAGTTCCAAGGGGGAAATAGTCGTCGAAGGCCACATGGCACACGCCTTGCATATTGGTTCTCGGCAACGTTTAGAACCTTATTCCCCCAGGAGAACCAAATGAAAGCAGTAAAAATCACGAAATCGGCACAAAGCGGCTTTACCTTGATTGAATTGATGATCGTTGTTGCGATCATCGGCATCCTGGCTGCAATTGCAATCCCAAGCTATCAGAACTACACCAAGAAGGCGAAGTTTACCGAGGTCGTGCAAGCAACAGCCCCAGTCAAGACAGCAGTGGAAATCTGCTTGCAAGACCAGGCTGGCGTTTACGCGAACTGCGCCAACGGTTCAAATGGCGTGCCAGCCGATATTACGACGGCGACGGGTAAATTGAATGGCCTAACGACAGCTGCCAGCGTAATCACTGCAACAGCGGTTAACACACAGGGCCTCTCCAACGAAACCATTATCCTTACCCCGACATACAGCACGACTGGCGTAACATGGGCTGTAACCGGGACCTGCAAATCTACCCCGTCCATCTGCTAGGAACGTTATTCCGATAAAGCGCCTCTTCGCGAGGCGCTTTTTTGCTTTAAAGCGCCGATCCATCGGCAATGGATGTCGACCCTTCCACTTCTTCCAGCAATTCGATGTGCAGTAGCCAGATCGCCCATTAGCCGCATGCAGATCGATTCAAACTAGCGTAACAGGAGCGGCAGGAACCGACTGCGCCAAAACCTACGCAAACCACCAAACCAGCTCAGGTATTATCCCGTCATGAACGACACTTCCAAACTTGATTCCTGGCGCGGCGTTCCGCGCAACGGCTGGTCGGTACTGGCACTTTTCATGGCAGCTGGCGGACTGTACGGCTGGTACCTCTGGAACCCCGTCGTGTTCGACGACATCAGCTTCTTTGATGGCAGCGTTCACGATCTCTATTTAAGCCGGTTCATTCCGTTTTCGCCGCGCTGGCTTCCTTACGCGACATTTGAATGGACTAGGGTTGCTGTGGGCCTGGACCTGATCTGGTTCCGGCTCGGGAATCTGGCGATTCATCTGGCCAGCACCGTAACGCTCTACTTCTTCCTGCGGCGGTTGCTGCCAGTCGTCACCCCAGTCGCGGTCGGGAGCGTCCCGGGCGGCCTCCGATTGTCGCTGTCGTCGCAAGCGTTTGTCTGTGCACTGCTTTTTGCGATACATCCGGTCGCCACCTATGCCGTGGCCTATCTGGTCCAGCGCACGACACTCATGGCAACGCTCTTTGTGTTGTTGATGGCGTTCGCGTTCCTGGAAGGCCTGCTGCGACGGAAACAGGTTCTGTTGCTCGCGTCCGCACTCGCGTATTTGTTGGCGGCCACTTCCAAGGAGCACGCCATCATGGCCCCGGCGGTTATGGCAGCGCTTCTTTTACTGATCACGCGCCCAGGAAAAAAGGTGCTGCTTGCCGTCATGCCGACCTTTCTGCTTTACGCCGGAATAGCGATCTACGTGTTCACGCAGATCCGGTCTGGGCATATTGTCGGGCAAAGCTATGAACCGGAAGCCGCCGACTTGCTGTCGCGGCTGCATGCCACGTATCCGCAATTCGATCCAGCGCTTGCCTATCCCCTCTCGATACTGACGCAGGGGACCTTGTTCTTCAAGTACCTGCTGTTATGGGTATTGCCCAATCCGGCGTGGATGTCGATTGACATGCGTGAGCCGTTCGCTCTCACGCTTGGCGACCCGTCCTACCTGGCTGGCTTCATGGCCTTCCTCCTCTATGGCGGCACGGCGACATGGCTCTTGCTCTCGCGCGGCAGATTCGCATTGCTGGGATTCGCCATGATTTGCCCATGGTTGCTGTTCGCAACCGAATTTGCGGCGGTGCGAATCCAGGAACCCTTCGTGCTCTACCGGAGCTACCTCTGGATGCCTTTTGCGTTCCTTGTCTTGCCCGTTATTCTGCAACGGGTGAGGGCGAAACCAGCCGCGTTAGTGCTGGCCGTCGTCGCCGTGCTTTATGTGCCGTTCACGCTGGATCGCCTGCAAAGTCTTTCGCATGGACTGTTGCTGTGGGACGATGCGGCGCAGCTCATCGATGCGAAAGATAACCGTCCTGGCACCGAGCGCATTTTTCACAATCGTGGCGTCATGCTGGCCCGGGTCAAGTTGTACGACCAGGCAATACAGGACTATGACCGTGCGATTCGTATAAACCCCGGCTATGCGTATTTTTACAATGACCGCGCGGCGGCCTGGCTGGAAAGCGGGCGGCCCCGTCCTGCGCTCATCGACTATAACCGCGCAATCGAAATGAACCAGACCTATGCAAGGCCATTTTATGGACGAGGTCGAACTGAAGAAGCATTGGGAAATCGCGAAGCGGCTGTAAAGGACTACACCAAAGCCTGCCTGATTGGCGCGCCGGTCGCATGCAGTCGCCTCGTCGAGTTAAGCAGGATGCAGGCCGCGCCCAAGGTGTCAGAATCCGACTAGATGGTCGAAGCCGGCTGCATGCCGCTGGCAACCCAGTCCCCCGATTTCCCGCCGTGCTTCTCCAGCAGTCGGATGTCCGTCATCACCATGCCACGATCCACTGCCTTGCACATGTCATAGACGGTCAATAGCCCGACCTGCACCGCGGTCAGCGCCTCCATCTCCACGCCGGTTTTTCCAGTGGTTTCCACCTGCGCGGTGCACATGATCGCGGCGGAATCGCTGTCAAAATCAAACTCGACCGCAACGCGGGTCAAGGCAAGAGGATGGCAAAGCGGAATCAGGTCGCTGGTCTTCTTGGCGGCCATGATGGCGGCGATGCGGGCAATGCCAAGCACATCGCCCTTTTTTGCAGTGCCCGAGCGGATGATGGCCAACGTCTCCGGCTTCATGCGGATCGTTCCAGTCGCGATACCGATGCGTTTGGTGTCTTCCTTCCCGCCGACATCCACCATCTGCGCCTGACCGCGCGCGTCGAAGTGTGTAAGGCCGTCGTTGCCGGATTGGCTAGCTAGGCCGGCTTGAGGCGAGGCGTCTTCGTGTGAGGCGTTTTTAGACATTTGTAAGAAATCGTTGCGGGGCGGCGGGCAGTGGTGAACGAAGCGATGCTGCGGGTATCATAGCATCGTCGACATGCCGAAAAACCTTCGGCCACGAAGGTGGCAGTCGCCGCCGGGACCGAGGCCCAGAAGCCATCGCGGTGCACGGCAAGGGTCGACGCGAGGTCTTGGCAGCAGCAGAAGGCACCTGATAGCGGCAAGTCCGCGCTCTGCTGGCTCCGGCCTTTAAAACCAGATTGACCAGTCCAGTCTTGACCAGTCCAGTCGCATTTGCCCTTGCCCAACCAACCATGCCGCTGACCACTTCAACATTTTTCAAAATCCCACGCCCGCATGCCGCGACCTTGGCCAGCGCAATGGTCGCGTTGCTGCTGGCGGCCGTCCCGGCGATTGGCGTGCCACAAAACCTTCCCAATCTTGGCAGCACCGAGCGCAGCGATCTTTCGCCAGTCATGGAGCGCAAGCTTGGGGAGCAGATCATGCACGACATCCGTCGTGATCGCGACTATCTCGACGACGCGCCCTTGCTGGAGTATCTGAACAATTTTGGCGGCAGCCTGGTCGCGGCGCGGCCTGAAGTGCGCGGCGAGTCCGGCTTCGATTTCTTTTTCTTCGCGGTTCGCGATCCAGCGTTGAATGCCTTTGCATTGCCAGGAGGGTTTATCGCGGTGCATTCCGGCCTCTTGCTGGCTGCACAAAACGAGTCGGAACTTGCCTCTGTCATGGCGCATGAGATAGGCCACGTTTCGCAGCGCCATATCGCCCGAATGATTGGCAGCCAGAAGCAGGATGCGCTCATCCCGCTGGCGACCATGGTGCTTGCCGCGCTGACGGCGCGTTCCAGTCCAGACCTCGCGTCAGCCAGCATGATGGGGGGGCAGGGCCTGGCCATTCAGCGCCAATTGAACTTCAGTCGCGACGCGGAGCGCGAAGCCGATCGAGTTGGCCTGGAAATCCTGAAAGATGGCAGCTTCGACACCTCGGGAATGATTGCCTTGTTTGGGCGCCTGCAAAGCGCCACGCGCGTGTATGGCGAAGGCGCGCCGCCCTATCTGCGGTCGCATCCCATGACGACCGAGCGTATCGCGGATATCGAGTCGCGCATACGCGGTCAGCGCTATCGCCAGCATGCCGACAGCCTTGACTTCCAGTTGATTCGGGCGCGTACGCGCATCTTGCAGGACGATACGGCGCAAGGCCTGCGAGACGCGTCCGTTATCTTCAGCGACCCGGCGCTGCACAAGAACGCGGCGCAGACGATTGCTGCCAAATACGGATTGGCCCTGGTTGCGCAGAAACAGGGAAACACGGCGCTCGCCGAGAACCTGCTGGCCGAGGCACAGTCCGCCGCCCGAAACATGCCGCCCTCATCGACGCTGGCGAGCCTTGGTATTGAGTTGCGCCTGGCAGCAAACCAGGGCGCGGAAGCGGTGCGTGAAGCGTCCAGGGCGCGCTCCCAATTTCCGCTTTCGCGTGGCATCGCGCTCCAATATGCCGACGCCCTGCTGGCGTCAAGGCAGGCGGACGAGGCCGTTCGCTACCTGCGCGACCAGGCGCAGTTGTATCGGGCCGATCCCCGGGTGCAGGACCGTCTCGCGAAGGCCTATTCGGCACAGGGCAAACAGGCGCTTCAGCACATGGCGCTGGCCGAGTCCTATGCGCTTGCAGGGAGCCTGCCGTCCGCGCTGGACCAGCTGCAAATTGCGCGCCGCGCCCCCGATGCATCTTTCTATGATCAATCCATGATCGATGCGCGCGAGCGGGAATTTCAGGCGCGCCGCCGTGAGGAAATGAAGGAAGAAAAGGACAAGCCGCGCTGACCCCGCAGTGGGCATCCGCCGGAGCCGATTCGGCCCGCAGCGTTTAGCTTTGGTCCGGACGCGGGCGGGCCACGAAACCAAATTGCCTGGGCAACGCGTCGAGCGCGACCTTTGCCACCGCAATATCCCTTCCTTCGTGGTGTAGCACCAGACTTTCCGTTCCTGTGTCGGCTGCAAGCCACGCGAGCAGCGCCTCGTCGCTGGCTTGCCGTCCGTCCAGCCGCAATTGGCTGATGCACTGGGCAAGGTCACGATCGTCCAGAAACGCAATCCGCCCAGAAGCTTCCAGTAGCAGTTGCCCCTGCTCTGTCATCCACGCCCGCTCGATCTCACCCAGCGGGATGCCGGTATGTAGCTTGAATCCAAGCGCCGGGTCAGTCCGCGCCACGAACGGCGCAACGTCAAGGTCGACATAGACGCGCTGGGGCCCATTCTGGAAATACCATTGGCCCTTGTCGTCACAAACATAGTTGCGGTTGATGAACGCAATCAGTGCTGCATGCCTGATCGGGTCACCACGCAGCCCCTGGGCCTGCGCATGATCGTCGCGCATGCGCCAAGTGCCGCGCGCGTCAAGGGCGAGCCAACCATGGCAATGCGGAACGTTTGGCCATTTGGCCATGGCTTGCCGGACAATCTCATCCATGAGTTCGATACCAGTGGGGTGTTCGGAAAACAAACAGTGCGCCGAGTCCGAGACGCAACGGCTACAGCGATATTAAACCCGGGGGCACCGCGCTCGCTTGCCCTTCGCCGGGTTGCAGGAAATCGAATACCCGCTGCGCGAGCCACCCTTCTGCAAGGGATGCCCCAACCCCAGGGAATCCGACGTGGCCGCCTTCGGCCGGAAAGTCGAAAACCACGTTGGGCGACGCGCTGCGCGGCAGGTACCGTTCCGGCAAGAACGGGTCATTGCGGGCGTTGAGCAGAAGGGTTGGCACTTTGATGTCGTCCAGCACGTGTTTGGCGCTGGCGCGATCCCAATAGTCTTCGGTGTCGCGGTAGCCGTGAAGCGGCGCGGTGACGACATTGTCGAACTCACGGAGGTTGCTCGCGGCCAGCAGAGTGGCACGGTCGAACAACCCGGGAAACTGGTCCAGCTTGGCCAGGCATTTTGGTTTCAGCGTACGCAGGAAAACCCGGGTGTAAAGCATGTTGAGACCACGAGACAAAGCGGCGCCACCGCCGGCCAGGTCGACCGGCGCGGAGATTGCGCAAGCGGCATCCACAATGCCGGCCGCATGTTGGAATTCGCCTAGCCATCGCAGCAAGGCATTGCCACCCAATGAGACGCCGGAGGCGTACAGCGGGGCAGGTCCATTGCGTGAGTGAAGTTGCGCCATGCGGCGAACAACCCAATCAATCTCTGTTGCGTCGCCGGAATGGTAGAAGCGCGGTGCAAGATTCAGTTCGCCAGAACAGCCACGGAAATGCGGCACGGCGCCGGACCAGCCAAGCGAGGCAGCACGCGCCATCAAGGCTCTTGCATAGTGGCTGTTGGAAGATCCCTCAAGGCCATGAAACAGGACAAGAAGCGGCTTGCCAATCTTGCCGTCAACGAAGTCCACATCGATGAAGTCGCCGTCCGGTGCCTTCCAGCGTTCCCGCCGAAAAGGCACCGCCGGTTTGGGAAGCAGCGTGGCCGGCAGGATCGTTTGCAGGTGGCCGCCGGCAAGCCAGCGCGGGGCGCGATAGGGAATGCGGTTCATGGATTGCAGGCCAGCAGCATCATGTGTTCCCAATATCTTTTGCTCGCCGCCCGGCGTCGATGATTGCAATGGTGCCAGGTTCGCCGGTTTCACAGCGCACAGCTGACAGCATGGCTGCGTTGTGCCGGTCCTCTACGCGGGCTTTAGACGCAGCTCACCGTCTCGTCTTCTGGTACCTGGCTGGTTATGGCGCGCGTTTCCTCTTGCGTCTTCAAGCAAAGGCCGGCAAGAAGGCAGACCATGAAGGCGTAGAACGCAATGCCGAGATGGTGCGCAAACATGACTTGAGACAGGCCGAAGTCGAGGTAGCACAGGACCAGCATGATGCCGGCGAGTGCGTAGGGATTGTGCCGCTCGCCGGCATCAAGATTGCGAATAAAAAAGCGCAGCGGAAGAAGGTAAAACATGATCAGCCCGGCAAGTCCGATGATGCCTTGGGTCGCCATCACTTCGAGAATTTCGTTGTGGGCATGGTTGAAGCCGGCGATGGAGGGGCTGACCTGTCCGCGATTTTCGAGTTCCTTGATGCTAAGGCTGAAGTTGTATTTACCGACACCGAATACGGGATGCTCGCGAAACGCCAGGGATGCCGCCTTCCACATTTCCAGACGGGCGCCAGTGGGCGTATTGGCGACGTTCGCTTCAAAATAATTGCGTGCTTCGACAAACACCCTTTCGCTGCGCAGAGCAACCTGGGTGGCGGGGATGAAGAATGCGGCCACCAGAAGAATCATCCCGCTTGCGGCAACCAGCATGGATTTGCCGCGCGACTTCTTTTTGTCGTACACATAAAGCGGGATAGCCGAAAGGATCATGGCGATCCACCCTCCGCGCGAACCGGAAAGAATGGACGTTAGAACGCCGCAGAAGAAGGCGAAGTAGGGCAGCCAGAAAGACCTGCGCCGAATGAATTCTCCGCGTGACGCGAGTGCCATGAGTCCAAGCGCGAGGCCGATATCGCCGAAAAGAATCTCGAGGGTAAAACCGCGCGCCCTGGGCAAGTCGAGAGCGAAATGTTGAAACAGACTGAGCGCTGCCGCCCCTATCGCGCCAGCGAAGACGCCATACCAGAGCCAGTCAGATGAAAACCGCGCTCGCGCCAGCAAGGGCAGAAAAAGCAGCGCAATCATGATGCGAATCGGGTAATCGAGTGCGTTCCATCCGAGCGAAAAAAACAGGGTGGACCCGATGGCGATCATCAGGTCGGCCGATATGGCAAGCACCACCCACTTCGCTTCGCAAAAGATGCGGCGCAAGCCTGTGTCGACAAGGCTCCAGAGACCAACAACCAGAAGTACTGCTTCAATCAGCCCCATCCCGCGCGGCGTTGTAATCGCCACGGCGGGGAACAGGAAAATCAGGAATATGCTGCCCCATGTGCGAACACGGTCAGGGATTTGTTTTACTTGCATTTACTCTTTCAGATGGTGACCCACCAGGGGCGAGAGACTTGCTCCTCGCCGCATGCCATGTAGGAAAGCCGGCTCCTGGAGGTAGACCAACGGGCCTTCCTTAGTGCCCTCGAAGCGAGGTTCCGGGCTTGACGCGATACACCGTGCCGCAGTACGGGCACTTCGCTTCGCCGTTGGAAGCCATGTCGAGGAACACGCGCGGATGGGACGACCAGATCGGCATGGACGGATTGGGGCAGTAGGCCGGCAGGTCCGCCTCGCCGAGTTCCACGAAACTCATCTTGCTGGGCACTTCACTCATTCAACGCTCCGGTTGCGGCTTGCCTGTCAGACCAGGGTAAGCCAATGGCGGTACTGCGGCGCCTTGCCGGCAACCACATCAAAGAACAGATTCTGCAAGCGCTCCGTAACCGGACCGCGGCGGCCTTCGCCGATCTGGCGGTTGTCCAGCTCACGTATAGGCGTAATTTCTGCGGCGGTTCCAGTAAAAAACGCTTCGTCACTGCAGTACATCTCGTCGCGCGTGATGCGCTTCTCAATCACCTCAATACCAAGGTCGCGCGCCATGGTCAGCACCGCGTCGCGGGTAATGCCGTCGAGGCAAGACGCGAGGTCCGGCGTGAACAACTTGCCGTTCCGGACAACGAAGACGTTTTCGCCGGAGCCTTCAGAAACATAGCCGTCGGTATCGAGCAGCAGCGCCTCGTCATAGCCGTCGGTCAATGCCTCCTGGTTGGCGAGAATGGAGTTGATGTAATAGCCGCAGGCCTTGGCACGCACCAGCGAAACATTGACATGATGGCGCGCGAAGGATGAGGTCTTGACGCGGATTCCCTTGATGATGCCTTCCTCGCCAAGGTAGGCTCCCCACGGCCACGCGGCGATGGCGCAATGGATGGTGTTGCCGCGCGCAGCCACGCCCATCTTCTCGGAGCCCACCCAGACCAGCGGCCGCAGGTAGCAGCTTTCGAGCTGGTTGGCGCGCACCACTTCCTTTTGCGCCGCGATGATGGTTTCGAGGTCCCAGGGAATCGTCATCTGGAAGATCTTGGCCGAATTGAAAAGTCGCTGGGTGTGTTCGCGCAGGCGGAAGATTGCCGTACCCTCGGCGGTCTTGTAGGCACGCACGCCTTCGAAAACACCCATGCCATAGTGCAGCGTATGCGTAAGAACGTGCACGGTCGCTTCTCGCCACTCGACCAATGCGCCATCCTTCCAGATCTTTCCATCCCGGTCTGCCATGGACATGTCGCGTCTCCAGATCACTATTTCAAAAGGGAAGATTTTAACGGATTCAACGGTCGCGAGGCTTACTCGATAGAATATTGGGCCAAACAAATGCGCGGAAAAGTGTCACATCGACGCCGTTTCCTGGCCTGTTTCCAGCAAGTCGACGCAAGGCCGCACCGAAGCTTATTTTAATGACATCTAACGCACCTACCGCCTCCCGGGCGGGATCACCACAGACAGAAAGATCCGCCTTCCACGAGGCGCTTGTCCAATCCGCTGGCACCATGCCAGGGATTGTCGCCTGGGGCGTGGTAACCGGCATGGCCATGGTGAAGAGCGGGCTGACATTGTGGCAGGCGCTCGGCATGACCTTCATTGTCTTTGGCGGCTCGGCGCAACTTGCGGCTTTGCCGCTGATCGCGATGCATTCGCCACCCGCCCTGATCTTTCTGACGGCACTGATGGTCAACCTTCGCTTCCTGATTTTTTCGGCCGCCGTTGCGCCGCATTTTGCGCATCTGACATGGCCGCGGCGGGTCTGGTATGGCTACTTCAATGCCGACGTCACGATGGCCTTTTTCCCGCAGCGTTTCCCCGATGCTGCTTCCGCGCCGGCCGGCAAGCTCGGCTATTTTTGCGGCGTCAGCTACTCGAATTGGGTGGCATGGCAGCTCGGTTCCGTGACGGGCATTCTGCTCGCCGGCGCCATTCCGGATCAGTGGGGTATCGGCTTCGCCGGAACGCTGGCGCTGCTGGCAATTACCATCCCGCTCATCATCAATCTGCCTGCCCTGGTGGGCGTGGTGGTGGCCTCCGTTGTCGGCGTGCTGGGCGCCAGTTTTCCGTATCGCCTCGGGCTGCTACTCGCAATCGTGCTGGGCATGACGGCGGCAATGATGGTGGATTCGGTGCTGGACCAGGATAGCGACGATCGCCGCAGAGAGGATGCGGCATGATGGCCGTCAGCAGCGCAATGACGAACGCGGTGTCCAGCGCAATGACTACCGCAACTACTGCAATGACCAGTGGCGATATCTGGCTGACGATTTTCCTGATGGGCGTGGCGACCGTCTTCACGCGCTGCCTGATGTTCCTGCTTGGCAGCCGGGTGCAATTGCCGGTACGGCTGCAGCATGCGCTGCGCTATGCGCCTGCTGCCGCGCTGGCGGCGATCGTCGTGCCCGATCTGGTCCTGACCGGCGGGCCGCCGGTATTTGCCGGCTTGAATGCGAAAGTGCTCGCCGGTGCTGCGACAGTTGCGTTCTACCTCGCTACCCGGCATCTGCTGGCGACGATCATCGCCGGCATGGCTGTCTTTGCGGGAATCCGCTTTCTGATTTAGCGGGACAGGGCCGATTCCTGAGTCAAAGCCATCGCCGTTTCGAGAGGCGTCAAGCACCCAGCCCGTCCAAAAAACGCGAGGGTGGCCCTACTCGGTGCGGTAAAATACCCGTTTTTATTTTAACCACACACCCTCTGGATTTCGGTGCTAACAATGCAATTTATCCGACTGAGTGACCTGGTAGAGCAAGGCAAACTGCGCGGCAAGCGAGTCTTTATCCGGGCCGACCTGAACGTGCCGCAAGACGACGCCGGGCACATCACCGAAGACACGCGCATCCGTGCCTCTGTCCCGGCGATTCGCATGGCGCTCGACGCGGGCGCGGCGGTCATGGTGACTTCCCATCTCGGCCGCCCAACCGAAGGCGAGTTCAAACCCGAAGACAGCCTCGCGCCGGTCGCCCTGCGGCTCGCCGAGCTTCTCGGACAAGGCGTGGAGCTCAAGCGTGACTGGGTCGATGGCGTCGAGGTGGCGCCTGGTCAGGTGGTCCTGCTGGAAAACTGCCGTGTCAACAAGGGCGAGAAAAAGAATAGCGATGAACTGGCGCGCAAAATGGCGGCGCTGTGCGACGTCTACGTCAACGACGCATTCGGCACCGCGCATCGGGCCGAGGCAACCACGCACGGCATCGCAAAGTTCGCCCCAGTAGCCTGCGCCGGCCCGCTGCTTGCCGCTGAACTCGATGCACTGGGCCGCGCCCTCCACGCGCCAGCGCGACCGCTGGTCGCAATCGTCGCCGGCTCGAAGGTATCCACCAAACTCAGCATTCTCAAGACGCTGGCCGACAAGGTAGACAACCTCATCGTGGGTGGCGGCATTGCCAACACCTTCATGCTGGCGTCGGGCCTCCAGATCGGCAAATCGCTGGCCGAACCGGACCTTGTCAACGATGCCAAGACCATCATCGACGTGATGTCGCGACGCGGCGCCTCGGTGCCGATTCCGGTGGACGTGGTGTGTGCCAAAGAGTTTTCAGCGCAAGCCGCGGCCACCACGAAGCTGGTGGCCGATGTGACAGACGATGACCTGATACTGGATATCGGTCCCGAAACCTCAGCGATTCTCGCGCGCCAGATTGCCGCGGCCGGCACGATTGTCTGGAATGGCCCGGTGGGCGTCTTTGAATTCGACCAGTTCGCCGGCGGTACTAAAACGCTGGCCGAAGCCATTGCAGGCTCAAAAGCTTTTTCTATCGCTGGTGGCGGCGATACGCTGGCCGCCATCGCCAAGTACCAGATCACCGACCGCATTGGGTACATCTCGACGGGCGGCGGCGCCTTCCTGGAATTCCTCGAAGGGAAGACGCTTCCCGCGGTCGAGATCCTGCAGCAGCGCGCCGCCGGGGCCTGAGAGCCATCGCGCCGATCACTCCACAGAAGGATCAGCATGCAAAGAGCCACAAAAATTGTAGCAACCATCGGTCCGGCCTCAAGCGATATCGAAACGCTGACCCGGATGGTCCAGGCGGGCGTGGACGTGGTGCGTCTGAACTTTTCACATGGCAAGGCGCAGGACCATATCGACCGTGCCCGCATGGTGCGCGAAGTGGCCGCCAGTTGCGGCCGCGAGGTCGCGATCATGGCGGACCTGCAAGGCCCGAAAATTCGTGTCGGCAGATTCGAAAACGGCAAGGTCCAGCTCACCAAGGGCGCAACCTTCATCCTTGATGCCGCCTGCGAATTGGGCAACCAGGAGCAGGTCGGACTGGACTACAAGGAGCTCCCGCGCGACCTCAAGGTTGGCGACGTTCTCCTGCTTAACGACGGCTTGATTGTGCTGGTGGTTGATCAGGTTCGGGGCAGCGCCATTTACACCACGGTCAGGGTGGGCGGCGAACTGTCCAACAACAAGGGCATCAATCGCCAGGGTGGCGGGCTGACCGCGGCCGCCTTGACCGGCAAGGACATGGACGACATAAAGACCGCCATGAGCTTCAAGGCAGACTATGTCGCGGTCTCGTTTCCCAAGAGCGCCACCGACATGGAAATGGCTCGCCAGCTGGCCAATATTGCAGGCGAGCCGTGGAACCACAGGCCGCAGATGATTGCAAAAATCGAGCGCGCCGAAGCGATTCCCGCGCTGCAAGAGATCCTCGACAGTTCAGACGGCATCATGGTCGCCCGTGGCGACCTGGCGGTAGAAGTTGGCAATGCCGCCGTGCCGGCGCTGCAAAAGCGCATGATCCGCATGGCGCGCCAGTCGAACAAGCTAACTATCACCGCGACGCAAATGATGGAGTCCATGATCGTCAATGCGGTGCCCACGCGCGCCGAAGTGTCTGACGTGGCCAATGCCGTGCTGGATGGCACCGATGCGGTCATGACGTCCGCCGAAACCGCTTCGGGACGTTATCCCGTGGAAACCGTTGAGGCGATGGCGGCAATCTGCCTTGAAGCTGAAAAATCCGAGGACTTTCGGCTGGATGCGGACTTCCTCAATGTCACCTTTACCCGCATTGATCAGTCGATCGCGTACGGGGCGCTGTTTACCGCCTACCACCTGCGGGTCAAGGCCATCGTGGCGCTCACCGAGTCCGGCTCGACCGCGCTCTGGATGAGCCGTCATAACATCGACATTCCGATCTTTGCCATGACGCCGGTGCTGGCCACCCAGCGCAAGGCAACGCTCTACCGCAATGTCACCACGATGGAGCTGGTGCAGTCGCCGGACCGGGAACAAGTGTTGAAAGCGGCAGAAGACTTGCTATTGGCTAAAGGTATTGTGCGCAAAGGTGACATGATTGTCGTCACCTGGGGTGAGCCGATGGGTCAGGTCGGCGGCACCAATGCGTTGAAGATCATGAAGGTTGGTGAGCATTAATGCGCACCGCTCCTAAACTGGTTTTTTGTGGCCCGGCACGCCACGCGTCATACCGCGTTGGACCGACCACCGGTCCTTGCTAGCGGCGAAGGGTTGCAGACAACATGATTTATCAGCGCCTAAACAATTTCTATTAAACGGAGAATCACCATGGCCCTCGTATCCATGCGTCAATTACTGGATCATGCCGCTGAACACGGATATGGCTTGCCTGCCTTCAATGTGAACAACCTTGAGCAGGTGTCAGCCATCATGATGGCGGCCGATGAAGTCGGCGCGCCAGTCATCATGCAGGCTTCGGCCGGAGCCCGGAAATATGCTGGTGAGGCGTTTCTGCGCCACCTGATTGAAGCGGCGGTCGAGGCCTATCCACACATTCCGGTCGTGATGCACCAGGACCATGGCCAGTCGCCGGCAGTCTGCATGTCAGCGATCAAGTCCGGCTTCACCTCGGTGATGATGGATGGCTCGCTGCAGGAGGACGGCAAGTCGGTTGCGAGCTACGATTACAACGTGGAGGTGTCGCGCAAGGTGGTTGAGTTCGCCCACTCCATCGGCATTACGGTTGAAGCAGAACTCGGCGTGCTGGGTTCGCTCGAAACCATGAAGGGTGACAAGGAAGACGGCCACGGCGCTGAAGGCACCATGACACGCGAACAGTTGCTGACCGACGTCGCGCAGGCAGCCGACTTTGTTCAACGCACCCACTGTGACGCACTCGCAATTGCTATCGGTACATCGCACGGCGCCTACAAGTTTTCGCGCAAGCCAACTGGCGATATTCTGGCGATCGGCCGCATCAAGGAAATCCACGCCCGCATTCCAAACACCCATCTCGTTATGCATGGCTCCTCTTCGGTGCCGCAGGAACTGCTGGCTGAAATTCGCGAATTCGGCGGCGACATGAAAGAGACTTATGGCGTGCCGGTCGAGGAAATTCAGGAAGGCATCAAGCATGGCGTACGCAAGATCAATATTGACACGGACATCCGCCTTGCCATGACCGGTGCCATCCGACGCTACCTCGCGGAAAACCCGGGCAAGTTCGATCCACGCGATTACTTGAAGCCAGCGCGCGAAGCGGCCCGCATGGTCTGCAAGGCCCGTTATCTTTCGTTCGGCTGCGAAGGTCAAGCTTCGAAAATCAAGCCGATTCCGCTGGAAAAAATGGCGGAGAAATACAAGAAGGGCGAACTCGCCCAGATCGTGCAGTAACGGCAGCAGCAACAGAAGCAGAAGCAGCAAGCGCAACAGCAAGCGCAGCAGCGACCGCAGCAGTAACAGAGCCGGCACAGCGCGGCTGCGCGGCCGCCGCTGCAAATAAGGCGCCGGGCGCACGTAGCGCCTGGTCCAAACGGCATCGGCCCATCCCCGGACTCTCAAGACAAGGTTCCGGGCTCAGGCAACAATAACGGCGGCAAGGTGTGGCACAACACCTGCCGCCTTCGACTTTCGGGAGTCGCATGAAGAGTCTTTATCAGTCCGACATCACGTCGCTGCCGCTACTTGGCCGCGGCAAGGTGCGCGACAATTACGCCGTCGGCGACGACCGCATTCTTATCGTTACGACCGATCGCCTTTCCGCGTTCGATGTCGTGATGGGCGAGCCGATCCCGGGCAAAGGGTTGGTCCTGAATCAGATGTCGGACTTCTGGTTCGAACGCCTCAAGGACATCGTGCCCAATCACCTGACCGGCGTCGCGCCGGAATCCGTGGTGCGACCCGAGGAAGCCGCGCAGGTTCGTGGCCGCAGCGTCGTGGCCCGGCGCCTGGAGCCAATCCTGGTGGAGGCCGTGGTGCGTGGCTATTTGATCGGTTCCGGCTGGAAGGACTACCAGGAGTCCGGCGCAATATGCGGTGTCGCGCTGCCGCGGGGCTTGCGCCAGGCAGAGAAATTGGCAGAGCCGATCTTCACGCCTGCCGCCAAGGCGGAACTCGGCCACCACGACGAAAACATCCCTTTCGCAGAGATGGAAAAGCGGATCGGTACCGATCTCGCCGGGCGCATTCGCGCTATCAGCATCAGCCTGTACAAGGCGGCCGCCGAGTATGCCGCAACGCGCGGCATCATCATCGCCGACACCAAGTTCGAGTTTGGCCTGGACAGCAACAACACGCTCTACCTGATGGATGAAGTGCTGACGGCCGATTCGTCACGATTTTGGCCAGCGGACTCGTATGCGGTTGGCATCTCGCCACCATCCTTCGACAAGCAGTTTGTACGTGACTACCTCGAAACCGTCACTGGCTGGGACAAGACTGCGCCGGCGCCGGCGCTGCCGCCCGAGGTCATCGACAAAACCGGCTCCAAGTATCGGGAAGCGCTGAAACGCCTGACGGGTCAGGATGTCATGGACGAGGCGTCCTCATGACCCGGGCGGAAGGCAAGGAAGGACCGAACCAGGGCGCCAACACAGCACAGGGCGCGGGCCAGGTCGCGGGCCCGGGCGCAGGCCAGGGCGCGGACAAAGCCGCAGGTGCGGCCAAGACCGCAGGCACGGCCACCGGTAGCGTTGTTCTGGTCGGCGTCGTCATGGGCTCGCTCTCGGATTGGGACGTGATGCAGCATGCCGTCGCCATCCTCAAGGAATTCGGCATTGCGCATGAGGCGCAAGTCATTTCGGCTCATCGCATGCCGGACCAGCTGTTCGCGTACGCCAACGCCGCGGAAGCGCGCGGACTGCGTGCCATCATTGCTGGCGCCGGAGGTGCCGCGCACTTGCCCGGCATGATGGCGTCGAAAACCATCGTGCCGGTGCTCGGTGTACCGGTGCCGTCCAAATATTTGCGCGGTGAAGATTCGCTGTACTCGATCGTGCAAATGCCCAAGGGCATTCCGGTGGCGACCTTCGCCATTGGCGAAGCGGGCGCCGCCAATGCAGCATTGACCGCTGTTGCCATGCTGGCGTCAGGCAATCCGGAACTGACGGCCCGTTTGCATGCCTTTCGAGCCGCGCAATCGAGCGCCGCGGCATCCATGCAAGTCCCGCAATGAGTCACCCACCCAGCCTTCCAGCGCTCGGTCCGTCGGCTGCGCCGCCAACCTGGCTCGGCGTTATGGGCGGCGGCCAGCTTGGTCGCATGTTTGCGCATGCGGCCCAGGCAATGGGGTACAAGGTCGCGGTGCTTGAGCCCGCGCCAGACTGCCCGGCCGGGCATGCGGCCGACCACCTGCTGTCTGCCGCTTACACCGACGGCGCGGCACTGGACGAGCTGGCGGCGCAGTGCGTCGCAGTCACTACGGAATTCGAGAACGTGCCGGCGCAAAGCCTGGCAAGGCTTGCGTCCCGCAGTTTCGTCGCGCCGTCCGCTGCCTGCGTCTCGGTCGCGCAGGACCGCATGGAGGAAAAGCGCTTCTTTACCGAATGCGCCGCGGCCTCCGGCGTACTGCCTGCACCGCATACCCTGATCGGCTCGGACGCCGATATCGACGGCCTCTCGCAGGATCTTTTTCCGGGCATCCTCAAGACCGTGCGGCTTGGCTATGACGGCAAGGGGCAGGCGCGCGTCAACACGCCCGACCAGGCGCGGGCTGCCTTCGCCGCCATGAACGGCGCGCAATGCATTCTCGAGAAGATGCTGCGCCTGGCGCATGAAATCTCGGTGCTCGCCGTGCGCGGTGTCGATGGTCAGTCGGCGGTATATCCCATTGCACAGAACGAGCATCGGGACGGCATTTTGTTCACGACCACGGTGCCGGGTCCCGACATCACGGAGGAGCATGCCCGCAAGGCGCAGGCCGCCGCGCTGGAAATCATTCGGCGGCTGGATTACGTTGGCGTGTTGTGCATTGAATTCTTCGTGCTCGACGACGGGCAGCTGGTAGTCAACGAGATGGCGCCGCGCCCGCATAACAGCGGCCATTACACCATCGACGCCTGCGTCACCAGCCAGTTTGCGCAGCAGGCGCGCGCCATGGCGCGTCTGCCGCTTGGCGACACGCGCCAGCATTCACCGGCGGTCATGCTGAACGTTCTCGGCGACGTCTGGTTCAAGGCGGGTGACGAGGCGCCGCGCGAGCCGGCCTGGGACAAGGTGCTTGCACTGCCGGGGGCAAACCTGCATTTGTATGGCAAGGACCAGCCGCGTCGCGCTCGCAAGATGGGCCACGTGACGTTCGTTGCCGCCACCATGCAGGAGGCGCAGGAAAGTTTGCGCGCGGCCTGCGACGTCCTCGGCATCGCCCGCTGATCGCGGCGCCCGGAGTGTCATGAATGCCCATCACGCCGATCTGGCTGCCATTGGGGTAGCAGCCCGCCTGCTGGAAGCAGGAGAGCTGGTTGCCTTTCCCACAGAGACCGTTTACGGCCTCGGAGCGGATGCTGAAAATCCGACGGCCATCGCCAAAATTTACGCCGCCAAGAGCAGGCCCTCGAACCATCCCGTCATCGTCCACATCGCCTCGCACGCTGAAGCGGCGCGCTGGGCTGCGGACCTGCCGGAACAGGCACATCGCCTCATTGCCGCGTTCTGGCCCGGCCCGTTAACCCTCATCGTCAAGCGCGCTGCGTCCATTTCGGCGGCGGTCTCCGGCGGCCAGGATACGATCGGACTTCGCTGTCCGTCACACCCGGTGGCCCAGGCGCTTATGCACGCATTCAAGAACGGCAAGGGCGGCATTGCGGCCCCATCGGCCAACAAGTTCGGGCATGTCAGCCCCACCACGGCGCAGCATGTGCGCGACGAATTTGGCGCAGATGGTTGCGGGCCGGTCCGCTGCGTGCTGGAGGGCGGGCAGAGCACCGTCGGCATCGAATCCACCATTGTTGATCTGTCGCGCATGGCGACGCTCGGGCCGGTGCTGCTTCGCCCGGGCAGCATCAGTGTCGATGCGATAGAAGCCATCATCGGACTGCGCCCGATGGCCCCGGATCAAGGGGCGCCACGCGTGTCCGGCAGCCTGCAATCCCATTACGCACCGCGCTCGCCGGTGGCTTTGGTAGCTTCCGCTGACTGCGCAACCACGCTGCGAGCGTTGCTCGAGCGAGGCCGCAGCGTCGCGGTCATCTCGACTGGCGCGGCGCAGCCTGAAACAAGTGGCAGGCAAGCCGCCGCGGTGGTATCGCTGCCAGCCGAGCCGTCGGGCTATGCCCATGGCCTGTACGCCGCCCTGCGCCAACTCGATGCCATCGGCGCCGACCTCATCCTGGTCGAAGCACCGCCGCGCGATGCCGCATGGTCTGGGGTGTGGGACCGCCTGCAAAGGGCGGCGCATGATTCCACCGGGACTTTGCAATCTCTGCTGGCGTAATTGCGTATCGACGCCCCGATATAAGCGAAAAGCGCAGCACGCCTCAGCCGAAGCGCAGCGGCGCCCAAGCCAATGCAAGGCGAGTCACAACGCGACTTGAGAATGTCAAACCGTGGCGCGGGTGACATACTGAGATAATGCGGTTCGGAAATGACGCGCGTCAGAGTCCTGCGATACCGCGCGGTGAACGCAAAGGCGTGCGGTGTGGCGCGGGACGAGAAAGTGATTATGCCGAAAAAGTGCATCAAATGAGCGCTATGGACCTCCTGAACGTGGAGGCTAGGGCGGAGGAAGGCCCGGTCAATCTGTTCGTTCGGCTGCGTCAACTTGCGGCGCAGATGCCGGCGCAGGTCGCGACCGTTTCACCGGCACGCACTGCCAGCTATCGCAAGCTTTGGTCGCGGGTTGAGCGTGCCACTGCCAGGCTGCAAGGGGAGTGGGCGGTTTCCGCCGGTCAGTGTGTCGTGTACGAAGGGCCGCCGCATGCGGATGCTCTGGTCCTGTGGCTTGCGCTGTGCCGGTTGGGCGCATGCCTTCTGCCGCTGGAGCACATTGGTTCCGATGCAATGCGCGATGCCCCTGGCATGGCGGAGTCGATCCCCGGCGCAGAGTTAAGGGCGCGAGCAGCCTCGCAAGCAACGCTATGGTTGCACGCCGACGATTTCCTGCCATCAGTCGTGTCGGCATCCATCTCCACGCATTCAATTTCTTCACTGATCATGCTGCCTTGTCCCTACCAGCCGGTCGTGCAGCATGAAGATGGCCTGCTGGATTGCATCGAGTTCCCGCCGGATGCATTATTGCGAGGTGGACCATCGCGCCGATTCAGCTTGCGAGAATTGACGTCGCAATACCATCTGCAATACCGTCTGCCAACGGCGGGTGTGGACTCCGCCGGGGCGGCCGTCGCGCTCGACCAGGGCGCCTTTGGAGAGTACGTGCTCGGACCAATCCTGCTGCCCGCGCTGATTGCCGGACGCTGTCTGGTATTTGGCGGGGCGCCTTTACCGGTTGCGCAACCGGTGCCAGCGAGTTTGCGCTAAAGTTATGGGACTCGAATTCACCTGGAGCGCATCATGGCAGCAACCGAATTGGCGACACTGGGCGGAGGCTGCTTCTGGTGCCTTGAAGCGGTCTACCAGCAATTGAAGGGTGTGCAGCATGTGGAGTCCGGCTACACCGGCGGGCAGGTGAAAAATCCCAGTTATGAGCAGATTTGCGACGGCAACACCGGCCATGCCGAGGCGGTTAAGATCGAGTTCGATCCAGCGATCGTAAGCTACCGTGAAATCCTGGAAATCTTCTTCACCATCCATGACCCCACCACGCTGAACCGGCAGGGTAATGACGTCGGCACGCAGTACCGGTCGGTCATCTACTACCATAGCCCGCAGCAACTGGACTGCGCCAAACACGTGATCGCGGAAATGGCCAACGTTTGGGATGCGCCTCTGGTGACGGAATTGCTTCCAGTTGAAACCTGGTACAAGGCTGAGGACTACCATCAGAACTACTATCGCAATAATCCGCTGCAGGGCTATTGCGCATTTGTCGTCGCGCCCAAGGTCGCCAAGTTCCGCAAGACCTTCAGCGAAAAAATGGTGCCGGTTTAAACAGTTGAACGTCGGCCCGGTTGGGGCCGCCTGTTCCCGCCGCGGCCATTGAGATCAGGCGCGGGCCGAGACGCTAATCCCGATACATGTAGCGGCGTGACCAGGGCAGTTCTGATATGTCACGTCCTGCCTTGCTGCACACGACCTGGTTAAGCGAAATCCAGTCGTTGGCGAACGCATAGGCGCAACCCGCAAGGTAGACCCGCCAGATGCGAAAGCGCCTGGGGTCGACCAGGGTCCGCAACTTGTCCTGGTTGGCTTCGAAATTGTCAGCCCATGCGGCGCAGGTCGTTGCGTAATGCCGGCGCAGGTTTTCCACGTCGAGCGCCTCTAGACCGGCCTCCTGCATGCTTCGCAGCACCAGCCCGATATGCGGCAATTCCCCTCGCGGGAACACGTACTGCTCGATGAACTCTCCACCGCCAAACGCCGCCTCTCCATTGTTCACGTCAGTCGTCGTAATGCCATGGTTCATGGCAAATCCGTCGTCTGCCAGAAGCTCACGTATGCGGCGGAAATACATCACCAGGTTCTTGATGCCCACGTGTTCAAACATGCCAACACTCGTGATGCGGTCAAAGGTCCCGGTAACGTCCCGGTAGTCCTGCAGCCGGATCTCCACGCGGTCTGAAAGTCCTTTCGCCGCCACCCGTTCGCGTGCCAGGTCGTACTGGTTTTGGGAGAGGGTGATGCCGACGCAGCGCGCACCATATTTTTCGGCCGCACGGATAACCAGGGCGCCCCAGCCGCAACCGATATCGAGCAGGGTTTGGCCGGGCTGGAGCTGGATCTTGTTCAGGATGTGATCAATCTTCTTTATCTGGGCAGTGGCCAGGTCTTCGTCGCCGTTCTCATAGTAGGCGCAGGAGTACACCATGTTTTCGTCCAGCCAAATGCTGTAAAACTCATTGGACACGTCATAGTGATATCGAATGGCCTCGGCATCGTGCTTGCGCGTATGGCGCAAGGCGCTCGACCAGCGCGATACCCGACTCTCTTTCTTCAGCGTACGGCTTGCCAGTTCGTTGGCAATGCGGATCACTTCATTGACGCGTCCCTCTACTTCGAGCTTGCCTTCGACGTAGGCGCGGCCGAGATTGGCGAGGGACGGTTTCAGCAGATAGGAAAGTGACGCAACATTCGGCACACGCACAGTCACTTGCGGCGACTGCGAACCGAAGTCGAATTGCTTGCCGTTCCAGAGCTGCAGCCGGAGGGCTATCCCCTTGTCGAGGCGTATTCCCTCCACCCAGTTTTCCAGTCTTCTTTGCCAGAACACGGTAACCTCCGCTGCGCGATTGAAACGTTGAACTACTCCTGAATTCTGTGTTGATAACGAACGCCGTGCCGAGGCCTCATGGCTGCAGCCGCTCACGACGCCACGTGCCGTCCGCCTCTAGCGCGTAGGCGATCCGGTCGTGAAGCCGCGATTGCCGCCCCTGCCAAAACTCCAGATAGCTTGGGCGCAAGCGGTAGCCACCCCAATGTGCCGGTCGTTGTGGCGCCTCTCCGTGCTGACGCAAGGCCCGATCGAAACGTGCTTCGAGCTCCTCGCGGCCGGCGATTTTTTCGCTCTGGGCCGATGCAATCGCCCCAATCCGGCTGCGATGGGGCCGGCTCTCGAAATAGGTATCGCTATCCTGTTCCGACACCTGCTCAACCAATCCTTCAATGCGCACCTGGCGTTCCAGTTCAACCCAATGAAATAGCAGCGCCGCATGTTGGTTGGCTTGCAGCTCCCGGCCTTTGCGGCTGGCATAGTTGGTGTACCAGGTAAAGCCTTCGTGATCGAAACCCTTGACCAGCACGATGCGGGACGATGGTCGGCCATCGTTTCCAACCGTCGCCAGGCTCATTGCGTTCGGCTCCGGTATGGCGGCCTTGACAGCCTCCTCGAACCACAGCTTGAACTGGTCGATCGGATGCGGGCAGACATCCGTTTCGGACAGGCTGGCATGGCTGTATTCCTTGCGTAAATCAGCGATGGACATCGTAACCCTCTAGCAAGCGATGCCACGCCGGGAGCGCATCGCGTCGCCCAGGCTGGCCATCTGTTCGGCGGAGAAAAGCCGAAGCGCCATTGGCGCCACCTGACTTTCTTCCAGTTCCATATGTGCGCGGTACATTGCGGTAAAAGGTTCCACCAGGTCGGCAGGCAAGAGCGACGGCTTTCCTTCCGCCAGCTCGCGCAAGTGCGGTGCGATGCGTAACCAGGTTGCGTCCATGACCTCGTGCTCTTTTTCGATCTGCGGTGTGAGTGACTGCAGGAGCGTTGCGTCTGCCCCGCTGGCAGCGGTCCGCAGCATCGGCAGCAGATCGTCTTCTTCGTCCGCGTGATGTTGCGGTGCAGATTTTTCAAAATATCGCAACACTGCTGCGGCGGCTTGTTGCACGTCAACGTCCGCGTCGTTCTGCGTCAAGTGCGCGGCAAGCCTGTCGAGCGTACGCAACTGCTTGCGAATCCGTTCATGACAGTGACGTAGCACGGCGACTGGCTGGTCAAAGCCTGGCGCCGGTTCGGGGAAGTCGCTCATGGTGAAAATCCGTGTTGATCAGGTCGGTGAGACGGTCGGTGAAACTGGTCGGTGAATCTGGTGGGCGAGACTGGTCGGTCTGCTGCGCTCCAGCGGCGCGGCGCAATGGTTGTCCCGCACCGATATCGAATTCGATTTACAAGCTCTTGCAATCCGTCTTCGGCCGCCTGTCCCGCGGGCTGGACCACCAAGTATGGCGCAGGCCGGTTGCGTCATGTCGAGTTGACCACCAAAGGATAGCGCGCATTCGATATTGCGCGAGGTCCGACACGAAGCAAATGCGCTATCACAGTATGCTGGCAAAAAGTTATTTTAGGGCAAAAGCCATACCGCCGTCCGGTACAATGACGGGATGGAACCTCTCGTCGCCGCGCCGCTGCTTTCCTCATTGGAGGACATTGATTTCGACCGCCGTTTTGGCGGCATCGCACGCCTCTATGGCGCGCCGGCCCTGACACGGTTCCGGGCGGCCCGCGTCTGCGTCGTTGGAGTCGGCGGCGTCGGCTCGTGGGCGGTGGAGGCATTGGCCCGCAGCGCAGTCGGCCACATCACCATGATTGATCTGGACAACGTCGCTGAATCCAACATCAACCGCCAGTTGCATGCACTGACAGACACGCTTGGCATGCCCAAGGTAAGCGCTCTGGCGAAACGTATCAACCAGATCAATCCCTACTGCGAAGTCACCGAGGTAGAAGACTTCATCGCTGAAGATAACGTCGCACAAATGATTGGCGTGGATCGATTCGACTACGTGATCGACGCCATCGACAACGTCCGCGCCAAGACGGCGCTCATCGTTCATTGCCGCCTGCATAAGGTTCCGCTGATCACGATCGGAGGCGCCGGCGGGCAGATCGATCCAACCCGTATTGAGATTCGTGACCTCTGCCGCACTGAACAGGAACCCTTGCTGGCCAAGGTGCGCAAGCGCTTACGGGCCCTGCATGGTTTTCCTCGCGGCACCAAGAACAAGTTCGGTGTTGATGCGGTGTTTTCCACTGAACCCGTGCGCGGGCCGCTGGAGACCGAGACCTGCATGGTCGAATCCCTCGATGGCGCCGCCGCACCCGGTGTGACAGGCCTGAATTGCGCTGGTTTCGGCTCTGCCATGGTGGTGACTGCCAGCTTCGGCATGGTCGCCGCAGCCGAAGTGTTGCGGCGGCTGGCACTGGCGCCGAAGGACTTGAACCCGACGGCATCACCAACACTGCTGGCCTGACGCGCAAAGCGCCCCCCGGCTTAAGCCTGGCGCGCATGGGCGCTTTCCCCCACGATGCGGTACACCGTCGGACTGCCGTTTCCTCCCTGTGATTCAACAAGAACTATACGGTCGGCTTTCCAGACGACAGGCGTTGCCAGCACGGAGTGCGTTGGCTTCTCGGCATCGCGCGCCAGCGTAATGTGCGGGTTGAAGGTCTCCAGCCGCGGGCCAAGAATTTGCCGCTCGACGAGCGCGGCCCGAAGCAAGCCTTGCCACTGCATCAGCGCCGGGTCTGGCTGCGCCATACCGGCCCAGGCGATGCGGGCGCCGCGAAAGTAACCCAGTACATCGATCATCAGCGTCGAAGCGAATGGCGGCATGGCATTCAATACATCTTGCAGTTCCTCCACGCGCGAACGTGCCTGACTCCCAAGGAAAGCCAATGTCAAATGCAGATTTTCAGGAAGGCTCCTGCGCCCGGAAATAGCCTGCTGCAGTGACTGCAAGGCGCGCCGCGTCGGATCGTCTGGCCACAGCGCAAAGAAAAGCCGCACGCGATCTTGGACTTCTGGATCGGTTGGATGGATGAGATCGTCCATTAAGCAGGGAGGGTCGGAAGTCGGTGTTATTCAATTCAGGGGACGGGTTGGTGCGCCGGTTTGCACGCCGCTGCCGTCGGCCGCAGCACTTGCCTTGCAATTGGACCTGCCCGCATGCGCATAAGCGATAAGAAAAGCCGATGATGTTGAGGCGCGAGGAAGGTTGCAAGAACGGTCGCAACAAGGGTCGCCCAACGCCACACTACGACTTGCCAAACACCTCGTTCAATTGCTGCGTCACGCGGATAAACGTCGTACGCTTTGTGAGTTCCTTCAGCTTGTGAGCGCCGACATAAGTGCAGGCGGAACGTACGCCACCCAGTATGTCCTGTAGCGTGTCGGCGACCGGTCCGCGATAGGGCACCAGCACTTCCTTCCCCTCCGAGGCACGATAGAGCGCCACGCCTCCGGAATATTTTTCCATCGCGGTGCGGCTGCTCATGCCGTAAAAGCGCTTGAACTGTTTGCCATCGCGCTCCACCACTTCACCTTCGCACTCGTCATGTCCGGCCAGCATGCCGCCCAACATGATGAAGTCCGCCCCGGCGCCAAAACCCTTTGCCAGGTCGCCCGGGACGACACAGCCTCCATCGGCGCAGATCTGGCCGCCTAGGCCGTGTGCAGCGTCAGCGCACTCGATCACCGCCGACAGTTGCGGATAGCCCACCCCGGTCATTTTTCGGGTAGTGCAAACCGACCCGGGGCCGATACCCACCTTGACAATATCGGCGCCGGCAAGGATCAGCTCTTCTGTCATGTCGCCGGTCACGACATTGCCGGCCATGATGGTCAGGTGCGGGAATTGCCCGCGCACCTTTTTGACAAAGTTGATGAAGTGCTCGGTATAGCCGTTGGCGACGTCGATGCAGACATACTCGATCGCGTTGTCGCAGCGACTCATTACCGCTGCAAATTTTTCGTGATCGCTTTTCCCGATACCCATGGAATAGAATGCTCTTGAGGTCGGCAGGCCGCCGGGCATGCTCGCGCCTTCCTTCAGCGAGCGAAAAAATTCCACCAGTTCATCTTCCGGAAAATGCTTGTGCAGCGCTGCCGAAAGCCCATGCTTGCCCAGTGCGCGGGCCATCTCCATGGTGCCGGTCGTGTCCATGTTGGAGGCGATGACGGGAATACCATGGTAGCGCGCGCCGGAATGGTGGAATATGAACTCCCGATGAATGTCCACGCCGGAGCGCGAGCTTAAGGTAGAGCGCTTCGGACGGATCAGGACGTCCTTGAAATCGAGCTTGATGGATTCTTCAATGTGCATGATGGCTTCCCGTGAATCTGCTGGTGTGCGGCGGTTGACGCAGGTGCGTCTGCTCCAGTCGCATGGAGTGCATGGAGTACACAGAGTACTTGGAGTACGGATTGCCGGAATAGTATCCCGCCCGCTTCATCCGGCTGGCGCTGGGGCAAGTCCAGTCGGTACGGCAAATATTGTAAGGTGCCGTGGCGGCATGGCGCAACGATCCATTCGACCCTCGGCGGATCAAGGCCTCGTGCTAACCTGTGCCGCACCTGCGTGGAGCGTCTTGTCAAATGTACGTTGAATTCTTCCAATTAAGCGAAGCGCCTTTTTCTATTGCGCCCGACCCACGCTATTTGTTCATGAGCGGGCGTCACCGCGAAGCACTGGCGCACCTGCTTTATGGTGTCCAAAGCGGCGGAGGGTTTGTCCTTCTGACCGGCGAGATCGGCGCCGGCAAGACCACGGTTTGCCGCTGCTTTCTGGAGCAGATTCCCGCCGAGTGTGACGTCGCCTACATTTTCAATCCGCGCTTGACGGTGTGGCAACTGCTCGATGCCGTCTGTCAGGAATTCCATATAACGCCGGTTGCGCGCTACGCCGGCCCGGAGTGCGATGAGGACGTGCTCCGCCACCGCGAGCCAGGCCTCGGCGCAGGCGAGGCTCGCGACGACAACGTCGACCTCAACCGCGACCAGGCCGGATTGAGCATGCGTCACCGTGCGCCACGTCCCAGTCTGCGCGACCATGTCGACGCGCTCAATACCCGTTTGCTGCAAACGCATGCGGCTGGCCGAAGCAGCGTGCTGATTATCGACGAGGCGCAGAATCTTTCCGCCGACGTGCTGGAACAGTTGCGACTGCTGACCAACCTTGAGACCAACAGCAGCAAGCTCCTGCAGATTGTCTTGATCGGTCAACCTGAATTGCGCGACATGGTGAGCCGCTCAGAACTGCGACAACTTGCACAGCGGATCAGCGCGCGCTATCACCTTGAACCTTTGTCAGCTCTGGAAACGGCGGAGTATGTACAGCACAGGTTGGCCGTCGCTGGCATGGTCGGCCCTTCGCCGTTCTCGCCGGCCCGGCTGCGGCAGATATTCCGGCTCACCGGTGGTGTACCTCGCCGCATAAACCTTCTCTGCGACAGGGCGCTGCTTGGCGCTTATGCTCAGGGCAAACGTATTGTGGATCGTGCCACGCTTACCCGTGCCGCGCGAGAAATCTCTGGAGCCCCACATGGCAATCGGGCCGAATGGCGTCATGTCGCGTCCCTTGGTCTTGCCGCGATGCTCCTTGCTTTTGGCGCAGCCGGAATCGGGCTTTCGCTTGCCGGCAAGTCGGCGCAAGACGTGGTCGCATGGATTAAAGATCCGGGACGGTTATTTGGCACCGCGCAATCGTATGCTGGCGGGCGGTCTTTAGAGGCGCTCGTGGCACATGGCGCAGCAGGCGCCGCGCTAGGAGGTGCCCCAATACCGGTAATGCCGACTGGGCCGGCATCGCCAAGCGCAGGTACACCGCCGGCACCCGCCTCAGTATCGTCCACAAAGGTGACTGTCGGCCCATCGATTGCGGATACGGGTTCGTCTTCCAACCCTGTGCTGCCGACTGGCATGACACCCGCCGCGCCGCCGTCACCGGCTGCTTTACCCGCAGGGCCTGCATCGCCGGCATCAGGTCCGGGCGCATCGTCTGCGATGCCTGGCGCCGCTGCGGCCGAATTGCCTGAACTGCTCGCATTGCGCCCCCGCCCCGCAGTCAGCACGGCGATGCAAGGCCTGGCCAGTCTTTGGGGCGTGAAAGCAACCGGCGCCCCGGCGCAGGCGTGCGCTGCCATGCGGGCGACCAACGTGCGTTGCCATGAGGGGCGTGGCGGCATTGCGGAATTGCGGCAGTTACAACGACCAGCTCTAATCAATGTGCACGACGACGCGGGCCGCGACATCCCCGTGCTGTTGACTGCGCTCTCGGAAACCCATGCCGACCTCCAAGCCAACGGCGTGCCGTATCGCATCGCCGCAAGTGACCTTGCCGCGCGCATGCGTCCTGATTTCGTCACGCTATGGCGCCAGCCGAAGAACTTCCGCGATCGGCTGGTACTGCATGATCGTGGTCCAGATGTGGACTGGCTGGCGTCGCGACTCGCGGATAAGCAACTCCGCCAGGCAGACACCACGGACGCTGAACTGGATGCTGCACTGGTGCGCCGCGTGCAGTCTTTCCAGGCGGCGGAGGGCTTGATCCCGGATGGCGTGGTTGGGCCCCGCACATTCATGTTGCTCAATGCCGCGGCCGGTGTTGTCGAACCTTCCCTGCACGGGAAGCCGCTTGAAGACCGCCGAGCCGCTGCGGCCGCATCAGGAAATGGAAAGTAATCTATGTCTTACATACTCGACGCACTGAAGAAAGCGGAAGGGGAGCGCCAGCTTGGCCGCGCTCCCGGCATCCACTCACCGACTGCAGAGTCACCGCACCAAAGATTCAGCATGCCGACAGGAATTCATGTCGTGGCCTGGACCGCCGGCGCGGTTGCAGTCGTGGTAGCTCTGGCACTGTGGTGGTCGCGCGGACAGACCGGCGCATCCGCGCCAGCGGTGTTGACAGCGGATCGTGAAATCCCAGCGGCGAATACTCCAGGCGCAATGAACGCACCAACGGCACCAACGGCACCAACGGCACCAACGGCATCGACGGCATCAACAACCGCGGCATCGCCCTCCGCTCCGCCAGGCGTGCCTCGCGCCGATACAGGCCCGGCAAGCCACCCTGCGCAGGCCAGGAACGCAGCACCGCAGACCAGGCCGGCAAAGGAAGCCCCGCCGATGGAGAGTGCCATATCCGCGGACGTGGGCAAATCGGAACGGAAAACCAGATCGGGACAGGAAACGAAACAGGCATCCGCAGAACGTGTGACCGCAGCCAAGCCAAAAGCTGCACAGCGCTCCACGCCACCTGTCACGCGACAAGAAGCAAGCGCAGGATCAGGGGCCGACGATGTCGCGCCTGCAAAACGCGCAGCGCCGGATGCCAAACAGGTCGTCACGCTGGCCGCGCTGCCACTGGAGATTCGTGCGCAAATCCCTGCGGTCAACATCACCGGCTTCCTTTACGCGGGTAGCCGCTCCGAGCGCTCAATTCTTATCGACAATCGCTTGATGCACGAGGGTGACCAGGTCGCTGCGAACCTGATGCTTGAAGAAATGCGCCCGACCTACGCGGTCTTCAATTATCGTGGCACGCGTTTTAGCATGCCGTACCGATGAGTTGCGTGTCACCCAATCGAACAATTCCTTCGCCAGAACGAAGCACCTGATCCACTGTCTTTCCGGTAGTGACAACAATGGAGAAAAATATGGCTGATAAGGAAACCTACGACCGCTATGCAATCGAGATGGCGCAACGTTTTGCAGCCTTCGTAACTTGGGCGAAGGAAAACTGGCCGGATCAAAACTTCCCGTTGCTCGATTCTGACTTCGACAATTCGCGGAAGGAAATTCGGCTTCTGCTCGGGGAGCGGCTTGAAAGCTGCCAGCAAGATGCATCGTCCAACGCCGGACAAGACGCGACGCAATACATCGATGTCACGCCGAGCCCCTGGCCATAACCCAGGATACTCAATCCGGGCGGAAGTGCGACACAGTGTCCACTCAAAAAAGAGCAGGGCCGACTCACGTTGAGGAAGTGCATTGGTTCTTCCCGTGCATAGACGCGCCAAAATGTGCCTGAGCGCTTCAGTTAGATTGCACTGTCCGCCTGACACCTTCGTCGCCTGAATCTTTTGCCAGTCGCGTATGCGGCTTGAAGCATTCACGCCGACCGCGGCGGATAGTTCCTTATTGCGCGCGCTCACCGTTAAAGACGGGACAAACTCTTCATCTTGAGCGACCCGGTAAGCCGCGCCGCCGCAATGCTTGTTCATCAGATCATGCGAATCGGTCATACACCAACGCGGTTCACTGTTTAGCGGATTCTTATTCGAAACGATGCGGGCGCTTTGCTGGCCACGCACAAAAATTTCGCAAAGAGAAGGCTCGAATTTTTTCGTCAGGATGCCTGCCGAAAACGAGGAGTCCATTGCGTCGATGATCGAAGACAGTGCATAAGTGCCTGAACGCCAGTAAAGAATAGTTGCGATGTCATCGTGTTGTTTTAGTCAGTGCGCCGATGAGACTGAGCGCTGTCAATGTCATCGCCACTTCGAGATGATTTGATAGAGCTTGCACATCCACTACGGGGGCACACACGCAACAGACACTCCATCAACTTCGTATCATTCGGCAACGGAAAACTGGAACCACTTCTTCTTAGTCGTGCGAATAGAGAACAATAGGCACCGATCAGGAAACAACATGAAAAACTCCGAGAGCGCTCCGTCAATAAATCTACATCTGCATTCGAATGAACAACGTCAGAACGCATCAATTTTCCGCGGGACCAGACCACTCCACATCACATTGAAACAGTGGAAAATGTTTCATGCTGTCGTCGAATCAGGTACGTTTTCAGAAGCGGCAGAGCTTCTTCACATTAGTCAGTCTGCCATTAGCTATACGATCGCGAAGCTGCAGGACCAACTCGGCATTCCTGTGCTCAAGATAGAAGGCCGCAAAGCGCAACTCACGCCAGAAGGATGCGAGTTGCTGGAACGGTCTCGACATCTTATTCGCGAAGCGATTGAGCTGGAAATGTACGCAGAAAACTTGCGCCACGGCTGGGGCCTGGACGTGAGGTTGGCAGTGGACCAGAACTTCCCCACGTCCTTGCTCATGGCCGCGTTGCGCAAGGTTTCTGAGCTTGAATGCAATATGAAGGTGTCGTTGATCGAGATGGACACTTCAGAAGCAGGGAAAAGTCTCTCCGAACATAAAGTCGACCTCGCGATCACGCATCTGATTCCCTCCGGCTTCAACGGCAGCCCGCTAATCGAGGTGGAATATGTAGCGGTTGCCCATCCGGATCATCCACTATTCAAGTTGGGACGCCAGGTAGTCAGCAGCGATCTTGCGCCCCACGTTCACATCGTTGTGGCGGCGTCCAAGGAGGACTGTTACAAGGATGAAGGGACACCGCTGGCAGGCAGGCGCCAGCGTTGGAACGTCAACAATGTCGACACGGCTGTCAGCGCGCTCTGCGAAGGTATGGGATATGCCTGGTTGCCCAGGCATCGGGTGGAGAGTTGGCTGGCGAAAGGCGTCCTGGCAGTGCTGCCCTTGCATCCCGCAGATCAATATCGGGCTCACCTGTACCTCATATCGGGACCGTCCATGACCGCGAGGTCTGGGGTGAAGGCGTTCGCCGATCTGTTGAAAGACCTTGCGACGGCTAATCAGGCCAACCTGAGTGGGAGCGCCGGCAGGCTAAGCGCGTAGGAGGCCCAGTTTTGCACCGACCGAGTGCAAAGACGCTACCGTCGATCCCACCACTCAACGATCTTTACTGCAAGGACCATTAAGCAGCCGGCCGCTATCATGAAATCCGACACGCGGGATGCGCCATAAGACAAGGCCGTAATCCCTCCTCCAACAAGGGCTGCGGCGCCAAGCAGTTTGACGGTGGTAGGGAAGTTGAACATGAGCGGGGGAAGGTCGGTGTTCTTCAAGGGGAAGCAATTCCTCGTGCAGCGATTCTTGCATACTCGAATCAAAACCATGACTGGCTCAGCCGTGCATCGCTGAACGCCACGCGTTGATTCGACCCAACAAGCCACCTAATCGATACGCACCGACCGGAGAGGCCCCAACGACGGTTGCCTAAATGCGAGATGACCAGAACCCTGTCCATAATCAAGGCAAGCGAATTTTACGACTTTCCCGGTCGATCGCGGCACCCTTTTAGCTCGGGCTATTGCCGGGCGAAATCCATTGCCTCATGGCGTCAGGCAGACATCTGTCCGCAGTCAGAGCGACGCCTTGCCTGAAACGCCGCCTGCTTGCCCATTTTCATTATGCGGTTTAAGGACGCCTGACCTAAGGCCGCCATAAAGCCGATCTGGTCGCCAGCAAGCGACGATTAATCGAAAAAGTTAATCGGTAAGCAGCAATATCGCATCGACTTATTGAAATTCCATACTTATTATTTCGGCCTCAATTCGGTAAAGTAACTGCTACCGTCATGCCTCCAAGTATTTCGTCCCGACCACGGTTTCTTGAGGCATTTGTTTTAAACAGGAAATCGTACCTATAACCAGACCCATCTTCGTATCCGCCCACCGCCATTTGAGTTGGAATATTGGCGTTAATAAATAGGCGCGACGGAAAGAATGAAGCGCAGTACACCCGAATACCGGAGGGACAGAAGCCGGTCAATCCGTGTTTGCATACTGTTTTCGTGAAAATGGCCATGACTTCTCTATTGAATCTCCTGTTCGGGACGGTCTTGATTGCAGCGGTAGCGAGTTTTATGGGCAATATCGTCATCGTTTGTACCGAGAGGTGGCACGCCCCGAGATCACTCGACAAGGATCTGGCAGGGGTACAGAAATTTCACAGGAAGCCGGTGCCCCGAATCGGAGGGCTGGCGCTTCTATGTGGACTGCTTGCTGTCTATGGTGTCGATGTGCTCGATGGTTTCGCGCATTCTCCCGGCGTGAATACTTCAAGCTTCTCGCTGCTTCTTCTATCTGCGTTGCCCGCCTTCGTCGCGGGATTGATCGAGGACTTCACAAAAACGGTTTCTGCGCTGACCCGTCTGCTTGCGACATTCGCGAGTGCCCTTGCCGCATGCTGGCTGCTTAGTGCAGTACTTCCCCGCCTGGACGTATGGGGTCTGGACTTCATTATTCAGTGGGCGCCGGCGGCTATCGTGATAACCGGGATTGCGGTAGCCGGGGTCGCGAACTCAATGAACATCATCGACGGGTTCAATGGACTTGCCGGTGCCGCTACCATAGCAATGCTTGCTGGTATGGCGTTTGTTGCTGGCCAGGCTGGGGACACGTTTATCGTCCACCTTGCTGCGGCGGGAATCGGAGCATCCATTGGCTTCTTGTGCCTGAATTACCCAACCGGTCGGGTTTTCATGGGAGATGGCGGCGCTTATCTGCTCGGGTTCTGGGTCGCTGAAACGGCCGTCCTGGTAATAGTGCGAAATCCGTTCATAGTCACTTGGCAAATTCTCGCCATTTGCGCTTATCCAATTATCGAAGTGCTGTTCAGCATGTATCGCCGGAAAGTGGTTCGCCGCGCCGGCGTTGGCGTGCCGGACCGCTTGCATTTGCACTCACTTATATATCGGCGGCTCGTTTGCCGTGTCATACCGCGCAACGATAAGCAGCCCTGGATCAGGAACGCTGCGGTCGTTTTCATCATTATGTGCTGGGTAGTCCCAGCAACGTTTGCTGCCATTTTGGTGGGGGACTCGATCCAGGGCGCAGTATTAATAATATCTATCCAGACATTAATGTACCTGGTATTTTACGCCCGCCTCGTGCGCGGGCGGTGGTGCCTTAATCCTGTAATCGTTCTTGGGCTCCGTCCAGTACAGAGGACGAAACCGTTATGAACATGGTATCGACATATTCTTCGCAGGCGATATGGCACGTTATCTACTCGAAGCCGAAACAGGAGTTTCGTGCGCTTGAGCATCTCGCTAACCAGGGTTACGACTGTTTCCTGCCTACGCTTCACGATGGGATCGCCACCGAGTCGAATAAATGCTCAGCCGATCAGCCGCTATTTTCAAGGTACCTGTTTGTTCGTCTCGATCCTTTGTCGGGAAAGTGGTGCTCGATCAAGAGTACGCGAGGCGTCTCGGGACTCGTTAAGTTCGGCGAGCGCTTCGCTACTCTACCGGACGAGGTGATCGAGGCGCTTAAGAATGGCCCTCGAACCTTGTCGCGGGAGGGGTTTACATCAGGGGAGCGGGTTGAAATTAAAGATGGACCCTTTGGCGGCCTGGAAGGCGTGTATCAAGCGTCCGATGGTCAAGCGCGTGCGTTCATTCTGATAGAAATGCTGCGTCAACCACAGAAGCTAAGCTTTCCGAAAGAACTGCTTCGCAGGGCAACGGGTAGGTCGGTCGAGTAGGTCGCGGTCGGCACCGCACCGCCGACCGGATCGACAGGACCGTTTAGTAATACGAATCGATAGCACGATGGTTTATGGATATAACCGCTAATCCAAGGGCGGTAGCGTGCTCGAAAGGCTATCTACGCCCGCCGGCAAAAACAAGTCGCTCGAGGCATGTGTCTTGTATGGAGCAATAAGCAATATGTTGTCCGAAAATGCAAAGTTGGAAGCAGCACAATTCTTCCCCATGTTCCGCGCGAGGTACGGGCTTGCCCTACATGTGAAGGACGGCGGAGGGGCACTGTTGCGAAGGTATCTAACGATCGTCCTGATGGTAATTTTGGTATTTAGTTACCTCAATCTCCCTACCTACTTCTTCGTTCTAAAAAGCGCGCTTCTTCCGAAGTATTTCTACTACGCCTTTGTTGCGGCACTGGTCCCCCTGATCGCCTCGAGGATGAATATCTTCGCGTCCTATCTGTTCACGCCGGCAGCATTGTGGATTGTCGCATTCATCGGTGTGAACATGCTTCATCTTTTGTTTGCGAGTGCCATAGACGTCAACATCATCCGGACGAAATATATAGAGGCGCAGATTAGCGAATTCCTGCTTGTCCTCGTGCTCGGGTTCGGATTCTTCTACAGTTTTACGTCGAGCTATGAACGTGCCTTTGCATGGCTTGCGATATTAATTCCGCTTTGCGTAATCGTTGATTTTATATATCCCGGTTTGTTTTATTCGATTGACTACGAGGGCGCTATTGTTGGACGCGCAGCAGCGACCTTTATAAATCCAAACGTTGCCGGCGAAGCAATACTAATTACTTTCGTGCTTTCGTGCGGTGCGATAACCCGGAATTTGAGAGCGCCTGTTTTCATCCTGGCCGGTTTGGCAACCGTGGTGACGTACTCCAGGGCCGCCATCGGCGCGTGGATTTTCCTCGCAATTTTTCTTACCTTGACACGGGTATTGCCGAAGGCCGGTGTGATCCTGATTGCGGTTGCTGCAGGCACTGCGGCCATTCTGTTTGGCGGCTTTGAACATTATCTCAACAGCCGCTCCGACCTGGTTCATGGACTTTCCAATATCCAGGACCGGCTACGGTTTTTTGTCGATATGAATGTACGAGACGATAGCGCACTCGAGCGAAGCGAAGTCCTGGTGGCAAGCTGGAAAATGTTTCTAGAAAATCCTTTGGTGGGCGCTGGAGCAGGCGCAACGCGGGTATGGTCGTCATTCCACGTCAGCTCTCACAATATCCTTCTTCTGCAGGCGGCCGAGTACGGATTTACAGGAATCGTCCTGTGGTTATCAGCCGCAGCATTACTATTTCGCGGGAAGTATTTTAATGAAAAAGGGCTTCAGTGGGCGACAGCATTTTTGTTTATGTATTTTTCAATGTTTAGCCATAATCTTTTTGACTATACCTATTGGCTGGTCACGATCATGTTGGTCGCCGGCGTACGGAAGACATCCACGGGTTTCGTCTGGGCGCGCATCGCCTCAACGCCCTGGTCGGTCAATACAAATCTTGTCCCTCGTTCAGCAGGAAGTTTGTCTGCGATCCGGGAAACCTGATCGCGGCGTTGCAGGCTTATTTAAAGCGGCAATGTCGGCCAGTGTTTTTCTGTTTTTAAAGTACAGATCTGTATTTGCGTGGCATCGGGTGAAAGCGGGACGTACTGAAACATTGCTAACAAAATCAAGGACAACATGAATATTTCGGAGAGCCCAAGAATCGCAGTGATCGGGCTGGGTTACGTCGGATTGCCGCTTGCTGTCGCGTTTGGCAACAAGTACCCGACGCTCGGCTTTGACGTTAATGAGCGCCGTGTTGCCGAGCTTCGAAGCGGGATAGACGTCACACTCGAGGTGAATAGCGAGGACCTGTTGCGAAAGAACAGGCTGACGTACTCGACCGATCCAGAGGACCTGCGCCAGGCCACAGTCTATATCGTCACGGTGCCTACCCCGATCGACGCATTCAAGCAGCCGGATTTAACCCCTCTCAGGAAGGCGTCTGAGACGCTCGGGCACGTGATCAAGCCGGGCGATGTCGTCGTCTACGAATCTACGGTCTATCCAGGTGCCACCGAGGACTACTGCGTTCCGATTATTGAAAGGATTTCTGGCCTCGTATTCAATCAGGATTTTGCGGCGGGCTACAGTCCTGAGCGGATTAATCCTGGCGACAAGGAACACACGCTGTCGACCGTCGTCAAGGTGACTTCGGGCTCGACACCGGAAGCCAGCTTCTTTGTCGATTCCCTCTACGCGAGCATTATCCCGGCCGGAACGCACCGGGCACCTTCCATCAAAGTCGCCGAAGCAGCAAAGGTCATCGAGAACACGCAACGCGACCTGAACATCGCCCTTATGAATGAGCTCGCCATCATCTTCAGGAAAATGGGAATTGATACGGAGGACGTGTTGCAGGCCGCAGAAACGAAGTGGAATTTCCTTCCCTTCCGCCCGGGTCTGGTCGGCGGCCACTGCATCGGCGTTGATCCCTATTACCTAACACACGCGGCTGAAGGCCTTGGCTACCATCCGCAAGTGATTCTCGCCGGACGTCGCATCAACGACAACATGGGCGGCTATGTCGTCGGTCAGCTTATCAAGCAGATGATTCGGCGGCGCATCCAGATTGAAGACGCGAACATATTGGTCCTGGGCCTCGCTTTCAAGGAGAACTGCCCAGACCTGCGCAACACCCGCGTCATGGACAGTATCAACGCCCTGAAAACATACAACGTCAATGTAGACGTGTATGACCCGTGGGTAAGCGCCGAAGCCGCTCTGCATGAATATGGCATAGAGCTAATCGAGGAACCCAAGTCCGGCCACTATGACGCGATTGTTGTTGCGGTCGCCCACAAGGAATTCCGCGAACTGGGCGCTTCTCGCCTGCATCGTTTCGGCAGGAAACAGCACGTCCTCTTCGATTTGAAATACGTACTGCCGAAAGGCGAGAGCGATATGCGGCTCTGACGGTAGAGCGATTTGCATGGCATCTTCAGGGAGCCAAATCATGAATCGATTTGAAAAAATTAAATTGGATCTGCGCGCCCATCCGCGCAGGTGGCTCATTACGGGATGTGCCGGTTTCATCGGCTCAAATTTGCTGGAGTCTCTTCTTGGTCTGGACCAGAACGTCGTGGGTATCGACAACTTCGCAACGGGCAATCAATCCAACCTGAATGAAGTCGAAGCGCTAGTTGGACCTGAGAAATGGGCGCGCTTCGATCTCATTATTGGCGACATACGGGATATCGACAGTTGCCGGCGGGCGGTTAAGGGCGTCGATTATGTACTTCACCAGGCAGCGCTTGGCTCGGTGCCACGCTCGATCGAGGATCCGGTTACCACGAATGCCGTCAACCTAACCGGGTTCCTCAACATCCTGGCCGCGGCAAGGGAAGCTGGCAATCCGCCATTCGTGTATGCGGCTTCGAGCGCGGTCTACGGGGACCACCCGGATCTTCCAAAACGCGAGGACCGGACTGGTAACCAGTTGTCCCCGTATGCCGTGACCAAATATGCGAATGAGCTGTATGCCGGCGTGTTTTCTCGCTGCTACAGCCTGCACGCCACAGGCCTGAGATATTTCAATGTCTTTGGAAAGCGCCAGGACCCCAATGGACCTTATGCAGCGGTGATTCCAAAATGGATCGCCAGCATGATTCGAGGCGAACAGGTGACTATCAACGGCGACGGCATGACAAGCCGCGACTTCTGCTTCGTCGATAACGTGGTGCAGGCGAATCTGCTCGCTGCAATCTGCAACGGCGAGCCGAGGAGCAGAGTCTACAACGTGGCCGTGGGGGATATCACCACACTGAACCAGCTGCACGACTACTTGAGCGCCATCCTTTTGGCACACGGCGTGACCATCCCAAGGCAACCGCGCTACGGCGTTTATCGGCAAGGCGATGTCCTGCATTCGCAGGCAGACATTAGCAGGGCCAGACGGGAGCTCGGTTATGCGCCGGCGGTTCGTGTCCAGGCGGGCCTGGAGGCCGCGATGCCGTGGTACCTCGAACGGTTTCGGCGGCCCGATGAGACCGCAACCGCTTCCTCGCCTGACCGGCGGACTTTAATGCCGGGACGGTCGTCCCAGCCGCGTGTCCACAGCACTATTTTCGGCCAGGCCGGCCTGGATCGCGGCGCGAATGGCGCGGCATGACTAGCCGAAGCAAGTGGGCGACAGAGGAACGGGCGTGAGCGTCCTGGTGGCCATTGGCGAGCGCATCCGGCTGGCAGATCCACGGCATCATGCCATCCTGAAGGGAATGGCTTGGGTGGCGCTGTTTGTACTGGCCGGCAAGATCATGGGCGCCGCTAAAGAGATGGTTGTGGCGTACCGGTACGGCACCGGGGCTGATCTCGACGCATATCTATTTGTGTTCAGCCTTATCGGTCTGCCGGTGGGCATCTGGAGCAGCGCTGTCACGTCCGTGCTTGTTCCGTTGGCCGCGCGCCTACGCCAGCAAGGAGAGCGTGAACTACGGCGCTTTCGTTCAGAACTTCTCGGCCTGATACTTCTTGTCGCTGTCGGCCTATGGTCCGTATGGGGAGCAATCTTCTATCTCGCGCTCGTGTCCGGATGGACAGGGCTACCGCCAGCAACTGCGCAAATTGCCTTGCGGGCAGTGCCGGCGCTACTGTTGTTACTGCCGCTGGGCATCCTGATTAGTCTTCACTCAGCGTGGATGCTGGCAGCGGGCCGCCACGTCAATACCCTGCTGGAATGCGTACCCGCGCTGGCACTGATGGTCGTCGTTCTCGCCTTTCCTGATGGCGGCATCGCGCCACTGATTTGGGGAACCGTTGCCGGGGCCGTGTGCCACTTGATCAGCCTGGTGATTCCGCTGTCGCGGCGGGGAGAAATCCAGGCGCCCGTATTTCATCGTGAATCGGCGCAATGGACCTGGTTCTGGAAGGGCTTCGGAATCCTGGTAGCAGGACAGGCGCTGATGAGTTTGACGGCCATCGTTGACCAGTTCTTCGCAGCCCGCCTTCCAACCGGTGCGATCGCCACCTTAGGTTATGCGAACCGGGTCCTCGCATTAATCCTCGGACTCGCCGCCACAGCCGTGGCAAGAGCAACGCTTCCGGTGTTCTCGGAGGCGCAGACACGCGGTGGAGATGCGCTGCACAGAGTGGTCATGCACTGGGTACGCCTGCAGTTCATGCTCGGTATCGCTGCGGCAATTGTGGGATATCTGCTGGCCCCGTGGGGAATGAAGGTGCTGTTCGAGCGCGGCGCCTTCACGGCCGCGAACACGGAGGCAGCGGCGGAAGTCCTGCGATACGGGATCGCGCAAGTACCTTTCTATTTCTCCGGCCTGGTATTCGCAAGCTATGCGGCCAGCCAGGGGCTTTACAGGCTGCTCTTCTGGTGCGGCGTGATTGGCATCGTGTCTAAAACGGCTGTCAATGCGGCCTTGGTGCCATCTATGGGCATCAACGGCATCGCGGCGGGATGGGTCGTGGTGTATGGACTTAACTGGACGTTTTTCTGGCTGACTTTAGGTCGCCGGAAATCCACAGATTCTTTGTCGCCCGCGTGAGTAAAGCCAGCGTTCGCAGATGCGTTCCAACCAATCTCTGCGAAGAACAGTTCCGCAGTGTTCCTGACCGATAAGCCGGATACATAGATGAAACTGCTAATCTTCACCAACGATCTGTCCGCCGGCGGGGCAGAGCGGGTTGCCGCCAGTCTCGCGAATTACTGGGCCGGCAGCGACTGGAAAGTCACGTTGGTTACCCTGGGGCCGGAAAGCCACGACTTCTATCCTCTGCATCGGGCGATCGAGCGAATCTCGCTTGATTTGTCAGGGCATAGCAAGAATTTCATGGTCGGACTGCTGCAGAACCTGCGACGCGTTGTCGCTCTTCGCAGCACACTGAGACAGACCCGTCCCGATGTTGCGCTGGCATTGATGAGTACGCCGAACGTACTTCTCGCGTTGGCTAGTCACGGCGTCGCCGGTCTGACCGCAATTGGATCTGAACGCAGCTTTCCACCTCGCCTACCGCTGGGACGGGCGTGGAACGCCATGCGGGAAAAAACCTATGGCAAGCTCGCCGCGGTAGTCGCTTTGACCGAGGAGTGCGCAGACTGGGTAAAGCTGCATTCGACTGCGAAACTGGTACCTGTCATTCCCAACCCGATCTCGTGGCCACTGCAACAGCATGAGCCGCGGATTGCGCCGGACAGCATCTGTCGCAAGGAAAGAAAAGTACTGCTCGCGGTCGGCAGACTGGCCGCGGAGAAAAACCTGGAATTGTTGATCCAGGTGTTTGCAGAACTGGCGCCTGATCATGCCGAGTGGGATTTGATCATTCTGGGCGAAGGGCCTGAACGGCCGGTACTGGAAGCGCAGGTTCGGGCGACCGCCCTTTCGGGGCGCGTCCATCTGCCCGGATTAGCAGGGAACATGGGGGAATGGTACGCGCGGGCAGACCTGTATGTGCTGAGTTCCCGTTTTGAAGGGTTCCCCAACGCGCTGGCTGAAGCGCTCGCGCACGGCGTGCCGGCGGTAAGTGTGGATTGCGATACTGGTCCGCGCGATATTGTGCGTCACGGTGTCGATGGGTTACTGGTCGCGGCCGGTGATGAGGATGGTTTGAAAACTGCCCTCAACCGGCTAATGCAAGACAGCGAATTCCGGGCAGCGCTCGGTCTGCGTGCGGCGGAAGCGAGAACGCGATTTTCAATTCAGCGCGTTGCCGGCATGTGGGAAAAATTGTTTGATCTTCTTTCGGAGAAGGACCGCGCCGCCCGTCCCGAGATCGCCACGCGGGTCAAGCAACGGTACTCCCGATGAGACAAGGCGTGTCCGTGCCGCTTGCCATCGGTGCACTGCGATGCGTGAGCCAGGCGCCCTTTTTCATTATGGACCTGTCGATCGTGGCTTCCCTTCCTGCGCTTTTTTCGCTATCGGAATTCTGACCGTGCGCATTGTCATGCTTACTTCCTCCCTCAACATTGGCGGCGCTGAACGCGTCGCATCGGGGCTGTGTAATGCATGGGCTGAACGCGGAGATGAGGTCACGCTGATCGCCACGTTCTCCGGCGGCGGAAAGCCCTTCTACCGGATCTCGGGAAATGTGGAGCTGATCTTTCTGGCAGACCTGGTGGGCGTAAAGCGCGTGAACCTTATCAGTTACCTCCAAAGGATTCATGTACTCCGGCGGTTGATCGCAGCCAGAAGTCCGGATCTGATCGTGTCCTTTCTGCCGAATGTAAACGTCGCGGCTGTGCTCTCCTCGGCTTTCCTGGGAATTCCAGTGATCATTTGCGAACGATCCGACGCGCCCAATGATCATCGCTTTCATCTTCTGGATGTGCTGCGAAGGCTGCTCTACCGCTTTGCCGACATCCTGACTGTGCAAACAGATGGGGTCGTGCCCAAAGTGAAATCGATGTATCCCGGCCTTAGGGCGGTCCACGTAGTACCGAACGGCCTGCCTCCAGAGATCATGCACTACCGCAAGCGCTGCAGCGGCGACCGGAAAATTCTTCTAAGTCTGGGCCGGCTCTCCGCCGAGAAGCAGATCAACAAATTGCTGGACGCGTATATCTCCCTCGCTCCATTTTTCAATGACTGGGATCTGCATATATACGGTGATGGAGAGGAGCGGGCAGCCCTTGAAAGGAAAGTTCGCAAGGCGGGACTCGAAAACCGTGTACTGCTGAAGGGCGCAACGAGCGACCCGTGGCAGGTTATGGCCGAGGCGGATGCATTTGTGTTGGTTTCCCGGCACGAAGGTTTTCCGAATGCCTTGCTCGAAGCAATGGGGATAGGGCTTCCCTGCGTGGCATTCGATTGTCCCAGCGGCCCAAGGGAAATCATGCGCGGTGGCGAAGCAGGACGCCTGATAGCGCTGGATGACCAGGATGCGCTTGTAGCGGCACTGAAAGAACTGATGGAGAACGCGCCGTTACGAAGCAGTTTGGGCCAACGCGCGCGTGAAGAAGTAAGTAGCCGATACAGTTTCGCAGCGGTGCTCGCTCGCTGGGATCAGTTGTTTCGGCACGCAGGGGTAAAGGGTGCAGGTGACCCTGCCGCAATGACGCCACGCGAGGCAGTCGGCCACAGCCAGACAAGCTCGCACGTTTGACATACGTCTTCGGTCAACGCCGGCAGACAGGTGGTTTTCATCGGCACACTTACGCTACACCGATCTATTGAAGCGTTGCGTGGCCGCTAGTCCGTCAATCATGTGCGCCGTGACATCGAGTCGAAATGTCTGTCTCCCATTCCATTCTGAACGGCGCGCCGTCGATCAAGCACCGCACCATGGCAAACAATATGGAAACGGAAATGCCGAAAGCTTTCAGATTGCATTGCGAACGGTCCGGGAGGGACCAGGCTGTACAGCCGATCAATTATGCAAAGGCGGCCGATACACCAAGTTTCGTTATATCCCTTGATTTCGAAATGTTCTGGGGCGTCGCTGCCTTCCGCTCGCTCCCGAGCTACCGCCGCAACGTCGAAGGCGAATGGAGCGCCATTCCTCGCATGCTGGCGCTTTTTCGCAAGAATGCCATTCGGGCGACATGGGCAACAGTCGGCATGGTGATGTGTCGGGATCACGCCGAATGGCGCAAGATCCGGCCAGAGCCTATGCCGACCTATTCCAGGCCGGGGCTTTCAACGTATAACCATGATGCGGCGGCGCGGGAGCATCCAACCCTGTTCTTTGCACGGCCCCTTGTTGAGCAGATCCTGGCTACGCCCGGACAGGAGTTGGCAAGCCATACCTATAGCCATTTCTATTGCGGGGAACAGGGAACGACCCCTGAGCAATTCAGCGCCGATCTTGCCTGCGCGCGGAAGGCCGCGTCGGCGTTAGGTGCACAGTACAAAAGTATTGTTTTCCCACGCAATCAACTGCGCGCCGAATACGTAGCGTTGCTGCCGCAGAACGGGTTCCATGTCTATCGCGGAAATCCGCAGAACTGGATATATCAAACGGGCGACGTCGTACCTGGAGGGTTGGCCGGCCGAGGGGTTCGGTTCCTGGATGCCTGGCTCCCGTTATCCGGCCCGGGGGTCGCGCGGCCAACTGCTTGCAATCGTATGGTCGAGGTTACGGCCAGCGCATTTCTGCGTCCATGGTCGCCACGCCTGGCTGCGTTCGAGTCAATCCGGTTAGAGCGAATCAAGCGAAGCATGACCGTGGCGGCGCGAACGGGAGGTTGCTACCACCTCTGGTGGCACCCGCATAATTTTGGCGTCAATCTTGACGCGAATCTTGCGGTCGTTGAGACGCTGGTTTCCCATTACAACCGGCTTCGGGATCGGTATGGAATGCAATCCCGCTGCATGGGGGACTTTGCCGGCCTTGTTGTGAACTGAATGCGAGGACTTTGATGCCGCGGATAGTGCACATTATTACAGGGCTTGGGGCCGGCGGCGCCGAAACGGCGTTGTACCGGCTGATCACAAATTCTGGCGGCGGTGAATATACCCATTCCGTCGTGTCGCTGACAGAAGGGGGCAGCATGCATGCCAGCTTTCGCGATGCCGGGATTGATGTGGTGTCGCTCAACTTCAAACGTTCGCCGTTGTCAGCTTTTTTTCGCCTGGTCATTCTGTTGCGCAAAACGCGTCCGGACATTGTTCAAACCTGGATGTATCACGCTGACATTCTTGGCGGCCTGGCCGCCCGAATGGCAGGCATCTGGAATGTAATCTGGGGAATTCGAACCACCGGCTTGCCAGCCGGATCGCACGCTCTGCGCATATTGCGGCGCATCGGCGCGCTCCTGTCATCTTTTATTCCGCACACCATCGTCTGCGTTGCGGAAGCTTCGCGAAGCGCACATGTGTTGGCCGGATACGATGCCAGGCGCATGGTCGTTATTCACAACGGATTCGAGACGGCCGCCGTTAGCCTAAGCCCGGGAGACAGGCGCGCCATGCGCGCGCAGTGCGGTTGCGAGAATGAGCATGTCCTGATCGGGATCTCGGGACGCTTCGACGCTGACAAGGATCACCTTAACTTCGTACGCGCCGCTGGAGAACTGGCCGCGGCACATCCCAATGTGCGCTTCCTCATGATGGGCGATGGGGTCGACGCCGACAATGCAGAGCTTGCAGGATGGATCAATGCCACAGGCTTCGCGGACCGTTTCGCGCTGCTTGGTCAGCGGTCTGACGTCACTGTTTGCATGACCGCAATGGACGTTTTCTGTCTGTCGTCCCGCAACGAAGGCTTTCCAAACGTGGTGGGCGAAGCGATGGCACTTGGTATTCCTTGCGTGGTGACGGATGTCGGTGATGCGGCGCTGCTGGTCGGCGATACCGGAATCGTCGTGCCCAAGGAGGATTCCAGCGCGCTGGCGACGGCGCTCGCGACGTTTGTGGCGCAAACCGCGGAGAGTCGCCGAACTCTTGCAGTCAGGGCCATCGCGAGAATCGAACAGCAATTCACCATGCAGCGCGTGCGTGAAAAACTCGAAATGGTTTACCAACACGTCCAGGAAGGCGGAAATCATGTGCGGTATAAGCGGCTTTTTCGGAGGCAATCCCGGCCACGGTGAGGCGGCGCGCAAGGCGGTGCTGCAGGGCATGGGAGATGCTATTTCACATCGCGGGCCGGATGACAGCGGCGTGTGGTGCGACGCCGAACGAGAGATCGGCCTTTCTCATCGCCGTTTGTCCATCCTCGACCTGTCGCCCGCCGGGCACCAGCCAATGCATTCGCCATCGGGCCGCTATGTCATCGTGTTCAACGGCGAAATCTATAACCACACGGACCTTCGTGACGCCCTTGTTGCGGGCGGCTTGGCGACGCGCTGGCGCGGTCACTCGGATACCGAAACCTTGCTTGCCGGGTTCGATGCATGGGGCATCCGTCAAACGACAGAGCGCGCCCTCGGCATGTTTGCCTTTGCGGTTTGGGACAGGCAGGCAAAAGAGCTGAGCCTGGCTCGCGACCGGGTCGGCGAAAAACCGCTGTACTACGGATGGCAGGGAGTCGGAGAGAATGCTGCGTTCATTTTCGGCTCGGAACTGAAGGCTTTGCAGGCGCATCCCTCCTTTGAAAACCGCGTTAGCCGCGCGGCAATAAGCTTGCAGATGCGGCACAACTATATTCCGGCGCCTTACTCGATCTATGAAGGGGTTTCAAAGCTACCCGCGGGTTGCGTGTTGGTGGTGTCGCTTGCACGGCGTGAGCCGATTGTTCAGCAATACTGGTCCGGCTTGCGTCAAGCCGAAGATGGCGTTCAAACCCGGTTTACAGGAACGGACAATGATGCAGTGGATGCGCTCCATCTGCTTCTGAAGGACGCGGTTCGCCGCCAGATGACTTCCGATGTTCCGCTCGGGGCCTTCCTTTCGGGAGGCATTGATTCCTCGACCGTGGTGGCGTTGATGCAGGCGCAATCACAGCGCAAAGTGAAAACTTTTTCAATAGGTTTTCACGAGGCCGATCACAACGAAGCGGAGCATGCCAAGGCGGTCGCAACGCATCTGGGGACCGACCACACTGAACTGTATGTGAGCGCTGCACAGGCCATGGCCGTCATTCCCGAGTTGCCGGCACTTTACGACGAGCCGTTTTCAGACTCTTCACAAATACCGACTTTCCTGGTGTCACGGCTGGCAAGGGAGCATGTGACGGTTGCGCTTTCCGGTGACGGCGGCGACGAGCTTTTCTGTGGGTATAACCGCTATCTCTTGAGCGCAAGGCTGTGGCGGACGATGAGCAGAGCCCCGCTCGGCCTGAGGAAAGCGGCCGCGAACGCGTTGACCAGCGTTCCAACCGGATCCTGGAACCGGGTCGCGCATGCCTTGGGTCGATGCCTTCCGTCCGCAATGCGTTTCGCCAACCTGGGCGACAAGGTTCACAAGGGGGCCACAGTGCTGGCGAGCCGGTCAAACGATGCCCTCTATCTCGGTCTGATCTCTCACTGGGACGACCCGGCGTCGCTGGTCATTCACGGCGAAGAGCCACCGACCTTGTTGGCCGGGAACGCGTTGGAGACCCACGGCCTCAACGATATCGAACGCATGATGGCGATGGACCTGTTGACCTATCTGCCGGACGATATTCTGGTGAAGGTTGACCGCGCCGCAATGGGTAATTCACTTGAGACCCGGGTGCCGCTTCTTGATCATCGGGTCATCGAGTTTGCATGGCGCTTGCCGCAGTCGCTCAAGCTGCGCGATGGCGAGACGAAATGGGCTCTTCGGCAGGTGCTTTACCGGTACGTCCCCCGAACTCTTGTCGAGCGTCCAAAAATGGGATTCGGTGTCCCCGTCGGCCGGTGGTTGCGGACCGGCCTCCGCGATTGGGCCGAAGCCCTTCTCGATGAATCGCGCCTGCGCAGAGAGGGTTTCTTCAGACCCGAGTCAATCCGTATCAAGTGGTCGGAACATCTTTCGGGAAAGCGCGAGTGGGGGTACCACCTGTGGGACGTGTTGATGTTCCAGTCCTGGCTCGAGAGCCAGGCCGTGAGCGCCAGTACAGCGGCCCCGTTTGGATACCCGGAGACAGCGACGGTCAGAGCGCACGCCATCTAATGTCCGCAAGTCCGCTACGGCGAGTTGAGAGGCGCAAGACCAGAGGCGAGAAACAGAGGCCAGAGACAGAGGACAGTGGCCAGAGACTAGAGGCCTGAAACCAGAGACCACAGACCAGAGACCAGAGACCAGAGACCAGGGAGCCCGATGAATCCGAAAGTACTGATGTCCATTAATACCGCCTGGAACGTGTGCAACTTCCGCGCAGGTTTAATCAGGTCGTTGCGGGACCACGGCTATGAGGTCGTCGTTGCGGCCCCGGCCGACGACTATGTCGGTCGTGTCATGCAAATGGGCTGCCGTTTCGTTAAGGTACCGATGGACAATAACGGTACGAACCCCGCTCATGACCTGCGCCTGCTTCTCAATTATTTGCAGGTGTTCCGCGCCGAAAGGCCGCAGGTCTACCTCGGGTACACGGTCAAGCCGAACGTATATGGATCGATCGCGGCGCATGTACTGGGTATCCCCGTCATCAACAATATCGCCGGACTTGGAACGACGTTCATCAACCGTACGGCTGTAACGCATATGGTGCGCGCGCTCTACCGATTCTCGCTGCGACGCTCACGCCGGGTATTTTTCCAGAACGCGGATGATCAGGATTGCTTCGTTCGGGAAAAGATTGTTCCCTCAACAATCACCGATCGTGTTGCGGGTTCCGGAGTGGACCTCGAGTACTACCGACCAACTCCGGCACCATCTTTACAGGGCCGGGCCTTCCGGTTTCTTCTTGTGTCGCGGATGCTCAGAGACAAGGGGATCGAGGAATATGCAGGAGCAGCCAGAATTGTGCGTGACCGGCTGCCAGGGGACAAAGTCGATTTCCAATTGCTCGGCTCCATCGACGAAAAGAATCCGAACGCCGTCCCGCTCGCTCGAATTCAGGGGTGGCAAAGCGCGGGCTTTGTTCAGTATCTGGGCCGCACCGATGATGTTCGACCGGCGGTGAGGAACGCAGACTGTGTGGTGCTGCCTTCCTACCGCGAAGGGGTACCGCATTCCCTGCTTGAGGCGGCCGCCATGGCTCGCCCGATCATCGCAAGCGATGCAGTCGGTTGCCGCGACGTCGTTGATGATCACGTTAACGGATTGCTTTGTCGCGTGCGGAACGCCGAAGACCTCGCGGAAAAAATGGTCGAGATGATTAGTACTTCCTCGGAACATCGTTCCGCAATGGGGTTGGCAGGACGGCGAAAGGTTGAGGTCCAGTTTGACGAGAAATCGGTTATCCAAAAGTACCTGGAAATGATTGATGAGGTCGCGCATGCGCCGCAGCTGCCACTGGGACGGAAGATTGACAGGCGCTCTTGCCGTTACCAACCGCGGATACGCGTCCATGCGGGGGCACCGAATCGTTGCAGGCGTTCGGGAGACCAACCTTCTGCTTGAGCTGTCGCGACTACAGAATAGACCATCAGTTCGAGTGTGGATTTCGCTGTGTGGTGTGGGCAGATCAGCAGGTATTGATGCGGTGCCGTTTAGCCACGGAGTCTCGCAGTGGATAGCCGGTCAGCGAAAGAATCGAGGCGGGGCCCGTTCAAACTTCCATTGGGTCGTCCCGGATCAACATCGGCATGACATGTCGAAGGAAAATCAGACACTCACATGGAGAAGGTTCGACGATGGCGCTACACATAGAAGTCGGCATGAGTGCACTGGGTCGTCTACAGTCAGAATGCTTTTTGAACCAATGGAAGGTACTGGTAGCTAGTTGCCCATGGGCGACCGTATACCAGGGGCCGGACTTCGTATTGCCCTGGTATCAGCTATATCAAAATCGATATCTTCCTGTGGTCATTTATATGAAGGAAGAGAACGGCGAACTTGCGGGATTGATGACCTTGGCGCTTGCCGAAAATGGGAGGGCGCTGGTTGCGGCCGGCGAGAAGCAGGCGGAATATCAATGCTGGCTGGAGAAGCCAGATGGGCTTCATCGATTTATACAAAGCGCCATGGCAAAGGTTCGCAGCCAGTTTCCGGGAGCAAAACTGCATCTCAGATACTTGCCAGCAAATGCCCCGGTAGGATGGATGAGAAGCCACAGCACAAATAACTTCTATTTTCGTCTGCGAGAACATTCCCGGCCGCTGATGAAGATCGATCCCGTCAGCAATGAGAAGCGGCTACGCAGAAGAAGCAGAAAAATAAATCATCTTAAAAAGCTGGGTGAGATCCGCTTCGACCGCATCGTCGACAACGGCGAGTTTCAATCCATCTTCGGAGAGATCTGTGAGCAGTATGAACGTCGACTGGGTGAGCGATACCACGTTGCCGATACGCCCTTTACCAATGATCCGTTGAAGCGGCCATTGTTTATTGAGTTGCACAAACGGGGACTGATGCATGCCACGGTCCTCAGAGTAGGGGGTCGCCTGGCGGCGTCGCATATCGGCCTCGTCCATAAGCAGAGTCTGCACACTTGCATAAGTACCCATGCGAGCGATCTGGAACGGTCCTCGCCGGGGCAGGTTCTATTTTGCATGTTGGGATGTTCGCTTGCGCAGGACGGGGTTAGTGAGCTGGATCTGACTCCGGGCGGAGATCAACACAAAGAAAATTTTGCGACGGAACATGACACCGTGTTCGAGATTCAGGCGTATGCAACAGCAATCGGCCGGCTACGCGGCGATATTGAATTCTCGCTCCGCCACGGCGTGAAACGCGTGCTTTGGAGTGCCGGAATAGAGCCCGCATGGATGCGAGCAATACTAAATTCAATAGTCCCTTCCAGAACCAGGAACAGGCCAGTCAAAGGCTTGCGGGAAGACGGGCCGAGTGCCTGAGTTCCCATCATCCTGCCGCCTCCAGGGAAAATTGCCCCAAGGGTCTCAGCACGCACTTTACTCTGCACGAACTTTTATCCGTCATGGTGCGGCCCCGATCGCTCGCGCCACCCACATTGGACAGGGGAAAATCATGAGTAGAGCAGACATCAGGCTGGAAGGAATCGACGGGATCAACATGACGCGACGTGAGGAGCCACGTTGCTCCGACACAGACGAGTCAGGCCCCATCTCGATTTATGAGGGCGAGATTCCCCTTTTTGTGGGAGCGGAACTGGACCGGCTCTATGGGAATCTGTCTTCCTCGCTGGTCTATCTCAGGATCTATAACAGGCTTGCGCCCGATACATGCGCCTACGTGGCCCGGAACGGTGGCGAAATCGTCTCGATTTTTCTGTACTGCAGGAAGGGGAATACCGTTCGAGTACTCAATGAAGGAATGCGCTTAAGCGGGGAAGACGCAAGCCGCTTTGCTACGGCTATATTTGCCCGCTACCCGGAGGTCGAAATGATCTTTCTTCGGGCCCTGAATTTTGGCACCGGTTCTGGCGATTTCCGGCTGCAGTTTCCGTTCCAGAAATCCGGTTGCCCGGGCGATGTCATCGCGGATCTGCCTCAATTGGCGGACGACTATTTAACCAGCCTTGGAAAGAATACCCGCAAGAATATCAGGCGCAATGAACGGAAAATCAAGGAGTCGTTCCCCTCGTTCGAGCTGAATTTTTATGATGGCGCGACGGCCAGCGAAGCACACATTCGTCGAATTATCGATTTGAACAGGGTCCGCATGGCTGACACGGGAAATGCATATAGGCGAAGTGAAGCGGAGGTTCAGGCGTTGCTCGCATTGACCAGAGCCTATGGAGTTGTTGGCGTGGCCACAATTGAAGGTCAGGTTTGTGGAGGAACCGTTGGTCTCAAGATCGGGGACACCTGCACCGGCCGAATAATCGCACATGATCCGCGCTACAACAACTTTGGGCTTGGGTTGGTTTGCGCTTATTACGCGACGCGCGAGGCGATCGTTCGTGGCAGTAGGCGGTTCAACTTCATGGCAGGGAATAACGAATTCAAGAACATGCTCGGTGGGCGCGTTCAGGAACAGGGAAACCGGGTGATCTACCGTTCCCGGCTAAGTGTATTGAAGCATCCGGCCGTGGGATTGGCGACGGTCGGGCACAGGCTTGCCTTCGGTGCCATATCAGCGATGCAGGAAAAAATCAGGGAACTGGAACGGGAAGAGGCGCAGCAGAGGTCGGGCATGAAATCACGTAGCGCGCTTTACTCCCTGAAGGCTATCCGAAGGATAAAGCAGACCGTCCTTAGTTCGCCTGGCGATAAGGAATGGAATGCCAGTTTGGACTAGCGGGTGAAATTCCGGTAAGCAGTCGTGTCCGAAGATGCCTGCCCAGTCCACCAGTAGAAATCGCACCCCGCGTACGGCTAGTTCGTCGCACCGCATTGCTTATTCCGCAGCAAATCATCGAGAGGTTTCCATGCAGTCCGACTCGGCAAATCTGGATGTGCTCCGCTCTTCGGCGGTGAGTTTTGTCGTGGTGAGCCATCTGCCTGTTACAGCAGCGCTTGTAGGGCACGGTGATTACCATACGCAGTCGCTGGGCACATTTGGCGTCGTGATTTTTTTCGTGCACACCTGTCTGGTCTTGATGCTTTCGCTGGACCGTGACGCAGCAAAAGCCGGTGCATTTCCCGGAACAATGCCGTTCCTGCTACGGCGAGCATTTCGTATTTATCCACTGAGCATCTTGGCGGTTTTGGTGGTTTCGGCGATCGCATGGGCCCAATCAGGGGTGGTGCCAAACTGGTGGGCCGTCATCAGCAATCTTCTGCTGATACAAAACTTCACCGGGCACCAATCGACGCCCCTGGTATTGTGGAGCTTGCCGTATGAGTTCCAGATGTACCTCTTCTTGCCAGCACTTTACATGCTGGTCCGGCGTAGTGGCCCCTTGTCGGCATACTGCCTGCTCACGCTCTGGCTGGCGGCTATTGGGCTGGTAGCAGTGTTTTGGCGCCTGGGCTGGAACTATGAAATTATTCGATACTTTCCATGCTTCCTTCCGGGTGTTCTGGCGTTTGCGTTGTGGCAGTCGCCGCGCAGGTTCTCTCCCTGGGTACTTTTTCTGTATGTCGGTGTGACTGCGGTGGTCTATCCCTGGGCTGTTGCGAACGGGGTGAAGGGAACCATGGTTGCATGGCCGGCCTGCCTCGGTCTCGGATTGTTGATTCCGCGGTGCCGCGAACTGCAGAGCCAGCTTTTGCGACGGGCTGGAAAGTCAGTGGCAAAGTACTCCTACGGTATATACCTCGTTCACTCTCCGCTCATAGGTTTCGCCTTCCACTATCTCGACCGACAGCCTGTCATTTTGCAATGGGGTGTTTTCCTGTCGGGGTTAGTGTTGCTGCCTTATTTCGCATTCCATCTGATTGAGAGTCCGGGCATTCGAATGGGCCGTATGCTCGCGCAGCGGCTCTTGACCGAACGGCGTATTCCCAAACAGGCTATCGAATTGGCGCGCAACATGAAGCCGTGAATTCAGGTTGCTCCTGTCTTGAACAATAGTGGCCTGGTCGCGGGTGATCAGGCCGCAGCAGCTTGGTAAAAATTATGACTAAAAAGGCCGGCCCTGCGTTTAGTGATGTGGTGCTTAAAGGCACGGCTGCCTTTTTATTCCTTGCGCTTGTGGCCGCATCCGGCGATGCGGCCTTCCCGACTGACCAGGTTCTCGCTGACAGCCCCGCGCCTGTCGTTGCCGCTTTGGCGGACACCTCATCGTTGAGTTCCGCACCACCGACCACCGCGTCAACCGGTCCAACCTACTACGTGTCGACCAGTGGCAATGATGCCAGTGCGGGCAGCCAGTCAGCCCCGTGGCGTACCATCCAGAAGGCCGCCAACACGCTGGTCGCCGGCGATACCGCCGTTCTGCTTGATGGCACCTACGAAGAAGGCTCGATCAACTTCACCCACTCCGGCACTGCCGCCAAACCGATCACCTTCCGTGCCCAGAACAAGTGGCAGGCAATTCTCGGGTCCACCTCCGGTTGCAATCCCGGCTTCAGCATCAGTGCCAGCTATATCACGGTCAAGGACATCCGCTTTTCCACGTCGGCGCGCAATGTTGAGTGCGGCATCTACACCTCCACCAATGTGGCAATCCGTGCCTGGAATTCTGTCGACGCCAGCCCGTCCAATCCGACCACCGGGAATGTCGGTTTTGTGGCGGACGGCATCAAGGTCGACGGTGGCCCGGCCCGTTCCGAAGGCGTGAAATCCAACCAGGACTTCACCATCATTCAGAACTCCGAATCTGGCAATGCGCTCGAAATTTTTAACAGCAAGAATTCGATCATCCGCAATAACGTGGTGACCGGCCAGGACATCGCTGGCGTGTCCATCCTTGCCAAGGGTGGTGTGCGCAGCGCACAGATCTACAACAATGTTGTGCACAACACCTTCAAGGGCGGCTATGCCATCTACATGGGCGGCTACTCCTGCGACACCTGCTTTTTTGATCAGTCCGCCAAGATCGAAGCCTACAACTCGGTGGCCTACAACAATGTGGTGATCAACGAAAGCGGCGGCTCAATGTACGGGCTGATATTTGCAGGAGCCTCCAACAGTGCCTTCTTCAACAACGTCGTCATTGGCGGCGGTGTTGCAATGCTGCCGGGTGGGCACAACGCCGGCTTCCAGGCACCGACCAAAAATCCGACCCTGCAGAACAATATCCTTGTCTGCAAAGGCGCCGCCGCGTTGACCGGCACTTATACCGGCGCGCTTACCGTCAACTTCAACAACTTCACCGGTTGCAGTGGGACCCCTTCCCAGGCACAACCTGTCACCGGCGATCCGATGTTTGTGAACCAGGCGTCGGACTGGCATCTTAAGCCGGGCAGTCCGGCCATGAACAAGGGGGCGGCAATATCGTTCGCCGACTATGACGGCATTGCGATTGATGTCTCTCGCGACATGAACGGCGCAGTTTCAACCTCGCCAAGGAATCTCGGCGTTTATAGCAGTGGAATCGAATGAATCATTCTCTGGCCCCATGTGAGCCAATCAAATGAACGCACCGTTCTTCTCAATCGTAATCCCCATTTACAACAGGGCGTGGTCACTGCGGCGCGCGGTTCTTTCGGCTGTTACTTTCGCGAATGGGCAGGTTCCGATCGAGGTAGTGCTTGTGGACGACGGCTCGGAGGACGACTCGCTCGCCATTGCAAGAAGTTTTCCCTCCGACTATGCGCGAAACCCGCTTATAAGCTTTCAGGTGATTGCGCACACGATAAACAGAGGAGTGTGCGCGGCCAAAAATACCGGTGCGCTGGCATCACATGGGGACTGGATCGTCTTTCTGGACTCCGATGACGAGCTCATTGAGGAATGCGCATCCGAAGTATTCCGTATCCTGCATGACAGCGGGACGCTGCCGTTGCAATTTTTCGGATCGGTCGGTGAACACGAGCCATATGCGTTGAGCATCAATCGAGCAGAGACACGCGACCTGAATACCTTGCTTATAAAAGGAACGGATGGCGAGGCGCTCCCGGTTATCAAAAGGGAGGTATTTGTTAGATATCTCTATGACGAGGATATGCCGGGCTACGAGAGCCTTTGCTACCTGCGGATCGTGAAAGATTATTCTGGCGCCATGGTGAATTCACTCACGGCAAGGCGGTATTACACAGGACATGAAGATCGATTGTCCTCGAAATCTGGCATGACCCGACGTCATCGCGCGCTCGCAAAGGGCCATTGGCGTTTGCTTACAGAGCACTGGGCGAGCATGTCCCCATTGGCGCTTGCGAAACAAGGCTCACGCTATGTGAAAGCGTCGATTCTTTCGTATATCAAATAGGGCTGGTTATTTCGTAATCAATGCTTGGCAGAGTCGCTCAGCCATGGTCCGGACCTGAATGGGCGGTCGATCCTTGATGAATACGGTGCTACGCGACGTCGAGAAGCTTGGGTGAGTCTGAGAGTTTTTCGCCTGCTCCGCTGTGTCGCACCACCTTCTCTACCGATTTTTTCTCGGAAGGCAGGGTTGTGCAGGGAGCGGACAAAGCGGGCTGGAAGCCGGCCCCTTCTCGTACTGCGAGAGGGGGGCCAGGTTCTACAAACAGAGACTTGAGGAGGTCGTGGCCCGGCGAACGCCGGGCCGGTGCAATGCGATTAGTAGTTGTAGATGCCGAGGTCCCAAGGCGCAGTGCGGACCACGCCAACTCTGTCATGAGAGACATCAATTGCAACACCGTCGAAACCGGTGATGGATGCTGCGGCGCCCATGTTCATGGCCGGGCTGCCCGCTTTGAGATGCCAGTCGGAAGCCTGGTTGACGAACATCGGATCGCCGGTGACGG